>NZ_JASJOE010000023.1 GCF_030163755.1 Roseicyclus amphidinii
CGCCGACGCGGTCGAGACCTGCTGCCCCGCGATCGCCGCGACAAGCGCCCCGAACCCGTCCGCCCGGCGGCGCAGCGGCAAGGGCCCCACCGCCGACAGGATCGGGGCGAACCGCGCATCGCGCGCCACCAGCACCCCGGCCCCGTCGCGCAGGTCCGCCTCCGTCTCGATCCGCTCCGGCACCCGTCCCAAAGCCTGCCTCCATGCACCACATACGTCCGTGTCCCGTGCCTAGCACGCCGCCACACCCCCCGGCGAGCAGCCTTGCATTTCCTGCAACCCCCTGCGTCAGGATTGCGGGGTGCAATCCGGGGTTGCGTCTGATATGAGAATGTTCAACGTTAAACTATCTCTGTGACGGGGGAGGACACCCGAGATGCCACCACGCAAGACCGCGGCGAAAGAGGGCTCCGCAACGCCCAATGTCTCGGCCGACGAGCTGAAGCATTACTACCGCGAAATGCTGCTCATCCGCCGCTTCGAGGAAAAGGCCGGCCAGCTTTACGGCATGGGCCTGATCGGCGGCTTCTGCCACCTCTACATCGGCCAGGAGGCCGTCGTCGTCGGTCTCGAGGCCGCGGCGGAAGAGGGCGACAAGCGCGTCACCTCCTACCGCGATCACGGGCACATGCTGGCCTGCGGGATGGACCCCAAGGGCGTCATGGCCGAGCTGACCGGCCGCGAAGGCGGCTACTCCAAGGGCAAGGGCGGCTCGATGCACATGTTCTCCAAGGAGAAGCATTTCTACGGCGGCCACGGCATCGTGGCGGCCCAGGTGCCGATCGGCGCGGGCCTCGCCTTCGCCGACAAGTATCTCGGCAATGACCGCGTGACCTTCGCCTATTTCGGCGACGGGGCCGCGAACCAGGGCCAGGTGGCCGAGACCTACAACATGGCCCAGCTCTGGGACCTGCCCTGCATCTTCGTGATCGAGAACAACCAGTATGCCATGGGCACCAGCGTGCAGCGCGCCACCAAGTCGCCCGACTTCTGGGAACGCGGCGCCGCCTACGGCATCAAGGGCGAAGCGGTCGACGGCATGGACGTGCTGGCCGTGAAGGCCGCCGGCGAAAAGGCCGTCGCGCACTGCCGCGCGGGCAAGGGCCCCTATATCCTCGAGGTCATGACCTACCGCTACCGCGGTCACTCCATGTCGGACCCCGCGAAATACCGCACCCGCGAAGAGGTGCAGGAAATGCGCGAGAAGCGCGACGCCATCGAACACGTCCGCCAGATGCTGCTGACCGGCGGCCATGCCTCCGAGGAGGATCTGAAAAAGATCGACAAGGAGATCAAGGAAATCGTGAACGAGGCCGCCGAGTTCTCGAAGGAAAGCCCCGAGCCGCATCTGGACGAGCTCTGGACCGACATCTACGCCGACGCGGCGCCGCAGAACGCCTGAGGGGGACAGACGACCATGGCAACCGAAATTCTCATGCCCGCCCTCTCCCCCACGATGGAGGAAGGCACGCTGGCCAAATGGCTGGTCAAGGAAGGCGACACCGTCTCGGCCGGCGACATCATCGCCGAGATCGAGACCGACAAGGCCACGATGGAATTCGAGGCCGTCGATGAAGGCGTTATCGGCAAACTTCTTGTAGCAGAAGGCACCGAGGGCGTGAAGGTCAACACCCCCATCGCCGTCATCGGCGAGGAGGGCGAGGACATGTCCACCGCCGAGGCCCAGGCCGAAAGCGCCCCCGCGCCCGCCGCGCTTGAGACCTCCGAGGGCCGCGCCGACCCGGCCCCTGCCAATGGCTCCACCCCCGCGCAGGCGGCAGCGCCCAAGCCCGACCAGACGCCCGACTGGCCCGAAGGCACGGCGATGAAAACCCAGACCGTGCGCGAAGCCTTGCGCGACGCCATGGCCGAGGAAATGCGCCGCGACGACAGCGTCTTCGTCATGGGCGAAGAAGTGGCCGAGTACCAGGGCGCCTACAAGGTGACCCAAGGCCTGCTCGACGAGTTCGGCGCCAAGCGCGTCATCGACACGCCGATCACCGAACACGGTTTCGCCGGTCTCGGCGTCGGGGCTGCCTTCGGCGGTCTGCGCCCCATCGTCGAGTTCATGACCTTCAACTTCGCCATGCAGGCGATGGACCATATCGTCAACTCGGCGGCCAAGACGCTCTACATGTCCGGCGGCCAGATGGGCGCGCCCATGGTCTTCCGCGGCCCCAACGGCGCGGCCGCCCGCGTGGGCGCGCAGCACAGCCAGGATTACGCCGCCTGGTATGCCTCCATCCCCGGCCTCAAGGTGGTGCAGCCCTATTCGGCCGCCGACGCCAAGGGCCTCCTGAAGACCGCGATCCGCGACCCCAACCCGGTGATCTTCCTCGAGAACGAGATCCTCTACGGCCGCTCCTTCGAGGTGCCGGACCTCGAGGATTTCACCATCCCCTTCGGCAAGGCGAAGATCTGGCGCGAAGGCACGGATGTGACCATCGTCAGCTTCGGCATCGGCATGACCTACGCGCTGGCCGCTGCCGATGAACTGGCCAAGGACGGCATCGAGGCCGAGGTCATCGACCTGCGCACCCTGCGCCCGATCGACTATGACACGGTCATCGCCTCCGTGATGAAGACGAACCGCTGCGTGACCGTCGAAGAGGGCTTCCCGGTCGGCTCGATCGGCAACCACCTCTCGGCCTACATCATGCAGAACGCCTTCGATCATCTCGACGCGCCGGTCATCAACTGCACCGGCAAGGACGTGCCGATGCCCTATGCCGCCAACCTCGAGAAGCACGCGCTGACCTCGGTCCCCGAGGTGGTCGCGGCCGTCCGTCAAGTCACCTACCGGTAAGGAGAGCCAGCGATGCCCACGGAAATCCTGATGCCCGCCCTCTCCCCCACGATGGAGGAAGGGACGCTTGCGAAATGGCTGGTCAAGGAGGGCGACACCGTCGCCTCCGGTGACATCATCGCCGAGATCGAGACCGACAAGGCCACGATGGAATTCGAAGCCGTCGACGAAGGCGTGATCGGCAAAATTCTTGTAGAAGAAGGCACCGAGGGCGTGAAGGTCAACGCCCCCATCGCCGTTCTTCTGGAAGAAGGCGAAAGCGCAGGCGACATCGGCAAGGCCTCGGCCCCCGCCGAATCGCCCAAGCCCGCGGCGGCGGAACCGCCCCCCGCCGCGGCCGCAGCAGCCGCAACCCCCGCCCCCGCGGCCCCGCAGGCCGCCGACGAAAGCCGCATCTTCGCCTCGCCGCTGGCCCGGCGCATCGCCGCCGACAAGGGGATCGACCTGTCGCAGGTCAAGGGCTCCGGCCCGCATGGCCGCATCGTCAAGGCCGATGTCGAGGGCGCGACCGCAGCCCCCGCGGCCACGGCACCCGCCGAAGCCAAGGCGGCCACCCCGGCCCCCGCGGCCCCCACAGCCGCCGCCGCGATGCCCACCGGCCCCTCCGCCGCGCAGGTGCTCAAGATGTACGAAGGCCGCGAGATCGAGGAGGTCGCCCTCAACGGCATGCGCAAGACGGTCGCCGCCCGCCTCACCGAGGCCAAGCAGACCATCCCGCATTTCTACCTCCGCCGCGAGATCCGGCTCGACGCGCTCATGGCCTTCCGCTCCCAGCTCAACACGCAGCTGGAACCGCGCGGCGTGAAGCTTTCCGTCAATGATTTCATCATCAAGGCCTGCGCCAACGCGCTGCAGGCCGTGCCGGATGCCAATGCCGTCTGGGCCGGTGACCGGATCATCAGGCTGAAACCCTCGGACGTGGCCGTCGCCGTGGCCGTCGATGGCGGGCTCTTCACCCCCGTCCTGCAGGACGCCGACCGCAAATCCCTCTCGTCGCTGTCCGCCGAGATGAAAGACCTCGCCACCCGCGCCCGCGACGGCAAGCTGAAGCCGCATGAATATGTCGGCGGCAGTTTCGCCATCTCCAACCTCGGCATGTTCGGGATCGAGAATTTCGACGCCGTCATCAACCCGCCCCATGGCGCGATCCTCGCCGTCGGCGCGGGCGTCAAGAAACCCGTCGTCGGCAAGGACGGTGAATTGAGCGTGGCGACCGTCATGTCGGTCACCCTCAGCGTCGATCACCGGGTCATCGACGGGGCGCTTGGCGCGCAGCTTCTGCAAGCGATTGTTGACAATCTGGAAGCTCCCATGCTCATGCTTGCATAAGCAAGGAATTGCGGCGTCCGGGGGAGGAGCGGCGCCGCGACAAGACGAGGCCGCGACGATATGCGCGGCCTCGTCACGTTTCCGGCGCCAGGGTAAGGAAAACCCCCGAAATGCCCGCCCCGAGGGCCATGGTAGGGGTTCCCGCAGGTCATGGGGGCGGCGCCCCCTGCTAGATGTCCGCGCAGCGCCATCCCGGCGATACGGGAACATTCAGATGACCTATTTCGATCTTGCCGGTCTCGATGTCCAGACCACCTGCCGCGCCATCGGCCTCATCGGCTTCGCGACCTACGTGACGGGCTTCTTCTGCCTCTCGACCGGACGGCTCGACAGCCACCGCCCGCTCTATTTCGTCCTCGTGCTCTTCGCCTCGAGCTGCGTGATGATCAGCCTCATCGCCGATTTCAACATGTCCTCGGCCCTGATCCAGGGCTTCTACATCGTCATGTCCCTCGGCGCGCTCCTGATCCGCCGCCCGCGCCCCACGCGGCAGACGCTCTGAACCCTCACCCGCGCGCGCCCACGAGCGGGGCGGAAAACTGCAGTTTTCCGACCCGCAAAACTGCAGTTTTGCGCCAGCGCCCCCTACGGCTGCAGCGCCTTCCACTGCCCCGGCCCGAGTCCTTCGACCGTATGCGGCCCCACCGACCAGCGCACCAGCCGCAGCACCGGCAGACCCACATGGGCGCACATGCGCCGCACCTGCCGGTTGCGCCCCTCGGTGATGGTCAGGCGCAGCCAGGCCTCGGGCACCGACTTGCGGAAGCGCACCGGCGGATCGCGCGGCCAGAGCCATCCGGGCTCGGCCACCGCCTCGACCTGCGCGGGCCGGGTCGGCCCGTCCTTCAGCGTGACACCCTTGCGCAACGCCGCCAGCGCCTCCGGCGTCGGCACCCCCTCGACCAGCGCGAAATAGGTCTTGGGCGTCGCCGATTTCGGATCGGTCAGCCGCGCCTGCAGGATGCCGTCATTCGTCAGCAGCAGCAGCCCCTCCGAATCCCGGTCCAACCGCCCGGCGGGATACATCCCCGGCATGTCGAGCCACCGCGACAGCCCCGGCCAATGCCCGTCATCGGTGAACTGGCTGAGAACATCCATCGGCTTGTTGAAGGCGATCAGCCGCGTCTCGCCCTTCGGCACACGGGGTCGTGGGCGCGGGCGGCTCATCGCGCAGCCTGCCCCGCGTATGCACGCGGTGTGCACGGGGTGTGTACGGGGTGTGACATGCCGCCGCTCAATGCGCCTCGGCCCAGTTCGCCCCCTGCCCCGCTTCCACCGCAAGCGCGACGTCGAGGTGAACGGCCGGGTGCGAAGCCCCCTCCATCACCTCCCGCGCGCGGTCGATCAGGGCATCGACGGACCCCTCTTCGACCTCGAAGAGCAACTCGTCATGGACCTGCAACAGCATCCGCGCGGGCAGCCCCGCGATGGCGTCTTCCATGCGGATCATCGCCCTCCGGATCACGTCGGCCGCCGTGCCCTGAATCGGTGCGTTGATCGCCGCGCGCTGCGCGAAACCGGCGGTCGGGCCCTTGGCGTTGATCTCCGGCGTGTGGATCTTGCGCCCGAAAAGCGTCTGCACGTAGCCCTTTGATTTGGCGAAGTCTTTCGTCTCGCTCATGTAATCCTTGATACCGGGGAAGCGCTCGAAATAGCGGTCGATGAAGCCCTGCGCCTCGGCCCGCGGGACACGCAGGTTGCGCGCCAGGCCGAAGCCGGAAATCCCGTAGATCACCCCGAAATTGATCGCCTTGGCCTGCCGCCGCACGTCCGGCGTCATCTGGTCCAAGGGCACGCCGAACATCTCCGACGCGGTCGCGGCATGGATGTCCTGCCCCTCGCGGAAAGCCTGTTTCAGCGCGTCGATCCCGGCGATATGGGCCAGGATGCGCAGCTCGATCTGGGAGTAGTCGAGCGAAACCAGAACTTTACCTTTATCTGCGACAAAGGCCTCCCGGATGCGGCGGCCTTCCTCGCTGCGCACGGGAATGTTCTGCAGGTTCGGATCGGTCGACGCCAGCCGCCCGGTGTTCGCACCCGCGATGACATAGGAGGTATGAACGCGCCCCGTCTCGGGGTTGATATGGTCCTGAAGCGCGTCGGTGTAGGTCGATTTCAGCTTGGACAGCTGCCGCCAATCCAGCACCCGCCCCGGCAGGTCATGCTCGGTCGCCAAATCCTCAAGCACGTCGGCGGGCGTGGAATACTTGCCGGTCTTGCCCTTCTTGCCGCCCTCCAAGCCCATCTTTTCAAACAGGATTTCGCCCAGCTGCGCGGGCGATCCGACGTTGAAGGCCTCTCCCGCCAACTCGTGTATCTCGGCCTCCAGCCCCGCCATCTTCTGCGCAAAGGCGTTGGACATGCGGCTCAGCACATCGCGGTCCACGCGAATGCCCGCCATCTCCATCCGCGCCAGCACCGGCACCAGCGGGCGCTCCAGCGTCTCGTAGACGGTCGCCACCTGCGCCCGGTGCAGCTGCGGGCGGAAGGTCTGCCACAGCCGCCAGGTGACATCGGCATCCTCGGCGGCATAGGGCGCGGCATCGGCAATGCCGACCCGGTCGAATGTGATCTGCGATTTTCCGCTTCCCAGCAAGGACTTGATCGGAATCGGCGTATGCGAAAGATACCGCTCCGACAGCGCGTCCATCCCATGCCCGTGGAGGCCTGCGTTCATCGCGTAGGACATCAGCATCGTGTCGTCGATCGGGGCGACCTCGATCCCGTAACGGGCGAGGATCTTCACGTCATACTTGGCGTTTTGCAGGATTTTCAGGACGCTTGCGTCCTCCAGCATCGGCTTGAGAAGCGCCAGCGCCTCCTCCAGCCCCATCTGCCCCTCGGCCAGCGCGTCCGACCCGAACAGCCCCTCACCCCCTTCGGCCCTGTGGGCGAGCGGGATGTAACAGGCCACGCCCGGCGCGGTCGCCAGAGAGATGCCGACCAGGTCGGCGGTCATCTCGTTCAGCCCGGTGGTTTCCGTGTCGATGGCGATCTCGCCCCGCGCATGGGCGCGGTCGAGCCATACCTGCAAGGCCCCCGCGTCGCGCACCACCTCGTAGCCCGATGTGTCCATCGGCGGCATCGTCGGCGCATCCTCGCCCACGGGTTCCGCGCCGGCGGGGTCGGTGTCGGGGATGGCCGGCGCCGCTACGCCAAAGCCGTCGGCGATGCGCTTGGTGAGGGTGCGGAACTCCATTTTCCCGAGGAACTCCAGCAGGATATCCGGGTCGGGCTCCTTCACCTCGAGGTCGTCGAGCGTCTCCTCCAGCGGCACCTTGTCGTCCAGCGTGACCAGCCGCTTCGACAGCCGGATCTGCTCGGCGTTCTCGATCAGCGTCTGGCGGCGCTTGGGCTGCTTGATCTCGCCCGCCCGCGCGAGAAGCGTCTCCAGATCCCCGTATTCATTGATCAGCAGCGCCGCCGTCTTGATCCCGATCCCCGGCGCGCCGGGGACGTTGTCGACCGAATCTCCCGCCAGCGCCTGCACATCGACGACCTTGTCGGGCTGGACCCCGAACTTGGCCTCGACCCCCTCGCTGTCGATGCGGGTGTTCTTCATCGCGTCGAACATCTCGACCCCGCCGCCGACCAGCTGCATCAGGTCCTTGTCCGAGGAAATGATCGTCACGCGCCCCCCCGCCTCGCGGGCCTGCCGCGCCAGCGTGGCGATGATGTCGTCGGCCTCGTAATTCTCCAGTTCCAGGCAGGCGATGTTGAAGGCGCGCGTCGCCTCGCGCGTCAGCGGGATCTGCGGGCGCAGGTCCTCGGGCATCGCCTCGCGGTTGGCCTTGTAGAGATCGTAGAGGTCGTTGCGGAACGTGTGGCTGCCCTTGTCGAAGACGACGGCGGCATGCGTCGGCGCATCGGGTCCGGTGTTGGCCTCGATCATGCGGTGGATCATGTTGCAAAAGCCGGACACCGCCCCGATCGGCAGGCCATCGGACTTGCGCGTCAGCGGCGGCAACGCATGGTAGGCGCGGAAGATGAAGGCCGAGCCGTCGACCAGATGCAGGTGATGTCCCTTGCCAAATGCCATGGCTGCCGCGCTCCGTTCCCGTTGATCGGCCCTGTTCTAGCGCGACCTCGGGCGGGCTGCACCCGGCTTTTTGGGGGCAGGCAGATCAGTCCGCGGAGCCGGCTTTCTGCGCGAAGTCTTCGTGGATGAATTTCTTGTCGCAATAGCCGCACTCGACCTCGCCGGTGGCGGGCGAGAGCGACAGCCAGACGCGCGGATGACCCAGCGCCCCCTCGCCGCCGTCGCAGGCGACGCGCCAGGCGGAAACGATCTCGGTCTCGGGCGGGGCGATGGGCATGGCGATGGGCTCCGTCATGGGTGGTCGGTGCGGATATGGCAGGTCGCACGGGGCCGGGCAAGGGCGCGCCCTGCCCCGCGATGTCGCGCTCAGTCCTTCGCGGGTTGCAGCATCCGCCCCAGCGGACGGCCCGAGAGGATGTGGACGTGGTAATGTGGCACCTCCTGCACGGCGACCTCGCCTGCGTTCGAGATGGTCCGGTAGCCCTGCCCGCCCTCGCCGGGCTGGAGGCCCTTCTCGGCGCAGATGCGGCCGACGGTGCGCCAGAAATCCACGATCTCGGCGTCGGAGGCTTCCAGCGCGAAATGGTCGGCGCAGACGTAAGGGCCCTTGGGGATCACGAGAACATGCACAGGCGCCTGCGGATAGATGTCGTTGAAGGCCAGCGTATGCTCGGTCTCGACAACGGTCTGGTTCGGGATCTCGCCGCGCAGGATCCTGGCAAAGATGTTCTGGTCGTCATAGGCGTAGGGCATCGGGTTTTCCTGTCAGTCGTCGAAGAGAAACGGGGTCTGGGCAAGCTCGTGGGCCGCGTCCTGCCCGGTGCCGAAGAAATCGGCAAGCACCTGCGCGTTGTCCGCCGTGCTGCGGTCCTGGCGGATGCGCCAGTGGCGCGGGAACTCGGCGTCGCGGATGCGCACCGACTCGTCGGCGAACTCGTGGCGCAACGTGGGCAGCATCCGCCCGATCACCTCGTCCGGCGTGTCGCTGGTGGCAAGACCCACGCGATGCGCGTGCCCGATGAGATACTGGTCGTCGAAGATGCATTGCAACTCGAGGATGCGCGCGTTGGACCGGTCCGACATGAAATCGCGCATCAGCTCGATGTTCGCCGGGTCGATGCAGACCAGCAGGCGGTCGGTGTCGTGGTAGTCGAACAGCATCCGCATCAGCGCCCGGCGATGACGGTTGCGCTTTTCCAGCGTCCGCTCGATCCCGCCGAGGTGCGGCAAGGGGCAGGAGGCCTCGTCAAAGAGGTATTCCACCCCCTTGATGTCGAGCCGGTCCGAGGCCGCGTGCAGCATCCGCTTGGCGACATGCCATTTCTTGCAGACCAGCATGTAAAGGTTTCGTTCAGGCCCCAGCGTGCTTTCGCGTTCCCAGAACCGCGTGCCGTAGCGCCGCCCGATCCGCCCGCGCCCGGTAAGGAAGGCGTGCAGCTTTTCACCCTCCTGGCTGGTGGCGAACTCGACCCGGTCCGATTCCCACAGCGCGCCGAGCCGCTCCTTGAGGAGGGAGGCCTCGGGGCTGATCTTGCGGGCGAAGAGGAAATCCTGCGCGACCAGAAGGTCGTAATGGTCGTTGTAGAAGGTGACGGGCATGCCGTAATCGCTGAACATCTTGAAGGTCAGCGTGCGGCTTTCGATCTCGCGCGCGGGGACAAGGTGGCGCACAAGCGTCTGGAAAAATGTCTCGTCGGGAATCCAGGTGGTCGAGAAAAAGCGCACCACGTCGCGCCGGTCGCGGCAGAACTGCAGGATCGCCTCGATCGTGCGGCGGCGCAGGCACCACCATTGGCTGCCGATCTGCACCTCGATGTCGGCGGGGATCTGACGCGTCAGCCCCAGCGCCTTCTGCAAATCGAAACTGCGGTAGAACAGCCATTTCTGCGTGCGCTCGTTGAACCAGTGCCGGTAGATCAGCCGCTCTTCCTTGAAGCCGGTCTTGATCCAGTCCGATTTGAAGAAATCGAAGCTTTCGATGTAGTCGCGGTCATGGGCATCGAGGAAGCGGTGGGCATAGGCGGCCGATTTCACCGAGATGCAATCGCCCGACAGCATGTAGAAATGCGTCGCCTCGGGAAAGGCCGCCTCGGCCGCCTCGACGGCGTTGAGCGTGGCCCGCACGAGGCTCCAGGCGCCCCAGCCGCATTTCACGCGCTTGGTGGCGAAGACGACGCCGGGATTGTCGGCCAGTTCCGAGGTGATGCGGGCATACTGCGCCGCATCGGCACGGGCGTCGAAGTGGATCGAGACGAAATCCCCGGTCGCCGTCAGGCGGCGGGCCTGAAGGACGATCGCGTCGGGGTCCTTGTGACACAGCAGAATGAAGGCAATCTTCGCCATCGCAGAAACAACGCGCCTCGGTCTTTCCTTATTGTTCGCATACTAATAGCTAACGAAGATGGAAGACACACGCGTTGATTGGCCCATGCCCGCCGCTTTCCGGCACAGGCTCGGGCACATATAGTAAAGAGGCCGATAGTATGGGGTTTCCCGGAACCTGGATGACGCAAAGCGAAAGCATGGTCTACCGCGTGGTGCCGAAATGCGCCTGCTCGACCATCGGTCAGATCCTCTATTATTCCGACAACGGCACCTATTTCGACGGCGACATCCACGATGCGACCGGCGGGATGCACAAATGGTCGATGGAGGCCAGCCAGCAGGCCATCGCGGACCGCGTGAAGGGGCGGCAGACCTACACCTTCACCTGCGTGCGCAACCCCTACACGCGCATCCTGTCCAGCTTTTTCGACAAGATCTGCGGCATCCAGCGCAACGGGCGACGCTACCGGGGCAACCTGGTGCCGCTCCTGATCCAGAAATACGGGATCGAGGTGGGCGGCGACGACGGCAAGGGCGAGTTCGACCAGATCGCCAGTTTCCGCCGCTTCCTGCTGTTCGCGCGCGACACGATTCGCTGGCGCCGCCCGATGGAGCCGGACATCCACTGGTCGGCGATGTCGGGCCATGTCTCGACGCTGATCGTGAACGGCGGGCGCTACGACAACATCTTCTGGACCGAAAAGTTCAACGAGGGTATGCAGAGCGTGCTCGACGCGGTCGAGACACCGCAGCCCGTCGACCTGCAACAGGTGCCGCGCTTCAATGAAAGCGAGGGGCACGGCCCCAAGCGCGCGCATCCGGTCGAGGATTACTTCGACGACCTGTCGATGCATCTGGTCTACGAGATCTACCACCGCGATTTCGAGGTGTTCAAATACGACTTCGAGAACCCCGGCAACAAGATGCCCGTGGGCGAGATCGACCTCGACGAGGTGCATGCCAAGCTCGGCGATTGAGCCGCGGGGCGCGCGGCCCCGCTCTTTTTTCCCGCGGCATTATCGTTTGACCCGCCGCACCCCGACATGCGACCCAGAACGCATGACATTCGTTGACCTGCGCATTTCATGATCGGGGTGTCGCTTTTCGCCGGGCTCGGTCTCGTGGGGGCCGCGGTCTACGTGCTGGCCTACGGCGCGCTGCAACTGGGCTTTCTGCGCGGCGGTTCGGTGGTCTACACGGTGCTGAACCTGCTCGCCGCCTCGCTGGTGCTGGTCAGCCTGGGCGAGGCGTTCAACCTCTCCTCGGCGGTGATCCAGTCCTTCTGGGTGGTGCTGTCGCTGATCGGCCTGACGCGGCACGCGCTGTTGCGGATGCGCAGCCGCTTCCGCGACGAGGAAACCGAGTTGCTGGCCGCGCATTTCCCCTCGCTGCCGCCGCTGGCGGCCCGGCAGATGCTGCGGATCGGGGAGTGGCGCGACGTGCCCAAGGGGCATGTCATCACCCGGCAGGGCGCACCGGCCGGCGCGGTGGTCTACCTTGCCACGGGCCGCGCGACCGTCACCGCCCATGGCCACGAACTCGCCACGCTGAACGCAGGAGACCTGATCGGCGAGATCACCGTGATCCACAACGCGCCGGCGACCGCCGGGGTCGAGATGGCCGAGGACGGGCGCATCTTCGTCCTGCCGCGCGGCAAGCTGCTGAAGGAGATGGAAAGCAACCACGATTTCGCCCTGCTGGTCGGCCAGGCCCTGCAGATCGAGGCGCAGCGCAAGATCGAAAAGGCGAACGCCGCCAATGCCGCCCTGCACGAGGCGGACCGGATGCGCGGCGCGGCCCCGCCGGAACCGGCCCCACCCCACGCGCCACGAGCGGCCGGGCCGGGTGTCACCGAACTGTAACAACTTGGGCCTAGCGTCGCGCAGTCCGGGCGATTATCGAAAGATGACGGCGCATCATACCGGCATGGCACGGCACAACACGGAGCGGAAAGAGCGTCATGAAGATCGAACAGGGGCAGGTCGACGGCGATATCCTCATGGTGTCGCTCGAGGGTGACCTCGACATCGCGGGCAGCAGCGACATCGAGATGCCGCTGAGCGTCATCGCGGGATCGCAGGACCGGGTGATCCTCGACATGCGGGGCGTCGGGTTCATGGCCTCGATCGGTGTGCGCCTGATCGTGTCGACCGCCAAGCCCATCGCGCGGCGCGGCGGCACGCTGGTGATCCTCGGCCCGAACGAGGCAGCCCGGCGCGTGCTGAGCTCGACCGGCGTCGACACGCTGGTGCCCGTGGTCGAGGACGAGGCCGCGGCGCGCGCTGCCTTCGGCTGATGCCGTCCGCCGCGCACGACACCTCCGACGCCACCATCGACCTGCCGTCCAACCTGTCCGCGGTGGCCCGGCTGAACGACTGGTATGCCGAGCAGACCGAGGGGGCGGCGCTTGATGCGCGGGTGCTCGGGGACATGAAGCTTTGCCTCAACGAGGCGGTGGCCAACGTCGTCTCCTACGCCTTCGAGGGCATCGCCGCGCCCCGGCTCAGGGTCACGATCCGCATGGCGGCCGAGGCCGTCACCGCCGAGATCCGCGACAACGGCCCCCTCTTCGACCCGCTGGACCGGCCCGAGGCCGCCGCGATGCAGGATCTGGAGACCGCGCAGATCGGCGGCTTCGGCATCAAGCTGATCCGCGAGACGGCCAGCACGCTTGCCTATACGCGCGAGGGGCAGGAGAATGTCCTGCAGATCACCTGCCGCCCGGCGGACCGAGGTAGCGCAACACCAGCGCCGTGATGTCGTCCGAGGGCGGAGCATCGCCCACGAAACCCGCCACCGCCGCGAAAAGCGCCGCGACCGACGCCTCCGCCCCGGCCCCCTCGCCCGGCAGGGCCGCGAAGAACCGGTCCCAGCCAAAGACATGGCGGTCGCTGTCGAAAGCCTCGGTCACGCCATCGGTGGCAAGGACGATCCGGTCGCCCGGCACCAGCCTCAGGCTGCGGCTGGTGACGCTCACCCCTTCGAACAACCCCAGCGCCGGGCCGCTGACGGCCAGAGGCTCGTGCGCCGCCACCCCGGCGCGCAGCATCACCGCCTCTTCATGGCCCGCGGTGGCAAGGTCGAGCGCGCCGGTGTCCAGATCGAGCAGCCCCAGCGCCAGCGTGACGAACATGGAAGAGGCGTTGTCCTCGGCCAGCGCATCATTGACCCGCGACAGGATGGCCCCTGCCTGCCCCTCGGCCGGGGGCCCTGCGGCGCAGAGATCGCGGGTCACGGTCTTGAGCACCGTGCGCGCCACGCCCATGAACATCGCCGCGGGCGTGCCCTTGCCCGACACGTCGCCGACGGCGAAGGCAAGCGTCCGCTCGCCGATGCGGAAGAAATCGTAGAAATCCCCGCCGACATTGCGCGCGGGCACCATGCGGGCCGCGATCTCGACCCGGTCGGCGGCCCCGCCGTGCGGCACCTCGGAGGGCAGAAAGGCCCGCTGGATCGCGGCGGCGGTCTCCATCTCGTGACGCAGCGTGCGCTTTTCCTCGATCTCGGCGGCCATGTCGCGGAAGACCCTGGCGAAATGCGCCAGTTCGTCGGCCTGCCGGTTGAGCGTGTCCAGCATCTCGGGCGAGAACCGCCCCTCCGACAGCGCACGGCTGGCCTGTGTCAGCGTCACCAGCGCGGCGTTGACCTGCCCGATCCGGGTGCCGAGCGCCGCGATCACCGACATCACGATGTCCGGCTCCTGCAGGGCCGCGGCCCGGATCGTGTCATTGGCGATGACCAGCGCCTCGGTCGGCACCTCGGCCCGGACGGTGGCGGTGCGCGGCGTCTTGGCGAAGACCGCCAGCTCGCCCACCAGCTCGCCCGCCTGCAGCCGGGCGACGACGCTGCGCCCGAGGTGGCCCTGAACCTCGACCACAACGGCCCCCGACAGCAGCAGAAAGGCCGCCTCGCCCGCCTCGCCCTGCCGCATCAGCGCCTCGCCCGGCGCGAAGCGCGCGGTGGAGCAGGCGGCGACCAGCCGCACCAGCGCGCCATGCGGCACCGCGGCAAACGCGCCATGCCGCGACAGGAGCCGCGCGATACGGATCGCCGAGCGGTCGAGACGGGGCTGGCCGTCCGAGGGAGGAGACGCGGATGTCGTCATGGGATCGAGGGAACGCGGTTTCCCGCCACCGGTCAAGGCGTTGCCGCCTCAGCGGTGGCGCACTTGCCCGACCACATCCGCCGCCCCCGCAAGGGCGCGGGTCGCGTTCGGGTCGTCGGTCCGCGCCTCGCGCTCGCCCCGCCGCAGCGCGGCGCGGGCCATCGGAACGCTGTCGGCCAGCTTGCGCGCCATCTCGTCGCCAAAGAGCGCGACCACCGCGTTGCCAAGGCTGGGCGAGGCCCGCATCAGCTCGCGCATCGCGGGGGCCGGGAACCGCAGGACCGTGCCCCCCTCGGGCAGATGAACATCCGCGCTCGACGGCTGCCGGGTCAGCAGCGCAAGCTCGCCCACGAAGGTCGGCCCCGCGATTGCGAAACTGTCGCCGTCCTTGGTGATCGTGATGCGCTCGGCGAGAACGAGCATCAGGTCATCGACCGGCGCCCCCTCGCGCGTCAGCGGCACGCCCGCCGCCACGCTGTCGCGGCGATGGATGCGCATGAGCTTGCGGAACTGCCCCGGTGTCAGGGTCGGGAAATGCCGGAAAACGGCGCGGTCCTCCGCGCTCATGCGCCAGGTCGTCCGCTCCAGCAGGATCAGGGCGATCAGCGTCAGGTTGACGGTCACCAGCGCGGCATTGGCCCCCACCGACAGAAGCACCTGGTCGCTGCGCAGAAGGTAGAACAGCAGGTCGCAGAAGATGCCCGCACTCACGAGGCCGCGCAGCAGCAACTCGTCGCGCACGGCAAAGCCGGCCAGCTTGAGGGTCAGCCCGAGCACCAGAAGTGCCGAGATATGAAGGGGATCGTCCATGTTGGTGCTACCGAACCTCGGGCCGGGCCGCGCGCGGCGGCCGCTCTCCCATGCACGTGAACCGGCCGCGGGACTGCGGCCTGCCGCGCGTTACACCAGAAGAGCGTGACAGGTCCGTGACAGCGACCGCGGGCACGGCGGCCACCGTCGGGGCCCACCATGAGCCGACAGGCCCCGGCGGGCCGAGTGCGCGGGATCAGGCGAGCCCCGCCTCGGCCATCACCTCGGAGAGCGGTCGCGCGGGGCGCGGGCCGACGTGGCGGATGACCTCGGCGGCGGCGGCAACGCCCATCCGCCCCGCCGTCTCGAGATCGCGGCCCATGGCCAGCCCCGAGAGGAACCCGGCGGCGAACTGGTCGCCCGCCCCGGTGGCATCGACCGGCGTGATCCGCGTGACCGGAACCTCGACGCGGGTCGCGCCCTGGATGATCTTCACCGGCTCGCCCGAATGGGTGCAGACGACGATGTCGCAGATCGCTGCGGCCTGCGCGAGCGCGGCGTCGAGGTCGTCGGTCTGGTAAAGCGCCAGCCATTCCTCGTGATTGCCGATCACGTAGTCCATCTGCCCTTCGATCAGCGTCAGGAAATCGGCGCGGTGCCGGTCGACGCAGAACGGGTCGGACAGCGTGATGCCCACCTTGCCGCCGCCCGTGCGGCAGTGGTCTGCGGCGGCAGTGAAGGCGGATTTCCCCTCGGGTTTGTCGTAGAGATACCCCTCGAGGAACAGCCAGCGCGCATTGCCCGCAACGGTTGCGTCCACGTCATCGGCGTCGAAATCCGCGCCTGCGCCGAGATAGGTGTTCATCGACCGCTCGCCGTCGGGCGAGACGAAGATCATCGAGCGCGAGGTCGGCGCCTGCGCCTCGGCCACGGGCGGGTTGGGAAAGTCGATGCCCTGTTCGGTCATGCCCGCGGCATAGAAGCGCCCCAGCGCGTCGTCGCGCACCTTGCCGAGGAAGGCGGTGGTCAGCCCCAGCGTGCCCGCGCCCGCGATGGTGTTGGCGACCGATCCGCCAGGCGTCTGCACCCGCTCGCGCATCGCGGCATAGAGCAGCTCGGCCCGCTCGCGGTCGATCAGCTGCATGATGCCCTTCTCGATACCCATGTTGTCGAGGAAACTGTCGTCGCCGTGGGAGATCACGTCGACGATGGCATTGCCGATCCCGACAAGGTCATAGGTCTTGGTCATTGGGTCTTGTCCTCGTATTGGCACAGGTCGGCGATCAGGCAGGCACCGCATTTCGGCTTGCGCGCCACGCAGATGTAGCGGCCATGCAGGATCATCCAGTGATGGGCGTGAAGCTGGTATTCCGCCGGAACATTGTCCTCGATAGCGCGCTCGACGGCATCGACGTCCTTGCCCGGCGCGATGCCGGCGCGGTTGCCGAGGCGGAAGATATGAGTGTCGACCGCCTGCGCGGGGAAGCGCCACCACATGTTGAGAACGACATTGGCGGTCTTGCGCCCCACACCGGGCAGCGATTGCAGGGCGGCGCGGCTCGACGGCACCTCGCCGCCATACTCCTCGACGAGGATGCGGCTGAGCTTGATGACGTTCTTGGCCTTGTTGCGAAACAGGCCGATGGTCTTGATATGCTCGATCACGCCCTCTTCGCCGAGGGCCAGCATCTTCTCGGGCGTGTCGGCGATCTGGAAGAGTTTCGCGGTGGCCTTGTTGACGCCCGCGTCGGTGGCCTGCGCGCTGAGCGCCACGGCCACGACGAGGGTGAAGGCGTTGGTGTGGTGCAATTCGCCCTTGGGTTCCGGCTCGGCGGCCTGGAACCGCGCGAAGATCTCGCGCATTACGGGATAGGGCAACTGCTTGGCCATGCCGCCCTTTTGGCGCGCGAGGGCCGGGGCGGCAAGGGCGTTTTGGCGCAAGTTCCGGGTCGCGCGGGGCCGCGGGCGCGGGCTATCCTCGGGGCATGACACAGGACCAAGCCTACCATTACCAGGTGATCCGCCGCGCCATCGCCGAGATCGACGCGGCCGAAACGCCCCTGAGCCTCGAGGCGCTGGCCGCCCGGATGGGCATGAGCGCGGCGCATTTCCAGCGCGTCTTCTCGGCCTGGGTGGGGGTCAGCCCGAAACGCTACCAGCAGTATCTCGCGCTGGACCACGCCCGGCGGCTTCTGCGCGAGCGATTCACGACGCTCGAGACGGCGCAGGCCGTGGGCCTGTCCGGCGGGGGCCGGCTGCATGACCTGTTCCTGAGCTGGGAGGCGATGCCACCCGGCGCTTATGCAAGCGGGGGCGCGGGGCTGTGCATCCGCTGGGGCTGGGTCGACAGCCCCTTCGGCAAGGCGCTGGTCATGGCGACGGGGCGCGGCATCTGCGGGCTGGGCTTCGCCGCCGAGACGGGCGAGGCCGCGACCATGGCCGACCTCACGGGCCGCTGGCCCGCGGCGGAGTTCGTCGAAGATGCCGATAGCGTCGCGCCGCTGGCGCGGGCGGCTTTCGGCGGGGGCGGCGAGTTGCGCCTGTCGCTGATCGGCGCGCCCTTCCAGATCAAGGTGTGGGAGGCGCTTCTGTCGGTCCCCTCGGGGCATGTGACCACCTATTCCGAGATCGCGGGCGCCATCGGCGCGCCCCGCGCGGTGCGGGCGGTCGGCACGGCGGTGGGCCGCAACCCGATCAGCTGGCTGATCCCCTGCCACCGCGCGCTCAGGAAATCGGGCGGACTGGGCGGCTACCACTGGGGCTTGCCCGTGAAACGCGCCATGCTGGCCCAGGAGGCCGCGGCGCTGGAGGCGGCGGAGCCGGAAAGCGCCGCCTGAGGGCTGCCTTGGGCTCGCGCCGGATGCGCGGGTTTTCGCCATTTGGCGTTTTCCCCCTGCCGAGGGGCCCCATCCTGGTATAAGCTCGCAGGAAGACGTTCCGGACGAACCGGGACCAGGGCAGTCTGGAAGGGCAACAGCATGATCAACCGCACGAAACTGACCATCCTCGCCACCGTCTCGGCGCTGGCCCTGACGGGCTGCGTGAGCAACAGCGCCCAGCCGATGGGCGAGCGCACGCGCGACGGGGCGATCATCGGCGGCATTCTCGGGGGGTTCCTCGGCAGCGCGACCAATGACGGCAACCGCGCGGGCGGCGCGGTGATCGGGGCCACCGCGGGCGCGCTGGCGGGCGGCGCCATCGGGGCCGCGCTCGACCGGCAGGCGCAGGACCTGCGCGGGAACCTGTCGAATGACGACATCCGCATCCGGAACACCGGCGAAGAGCTGATCGTCACCATGCCGGACGGCATTCTCTTCGACGTGGACAGCGCCGCGATCCGCGCCAGCCTGCAATCCGACCTGCGCGCGCTGGCGCGCAACCTGCAGCAATACCCCAACACTACCGTGGACGTGATCGGCCATACCGATTCCGACGGCTCGGCCGAATACAACCAGGACCTGTCCTCGCGCCGCGCGCAGGCGGTGGCGGGTGTGCTGCTCGAGGCCGGGGTCGCGCCCTCGCGCGTGCGCGCCTTCGGCCGCGGCGAGACCGAGCCGGTGGCGACCAACCTGACGCCCGAAGGCCGTCAGCAGAACCGCCGGGTCGAGGTCGTGATCCGCCCGATCCGCTGAGCGCACGCAACCGGCAAGTCGCTGGACAGCCCCCTGCCCGTGGTCATATCATCTGACCAATTCGGGAGGGGGCCATGCCATTCCAGCGCATCGAGGCCGAGCGCCTGTCGCATTCCGTGGTGCGGCAGATCGAGCAACTGATCCTCAGGGGCATTCTGCGCCCCGGTGAACGGCTGCCGTCCGAGCGAGAGCTGAGCGAGCGGTTCGGCGTCTCGCGCCCCTCGCTGCGCGAGGCCGTTGCCGAGTTGCAGGAGCGCGGGTTGCTCGCCACGCGGGCGGGTGCGGGCATCTACGTGGCCGATGTCCTCGGCTCGGCCTTTTCGCCGGCGCTGATCCAGCTGATCGCCAGCCACGAGGAAGCGGTGTTCGACTACATCGCCTTTCGCCGCGACCTCGAGAGCATCGCGGCAGAACGCGCGGCGCTGCACGGGTCGGACACCGACCTGAAGGTGGTCGACACGATCTTTCGCAAGATGGAAGCGGCGCATCGCAAGCGCAACCCGGCCGACGAGGCCGAGCTCGATGCCGAGTTCCACATCGCCATTCTCGAGGCGTCTCACAACGTG
Organism: Roseicyclus amphidinii; assembly: GCF_030163755.1. Lineage (GTDB taxonomy): Bacteria > Pseudomonadota > Alphaproteobacteria > Rhodobacterales > Rhodobacteraceae > Roseicyclus > Roseicyclus amphidinii. Next base: position 19,553 of record NZ_JASJOE010000023.1, read on the forward strand.
ATCCTGCTGCACATGATGCGCTCGATCTTCGACCTGCTGAAGCAGGGGGTGTTCTTCAACCGGCAGATGATGTTCCGCCAGCGCACCACCCGCGACCTGCTGCTGGACCATCACCGCAAGATCAACGACGCGCTGCAGGCGCGCGATCCGGTCGCGGCGCGGGCGGCGGTGGAGGAACATCTGACCTACGTGGAAAGCCAGCTGGGCGATCTGAAGAAGGCCGAGAAGAACGAGGCCGTGGCCCGGATGCGCTACGCCCATGAACAGGAGCGCGGCTGAGGCGGACGAGGGCGCTCCCGCCCGGCTCGGCCTTGCGGCCTGCGCCGGTTGGGCCCGGCCGCGTGGCGGGCCTGCGGCCCGGTCACGCGGCGGGCGCTTCGGGGCGGGCGGCTGGCCCCTGACCCGGTGTCCTGTGCCGTGGCTGGCGGCGGGCCGTCCGTATTTGGGGAAAGGTGAAGAGGGCGGTTGGTGCTTTGCCTTGGTCGCGGGGCGGGATATGCCGCTGCGGGACGGGGGACGCGGAGAACCGGGGGCAGGATGGACAATCTCAAGGGCATGGCGTGGATGACGCTGGCCATGCTGGGCTTTGCGCTCACCGACATGGTGCTGGTCTTCGCCACGCGGGAGCTGCCGCTGGGGCAGATCCTGTTCCTGTTCGGGATCGGGGGCGCGGTGCTGTTCGGGATCTGGGCGCGGCTGCAGGGGCATCGCTGGCTGTCGCCGGTCCTGCTGATGCGGCCCGTGATGCTGCGCAACGCGGCCGAGGTGCTGGCGACCGGGGCCTTCCTCGTGGCGCTGTCGCTGATCCCGCTCTCGACGCTGTCGGCGGTGATCCAGGCCAACCCGCTGCTGGTCACGCTGGGGGCGGCGGTGTTCCTCGGTGAAAAGGTCGGCTGGCGGCGCTGGCTGGCGATCGGGGTGGGGTTGTGCGGGGTGCTGGTGATCCTGCGCCCCGGCGCGGAGGCCTTCGACCCGAACATCCTGTTCGCGGTGGCCGCGGCGGTCGGGCTGTCGCTGCGCGACCTGGCCACGCGGCCGGTGCCGAAACATGTGCCCACGACACTGCTGGCGAGCTACAGTTTCGCCGCCGTGGGAATGACAGGGGCGCTGGTCCTGGTGATCTTCGGCGGCTGGGTCACGCCCTCGCCCGCCATGGCGGTCACGCTGCCCGCGGCGGTTCTGACCGGGATGCTCGCCTATTTCGCCATCACCGCCGCGATGCGGGTGGGCGAGATCGCGGTGGTCACGCCGATGCGCTACACGCGGCTGGTCTTTGCCTTCGTGATCGCCGTCGTCGTCTTCGACGAGACCATCGACCCGATGACCATCCTGGGCGTGGCCATCGTGGTGGCGACGGGGCTTTATACCCTGTGGCGGGAACGGCAGGCCGCGCGCTGAGCCGCTGCCGCGCCGTTCAAGGGCACGTTCAAGGCCCCCACCCCCGCGCCCCATGCCAAACGGCCGCGGCGTGGTGGCGGCAGGACCGCGCGCGCCCTCTTCGCTTGCGCGGCGGGGCTTGCTATAGAGCGCGCGACAGCCAGACCGGAGAGGGACACCCCATGAGCTTCATCATCGACATCCACGCCCGCGAGATCCTCGACAGCCGGGGCAACCCCACCGTCGAGGTCGACGTGACGCTGGAGGATGGCACCATGGGCCGCGCCGCGGTGCCGTCGGGCGCATCCACGGGCGTGCACGAGGCCGTCGAGCGCCGCGACGGCGACAAGAGCCGCTACATGGGCAAGGGCGTGCTGGAGGCCGTGGCCGCCGTCAACGGCGAGATCGCCGAGGCGCTGGTCGGCACCGACGCCACCGAGCAGGAGGCGATCGACGCGCTGCTGTGCGAGATGGACGGGACCGAGAACAAGGGCCGTCTGGGCGCCAACGCGATCCTCGGCGTCTCGCTCGCCGTGGCCAAGGCCGCGGCCGATCACGTCTCGCAGCCGCTTTTCCGCTACGTGGGCGGCACCGCGGCCCATGTCCTGCCGGTGCCGATGATGAACATCATCAACGGCGGCGAGCATGCCGACAACCCGATCGACATCCAGGAATTCATGATCATGCCGGTCTCGGCCACCTCCATCGCCGAGGCCGTGCGGATGGGGTCGGAGGTGTTCCACACCCTGAAGAAGGAGCTGTCGGCGGCGGGCCTGTCCACGGGCATCGGCGACGAGGGCGGTTTCGCCCCCAACCTCAGCTCGACCCGCGACGCGCTGGATTTCGTGCTGCGCTCCATCGAGAAGGCGGGCTATGTGCCCGGCGACGACATGATGCTGGCGCTCGACTGCGCCTCGACGGAATACTTCAAGGACGGCGCCTACGTGCTTGCGGGCGAAGGGAAAACCCTGACCCCGGACGAGAATGTCTCCTATCTCGAGGCGCTGGTGAACGACTACCCGATCCTGTCGATCGAGGATGGCTGCGCCGAGGATGACTGGGACGGCTGGGCGACCCTGACCGAGGTCCTGGGCCACCGGGTGCAGCTGGTGGGCGACGACCTCTTCGTCACCAACCCCGCTCGCCTGCAACAGGGGATCGAGCGGGGCTGCGGCAACTCGCTGTTGGTGAAGGTGAACCAGATCGGCACGCTGTCGGAAACGCTGGCCGCGGTGAACCTTGCGCATCGCAACCGGATGACCTGCGTGATGTCGCACCGCTCGGGCGAGACCGAGGACGCGACCATCGCCGATCTCGCGGTCGCCACGAACTGCGGGCAGATCAAGACCGGCTCGCTGGCGCGCTCGGACCGGCTGGCGAAATACAACCAGCTGATCCGCATCGAGGAGATGCTGGGGGATACGGCGGCCTACGCGGGGCGGTCGATCCTGCGGGGGTAAGCATGAGGCTGGATCGGCGCGAAGCGATCAGGCGACGGGTGGAATCCGCGTCCGCCTACCTTCGCGCCGGACAGTGCCTGAGGACGAAACTTGAGGATTTCGGACCTTCAGGCACCGTTCTGGACATCCTCGCCTTCGAGATACTGCTGAAAGCCTTGGTCCTTGCGGAAGGCAAGGAACCGAAGTTTAGCCATGACTACTACGAAGGCTGGCTCAAGCTCGATACTGAAACGCGCGCCCGACTTATCAAGTATGCCAGCGTGCGATTTGCCGGACACTCGGATTTCAGCGATCCCGAGAAGCTCATGACGGCGTGGAATGAAGCCTTCACGAAGTATCGGTATGACTACGAAGTAAACGAAACGCGCTCCATTGATGAGATCAAACGGGTCAGTCAGCAGTGGTTCAGTGAGGAACTGAAAAATCAGCGGTGGGACAGTGAAGCGTGGGACAATGAACGGTCGAAAAAATCGAACGAAACGGCTGATTTCGCCTTTTATCCACTCGAACTACGAGGCTTGGCTGAAGCCATCCAGGCCGAATTGAAAGTTCATGTGTCGGACTGACATGACCCTGAAAGCGTTTCCCAAAGCCCTCATCTTCGACGTCTTCGGCACCTGCGTGGACTGGCGTGCCTCCGTCGCGCGCGAGGTGGCGGCCGCCCTGCCCGGCGTGGACGCCGCGGCCTTCGCCACCGCCTGGCGGGCGGAATACGACCCCGCCATGGCGCGCATCAGGCAAGGCGGGCGCGGCTACGTGCCCCTCGACGACCTGCATCTCGAGAACCTGCACAGGGTCGCCGCCGATCTCGGCGTGACCGCCCCCGACAGCCTCAACGCGGCGTGGGAGCGGCTCGACCCCTGGCCCGATGTCGTCGCGGGCCTCACCGCGCTGAAGCGCCATCACATCATCGCGCCCTGCTCGAACGGCTCAATCGCGCTGATGACGCGGCTGGCACGCTACGCCGCCCTGCCCTGGGATTGCATCCTCGGGGCCGAGATCGCGCGGGACTACAAGCCGAAACCGGCGGTCTATCTCGCCGCCTGCGCGACGCTGCGCCTCGCCCCGGCGGAGGTGATGATGGTCGCCGCCCATAATGACGACCTGCACGCCGCGCGGGCCTGCGGGCTGGCCACCGCCTTCGTGCCCCGCCCCACCGAACACGGGCCGGGCCAGACCCGCGACCTTGCGCCCGAGGCCGCGTGGGACATCACGGCCGACGACTTCCACGACCTCGCCCGCCAGCTTGCGCCGTGATGCGCGCAGGCAACACAGCGCGAAAGGACTCCGCCCAATGACCATGACCGCCGACCAGATCATCGCCCGGCTGGGCCTCGCCCCCCATCCAGAGGGCGGGCATTACCGCCAGACCTGGGTCGCCACGAACGAGGGCCGCCCCACGGGCACCTGCATCTACTTCCTGCTGAAGGCAGGCGAGGCGAGCCATTGGCACAAGGTCGATGCGACCGAGATCTGGCTCTGGCACGCGGGCGCGCCGCTGGTGCTGTCCATGGCCAAGACCGACGAAGGCCCCGCCACCGACCACCTGCTGACCCCCGACCTCGACACGGGCGCGCCGCAGATCATCGTTCCCGAAGGCCATTGGCAGGCCGCGCGCACCACCGGCGATTTCACGCTGGTCTCCTGCACCGTCTCGCCGGGCTTCACCTTCGAGGGGTTCACGCTGGCCGCGCCGGGGTTCGACATCCCGCGCGGATAGCCCATGACCAACCGTGATGCGCGGCATCTCGAAATCGCGCTCGCCCGGCCCTGCGCGATGGGCTAACCGGGGCCCATGACGCGCGCGACGACCCTGACCACCCCCACCCCCGCACCCACCCCCAAGACCGGCGACACGCCGGCGGGCTTTGCCTATGCCGCGTCCGCCTACCTGATCTGGGGCTTCCTGCCGCTCTACATGAAGGCCATAGCCCACATCCCCGCGGTCGAGATCATCGCCCACCGGGTGCTCTGGTCGGTGCCCGTGGCGGGCGCGGTTCTCCTGGTGCTGCGCCGCACCGGTGACCTGGTGACCGCGCTGCGCAGCCCGCGCATGGTGGCCATGGCCGCGGTCACGGCAAGCCTGATCTCGATCAACTGGGGCGTCTATGTCTGGGCCATCGCAAATGACCGCGCGCTGGATGCGGCGCTCGGCTACTATATCAACCCGCTCTTCTCGGTCGCGCTCGGCGCGGTGATCCTGCGCGAACGCCTCTCGCCCGCGCAATGGACGGCGGTGGGGCTGGCCGCGGTCGCGGTTGCGATCCTCACCGTCTCGGCGGGCGCGGTGCCCTGGGTGGCGCTGGTGCTGATGACGACCTTCGGCATCTACGGCTTCCTGCGCAAGACGCTCCCCATCGGCCCCAACCAGGGCTTCCTGCTCGAGGTGCTGCTGCTCTCGCCGCCGGCGCTGGCCTATATCCTCTGGATCGGACCCTCCGGCCATTTCCTGACGACCTCCTGGACCGACAGCGCCCTTCTGATCGGCGCGGGCGCAGTCACGGCGATCCCCTTGATGCTCTATGCCAACGGCGCCAAGGGGCTACGCCTTTCGACCATCGGCATCCTGCAATATATCGCGCCCACGATGATCTTCCTGATCGCGGTCTTCGTCTTCGACGAGCCCTTCGGCCCCGCCCGCGCCGTGGCCTTCCCGCTGATCTGGGCGGCCCTCGTGATCTACACCGCCTCGATGCTGCGCAACCGCCCCCCGCGCGCCTGAGCATCTTCATCCCCCAAATATGGCGGGGGAGTCGCGGAGCGACGGGGGCGGAGCCCCCCACGCGCCGAAGGCGCCAACAAAGGACTCACGGAGCGAAGCGACCTCAAGGGAACGCGGCAATGCCGCTCCTTTTGGTCAGGGGCGCGACACCCGGCCCCCGCCCACCGCCGTGGCCACGCCCGTGGTGCCGGGGGCCGAGGTCGGCAGGCCGCGCAAGACCCTGACCGCGAGATAGGCGAAGGCCTGCGCCTCGAGCGCGTCACCGTCCAGCCCCGCGGCCTCCACCGGCTCCACCGGGCGGCCGAGCGCCGCCTCGAGCATCTCCATCAGCCCGGGGTTCAGCCGCCCGCCGCCCGTGACCAGCAGCCGCGCGGGGCGCGCGGGCAGATGCTCCATCGCCTGCGAGACCGCCCCCGCGGCACAGGCCGCGAGCGTCGCCACCGCATCCGCTATCTCCATCCCCGCGATCCAGTCCGCCAGCTGCGGAAACCCGCCGCGGTCCAGCGATTTCGGCGGCACGCGCCGGAAATAGACATCGTCGAGAAACACCGCCACCGTCTCGGCATCGACACGCCCCGCCCGCGTCAAGGCCCCGTCGCGGTCGTAGGGCATCCCCAGCCGCGCCTGCACAAGATCGTCGATCGGCGCATTCGCGGGCCCCGTGTCAAAGGCGAGGCAGGCCCCCGGCAGCTCGGGCCGCGCCACGCGCGGATCGACATAGGTGATGTTGCCCACCCCGCCGAGGTTGAGGAAGGCCATGGGCCGCGTCTCACCCACGAAGCGCGCCAGCGCCCAGTGGTAGAAGGGCGCCAGCGGCGCGCCCTGCCCGCCCAGCTCGACATCGTTCGAGCGGAAATCCCAGACCGTCACCAGCCCCGCCTCGGCGGCGAGCCGCGCACCATCGCCCGCCTGGTGCGTGCGCCCCCCATCGGGGTCATGGGCCAGCGTCTGGCCGTGGAAGCCGAAGACCTCGACGCCATCGCACCCGTCAAACCCGGCCAAGGCCGCGAGATGCGCCTCCTCGACCGCGCGGGCGGCCTCGGCCACGCCCGCCTCGCCCGGCCAGCGCCCCAGGGCCGCGCGGATCGCCGCGCGCTCGGCCGGGTCAAAGGCACGGTATCCCGTGGGCCCGAAACCCGTCACCGCCACACCGTCGGTCTCGATCACGGCAAGGTCGACCCCGTCCATCGATGTGCCCGACATGGCGCCAAGCGCCCGCACCGGCCCCGATTTGTCGCTCTTTCCCTTCACGGCCATGCCCGCTATAGCCTCGCCCCACCGACGTCAGAACATGGACCGGAGCCCGATGACCTACCAGCCCAAATCGGAGTTCCTGCGCGAGATCATCGCGCGCGGATTCCTCGCCGATTGCACCGACCTGCAGGGCCTTGACGAGACGCTGCTGAAGGGCCCTGTGACCTGCTACATCGGCTATGACGCCACGGCGAAATCGCTCCACGTGGGGCATCTTCTGAACATCATGCTCCTGCGCTGGTGGCAGAAGACCGGCAACCGCCCGATCACGCTGATGGGCGGCGGCACGACCAAGGTGGGCGACCCCAGTTTCCGTGCCGACGAGCGGCCCCTGCTGACGGCCGAGCAGATCGACGCGAATATCGCGGGGATGCAGCGCGTCTTCGACCGCTACCTCGGGTATGGCGCGGGTGAGACCGACGCTGTCATGCTCAACAACGCCGACTGGCTGGACGGTCTGAACTACCTCGATTTCCTGCGCGACATCGGGCGGCATTTCTCGGTGAACCGGATGCTGTCGTTCGAGAGCGTGAAGTCGCGGCTGGACCGCGAGCAGAGCCTGAGCTTCCTCGAGTTCAACTACATGATCCTGCAGGCCTATGATTTCCTCGAGCTCTACCGGCGCGAGGGCTGCGTGCTGCAGATGGGCGGCTCGGATCAATGGGGCAACATCGTGAACGGGATCGACCTGTCCCGCCGGGTGCTGGAGGCCGAGATCTTCGGGCTGACCACGCCGCTTCTGACCACGTCGGACGGCAAGAAGATGGGCAAGAGCCAGGGCGGCGCGATCTGGCTCGACGGCGAGATGCTCAGCCCCTACGAGTTCTGGCAGTTCTGGCGCAACACGACCGACGCCGACGTGGGCCGGTTCCTGAAGCTCTATACCGAGATCCCGGTCGCGGAATGCGAGCGGCTGGGCAGCTTGCAAGGGGCCGAGATCAACGAGGCCAAGATCGTGCTGGCCAATGCGGTCACGACCCTTCTGCACGGGGCCGAGGCGGCGGCGGCGGCCGAAGCCACCGCGCGCGAGGTCTTCGAGAAGGGAGGCATGGGCGAGGACCTGCCGACGCTGACACTGAGTGCGGCGGAGCTGGCCGAGGGCATCTCGGTCGCGCAGCTCATCACGCGCTCGGGGCTGGCGAAATCGGGCAAGGACGCCAAGCGCCTGATCGCCGAGGGCGGCGCGCGGATGAATGACGCGGCGCTGACCGATGCGGGGCTGATGATCGGGGCCGCCGATCTGGCGCAGCCGATCAAGCTGTCGGCGGGCAAGAAGCGGCACGCGCTGGTGATGCTGGCGGAGTGAGCGGCGCTTAACCCTTTCTAAGGACATGGGTGGCAGGCTGCCGCCCATGTTCGACCTTGGCCCGATCCACGATCCCTCCACGCTTGTGCCGCTGCCCGAGCCGCTGCAGCAATCGGCGCTCTACGCCCGCGCCGTGACACGGCTGGGCGGACGGTGTCGCGTGCTCGACCTTCCCTCCGGTCCCGTGCGGGTGATCTCGCGGCGCTTCCCCCTGCTGGGCGAGGTCGCGCTGATCTCGCGCGGGCCGCCGGGGCTGGACCTGACCACGGCACCGGATTTGCGCGCGCGGACCGGGGCGCGGCACCTGATCGTCCATGCCGAGGACGCAGGCTGCGCCGGGGCGCTGGCCGATGCCGGGTTCCGCCGCATCGCCCGGCCCCGGCAGATCGCCGAAGTGCCGCTCGCACCGTCCCACGCAGCGATGCTGGCGGCGATGCGCGGCAAATGGCGCAACCGGCTGCGGCACGGGCTGGCGCAAGGGCTGACCGTGACGCAGGCGGCGATGCCGCCCGACCCGCGCCACTGGCTGCTGGCCGCCGAGGCGCGGGCGGCGCGGCGGCTGGGTTACCACCCCCTGCCGCCCGTCATGATCGCCGCACTTGCGGGCGCGGACCCCGGTGCCGGTCGACTGTTCACAGCGCGCGGTCCCGACGGCCCCATCGCCGCGATGCTCTTCTTCCGGCATGGCCGAACGGCCACCTACCAGGTCGGCTGGTCCGACGCCGCGGGGCGCGCGGCCTCGGCCGGGCCGGTGCTGATGTGGCACGCGATGCAGGCGCTGCAGGCGAACGGGGCCGAGGTGATCGACCTCGGCCTTGCCGAGCCCCGGACCGCGCCGGGCCTTGCCCGGTTCAAGCTGGGCACGGGCGCACGGCTGCGCGTGCTTGGCGGCAGCTGGGTCTCGAGCTGCGCCCTGCCCCGTCGCAGGCGCCCGATGGCGCGGGCCTTGGTGCGTGACGGCGCGCTTGGACATGGAGAACACGCGATGCCCTGACCCTCCACCACCGCGGCCCGCACGCCGCCTCAGCCCGCCACCGCCCGCAGGAGCCGCGCGCGGGACGGCGGCACGGCGCTGATCTCCAGCCCCGTGAACACATGCAGCGTGCCGAGGTCGCGGTCGATCACCGCGTGGTCGCTGACCCACCCCCCCATCAGCAGGTAGGTGCGCAAAAGCGGCGGCATCTTGGCCTGAGCGCGCTTCAGATCGGGCTTGCGGCGCAACCGGCTGGCGAAGCGGAAGACCGAGGGGGCCTTGACCCGCGGAAGCCACCGCTTCGGCGCGATATGCCGGTCGCGCAGCAGCGCGAAGGCGTCGTAATACTCCCGCGCCTCGGTCCCGTGGAAGGAGGAGCAGCCAAACAGCATCTCGACCCCCTCGCGGTCGACCCAGGCCGTCATCGCCCCCCACGCGACGCGCAGGATGTCGGGATCGTGCAGGTCGGGGTGGATGCAGAACCGCCCCATCTCGACCATCGGGCCGTCGAAACCCGCCAGCGCCGACAGCTCGTAGAACTGGGCCGAGTAGCTGCGCCCGATCTCGGCCCCCGAGCGCAGCCGCAAGAGCCTGAAACAGCAGACCAGCCGCCCGCCCGCGACCTCTTCGACCAGCATGTGAGTGCAGGCGCGGTCGAAATCGTCGGCATCCAGCCGCTGCGCATCAGGGCCGCGAAAGGCCAGCGTCCTGAGCCGCTGCGCCGCTTCGAGGTCGGCGTCGCTCTCGGCCAGCCGCGCCTGGTAACGACCTTTCGCAAGGGTCAACATCGGCCTGCTCCTGCGCTGCCGCGTCTCGTATCGGTCACGGACCTGCATAGGATGCGCCTGTGACGCCACCGCGACAAGGGGGAGGCGGGCCTGGGTGCGACGAGCTACCGCAACGGAGGCCGGCTGCCGCTCAGTCGGCCAGCGCGTCGGCCACGTTGATCCGGCCGAAATTCGACAGGATCTGCGCAAGGAAACTGATCTCGCGCACCGAACTGGTCGTCACGCGGCGCGAGAACTGGACGATGTTGCCGTCCTCGAGCCCGAATTCCTCGATGTTCGAGACCCGCCCGCGCCCGTCGAAGGACACCGCGATGACCTGGCGCTCGACCACTTCGGGGGCGCGGTAGGCGTAGTTGCGCATCCGGTAGGCGTTGTAGAACCACGCCTCGTCGCGCATCACGCCAGCGGCACCCGGCGTGCCGATGGCCTCGGCCACGGCCTCGCGGCTGTCGCCGATGTCGACCGCCGCAAGATCCTCGGCCGGAGGCACGTAGCCATGATTGTCGAAGGTCGCCGCGCAGCCCGCGAGCGTCACGGCCAGGACAACCGCCACAAGACCTTTCCGGATTGCGCCGCCAGAGATGTTCATGCGTGCCCTCTTGCCTCGATCCCGCCGACGCCGGTTGCCGGTCACCCTTGCAGCCGCGTCGAAAGCTTTCTATCCGCTTAACTTACCCCGGCCCACAGGGCAAGGACGCGAGGAGGCGGAGACATGCCAAGCGAAGACGCAACACTGGCGCTGGCGCGCCTGTCGCGGGCCGCCGACCGGCCCGTCAGCGTCACGCCCGACGCGCAGGCACGCGCGCGGCTGGCGGATGAGCTGGGTATCGACGGGCTGCGCAAGCTGCGACTCGAGGGGCGGCTGATCCCCACCGGCAAGCGCGACTGGCGGCTCGAGGCGGTGCTGGGCGCGACCGTGGTGCAACCCTGCGTCGTGACCGCCGCGCCCGTCACCACGCGGATCGACGAGCCGCTGACGCGCCGCTACCTGGCCGAGATGCCCGAGCCCGAGGGCGACGAGGTCGAGATGCCCGAGGATGACAGTGCCGAACCGCTGCCCGACACGCTCGACCTGCTTGCGGTGCTGACCGAGGCGCTCGCGCTCGCGCTGCCGCCCTATCCGCGCGCCGAGGGCGCGGAATTGCGTGCCGCGGTCTTCGCGCCGCCCGGCGTGGCACCGATGACCGATGAGGACGCCAAGCCACTGGCCGGGCTCGCCGCGCTGCGCGACCGGCTGGGTGGCACGGGACAGTCAGATGACGACAGCGGCGAGGGGGCGTGATCGGACCCCGGATCAGGGCCGGAAAAGAGGTCGGGAAAAGGGCTTGCATGACCCCGGAATCCGGGTATGTTCCCGGCCTCATTCGCCCCAAGGCTCCGGGCGCGGGTCAGCCGCCCCGTTCCAGCCACTCGGCGCAGTCCAGACCGGTCTGCGACGGGGACGCCGAAGGCGACCTGAGAGACGAGATTTTTTGACTGCACCCGGGCGGTGCGCGATGCGACCGCCCCCCAAGACTTGAGGTTGTGACATGGCTGTCCCCCAGAATCGAGTGACGCGCTCCAAGCGCGGTATGCGCCGCGCACATGACGCCCTGGTCGGCGCCAATCCCAACGAGTGCCCGTCCTGCGGCGAGCTGAAGCGCCCGCATCACGTCTGCCCCTCCTGCGGCACCTACAATGATCGTGAGGTCATGGCGCAGGCTGACGAGATCGACCTGGACGAAGACGCGGCCTGAGCCTGCGTGACGCCCGAAGCAGCGAGGCGGCCGGGGGCATGAGCGAGGGCACTGCACTCACGACCAAGGACATCCCCGGCACGGTCCTGTCCATCGACGCGATGGGCGGGGACCACGGCCCGTCCGTCGTCATCGCCGGCATGGCCAGATCGGCCGCGAAAAATCCCGCCCTGCGCTTCATCGTGCATGGCGACCGTCCGCAGCTCGAGCGCTTGATCGAGCGGCGGCGCGGACTGGGCGAGCGGTGCGAGATCCGCCATGCCGCGGGTGTCGTGACGATGGACGCCAAACCCTCCCACGTGATGCGCCACGGCAAGGACACCTCCATGTGGTCCTGCATCGAGGCCGTCCGCTCGGGCGAGGCGCAGGCCGCCGTCAGCTGCGGCAACACCGGCGCGCTCATGGCGCTGTCGATGGTGCGGCTGCGCAAGGTCGAGGGCGTGAACCGCCCGGCCATCGCCTGTCTCTGGCCGTCGCGCAACCCGCAGGGGTTCAACGTAATGCTCGACGTGGGCGCGGATATCCGCGCCGACGCCGAGGATCTGCTGCAATACGCGCTGATGGGCGCAAGCTATGCGCGCAACGGGCTGGACCTGAAGCGGCCGCGTGTCGGGCTGCTGAATGTCGGCACCGAAGAGCACAAGGGCCGCGCCGAGCTGAAGCTCGCCTCGGAGCTGATCGAGCGTGTCAGCCAGGCCGCGGATTTCGACTTCGTGGGCTTCGTGGAGGGCGGCGACCTGCCCTCAACGAAGGTCGACGTGATCGTCACCGACGGGTTCACCGGCAATGTCGCGCTGAAAACCGGCGAGGGCACCGCCAAGCTGATCGGCGAGCGGATGCGCGAGGCGTTCCGCAAGACGCCGTTCTCGCGCATTGCGGCGCTGCTGGCCTACACCTCGTTGCGGCGGTTGACCAAGGGGATCGACCCGCGCCGCGTGAACGGGGGCGTGTTCCTGGGTTTGAACGGAACCATCGTGAAATCGCACGGATCGGCGGATGAAACCGGTGTGTCCGCGGCGATCAAGCTGGCCGCGCGATTGGCGGCGGCGGGCCTGAGCGTCAGGCTTGCCGCGCGGATCGCCGAGGCCGAACAAGCCGCGGCAGCGGCGATGCAGGCAGAGGCAGGGCGCACATGATCCGGGCAGTTCCAATCGGTATCGGTCACTACCTGCCCGAGCGCGTCGTCGAGAACGCCGAGTTCGAAGCGACGCTCGACACCTCCGACGAATGGATTCGCGCCCGCTCGGGCATCGAGCGCCGCCATTTCGCCGCAGAAGGCGAGACGACAAGCCAGATGGCCGTCGCCGCCGCGCAGGCCGCGCTGAAGATGGCGGGGCTGACCGCGGCCGATATCGACGCGATCGTCGTGGCCACCTCGACGCCCGACCTCACCTTTCCCTCGGCGGCCACGATGGTGCAGGCGGGGCTCGGGATGGAGGGGGGATTCGCTTTCGACGTGCAGGCGGTCTGCGCCGGCTTCGTCTATGCGCTGGCCAATGCCAATGCGCTGGTCGTCTCGGGCCAGGCGCGGCGCGTGCTGGTGATCGGGGCGGAAACCTTCAGCCGGATCATGGACTGGACCGACCGCGGCACCTGCGTTCTGTTCGGCGACGGCGCGGGCGCGCTGATCCTCGAGGGCCGCGAAGAGGCGGGCACGCCCGCGGATCGCGGCATCCTTGCGACCGACCTGCATTCCGACGGGCGATACCGCGACCTGCTCTACGTCGACGGCGGCGTCTCGTCCTCGCAGACCACCGGCGTCTTGCGCATGGAGGGCCGCGAGGTCTTTCGCCATGCCGTTGAAAAGCTTGCAGAAACCGCCCATGCCGCGCTTGAGAAGGCGGGGCTTGGCGCGGCGGATGTCGACTGGGTCGTGCCGCATCAGGCCAACCTCAGGATCATCACCCGTACCGCTCAGAAGATGGGCGTGGACATGGATCGCGTCGTCGTGACCGTGCAGGATCACGGCAATACCTCGGCCGCGTCGATCCCGCTGGCGCTGTCGGTGGGGGTGGCGCGGGGCCAGATCAAACCAGGTGACCTGCTGGTGGCCGAGGCGATCGGCGGCGGGCTTGCCTGGGGGTCGGTGGTGATGCGCTGGTAGGCGCGGCCCTGCCCCCTTTCGGCGCGGAAGCGCCGGGGTCCAAGTCTCTCGATTGACTTGAGAAATTCCTTCGACCATCTTGTGCGCACTCTAGGGGGACGGAACAGATGTCGAACAAGACGCTGACACGGATGGACCTGTCCGAAGCGGTATTCCGCGAGGTCGGCCTGTCGCGCAACGAAAGCGCGCAACTGGTGGAACGAGTGCTGGAACTGATGTCCGACGCATTGGTCGAGGGCGAACAGGTCAAGGTGTCGTCCTTCGGCACCTTCTCGGTGCGGTCCAAGACCGCGCGGGTGGGGCGCAACCCGAAGACCGGCGAAGAGGTGCCGATCAGCCCGCGGCGCGTGCTGACCTTCCGGCCTTCGCACCTGATGAAGGACCGAGTCGCGGCGGGCAACCGCGGCTGAAGCTGCGCCGCGCGGCGGCGACTGTCGCGCGGTGTGTTGAGTGGGGTATCGAGCAAAGGCGGGGCAAACCGGCCATGTCGAAATCGACGCAAGCGTTCCGAACGATCCGCGAGGTCGCGGATTGGCTCGACGTGGCGGCTCATGTGCTCCGCTTCTGGGAATCGAAGTTTCCGCAGATCAAGCCGGTGAAACGCGCCGGGGGACGCCGCTACTACAGGCCCGCCGACATGGAACTGGTGGGCGGAATCAAGGTGCTGTTGCATGACCGCGGCCTGACCATCCGCGGGGTTCAGAAGATGATCCGGGAAGAGGGTGTGGCCGCCGTCGCCGCCCTGTCGCCGCCCGTGGAAATCGGCGACCAGGCGGTGATGGATCTGGACCTCGAGCTGGACCCGGACCTCGATGCCGATCAGGAGATGGACCTCGACGCGGATCTCGAGACGGACATCGAAACGGACGCTGCCGAATGGCCGGAAGACCCGGAAGACGCAGATGCGGCGGAGGAGGCGGCCGCGGGACAGATCGTCGCGGAAGAGGCACAGGATGCACCGGCGCAGCCGCCCGAGGATGCCCCGGTTGACGCCGCAGTCGATGACGCGAGCGACGAGATCGCCCCGCCCCCCGCCGAAGAGCCGTCGGACGGACACGCACCCGCAGCCGTTGATATCGCAGCCATCGTGTCGCCCCCTGCCCCGGTGCCGGACGCCGCCCCTGCCCCGGTGCCGGACGCCGCCCCTGCCACGGGCGAGGCCGCGACGCCGGCGGGCGACCCCCTCGCCGAAGATGGCGAGCCGCCAAGGTTTTCAGACATGCTCGTGCGGCTTCACGCGCGGATCACGCAGGCCTCGCCCCTGCCCCACCCCGTCTTGGCGCAGCTGAGGGCGGAGCTTGGCGCGCTGCGCGACGGGCTTGCGAAAAATCCGTCCTCCTGACCCCTTGCGCCCCCCGGCAAAATGAGTAGAAGGGCCGAACGTCGGGCTATGGCGCAGCCTGGTAGCGCGTCCGTCTGGGGGACGGAAGGTCGCAGGTTCAAGTCCTGCTAGCCCGACCAAAATATCCCGCTTGCCAGCGGGCCGCGAAAACCGCCTTGCGCCCCCGGCGCGGGCGGTTTTTTCTTGGCCGGGACAAAGGGGGGCCTGCGATGACCGATCAAAGCCAAGGGGTGCTGCCCGATCACGCCATCGCCGCGATGATCGCCGCAGGCCGCATCACCTGCGACGCGCCCGATGCGGGGCAGGTGCAGCCCGCCAGCCTCGATCTGCGGCTTGGCACCGTGGCCTACCGCGTGCGCGCCTCGTTCCTGTCGGGCAAGGGCCGCAAGGTCGAAGACCGCATCGCCGAGTTCGAGATGCACCGGATGGACCTGACCCATGGGGCGGTGCTGGAAAAGGGCTGCGTCTATGTCGTGCCGCTGTTGGAGGCGCTGGACCTGCCCGCCGATGTCACCGCGGTGTGCAACGCCAAAAGCTCGACCGGCAGGGTCGATTGCCTGACCCGCGTCATCGCCGATGGCGGCACGGAATTCGACCGGATACCAGCCGGTTACACCGGCCCGCTTTATGCCGAGATCTGCCCGCGCTCCTTCTCGGTCAAGGTCGCGCCGGGGCTGCGGCTGAACCAGATCCGTTTTCGCCGCGGGCAGGCCGTGCTGTCGGATGCCGAGCTTGCCGCCCGCCATGCCGAAACCCCGCTGGTCGACGGGCTGCCCGTGATCGACGAGGGGCTGGGCTTCTCGGTGGATCTCACGCCGACGGACACCGGCATCGTCGGCTATCGCGCCAAGCCGCATACCGGCGTCATCGACCTGACCAGGATCGCGGCGCATGAGGTTTCGGACTTCTGGGAGGAGGTCCGCAGCGAGAAGGGCCGGATCATCCTCGACCCCGGCGCCTTCTACATCCTCGTCAGCCGCGAGGCGGTGACGATCCCGCCCGACTGCGCCGCCGAGATGTCGCCCTACCTTGCGATGGTGGGCGAGTTCCGGGTGCATTACGCAGGCTTCTTCGACCCCGGTTTCGGCCATGGCGTGCCCGCGCGCGGCGTGCTCGAGGTGCGCTGCCACGAAGCGCCCTTCGTGCTGGAACACGGGCAGGTCGTGGGGCGGCTGGTCTACGAGCGCATGGCAGGCCCGCCCGAGACGCTCTATGGTGCCGGGATCGCCTCGAACTACCAGGGGCAGGGCCTGAAGCTCTCCAAGCATTTCAAGGCGTAGCGCGCGGCCTCAGCCCGCCGACAGGCGCGAGTAATACATCATCCCGTGCCCGGTCATGGCCTTGGAGACCCCGGCCCAGATCGGCGCGAAGGCCAGCCAGTCGGTCCGCGCGCCTTCGGCGATCTGGCGCAGGCTGCGCCGCCCGTCGATGCCCGCGAAGGCGCGCACGGCCAGCGCGGGCACCGGGATCTCGAAGCGCTCGCCCTCGTGGGTCAGGGGGATGACGCCGTGTTTCGCCAGATGCTGCGCCAGCTGCGGCCCGGTCACGCCCTTGAGATGCGGCACCGCCTCGGGGGTGGGCGTGGCCACCCTGCCCTCCACGTCCTTCGCGGCATAAAGGACATGCGTGCGGATGGTGCCGCGCAGCGCCTCGGCCAGGTTCATCTGCGCGCGCGCATCCAGCCCCTGCAGCAGCCGCTTGTCGCCGAGGATCGGCAGCGGGTCGTAGAGATGCACCTGCGGGCTGCCCGTCATGGCCAGCCCCGCGCGGTCGAGCGTCTCGAGCAGCTCGCCGATGCGGTAGGGGCGGTCCTGGCTGTGCAACAGCAGGTCGTAGAAGCCCGCGTCGCTCGCCTTGTGGTCGGAGAGTTGCAGGTTGCGCTTGAACGGGTGGCCGTCGGGTATGCGCTCGAAGATCGCCTTGGCCCGGCGCAGCCGGTCGCGTGGGCTGCCGGTCAGCGCGGTGCCGAAGGCCTCCTGCAGGGGGTAGACGCCCGACCGCCCGAAGGGCGCGTAGACCATCAGCCCGATGCCCCCGCCGGGCGCCAGCGCGGCGGAGAGCGCGTCGAAACCCGCCTGCGGGTCGGGCAGGTGATGCAGCACGCCGCAGCAGTCGATGTAGTCGAAGGGGCCGAGGCCGGGTGCCTCGAGCAGGGATCGCGTGTGGAAGGTGATCCCCGTCAGCCCCCGCGCCGCCGCCCGTGCCTCGGCCACCTGCCGGGCGGCGGTGGAGAGGTCGAGATAGGTGATCTCGTAAGGCTTGCCCGCGCTGGTCAGAACCTGCGCCAGCTGGATCAGCGCATCGCCCGTGCCGCCGCCCGCCACCAGCGCGCGCAGCGGCTGCGACCAGTCGCGCTTTCCGCCGAAGAGGTAATGGTCGATCTCGAGCGGATGCGAGGGGGAGCCGGTGATCAGGCGCTTGCCCTCCTCCGCCGGGTCGCGTTCGGGGTAGGGAAAGGCCTCGTATTGCTCGGTCACGCGGCTCATGTGACGGTCTCCCGCTCGGGCAAGCTTGCGCGCCACGCCTCGGGGAGCGCGGCGAGCGGAACGACATATGTATGAATGGTAAATGCCACGGCATCGGTTGAGGCAAGCCGGACAAGGCATTGTTTTTCCGACCTGAGATAGCGCCCCGCATCGGCTGCCTCGCGGCGCGGCGCGGCCTCGGGGCGGGGTTGGTGCAGCGCGGGATCGGCATAGACCAGCGCGTTCTGCCGCCAAAGCGGCCGGCCGGGCCGGATCGCGTCGAAGAGGCGCTGCACCCGCCGGGCCATGCCTGTGTCGTAGACATCGACGGGGCCGTGAATGCCAGTCAGAGGACGGCCGATCTTTTCGGCCAGCGTCCAGCTTGCCGGAAAGCACAGGACCGCGCCGGTCAGCACGTGTTCGCCCCCCGGCCCCGGCTTCAGAAGGCACAGATCCTCCTGCACCAGCCGCGCGGCGGTGACCAGCGGCGGCTCGGCCTCCAGCGCCACGCGGACGCCATCGGGGCGCTGCACCACGCCGCCCTCGCGGACGTAGCCCGGCCCGAGATGCTCCAGCACCAGCGCCAGCAATTCCGAGGCGGCCTGCTCGGCCCCCGGCGTCATCGCGTAAACGGCCCCACGCCGCTCGGAGAGCAGCGCGTCGCGCAGCGCCATCTGCCCGGCGAAGGCCTCGTCCACAACGAGCCAGTCGGCCATCTCCAGCGGCTGCACCCCCGGCAGGCGCGCCATCGCGGGTTCGCGCCAGGGCGCGACGGGCAGATGTGTCTGAAGAACATGATCCATTTGCGACCGTCCCCATGCCGGTATCGGGCGCGCGCGGCCCCTGCCCTGCGGGTCACGCTGACCCCGAGACAGTGCTGGGAGGACAGCGCCCGTGAACAAAGCCTATCGCCGCGCAGAGCGCAAGATCGACCCGACCCGCGATGTCCTGCTGCCCGACGGCACGCTGAACGACATGGACCGGATCGAGATCGGGCCGACGCAACTGGCCTATGCCGAATGGGCGGCGGCGGGGCTGACCCTGCCGGATCTGCCGACGGTTCGCCGCTACCGGCTGCAGCGCCTTGTCGATGCGCTGGCCGCGCGCGACTGGGGCGGCGTGCTGATGTTCGACCCGCTCAACATCCGCTACGCGACCGATTCGACGAACATGCAGCTGTGGAACACGCATAACCCGTTCCGGGCCTGCCTCGTTTGTGCGGATGGGCACATGGTCTTGTGGGATTACAAGAATTCCCCCTTCCTCGCCGATCACAACCCGCTGGTGGCCGAGGTCCGCTCGGGCGCGTCGATGTTCTATTTCTCGACCGGCGACCGCGGGGCCGAGGCCGCGCGCGATTTCGCAGGGCAAGTGGCCGAGGTGATGGCCGCCCATGCGGGCACGAACCGGCGGCTGGGCGTCGACAAGATCATGCTCACGGGCGCGCGCGCGCTGGAGGCCGCGGGGTTCACGCTGGAAGAGGGCGAAGAGCTGACCGAGCGGGCGCGCTCGGTGAAATGCGCCGACGAGATCCTCGCCATGCGCTGCGCCGTCCATGCCTGCGAGACCGCGCTGAAGGCGATGGAGGACGCCATCGCGCCGGGCAAGTCCGAGGACGAGATCTGGGCCGTGCTGCATGCCGAGAACATCAAGCGCGGCGGCGAATGGATCGAGACGCGGCTGTTCGCCAGCGGCCCCCGCACGAACCCGTGGTTCCAGGAATGCGGCCCCCGCGTGGTGCAGGAGAACGAGATCTGCGCGCTGGATACCGATCTTGTCGGCTGCTACGGCCTTTGCGTCGATATCAGCCGCACCTGGTGGACCGGCCCCGATGCGCCGCGCCCCGACATGGTGGCCGCGATGCGCCATGCACATGAGCATATCACGACGAACATGGATCTGCTCGCCCCCGGCGTGCCCTTCCGCGACCTTGTCTTCAAGGGCCACCAGCTCGACGCGATCTACGACAAGCGCAAGTATTCCTGCCGCTTCCACGGTGTCGGCCTGTGTGACGAGTGGCCGCTGATCGCCTACTCCGACGGCTATGTCGAAGGGGCCTTCGAGGCCGTGCTGGAACCCGGCATGATGCTCTGTGTCGAGGCGCTGGTGGGGGCCGAGGACGGCGATTTCTGCATCAAGCTGGAAGACCAGGTGCTGATCACCGAGGACGGCTACGAGAACCTGACGCGCTACCCGTTCGACGCGGCGCTGATGGGTTGGTGACGCGGGGCCGCCCCTACCGGGCGGCGTCCAGCGGCAGAAGCGGCGAGGATTTAATCTCCTCCATGCTCAGAAGGGCAGTGACGTTGTAGATCTTCACCTCGGAAATCAGCGCCTGGTAAAAGGCGTCATAGGCGCGCGCGTTGGGGACGCGGACCTTGAGGATATAGTCGATCTCGCCCGCCAGCCTGTGCGCCTCCAGCACCTCGGGGCGCGCCTTGAGGGCGGCGAGGAATTTCCGCTGCCAGTCGGCTTCGTGTTCCGCAGTTCGGATCAGGACGAAGAAACAGGCCTCGAACCCCAGTTTCTCGGCGTCGAGCAGAACGGTCTGCCGCCCGATCACGCCCGCCTCCTTCAGCTTGCGAATCCGGGTCCAGACCGGGGTCTTGGAGGAGCCCACGACCCTTGCGATCTCGTCGAGCGAGCGCGAGGCGTCTTCCTGCAGGGCGGCGAGGATCTTCCGGTCGAGGGCGTCGATCTGGACGGACATTCGGGGGCCTCCGGCGATGGGGAACGGCAGTTGGGCATTACCGCGATCTAACGAACGCATGTTCCTATCTGCAAGCAGATACTGCCGATTGAAGGGAAATTATTCTATGTAAAGGGCGAACCCGCCGAACAGGATGTCGCCCGTCATGGACCATTTCCCGATCTTCCTCGCCGTCGAAGGCCGCCGCATCGTCGTCTCGGGCGGGGGCGAGGCGGCGCTGGCCAAGCTGCGCCTTTTGCTGAAGACCACGGCGCGGATCACCGTCTTCGCCGCCGCGCCGGAGGCCGCCCTGCGCGCGCTGGCCGCGGAGGGGCGGATCACGCTGGTCACCCGCGCCCTAGCCCCCGGTGACGCGCTCTGCGCGGCGCTGTTCTACGCGGCCAATGATGACGCCGCGGAGGATGCCCGCGTCACGCGGCTGGCCCGCGCGGACGGGGCGCTGACCAACTGGGTCGACAATCTGGAAGCCAGCCAGTTCATCACGCCCGCCATCGTGGACCGCGACCCGGTCACGGTCGCCATCGGCACCGAGGGCGCAGCCCCGGTGCTGGCCCGCGCGATCAAGGCGGATCTGGAGGCACGGCTACCCGCCTCGCTCGGCCTGCTGGCGCGGATCGGCAAGGGCTTCCGCCGCGCCGCCGAGGCGCTGCCGATGGGCCGCAAGCGGCGGGAGTTCTGGTTCGAGTATTACTTCAAGACTGGCCCGCAAGCACTTGAAAAAGATGGACTCGACGGGATCGGGCCAGCGCTTGACGCGCTACTTGCCCGCCACCTGTCCGAGGCCCCGCGCAAGGGCCGCGTAGACCTCGTCGGCGCAGGCCCCGGCGACCCGGAGCTTCTGACGCTGCGCGCCCGCAAGCTCTTGGACGAGGCCGATGTCGTGATCCACGACCGGCTCGTCTCGCCCGCGATCCTCGAGCTGGCGCGCCGCGAGGCGGTGATGATCGACGCGGGCAAAAAGGGCTTCGGCCCCGCCATGGCGCAGGACGACATCTGCGCGCTGATGGTCGAGCACGCCGCCGCGGGCGCGCATGTCGTCCGCCTGAAGGGCGGTGATCCGGGCGTCTTCGGCCGGCTCGACGAAGAGGTCGAGGCGCTGGAGGCCGCGGACCTCGACTGGGCCGTGACCCCCGGCATCACCGCGGCAAGTGCGGCCACCGCCCAGATCGGCCAGAGCCTGACCAAGCGCGACCGCAACAGCGCCGCGCGGCTGCTGACGGGGCATGACATGCAGGGCTTCGCCGAACAGGATTGGCGCGGGCTGGCCCGCCCCGGACAGGTCGCCGCGATCTACATGGGCCTGAAGGGCGCGCGCTTCATCCAGGGCCGGTTGATGATGCACGGCGCGCGCGCCGACACGCCCGTGACCGCCGTCGAGAACGCCAGCCGCTCTGATGCGCGGACCATCGCCACCACGCTGGGCCGGCTTGCCGCCGACCTCGAGGCCGCGGCGCTCACCGGCCCGGCCGTGCTGCTCTACGGGCTTGCGCCCCGCGCCGCCGCCCACGCCCTTCCCCGCCTGACCGAGGAGCTTGCCTGACATGCCCCGCCCGTTTTCCCCCAAGGTTCTGACCGCGAACGCCCTTCTGGAGGGCGATGTCGTCTACATGACCGCCGATGGCGCATGGACGCGCCACCATGCCGAGGCCGAGCTGATCGAGGACGAAGCCACCGCCGAGCTGCGCCTTCTGGATGCCGAGGCCCGCGGGCACGAGGTGGTGGGTGCCTATCTCGCCGATGCAACGCCCGGCCCCCACGGCCCCGAGCCCGTGCATTTCCGCGAGGCGTTTCGCACCCGCGGCCCGTCCAACTACCACCACGGCAAGCAGGAGCGCGCCTGATGTACCGCTATTCCGAGTTCGACGAGGCCTTCGTCCGCAATCGCGTGGCCCAGTTCCGCGCGCAGGTCGCGCGCCGGATCGACGGCTCGCTGACCGAGGATGAATTCAAGCCGCTGCGCCTGATGAACGGGCTGTATCTGCAGCTGCATGCCTACATGCTGCGCGTGGCGATCCCCTATGGCACGCTGAACGGGGCGCAGATGCGCCAGCTCGCCATGATCGCCGACCGCTGGGACAAGGGCTACGGCCATTTCACCACGCGACAGAACATCCAGTTCAACTGGCCCGCCCTGCGTGATGTGCCCGACATGCTGGATGCGCTGGCCGATGTGGGGATGCATGCGATCCAGACCTCCGGCAACACGATCCGCAACGTGACGGCGGACCATTTCGCGGGCGCCGCCGAGGACGAGGTGATGGACCCCCGCCCGGTGGCCGAGCTGATCCGGCAATGGTCGACCGACCACCCCGAGTTCCAGTTCCTGCCGCGCAAGTTCAAGGTGGCGGTGACGGGCAGCCCGATGGACCGCGCGGTGACGGCGGCCCATGACATCGGGCTGCGGCTGGTGGCGAAGGAGACAGGCGTAGGCGTCAAGGTGCTGGTGGGCGGCGGCCTCGGCCGGACGCCGATGATCGGCAAGGTGTTGAAATCCTTCGTGCCCCTGCCTGACCTGTTGCCCTATCTCGAGGCGGTCGTGGCGGTCTACAACCTGCTGGGGCGGCGCGACAACAAGTACAAGGCGCGCATCAAGATCACCGTCCATGAGACCGGGATCGAGGAAATCAGGCGGCTGGTGGAGGAGGAATTCGCGGCCCGCAAGCCCCTGTTCAAAGGGGCCGATCAACGGATGCTGGCCGAGATCACGGCGCAATTCGCAGCGCCCGCCTTCAACGCGGAGGGCTCTGGCGATTACGAGACATGGCGGCAGGCCGATGCGGTCTTCCGTGCCTTCACCGACACCAATGTCGCGCGCCACCGGCACCCCGATTACGCGATCCTGACGGTCAGCCTCAAGGCGCATGGGGCGACGCCGGGCGATGCGACTTCGGACCAGATGCGGGTTCTGGCGGAGCTTGCCGAACGCTACGCCCATGACGAGCTGCGTATTTCCCATGAGCAGAACGTGATCCTGCCGCATCTGCCCAAGCGGCACCTGAAAGCGGTTCACGAGGCGCTGTCGGCGGCCGGGCTGGCCGTGGCGAATGTCGGCCTTGCCTCCGACATCATCGCCTGCCCCGGCATGGATTACTGCGCGCTGGCGACCGCGCGCTCGATCCCCGTGGCGCAGGAGCTGGCGACGCGCTTCGAGGCGATGCGGATCGAGCACGAGATCGGGCCCTTGAAGATCAAGATCTCGGGCTGCATCAATGCCTGCGGGCATCACCACGTGGGGCATATCGGCATCCTCGGCCTCGACCGGGCGGGGGTTGAAAGCTACCAGATCACGCTGGGCGGCGACGGTGGCCCCGATGCCGTGATCGGCGAGCGGACCGGCCCCGGATTCGCCTATGACCAGATCGTGCCCGCGATCGAGCGTATCCTTCTGGCCTATCTCGACCTGCGCGAGGGGCCGGGGGAAACCTTCCTCGACGCCTATCGGCGCGTCGGTCTCGGCCCGTTCAAATCGGCGCTTTACGAGGATGGGGAGGCGCGGGCCGATGCGGCCTGACCCTCGCCCCTTTCCCTCGGTCGCAGCGCGGGTGGCGGCGCTGAACGCGCGCTACCGGCACCACTCGGCGATCTCGGTGCTGGAACATGCGCTGACCGACAGCGACACGGGTCGCGTGGCGATGGTGTCGAGCTTCGGGGCGGAATCGGTGGCGCTGTTGCACATGGTGGCGCTGGTGGACCGGGCGACGCCGGTTCTGTTCATCGACACCGAGATGCTGTTTCCCGAAACGCTGGCCTACCAGCGCGAGGTGGCGGACTGGTTGGGCCTGCGCGACCTGCGGGTGATCCGGGCGAGCCGGACGCGGATGGCGGCGCGCGACCCCGAGGGGCTGTTGCACCAGAGCGACCCCGACGCCTGCTGCGCGCTGCGCAAGACCGAGCCGCTGGAGCATGCGCTGGCGCCATTCGATGCCTGGATCACGGGGCGCAAACGCTTCCAGTCGGGCAGCCGCGCGGCGCTGGAATTCTTCGAGGCCGAGGGTGCCGACCGGATCAAGATCAACCCGCTCGCCCATTGGGCGCGCGAGGATGTGGCGGACTACATGGTCAACAACCGCCTGCCGCGGCACCCGCTGGTGGCGAAAGGGTATCCCTCGATCGGTTGCGCGCCCTGCACCACGCCGGTGGCCGCGGGCGAGGACCCGCGGGCGGGCCGCTGGCGCGGGTCGGAAAAGGAGGAATGCGGCATCCATTTCGTGGATGGGCGCATGGTGCGGGGCCCGGTCCGGCAGGCGTCCTGAGGGGCGGCAGAGGTCGGGATTTCCGTATTTTCGGGAAGATGAAGGGGTGCGGTGGCGCGCGTTAACCTTAATGGAGTGTGAAGGATGCAACAGGCAGAAGACCGCGTGGTGATCATGCGTGACGACGGGTTCGTTCCCGAGGACTGGACCGCGCCCTTGGCCCCCATGGCCGAGGCCGCGGCCGCGTCGGGCATCGAGCTGGATCCCGGCGATGATCTTGCGGCGCTCGGACCGCAGCTCGACCGGCTGCAGATGATCCGGGTGCGCTTCGGGTCCTTCGCGGACGGGCGGGGCTTCACCGTGGCGCGGCGGCTGCGCGCGATGGGCTATGCCGGGCGGCTGCGCGCCGCGGGGCCTGTGCTGGCCGACCAGTATGCCATGGCCCGCCGCGCGGGCTTCGACGAGGTGGAGGTCGCCCCCCGGATCGCCGCCCGCCAACCCGAGGCGCAGTGGCTGGCCCGCGCCGATTGGCGCGCGGGCGACCATCAATCGCGGCTGCGCGGCTGACGCGCGGCTTCCCCTGACCTGGATCAAGGCTTAAGGAGGTGGGGTCGGCTAGACCGGCCCCGACATGGACATGACCGAGTTGAGACCCGTGAAAGACACCGACGCCGCCCCCGCCAAGGCCACCCCCACCCTGCCCGACGCGCAGAAAGTGACCGAGGTGGAGCATTACACCGACCGGCTGTTCCGGTTCCGCTGCACGCGGCCGCCGTCGCTGCGGTTCCGGTCCGGCGAGTTCGTGATGATCGGCCTGATGGGCGACCCGGACCCGGCGACCGGCAAGCAGAAGCCGCTGTTGCGCGCCTATTCCATCGCCTCGCCCGCCTGGGATGACGAGCTGGAGTTCTACTCGATCAAGGTGCCGGACGGGCCTCTGACCTCGAAGCTGCAGCACATCCAGCCGGGCGACGAGATCATCCTGCGCCCCAAGCCGGTCGGCACGCTGGTGCATGATGCGCTGCTGCCGGGCAAGCGGATCTGGTTTTTCGCCACGGGGACGGGGTTCGCGCCCTTCGCCTCGCTGCTGCGCGATCCGCAGACCTACAGCGATTACGACGAGGTCATCATCACCCACACCTGCCGCGAGGTCGGAGAGCTGACCTATGGCGCGCGGCTGATCGAGAGCATCCGCGAGGATGAATTGCTGGCCGAGTTGATCGGCGAGGGGTTCGCCGACAAGCTGCGCTACTACCCCACCACGACCCGCGAAGAGAGCCCCAAGATGGGCCGCATCACCGACCTGATGCGCTCGGGCGAGGTGTTTGCGGACCTCGGCGTGGCCCCGCTGGCGCCCGAGACGGACCGCGCGATGGTCTGCGGGAACCTGGCCTTCAACCTCGAGATCAAGGAGATGCTCGAAGGGTATGGCCTGCGCGAGGGGGCGAATTCGAAACCCGCGGAATACGTGGTCGAAAAGGCCTTTCTCGACTGATCCCCCCAAGACTTCGGGGCAAGAAAAAGCCCCCCGCGGCATGTGGCTGCGGGGGGCTTTTCCGTGTCAGGAGGGCCGGATCACTCGGCGATGCCGAGCGCCGTGCGCGCCTGCTGCAGGGCGGCTGCGAGCAACTCGGGGTTGTCGCGCGCATTGGCCAGCGCCGTGGTCAGCGCGCCGCGGGCGAGCGGCGACAGGTCGGAGGCCTCGAGCGCCGCGATGGCGCGGTCGTAGTCGAACCCTTCGGCGGTGAAGATCTCGGCCAGGGCCGCGTCCCCTGCTTCCTCGGCGGCGACCACGGTTTCAGCGACGGCCGCGTCGGTGGCGGCCTCGGCGGCTTCCGTTGCGGTCTCGGTGGCCTCGGTCGCGGTCCCGGCGGCCTCGGTCGCCGCTTCGGTCACGGTCTCTGTCACAGTGTCAGCGGTCTCGGTCGCGCTTTCGATGGCGGTGCCGGTGGCCTCTGCGGCCGTTTCGGCAGCCTCTTCAGCCACGGCGGAGGCTGCATCGCCCGCTTCCTCGGCGGTGCCGAGCGCCTCGTCGACCGCGCCCTGAACCGTCTCGGCCGCCTCCTGCGCCGTGGTCTGGGCGGCCTCCATGACCTCCTCGACCGCGCCTTCGACGGCGGCTTCGGCCTCGGAGAGGGCCTGCTCGACGGTGTCTTCAACCGTGGCGGTCGCGTCCTCGACGATGGCCGCAGCCTCTTCGGTCGCTGCTTCGGTGGCCTCTTCAGCGGTCTCTACCGCCTCCTCGGCGGCCTCGGTCGTGTCTTCGGCGACCGTGCCCGCCTCTTCCTCCAGCTCGGTGGTGTCGGGCGCGCCCTGAAGCAAGAAATACCCGCCGCCGCCGATGGCCGCGAGAAGTGCAATGATAATCAATACCCGGTTCATGGGTCCCCCGTTGGGTTGGTGTTGTGCGCGGCACATATGCCCACCACTCGACCAACGCAATGCTGCACGGCAGCATGGCGCGCGAAAGCGGCGGTCCGCCGCCCAAATCGCCTTGAAAGACGGGCCCGGCGCGGGTAATGTGCCGCTTCGGAACCGGCTACTTCAGGAGGCCCCCATAGCCCGCAGACCCCATAATGCGCCGCCGACACGCGATACCGGCCCGCGCATCAATGACCGCATCCGTGCCCCCGAGATCCGCCTGATCGGCGCCGAGGGCGAAAACGTCGGGGTCGTGACCCCGGCCCGCGCGCTCGCCATGGCCGAGGAGGCCGGGCTTGATCTTGTCGAGATTTCGCCGAACGCCGAACCGCCGGTGTGCAAGATCATGGACTTCGGCAAGTTCAAATACGAACAGCAGAAGCGCGAAAGCGAGGCCCGCAAGAAGCAGAAGATCATCGAGGTCAAGGAGGTCAAGTTCCGTCCGAACACGGACACCCATGACTACGAGGTCAAGATGCGCAACGTGACCAAGTTCCTCGAGAACGGGGACAAGGTGAAGGTCACCCTGCGTTTCCGCGGGCGCGAGATGGCACACCAGAACCTTGGCCGCGAGCTGCTGGAGCGGGTGGCCACCGATGTCGAGGGGCTCGGCAAGGTCGAGAACATGCCCAAGATGGAAGGCCGCCAGATGGTCATGATGATCGGCCCGAGCAAGTAAGCGCCTGCCTGCATCACGAGAAGTCGGGCGCGTCCGCAGGGCGCGCCTTTTTTCATGCAGGATTGCCGGGCAAGCGGCCCGCGCGCTATGCTTGCCGCATGGTGCGCCTCCTTTCCCTTACGCTCTGTGCCATGGCGCTTGTCCTGCTGCACAGCCCCGCCGCGGCAGGTGGGCCGGAGGACGGGTTCGGCATGGATATCGGCGGCGTGGCCCGGATGGGCCTTTCCTCGGCCGTGACGCCGTCGGGGGAGCGCCGGACCGAGCTGATCCATGATCTCGACCTGAGCCTTCGGGTCAGCCGCACCACCGATTTCGGGCTCACGGTGGCGCTGGAATTCGACCTCGACCACCTGCTCGACGGCTCGGACACCTGGCCGCCGCAACGCGAGCGCCCCCTGGCCGAGTAAGCCCCGCCCGCTCCTGTGGCCCGCGCGCCGCGGTCGGCGTGTGTGGCGTGGCACGCCCGTGACTTGTCTTGAACCGCCCCGAAGCATGCGGCATCATCCTGACATGTCGCGTATCAGTTTCATCCTGTTCCCCGGTTTCCCGATGCTCGCCTATGCGCTTGCGCGCGAGGCGCTGGACATCGCCAATCACATGGCGAACGAGACCCTCTTCACCGTCGAGACCCGCGTGCCGGGCCATGCGGATGCGCGGGCGTCCAATGGTGCGGTGATGTCGCCCGACCGCCGCGATTGGGACGGGGCCGAGGAGGTGGATCTTGCCCTCGTGATCTGCGGCGAGGATGTGCCGCGGCGCATTCCCAACGGATTCCAGGGCTTCCTGTCGCGCGTCGACCAGGGCGGCGGACGGCTGGGCGGCATCGACGGCGGCACCGTGATCCTTGCCCGGATCGGTCATCTCGACAACCGGCGGGCCGTGGTCCAGGAAAACGACGACGGCCCCTTTCCCGACATCCTGTTGAGCGACCGGCCCCATATCCTCGATGATCGCAGGCTGACGGTGGCCGGTGGCGTTGCGGTGGGCGATGCGATCTGCGCCTGGATCACCGAAATTGCGGGCTCGGCCCTCGCCGACGAGGTGGCGCGCGCCCTCGGCAGTGGCCGCCTGCCCGATCCGACCGGCCCCGTCGCGGACCCCGACAGCCCGGCGGACCCCGTCATCGCCGAGATGGAGGCGAAGATGCGCGCGCATCTGGCCGATCCGCTGCCGCTGGCGGAGCTGGCCGAAAGCATGGGCCTCAGCCGCAAGGCGCTGCGCGGGCGCTGCATCCGGGCGACCGGCATGAAACCGTCGGATTTCTACCTGAGCCTGCGCCTGCGCCACGGGGCGGAGTTGCTGCGCAACACGGCGATGCCGATTTCCGAGATCGCCACCGCGTCGGGCTTCGAGACGCTGGCGGGGTTCTCGCGCTCGGTGCGCAACAACCTCGGCGTCAGCCCCTCGGCGGTGCGCAAGATGGCGCGCGCCGCGCGCAAGGTTGCGAAATACGCCTGATCCGATGGCCCGGACATGAAAAAGCGCCGGGTCGCCCCGGCGCTTTCATCGTTCTTGCGGCCCGGTTCAGCCCGCAGCGGCCACCGCGCGGCCGGTCATCACCTTGACCAGGTGGGCGCGGTAATCGCCCGATCCGTGCAGGTCGCTGATCATGTCGCCCGCAGGGGCCGACAGCCCCTCGACCGCGGCCTTGGAGAAATCGGCCGACAGTGCCGCCTCGGCCTCGGCCCAGCGGAACACGCCGTTCGACGAGGCCCCGGTCACCGCGACCCGCACGCCATCGGCGAATTTCGCAACGAAAACGCCCACCAGCGCGAAGCGCGAGGCCGGTTGGACGAATTTCTGGTAATTCGCCTTTTCCGGCACGGGGAAGCGCACCTCGGTGATGATCTCGCCTTCCTCCAGTGCGGTTTCGAACATGCCCTGGAAATAGTCGTCGGCCGCGATGTCGCGCGTGTTGGTCTTGATCGTGGCCCCCGAGCCGAGCGCCGCGGCCGGGTAGCAGGCCGAGGGGTCGTTGTTGGCCAGCGAGCCCCCGATGGTGCCGCGGCTGCGCACCGCCGGATCGCCGATCCGGTTCGCCAGCGCGGCCAGCGCAGGATACTGCGCTTGCGCTTCACGCGCGACGGTGGCGTGCGGCGTGGCCCCCCCGATGCAGACCTCGCCCGCGTCGTTGACGCAGACGCCGATCATCTCGGAGATGCCGTTGAGGCTGACCAGCGTGGCCGGCGCCGCCAGCCGCTGTTTCATGGTGGGCAACAGCGTCTGCCCCCCGCCAAGCGCCTGCGCCTCGTCATGGCCGAGCGCCTCGACGGCCTCGGCAATGCTGGAGGGTTTGGCGAATTCGAAGTTGTACATGGGCTTTCCCTTCCCTCAGCCGTTCATCGCCGACCAGACGCGCGCGGGCGTCAGCGGCATGTCGATATGGGTCACGTGAGCGTAACCGCCCCGCTGCAGCGCGTCGACCACGGCATTCACCACCGCGGGCGGCGAGCCGATGGCCCCGGCCTCGCCGCAGCCCTTCACCCCAAGCGGGTTGTGCGTGCAGGGCGTGACGCTGGAGTGATCCACCTTGTAGAACGGCAGGTCATCGGCGCGCGGCATGGCGTAATCCATGTAGCTCGCCGACAGAAGCTGCCCGTTCTCGTCATAGGCGACGTTTTCCAGAAGCGCCTGCCCGATGCCTTGCGCCAGTCCGCCATGGACCTGGCCCGAGACGATCATCGGGTTGACGATGTTGCCGAAATCATCGGCCGCGGCAAAGCCCATGACCTGCACCTTGCCCGTCTCGGGGTCGACCTCGACCTCGCAGGCATAGGCGCCCGACGGGTAGGTGAAGTTGTTGGGATCGTAGAAGGCGGTTTCCTCGAGCCCCGGCTCGATCTCGTCGAGCGGGTAGTTGTGGGGCACGTAGGCCGCCAGCGTGACATCGCCCCAGGCGACCGACTTGTCGGTGCCCGCGACGCTGAACTGGCCGTCCTTCAGCTCGATGTCGCCCTCGGAGGCTTCCATCAGGTGCGCCGCGATCTTCTTGGCCTTGGCGATGATCTTCTCGGTCGCCCGCACCATGGCCGAGCCGCCGACCGCCAGCGAGCGCGAGCCATAGGTGCCCATGCCCATCGGCGTGTTGGCGGTGTCGCCATGGACGATCTCGACCATGTTCTCGGGAATGCCGATCATGTCGGCCACGACCTGCGCGAAAGAGGTCTCGTGCCCCTGCCCGTGGCTGTGGCTGCCGGTCATCACGACAAGCCCGCCGGTGGCGTTCACCCGGACGGTGGCGGACTCGTAGAGACCCGCCCGCGCGCCCAGCTGCCCCACCAGGGCCGAAGGCGCGATGCCGCAGGCCTCGATGTAGCAGTTGATGCCGAGCCCGCGCAGCTTGCCGGCCTTGCGCGAGGCCTCGGCCCGCGCCTCGAAGCCGTCGCGGTCGATCATCTCGAGCAGCTTGTCCATCGTCGCGTTGTAATCCCCGGTGTCGTATTCGACCGCCACCGGCGTGGCATAGGGGAACTGCGTGATGAAGTTCTGCCGCCGCAGCGCGACGGGGTCCGCGCCCACCTCGCGCGCGGCCTTGTCGATCAGCCGCTCGAGCTGATAGGTCGCCTCGGGCCGCCCTGCCCCGCGATAGGCGTCGACCGGCACGGTGTTGGTGAAGACCGCCTTCACGTTCACCTGGACCGCGGGCGTCTTGTAGTTGCCCGCCATCAGCGTGCCGTGCAGGTAGGTCGGGATCGAGGGCGCAAAGGTCGACAGATACGCCCCCATGTTGGCCAGCGTGTCGGTCCTGACCCCGAGGAAGTTGTTCTCGGCATCCATCGCCAGCTGGATCGTGGTGATGTGGTCACGTCCATGGGCGTCCGAGATGAAGGCCTCGGACCGGGTCGAGGTCCATTTCACCGGCCGCCGCAGCTGCTTGGCGGCAAAGGTGCAGAACGCCTCTTCGGCGTAGTGGTAGATCTTCGAGCCGAAGCCGCCGCCCACGTCGGGCGCGATCACGCGCAGCTTGTGCTCGGGGATTCCCAGCACGAAGGCCCCCATCAGAAGGCGGATCACATGCGGGTTCTGGCTGGTGGTGTAGAGCGTGCTTTCGTCGCTCGCCCAGCTGTAATCGCCCACCGCGACGCGCGGCTCCATCGCGTTGGGGCTGAGGCGGTTGTTAGTCAGCTCCAGCGTGGTCACATGCGCGGCCTTGGAAAACGCCTCGTCGATGGCGGCGTCATCCGAGCCGAAGACCCAGTCGTAGCACAGGTTGCCGTCCAGCTCGTCATGCACCTTGGCCGAGCCGTCGGCCAGCGCCTTGCGCATGTCGACCACCGCCGGAAGCTCCTCGATGTCGAGCACGACGGCCTCGGCCGCCGAGCGCGCCTGCGCCGCGGTTTCGGCGACGACGCCCACGATCGGGTCGCCCACATGGCGCACCTTGCCCTGCGCCAGCACCGGGTGCGGCGGCTCGCGCATCGGGTTGCCCTCGCGGTCGGTCACCTGCCAGCCGCAGGGGATGCCGCCCACGCCTTCGAAATCCGCGCCGGTGAAGATCCGGATGACGCCCGGCATCTTCTCGGCCTCGGAGGTGTCGATGCCGTTGATCCTCCCATGCGCCACGTCCGAGCGCAGGAAATGGACAAAGGCCTGTCCCTGAAGATTGATGTCGTCCGTGTAGCGCCCGCGTCCCGTCAGGAACCGCAGATCCTCGCGCCGCTTGCTGCTGGCGCCGATACCATGATCCGTCGGCATGGTCGTCCTCCCTTGGATGTCGCCCCCCGGCCCGCCACCATAGGGGGCCTCGGGGTCGGGGCCTGTCTCGTAGCCCCTTCATCTTTCCCGAAATACGCCTGGCCGGCCCGCCTCCTCCGCGGCCCGGCCAGGGATCATTCCGCCGCGATGGCCGACACGTCCTGACCGCTTGCGGCCATGATCGCCTTGACGATGTTGTGATAGCCGGTGCAGCGGCAGATGTTGCCCTCGAGATACTCGCGGATCTCGTGCTCGGAGGGCTTGGGGTTTTCCTTGAGAAGGGCTGCCGCCGACATCACCATGCCCGGCGTGCAGAAGCCGCATTGCAGGCCGTGATGGTCCTGGAACGCCTGCTGGATGGTCGACAGCGAGCCGTCGGGATTCGCCATCCCCTCGATCGTGACCACCTCGGCCCCGTCCAGATCGGCCGCCAGCGCCGTGCAGCTCTTGATGGCGGTGCCGTTCACATGCACCACGCAGGCCCCGCACTGGCTGGTGTCGCAGCCTACGTGGGTGCCGGTCAACCGCAGCCCCTCGCGCAGGAATTCGGCAAGCAGCGTGCGACCTTCCACGTCGCCGGAAACGGGTTTGCCGTTCACGGTCATCGTCACCTGGGTCATTCAGTCCTCCCTTGGTTATGGGCTTATCCAATCACCAATTCGGGGAAAGGCAAACGGAAAATTTGCGCAAGGCAGGCTCAGGCCGGGCAGGCTCAGGCCGGGCGCGCCCGGTCCCGCGGCTGGGGCCGCGTGGGGATCTCCTTGAGCAAACCGCCCACGCCCATCGCGGCGATATCCTCCGCGCTCACCGTGACGCCGCAGGCCAGGCGCTCCAGCACCCAATCCGCCCCGTTCAGCGCCGGCGAGCGCGCGCAGCCCGGAAGGCCGATGACAGGCCGCCCGCCCTGTTGCCCCAGAACCAGCAGGTTGCCCGGATCGACCGGCATCCCGAAGCGGATCACCTCGCCGCCCGCCGCCCGCAGCCCCGCGGGCACCACGTCGTCGATGTCCGAGGTGGCCGAACCGGTCAGGATCAGCACCATCCCCGCGCGGCTGTCGCGGATCGCCGACGCGACCGCCTCGGCCCGGTGCGCGACCACCCGCGTCGCGCCCAGCGCGATGCCCAGCCGCGTCACCCGATCCCGGACGGCGCGCAGCGCCCGCTCCTCGGCCGCGGCCGCGCCGGGCGCGGTTTCGGTCACGATCAGGTCGGCCATCTCCACCACCGGCGGCAACCGCCGCATCGCCGCGGCCCCCGCCGCGCAGGCCGCGGCCAGCGCAGCCGCGCGGACCGCGTAGGAGATGATCTTGACCGTCCCCACCATCGTGCCCTCGGTCACCCGCTGCCAGGCGGGCACGGTGGCCAGCGTGATCATCGGATCGACCGCGTTCAGCCGTCCGATGGCCGCCGCATCCAGCGCCACCACCCCCGGCCCGGTGGCGCGGATGTTCACCCGCCCCGTGAACGGCGCCTCCAGCCGCAGCCCCGCGGCCTCCGGCTCGGGCACCAGCGCGCGCGCCAGCTGCAGGGCGGCGGCATCCTCGGCGACATCGCCCGGCTCCAGCCGCGCCACGATCACCTCCGACAGGCCCGCCGCCGCGAGCGCGGCGAGATCCCCGTCGCGCAGCACATGGCCCTTCTTCAGCCTGCCCCCCGGCACGGGCACGGCATGGGCAAGGACGGCGCCCGCGGCCGCGTCCAGCGGAACCGGTCCGAACCTCATCCCTTGCGCAGCCTCTGCGTGACCTCGGCCAGCACCGACACGGCGATCTCCGCAGGCCCCCGCGCCCCGATGTCGAGGCCCACGGGCGCATGGATGCGCGCGATCTGCCCGGGCGGGAAGCCCGCCTCCTCGAGGCGCGCCACGCGCTTGGCATGGGTCCGACCGGAGCCCAGGCACCCGAGGTAGAACACATCCGAGCCCAGCGCCGCCCGGATCGCTGGATCGTCGAGCTTGGGATCATGGGTCAGCGTCACGACCGCGGTGCGCGCATCCGGCCCGAGCCGGGCCAGCGCCTCGTCCGGCCAATCGTCGAGGATCTCGACGCCGGGAAACCGCGCCGCCGCCCCGAAGGCGGGGCGCGGGTCGATCACCGTCACGTCATGGCCCGCGATCCGCGCCATCGGCACCAGCGCCTGCGCGATATGGACGGCCCCCACGATCACCATCCTGAGCGGCGGGTTGTGGACATGCACGAAGCTGCGCCCGTCCTCCTCAACGCCCGAGCGGTCCAT
>NZ_JASJOE010000024.1 GCF_030163755.1 Roseicyclus amphidinii
GGCGATCCGCGATCCCTCCTTCGCGCTGATCTTCATCGGCTTCTTCTCCTGCGGCTACCAGCTGGGCTTCATCACCGCCCATTTCCCCGCCTTCGTGACCGGATCGCTGCGGCGGATGCGGAACTTACGCGCCTTGGGTGTCGTAGTCATAAAGCTGCTTCGCCTCTTCGAGCGTGTCGAACTCGTACAAGTGCCCATCGCGCAGGACGGCGGCGCGGCGGGCGAATTTTTCCAATGTCTGCGCCTGGTGAGACACGATCACCACGGTCGCGTTCTTCAACCGGTCGGCCAGGATCGAACCCGCCTTGCGGTTGAATTCGGCGTCTGTCGTCTGCGGCATCCCCTCGTCGATCAGGTAGATGTCGAAGTCCAGCGCCAGGAGGAGCGAAAAGTTGAACCGCGCGCTCATGCCGGCCGAGTAGGTGCCGACGGGCATGTCGAAATACTCGTCGATCCCGCAGACCCAGCGGCAGAAGGCCTCCACGTAATCGGGGTCGAGCCCGTAGAGCTGCGCGATGTAGCGGGCGTTCTCGCAGCCCGAGAGCCGACCGATGACGCCGCCCATGAAGCCCAGCGGAAACGAGATGCGCGCCGAGCGGTAGATATTGCCCTCGTCGGGTTTCTCGAGCCCGGCCATCATCTTGATCAGCGTGGTCTTGCCGGTGCCGTTGGGGGCGAGAATGCCCAGAGACGAGCCCAGCTCGACCTTGAACGAGGCACGGTCGAGAATCACCTTGCGGCGTTCCCCGGTCCAGAAGGATTTCGAAACCTCGACGAATTCGAGCATCTGCTGCCTGTCGCTTCCGCGCTGTCTGAGTGTCAAGCGGTGGTCTGACCGCCACCTTTGCATCCTACCACCCTAAAGATGATTTTGGGCGGTAATATGTCCAATCCACCATGATGTGATGGGATTGATGCCGTGATCCGAAAAATGCCGAAGGGCCCGCGGGATGGGCGCGGGCCTTTCGAAGTTGGGGGCGTCAGTGTCCGAGGGGGCGGACGCGCCGCCAGCGGATCGGGTCAGGCCAGCGCGGCCCAGGTCACGCCTGCGACCATCGCCCCCGCCAGCGCAAAGGCGATGTAGGCGGCAAAGACCCGCGGCTTGACCAGCGCCCAGACCGCGATGGCGGCCGGGATGCTGCTGACGCCGCCCGCGATGACGAAGGCCATGGCCGCGCCGGGGTTCATGCCCTGGGTCAGAAGCCCCTCGAGCAGCGGCACGGCGGCATAGCCGTTCAGGTAGGCCGGCGCACCGACCAGCGCCGCAAGCGCGATCGGGGCGATCCCGCCGCCGCCGATGAGACGGGCCACCGCCTCGGCGGGGACATAGGCGATCAGGAGCGCCTGGAAGAGATAGGCCAGCATCAGCCACTTGCCGAGGAGGACGAAATTCGACCACCCGCTTTCCGCAAAGACGCGGCGGCGCTGCGCCTCTTGCCAGAAGCGCCAGTTCAGCGTGGCCTTCTTCGCCTTGCAGCAGCCGCCGACCTTGGGCTGCGTGCGCAGCGGATCGGCGAAGACAGGTGTCGCGGCCATCAGCTTGACGGTCAGGCCGCCCGCAAGGCCGAGCGCCACGGCGGCCACCGTCTTGGCGAGTGCGAAGTCGAAGCCGAGCCCGCCCGCCGTGATGGCGAACATCGCGGGGTCCATCAGGGGCGAGGCGAGCCAGAAGGCCATGACCGCCGACAGCGGCGCGCCCGCGGCCAGCAGCGCCGCGACGAAGGGGATCACCTGGCACGAACAGAAGGGCGAGAGCCCGCCCACCAGCGCGCCGATCACGATCATCCGCGTCTCGCGCCCCTTGAACGCGCCGTCCAGAAGCCGCTCGGAGCCCGAGGCCTTCATCCCCGCGATGGCGATCACGGCGAACAGGATATAGGGCAACGTCCCCGCGAAACTGTCGAGCATCTCGGCCACGGTGGGCGCGACGGCCGGCGGGTCGAAGACGGCGAGAACCAGCAGGATCAGCGCGCCCGTGAGCGCGACCTTGTCGATGCGCTGCCAAAGCGCCGGGATCGGGCGGGGGGTCTGGGTGAGATCAGCCATTGGCCTTGTCCTTTCGACAGTCAGGGTCGGGCCCGCCGAGATCGGCGCAACATTCCGAGATCAGGAACCGCGACAGCGCCTCGACCGCGGCGATGTCGACCGAGGACAGGATGCGCCGACCGTCGCGGCGTTGCACGACCAACCCCGCGGACACCAGTTGCTTGAGGTGATGGGTCAGGACAGATCCGGTGACGCCCACCGCCTCGCCCAGGTCGCCGATGGGCAGGCCGCGCGGCCCTGCCCGCACGAGGCGGCGCAGGATCGCCAGCCGGGGTTCGGACCCCAGCGCTGCCAAGGCCGTGGCGGCGCGTGTGATCTCGGGGAGCGGGTGTGGCTTGGCTTCCATGATTCTATAAGTATCGAAATGACTGACTGCCGTCCAGTCCCGCGACGCTCCGCATTGCCGCGGCGGGGCCGTGCCCCTATCTGGCCCGCCATGCCCGATCTTCTGGCCGATATCGCCGCCTGCCGCCTTTGCGCCGACCGTTTCGCGGCGACGGCCACGCGCCATGCCCCGAACCCGGTGGTCTGGTTCCGGCCCGGCGCGCGGATCCTCGTCGCCAGCCAGGCGCCGGGAATGCGGGTTCACCATGCCAACCGCCCCTTCTGGGACCGCTCGGGCCAGCGGTTGCGCGACTGGATGGGCGTGAGCGAAGCCGAGTTCTACGACCGGTCGCGCATCGCCATCCTGCCGATGGCCTTCTGCTTTCCCGGCTACGACGCCAAGGGCGGCGACCTGCCGCCGCCGCGGCTTTGTGCCCGGACATGGCGCGCGCAGGCGATGGAGATGCTGGAGGGCGTCGAGCTGACGCTGCTCATCGGCGCCCATGCGCAGGGCTGGCACCTGGGTGGGCGGATGGCGGTGACCGCGCGCGTCGCGGGCTGGCGCGACCATGCGCCCGCGGTCTTCCCCTTGCCGCATCCCTCGTGGCGCAATACCGCGTGGTTGAAGAGAAACCCCTGGTTCGAGGCCGAGCTTCTGCCGGTCCTGCGGGCCCGTATCCGCGAGGTGCTGGACAGATGACACCGCTCGACCAGGCCCATGCCGCGATGGAGGCCGCGCCCGAGAACGATGCCGCACGGCTGCGCTTCTACGACCGGCTTGCCGGCTCGGAACTGTTCCTGATGCTCGAGGAGGAGCCCGAAGGCGACCGCATCCGCCCCGCGATCTTCCCGGTCGAGGGGCAAAGCTTCGCCCTCGTCTTCGACCGCGAGGAGCGCTTGACCGCCTTCGCCGAGGGGGCCGCCCCTTACGCGGCGCTCTCGGGCCGCGCGCTGGCGGGGATGCTGGCGGGGCAGGGGATCGGGCTGGGGGTGAACCTCGGCGTCGCGCCCTCCTCGATCCTGATCGAGGCGGGCTCGGTCGACTGGCTCGCCGCGACGCTGGAGAAGGCCCCCGAGGAGGTAGAGGAGCGTCCCGAGGAACTGGCCGCACCCGCGGGCCTGCCGGAGATGCTGTTGACTGCGCTGGATGCGCGGCTGGCCGCGGCCGAGGGGCTGGCGCGCATGGCCTACCTGGTGGCCGCGACCTACGCGGGCGGGCGGCGCGGGCACTTGATGGCCTTCGTCGACACGGTGCCGGGGGCCGAGCCGTCGCTTGCGCGCGCGGTGGGCGACGCGCTGACCTTTTCGGGTGTCGAGGCCGGGTCGCTCGACGTGGGGTTCTTCCGCGCCTCCGACCCGGTCGCCGCGCGGCTGGCGCGGGTGGGTCTGCGCTTCGACCTGCCCGAGGCACCGAAGGTCGAGCGGGTGCCGGGTGCCGCGCCCGGCATGGACCCCGACGCGCCGCCAAGGCTGCGCTGAGAGGGGGGGGCGCCGCGCGTCAGGCGCCGCTGGCGCCCTCCTTGCGGCGCATTGCCATGGATGGGTGTCGCGGGACGGTCCCGGCAGGTGGCCGTTCGGGGCCGGTGTCGGTGTCGGATGCCTCCGGCGGCCATATTTGCGGGATGAAGATGCGATGGGCGCGCCCGGTCAATAGCCCCTGTCGCGGTCGACGAGGTGGAGGAAAGGTTCCCCGGCCTCGCCGCGGCGGATGTTCTCGGCGATGGCGCGCGAGGCGGAGGCGGCACGCGTCTCGCTGGCGATATGCGGGGTGACGGTGACGCGGGGATGCGCCCAGTAGCGGTGGCCGGGCGGCAGCGGCTCGGTGCGGAACGTGTCGAGCGTGGCGTGCCCGATATGGCCGCTGTCGAGGGCCGCGAGAAGCGCCTCGTCGTCGATCAGCGGGCCGCGGCCGGGGTTCAGGATCACCGCGCCCTCGGGCATGAGCGCGAGGCGGCGGGCGTCGAGCGTGTTCTCGGTCGCGGGCGTGTCGGGCAGGAGCAGCACCGCGATCTCGGCCCGTTCCAGGACGGTGTCGAGGCCGTCCGCCCCGTGATGCGTCTCGACGCCCGCGATCTCTTTCGGGCTGCGCGACCAGCCGAGGGTCCGGAAGTTCAGCTGCGCCAGCATCCGCGCGCAGGCCGATCCAAGCTCGCCCAGGCCCAGCATGGCCACGGTCCGGTCGCGCGCCAGCGGCGGGGCGCTGCCCGCGCGCCAGATGCCGTCCTGCCCGTGGATGTGGCGGTCCATGCCGAGGTGGTGACGCAACACGTGGCCGGTGACCCATTCGACCATCCCCTCGGTGAGCCCCGCGTCGACCATGCGGGCGAGCGGCACCTTGAGCGTGGGGTTGCCCACCACGTCCTCGACCCCGGCCCAGAGGTTCAGCACGGCTTTCAGCCGCGTGTACGGCGTGAAATCGGTCAGCCCGCTGTTGGGGGCGTAGACGATGTAGTCGACGGTGTCGGGCGCGGCCTCGGTCGTGAGGGTCGCCTCGCCCAGGCCGACCTCGGACAGCGCCTTGCGCAGGGGGGCTTCGTAGGTGTCCCACCGCTCGGACTTGGCGGCGAAAAGGATGGTGGGCATGGGAGGTCTCCTGTCAGCGCGGGCGGTGGATATGCGCGCTTTGCACCAGACCGAAGGCCACCATCAAGACCAGCATCGCCGATCCGCCGTAGCTGACCAGCGGCAGCGGCACGCCGACCACGGGCGCAAGCCCCATCACCATCGCCATGTTGATGGCGAAATAGAGGAAGAAGGCGACGGCAATTCCCATGACCAGCAGCGAGGCGTAGCGGTCACGCTGCATGACCGCGGTGGCGATGCAGAAGACGAGGATCAGGATGTAGAGCACCAGCAGCGAGGCGGCCCCGATGAAGCCGAATTCCTCGGCCAGCGTGGTGAAGATGAAGTCGGTGTGTTTCTCGGGCAGGAAGTTCAGGCGTGACTGCGTGCCCTCCATGAAGCCGCGGCCGGTCCAGCCGCCCGACCCCAGCGCGATCTGGCTTTGCGTGATGTGATAGCCCGCGCCGAGCGGGTCGTTGGAGGGATCGAGAAAGGTGTCGATGCGGCGATACTGGTAGTTCTGCAAGAGCTGCCACTCGGTCCCGCGCGAGGTGAAGACCGCCGTCACCGCGCCCACGCCCGCAGCGATGACGCCCGCGAAATAGGCCCAGTGGACGCCAGCGACGAACATCACCGCGCCGCCCCCCATCAGGAGCAGGAGTGCTGTGCCGAGGTCGGGCTGGCGCAGCGTCAGGAAGACCGGCACGGCGATCAGAACGAGCGGGATCAGCACGTGAAGCGGGCGCGATTTCTTCGACAGGTCGAGCCAGTCGTAATAGGCCGCGAGGATCATCACGAGCGTGATCTTGGTCAGTTCGGAGGGTTGCAGCCGCATGAAGCCGAGGTCTATCCAGCGTTGTGCGCCCATGCCGACCGAGCCGAAGAATTCCACGTAGAGCAGCAGCAGCACCGAGATGCCGTAAGCCACCCCCGACATGTTGCGCCAGAACCAGATCGGCACCATCGCCACGATGAACATGGCGACGAAGCCGAGGGCGAAGCGTTCCATCTGCGGCTCGGCCCAGCGGTCGAAATTGCCGCCCGCGACCGAGTAGAGCATCAGGAAGCCGAAACTGGCGACCGCGATCAGCAGCAGGATCAGCCCCCAGTTGAGGTAAAGCACCTTGCGCCAGCCCGAGGGCATGGACTTCACGTTGTATTCGAGAAAGCTCATGCCTGGCTCCGCACGGTGCGGCCCGTGGGAACGGGGGGGGAGGGCAGGATCGGCAAGTCGCGGTGCATCCGTTCGATGTCGTGGCGCTGGCCTGCGGGATAGAGCTCGGGCGGGGGCACCTCGCCCAGTTGCGCGCGCAGAAGGATGTCGCGCGCGATGGGGGCTGCCACCGCCGATCCGCCGCCGCCATGCTCGACGATCACCGAGCAGGCGAAGCGCGGGCTGTCATAGGGCGCGTAGCCCACGTAGAGCGCGTGGTCGCGCCGTTCCCACGGCAGGTCCTCGTTGCGGATGACGCCCGAGGCGCGTTCGGCGGCCGAGATGTTGCGCACCTGGCTGGTGCCGGTCTTGCCGGCGATCTTGTAGTCGGCGACCTCGACCCGCGCGCCGTAGGCGGTGCCGCGGCGGTCGTTGTTCACGTTCCACATGCCGCGGTGGATCTGGTCGAGATGTCCGGGGTCGAAGCCCATGTCCGCGGCGGGCGGCGGCAGCTGGCTGATCCCGTCGATGGAGCGGATGATCGAAGGCACGATCTCGCGCCCTGTCGCCAGCCGTGCGGTCATCACCGCCAGTTGCAGCGGCGAGTTCAACACGAAGCCCTGCCCGATGGAAGCGTTGAGCGTGTCGCCCACCACCCAGGCCGCGCCGCGGTTCTGCAGCTTCCATTGCATCGTGGGCGCGAGCCCCTCGGCGATGCCCGACAGCGGCAAGTCGTGGCGCACGCCGCAGCCGAAGCGGTGGGCCATCTCGGAAATCGCCTCGATGCCGACGCGCTGGGCCAGTTCGTAGTAATAGACGTCGCAACTCTGGCTGATGCTTTCGACCAGGTTCACGCGCCCGTGCCCATCACGCCGCCAGCAGTGGAAACGCCGGTTGCCGACGTCCATGTGGCCGGGGCAGGTGACGGTTTCCTCGGGCGTGACCAGCCCCGCCTCGAGCGCGGCGAGCGCCACGATCATCTTGTAGGTCGAGCCGGGCGGATACAGGCCCTGCGTCGCCTTGTTCGCAAGCGGGCGGTAGCGATCCTCGTTCAGGTCGGTCCAGGCCGCGGTAGAGATGCCGCGCACGAAGAGATTGGGGTCGAAGGTCGGGGCCGAGGCCAGCGCGAGGATCTCGCCGGTCTCGCAATCCATCACCACCGCGCCCGCGCTTTCGCCGTGCAGACGTGCCTCGACGTAGTTCTGCAGGCCGGCGTCGACGGTCAACTGCACATCCGAGCCAGGCTCGGGCGGATCGCGGTCCAGCTCGCGCATGACGCGGCCGCCGGCGTTCACCTCCACCCGCTTGGTGCCCGCGCTGCCGCGCAGGGTATGTTCCAGCCGCGCCTCGATGTTGTTGCGGCCGACCTGGAAGTCGGGGATCTGAAGCACCGGGTCGGTGTCGCCGGTCTGTTCGAGGTAGTAATCCGAGACCGGGCCGACATAGCCGACGACATGGCTGAAATCGCCGCTCATCGGGTAGACGCGGCTCAGGCCCACCTCGGGGCTGATACCGGGCAGGGCGGGGGCGTTGACCGCCACCGCGCTCACCTCGGCCCAGCTGAGCCGGTCGGCGATGGTGACGGGCACGAAGGGCGGACGGCGGTCGATCTCGCGCCGGGCGCGTTGCAGCGTCACCATGTCGAGGTTCACGATCCGCCCCAGCTCGGCCAGCACGGCGTCGACGTCGCCCGCGTCCTCGCGCACAAGGGTGATGCGGTAATTCTGTTCGTTGGCCGCCAGCAGAACGCCGCCGCGGTCGAAGATCAGCCCGCGGGCGGGCGGAAGGAGGCGGATGTTGATCCGGTTCTCTTCGGCCAGCAGGCGGAAATCATCGGCCCGCTCGACCTGCAGGTAGCGCATGCGCGCGGCCAGCACGGCTGCGGTTCCGATGAAGATGCCGCCGACGACAAGGCTCCGCCGTCCGATCTGGCGGGCGCTGTCCTCGGTGTCCTTCTGGGTGCGTTTCATCGGCTAGAGCGCCTCGGCTTCTGCGGGTCCGATCTTACGCAGACCGAAGAGGAATTTCGAGACGGCCACGACGATGGGGTAGATCGCCGCGGTGACAATCGCGTGAGCAAGCTCGAGCCCGAGCGAGGGCAGATCGACCATCAGCATCCAGAGAAGAAGCCGGTTGAGAACGATCATCGTCAGCACCGCGCCCGCGAAGGCGGACCATTCCACGAGAAAGGGAAATTCGGTCATCGTCAGGCGGCGGCGACGCAGACTTTCGGAGACGACGATCACGAGTAGCGTCCAGAGGCCGGGCGGACGCTGGAACAGGAAATCGGCCAGCAGGAACACGACGAGGATCGCGCCCAGCGGCACCACCGCGGGTTGCCGCAGCAGCCAGGCCAGCGTCAGCGCCAGCAGCAGGTCCGGCCCCGGCAGGCCGTATTCGTCAAGGCCCAGGGGGAGCATCTTGAACGAGATCACC
Organism: Roseicyclus amphidinii; assembly: GCF_030163755.1. GTDB lineage: Bacteria > Pseudomonadota > Alphaproteobacteria > Rhodobacterales > Rhodobacteraceae > Roseicyclus > Roseicyclus amphidinii. The sequence goes on from NZ_JASJOE010000024.1 coordinate 8,522, forward strand.
ACGAGGCACAGCGCCACGAAGAGGATCCGGTAGGTCCAGACATGGCGGGGCGAGGAGAGGGGGGTCATTCAAGCCCCCCCTCGGGAAGAAGGCGCGCGGCCTGGTCGGGGCGCGGCTGCGGCGCGGTGCCCGGCGGCAGGACGAAGCCTTCGGGCGGGGGCCAGGGCGGACCGATCAGCTCGCCGGGATCGGCCAGCGCGGTGCCGGGGTGGCTGCGCATCACGCGCAGGAAACTCAGTCGGGCCATGTCGGCGGCCAGCCGCGCGCGCAGGCGGCGGTCGGTCGTCTCGATCACCTGACCCACCAGCAGGCCGGGCGGAAACAGGCCACCATCGCCGGAGGTCACGATACGGTCGCCCGCGCTGATATCCTCGGGCGTCTCGAGGAACTCGAGGATCGGCGTCTGGGTGTTGTCCCCCATCAGGAGCGCCTGTTGCCCCGAAGGCTGGATCGTCACCGGAACGCGGCTGTTGGTGTCGGTCAGCAAGAGAACGCGCGCCGTGCGCTCGCCCACGCCCGAGATGCGGCCGACCACGCCCAGCCCGTCCATCGTCGCCCAACCGTCGAGAATGCCGTCGCGCGCGCCGACGTTCAGCAGGACGGAGCGGCGGAAGGGGCTGCCGCTGTCGGCCATGACGATGCCGGTGACGAAGGTCAGTTCCGGGTCCAGCTGCACGCGGTTCAGGTCCAGAAGCCGGGCGTTCTCCTGTTCGAGCTGCAGCGCCGCCTCGCGCCAGGATCGCATCTGCTGCAACTCGCGGCGCAATTGCTGGTTCTGCTCGTAGAGCCGCGCGTAGCTCTGGAAATCGTCGAGCATCCGCGCCAGCCCGGTCACCGGGGCCATGGCCCATTCCATGTTGGGCACCACGCGGTCGACGATGGCGGCCCGCAGCCGCTCGACCCGCGGGTTGTCGATGCGCCAGACCAACACGAGGGCGACCAGCAACAGGACAAGCACCGTCACCAGCAAGCGCCGGACGGGGCGGGTATGGGTCGCGTCATACGTCTCCCGTGCCATGTCGCTCCTTCAGGCAGGCCGCGCAGGGGGCTTGGTCGGGTGTCAGCTGTCGTAATCTATCGCATGGCGAAGGAGCTTTTCATACTCCAGCGCCTTGCCGGTGCCGATGGCCACGCAGTTCAGGCTTTCATCCGCCACCGAAATCGCCAGCCCGGTCTGTTCCCTGAGCGCCACGTCGAGATCGCCCAGAAGCGCGCCGCCACCTGTCAGCATCACGCCGCGGTCGACGATGTCGGCGGCAAGGTCGGGCGGGGTGGCTTCCAGCGCGCCCATCACCGCCTCGCAGATCGTCTGCACCGGTTCGGCCAGCGCCTCGGCGACCTGGGCCTGGCTGATCTCGGTTTCCTTGGGCACCCCGTTCAAGAGGTCACGGCCCCGGATGCGCATCGAGGCGCCGCGCCCGTCATCGGGCATCCGCGCCGTGCCGATCGAGGTCTTGATCCGCTCGGCGGTGGACTCGCCGATCAGCAGGTTATGCTGACGCCGCAGGTAGCTGATGATCGCCTCGTCCATCCGGTCGCCGCCGACGCGGACAGAGCGCGCATAGACGATGTCGGCAAGGCTCAGGACCGCAACCTCGGTCGTGCCGCCGCCGATATCGACCACCATCGAGCCGGTGGGATCGGTGATCGGCATGCCCGCCCCGATGGCCGCAGCGATGGGTTCCGCGATAAGCCCTGCCTTGCGTGCGCCCGCCCCCAGAACCGACTGTCGGATCGCGCGTTTCTCGACCGGGGTCGCGCCATGGGGGACGCAGACGATGATCTTGGGCTTGGTGAAGGTGGTGCGCTTGTGAACCTTGCGGATGAAGTGCTTGATCATCTCTTCGGCCACGTCGAAGTCGGCGATGACCCCGTCGCGCATCGGTCGGATCGCCTGGATCGAGCCGGGCGTGCGGCCCAGCATCAGCTTCGCGTCTTCGCCGAAGGCGAGCGCTTTCTTCACGCCGTCCTTGACCTGGTAGGCGACAACCGACGGCTCGTTCAGGATCACGCCACGGCCCTTGACGTAGACAAGCGTGTTCGCCGTGCCGAGGTCGATCGCCATGTCGGACGAAAAGAGATTGCCCCAGAAAGCCATTAACCTGTCCCGATCCCCAATTCCAAAAGGGCGTGAGCCGCGCCTCGGAAGGAGACTCGGCCACGCCCCGGCCGATGTCATATAGGCGTTCACGCTTGGGGGCGTAAAGGCCCCCTTCGGTTGGTCCTCAGCGCCAATCCGCCGGGACGCCCGCCGGACATGACCCGGTCCGGCGCGCATCCTGGCGAAAAGTTTGGTCAGGGAGTCCTGCCCGAACTAGCGGGCCCGGATCGTGTCGAAGAACACACCCGTCACCGGGTCACCCCGGTCATCCAAACGGATGGCGGCGAGGTTCAACCCAAGGCCCGGCGCATAAACATAATCGAAGTTGGTGTCCGAAAACCCGCTCAGCCGCTGTTCCGACCGCACGATCCAAACCCTATAGGTGCACTCTCCGACGGTCTGTTCACCGTCCTCCAGCCGGGTGATCGAAACCGTTCCATCCGCGATTTCCGAGCCATCGTACAAAAGTCGCAGCGTGCTGTGCCATAGTTGACCGATCTGTAGCGCGTCGAGGGTCGACGGGTCTGTTTCATAAACCAGTTCCAGTGTGCCACTCTCGTCGATGCGATGCGTTACGGCCAAAGCATGAGCATATATTGCGGAGACATCCGAAACCTCACCGTCGCGCTCTGTCATCCGCGCTTCGGTAAGGCCTTGATCGGTTGTGGTCCAAACTGTGCCGAGGAACGGATCGTTGCGCTTCAGTTCGATGCCATGCGCCAAGTCAGCCTGGGTGGGGCAGGCTGCACAGGCGGCAGACGCAGCGAGAGACCACGCGACAATGCCGGGTATCGGGTTTTTCACTACCCAACGTCCTTGTAGGACACTTCCTTGGTGTCGCTGCCCAGCTTCTCGCGCCGTACGATCAAGCGGTTGAGCGCGTTCACATAGGCCTTGACGCTGGCGACCACCGTATCGGTATCCGCCGACTGGCCCGTGGCGATGCGCCCGTCCTCTTCGATGCGCACGGTCACGGTGGCCTGCGCGTCCATGCCTTCGGTCACCGCGCTGACCTGGTAGAGGTTCAGCACCGCGTCGTTGGGATAAAGCGCCTTGACCGCGTTGAAGGCGGCATCGACCGGACCATCCCCTTGGGCCGTCGCCTGCCGGTCCTTGTCGCCCACGCGCAGCGTGATGTCGGCCGATTGCGGCGCCTCGGTCCCGCAGATCACGCGCAGGAACTTCAGCTCGAGGTGATCCTCGGTGCCCGCCGCCGCCGCATCCGTCACCAGTGCGATCAGGTCGTCGTCGAACACCTCTTTCTTGCGGTCGGCCAGTGCCTTGAACCGCACGAAAAGGTCGTTGAGCTGGTTGTCGACCATGTCGAAGCCCAGGTCCTTGAGCTTCGCGCGCAGCGCGGCCCGGCCCGAATGCTTGCCCAGGGGCAGCGAGGTGCCGGCAAGGCCCACGTCCTCGGGGCGCATGATCTCGAACGTGTCGGCCGATTTCAGCATCCCGTCCTGGTGGATGCCCGACTCGTGCGCGAAGGCGTTCTTGCCGACGATCGCCTTGTTGGGCTGAACGGCAAAGCCCGAGACGGTCGAGACCCGGCGCGAGATGTGCATGATCTTGGTCGTGTCGATGCCGGTCGAATAGGGCATGATGTCGTGGCGCACCTTCATGGCCATCACGACCTCTTCCAGCGCGGTGTTGCCCGCGCGCTCGCCCAGCCCGTTGACCGTGCATTCGATCTGCCGCGCGCCGCCCGCGACTGCGGCCAGCGCGTTGGCCGTCGCCATGCCCAGGTCGTTGTGGCAATGGGTGGCGAAGATCACGTCCTCGGCGCCCGGCACCTCGGCGATCAGCCGCCGGATCAGGTCGGCGCTTTCCACCGGTGCCGTGTAGCCCACCGTGTCGGGGATGTTGATCGTCGTGGCCCCGGCCTTGATGGCGATCTCGACCACGCGGGCGAGATAGCCCCACTCCGTCCGCGTCGCGTCCATCGGCGACCATTGCACGTTGTCGCAGAGGTTGCGGGCGTGGGTCACCGTCTCGTGGATGCGCTCGGCCATTTCGTCCATGGTCAGGTTCGGAATGGCGCGATGCTGCGGGCTTGTGCCGATGAAGGTGTGGATGCGGGGGGATTTGGCGTGCTTCACCGCCTCCCAGCAGCGGTCGATGTCCTTGAAATTCGCCCGCGCCAGCCCGCAGATCGTGGCCTGCTTCGCCAGTTTGGCGATCTCGGACACGGCGGCGAAATCGCCTTCGGAGGCGATGGGGAACCCGGCCTCGATGATGTCGACGCCCATCTCGTCGAGCAGCGCCGCGATCTCCAGCTTTTCCTCGTGGCTCATGGTCGCGCCGGGCGATTGCTCGCCGTCGCGCAGCGTCGTGTCGAAAATCAGGACGCGGTTCTTGTCGGTGGTCATGTCGTGTAGTCCTTAGCTGAGTGCGTTTCTCCGGCGCTGTCCCTCCCCTGAGCGGTCGCGCCGAATGGCACGCTCAGAGGCGGCTAAGGAGAAGAAGACCACGCAGCGGCAGACGGGCCCGGGGGGCCGCAAGGGTCGCAATATGTGTCTGCGTCGTCATGGGGCCGGAAGATACCGATCCGGACGCATTTGAAAACCCCCAATCGGGTCAGGGGGATTGACCGGTCCTCCGCGCGGCATAGCTGCACCCGCCATGATGGATGCATTGGTGATCGGGGCTTCGGGCGGCATCGGCCGCGCCGTGGCGGATGAGATGGAAACGCGCGGCGGCAGGGTCACGCGGCTCTCGCGGGCCGTGGACGGGCTGGACGTGACGGACGCCGCCAGCGTGGCGCGCGTCATGGGCGCGCTGACGGGGCCGTTCCAGACCGTCTTCGTCTCGGTGGGCATCCTTGCCCCCGAGGGCGGCGCGCCGGAAAAGCAGCTGGCCGCGATCGACCCCGAGGCGATGGCGCGGGTCTTTGCGGTCAACACCATTGGCGTGGCTCATGTTCTGAGCCACCTGCCACGGCTGTTGCCCAAGCGCGGGCGTTCGGTGACCGGGGTCTTGACCGCGCGCGTCGGCTCCATCGGCGACAACCGGATGGGCGGGTGGCATTCCTACCGCGCCTCGAAGGCCGCGTTGAACCAGATCGTGCATGGCGCGGCCATCGAGTTGGGCCGGTCGCACCGGGACGCGGTCGTCGCGTCGCTGCACCCCGGCACGGTCGCCACGCCGTTCACCGCGGGCTACGACCCGAAGCACGGCAAAGTCACCGCCGAGGAGGCCGCGCGCAATCTCTGCGACGTGATGGAGCGGCTGACCGTCGACCAGTCCGGCGGGTTCTACGACTATTCCGGCGCGGAGATCCCGTGGTGAGCCGTCTTGTCCTGATCCTCGGCGATCAGCTGTCCGAGGAGATCGCCGCCCTGCGCGAGGCCGACCGCGCCACCGATACCGTCGTCATGGCCGAGGTGATGGACGAGGCCTCCTACGTTCCCCACCATCCCCGGAAGATCGCCTTCCTCTTCGCCGCGATGCGGAAATTCGCGGCGCATCTGGAGGGGCAGGGCTGGCGCGTCCGCTACACGCGGCTCGACGATCCCGACAACGCGGGCTCCATCCCCGGCGAGCTCTTGCGCCGCGCCGAGGAAACCGGGGCCACCGAAGTGCTGGCCATCGAGCCGGGCGAGTTCCGCCTGATCGCCGCGCTGGAGGATTGCCCGATCCCCGTCCACCTTTTCCCCGACGACCGGTTCCTCTGTTCCCATGCCGAGTTCGACCAATGGGCCGAGGGGCGAAAAGAGCTGCGGATGGAATGGTTCTACCGCGAGATGCGGCGCAAGACCGGCCTGTTGATGGCGGGCGACAAGCCCGAGGGCGGGAAGTGGAACTACGACCACGACAACCGCAAACCAGCCCCCGACGAGATCACGTTCCGCGGGCCGATGCAGTTCACCCCCGACGACACCGTCGAGGAGGTTCTGGCACTGGTCGAGGCGCGCTTCCCCGAGAATTTCGGCACGCTGCGCCCCTTCTGGTTCGCCACCGACCGCGCGCAGGCGCGGCAGGCGCTGGCGCATTTCACCGCTCATGCGCTGCCCCGCTTCGGCGATTACCAGGACGCGATGCTGGACGGGAACCGGTTCCTCTATCACGCGGTCATCTCGATGTATCTCAACGCCGGTCTCCTTGGCTGGCAGGAGATCTGCGAAGCCGCCGAAGCCGCCTACACCGCCGGCGACGCGCCGCTGAACGCGGTCGAGGGGTTCATCCGCCAGATCATCGGCTGGCGCGAATACATGCGCGGCATCTACTTCCGCGAAGGGCCGGACTACACGCGCCGCAACGCGCTGGACCACCAGCGCAAGCTTCCCGGTTTCTACTGGACCGCCGACACCGACATGCGCTGCATGGCCCGCGCCATCGAACAGACCCGCGACGAGGCCTATGCCCATCATATCCAGCGGCTGATGGTGACCGGCAACTTCGCCCTTCTCGCGGGGATCGACCCGCACGAGGTTCATGAATGGTATCTGGCCGTCTACGCCGATGCCTATGAATGGGTCGAGGCACCCAACGTGATCGGCATGAGCCAGTTCGCCGATGGCGGGATCGTCGGGTCGAAACCCTATGTCTCGGGCGGCAACTACATCAACAAGATGTCGGATTACTGCAAGGGATGCGCCTACGAGGTCGGGGAGAAGACCGGGGACAAGGCCTGCCCGTTCAACTACCTCTACTGGGCGTTCCTGCACCGCCACCGCGACCGGTTCGGCAAGAACCCCCGCATGGCGCAGATGTATCGCACCTGGATGCGGATGTCGGACGAGAAGCGGCAGGCGACGCTCGACAGCGCCGAGGCGTTCCTCGGCAAACTCGACACGGGCGCGCGCGTCTGAGGGCGCTTGACGGCAAGCGCGCCGCGCCCCATCTGCGAGCGACGCGCGGACGGAATTGATCCACGGCCCGCGCCCCCCTCTCGCAGGACATGCAAGATGATCGCCGTTCATTCCGTGAGCGATGCCTTCTCGGGTGCCGAATGCGCCCGGCTTCTCGACCTCGTGGCCGAAGCGCCCGCGCGCGATGCGGGCCTCGTGCGGCAGGCGCGCGACCACAATTTGCGCCGCGCCGACCTGGTGTGGCTCGACGAGGTCGAGGGGACCGACTGGGTCATGGACCGGATGATCGCGCTGGTGCGCGACGCCAACCGCGATGTCTTCGACTTCGACATCAGCGATTTCGCCGAAAGCGCGCAGGTCGCCCGCTACGGGGCCGAGCGCGAGGGGCATTTCGGCTGGCATTCCGACATCGGTGAGGGGCGGCTGGCGGAACGGCGCAAGCTGACCATCGTTGTTCAGCTGTCCGAGCCGGATGGCTACGCCGGCGGCGCGCTGGAGCTGATGCCGGGGGCGGGCGTGCTGACCGCCGAGCGCGCGCGGGGGGCGGCGGTTCTGTTTCCGTCCTTCGTGCTGCACCGGGTCACGCCAGTGACGGCGGGCGAGCGGCATTCGCTGACCGTCTGGTGCCACGGCGCGCCGTTCCGCTGACTGTTGCACACGGCAAGTGTGAACCCTCGCACAGGCCCCTTGCACCGGCGCGGAATTGAGCGTGCGGCATTGCGGCGACATCTCTCGGACGAGACAATTTCAACGCAGGGAGACCCTGACATGTCCGACGTGAAACTCGCCGTCATCTTCTATTCGACCTATGGCACCAATCACCAGATGGCCGAGGTCGCCGCCGAGGCCGCCCGCGCTGCCGGGGCCGAGGTGCGCCTGCTGCGCCTGCCCGAAACCGCCCCCGCCGAGGTGGTCGCAGGCCAGGACGCCTGGAAGGCGCAGGCCGAGAAGACCGCCGACATCCCCGAAGTGACCCATGACGACATGGAATGGGCGAACGGCTACCTTTTCTCGGTGCCGACGCGCTACGGCGTGGTGGCCAGCCAGGCCCGCGCCTTCATCGACACGCTGGGCGGGCTGTGGTTCGAGGGCAAGCTGGCCAACAAGACCTTCAGCGCGATGACCTCGGCCCAGAACACCCATGGCGGGCAGGAAACCACGCTGATCTCGCTCTACACCACCGCGATGCACTGGGGCGCGATCATCACCGCGCCGGGCTACACCGACCCGTGCCTCTTCGAGGCGGGCGGCAATCCCTACGGCACCTCGGCCAAGGCGGGCGAGGTCACTGACGAGGTCAAGGCCGCGATCCGCCACCAGGCGAAGCGCCAGGTGGAGCTGACCGCGAAACTGGCCTGATCCCTTCCCCGACCCGACATGAAAAAGGGCCGCGCGGGGTGACCGCGCGGCCCTTCAGCTGTCAGGCGCGCCCTGTTCAGCCCATCAGCTGACCGGCCTCGGGCACCCAGCGGAACTCCGCCCCGTCGCGGCCTGTGTCGACGTAGCCCACCGCGGGGAAGGGCATGTGATAGCCCACCGCCGGGATGCGGTCGGCGGCGATCATGCCGAGGATGCGGCGGCGGCTTTCGGCGGCCATCGCCTTGTCGGCATCGAAGCGCACCTCCCAATCGGGGCGCGCCAGCGACCAGACCGGGTGGTTGGCGAGATCGGCGAAGATGACAAGGCCCGCCCCCTCGCTCTCGAGGCGATAGACCATGTGCCCCGGCGTGTGGCCGAAGGCGGCCATGCCGGTGATCCCGCTGACCACGTCCTGCCCGTCGCCGAGGAAGGTCATGTTCTCGGCCATGGGCCGCACGTTGGCGTCGAAGCCCTCGTTGCCCGCCGCGGCCCAGAAATCGTATTCCGCCTGCCCGGTCACGTAGCGCGCGTTGGCGAAGGTCGGCGCGCCCTCGGTCATCATGCCGCCGATATGGTCGCCATGCATGTGGGTCAGAACGACGATGTCGATCTGATCGGGGCTGTAGCCCGCGGCGGCCAGCGCCTCGGTCGTGGCCGGGCCGTTCAGGCCGGTGTCGAACAGCACCAGCTCGGCGCCGGTGTTGACCACGGTGGGGGTGAAGAAGAATTGCGAGACGTCGGGCGACAGGAAATTCGCCTCGCTGACGGCGGCGAACTCCTCGGGCGAGACATTCATCCCGAAAATCCCCTGCGGTTCCTCGCGGGGCGTGGTGCCGCCGAGGATCGTGGTCACCTCGAAGCCGCCAATCATGAAACGGCGGTGCCGGGCGAAGCTTGCGCCCATCATCGGCGCTTCGGCGGCGGCGGGGCGGGGCAGGGTGGCGGCAAGCGGCAGAGCCGCGCCGGAGGCCAGCAGCGTGCGACGTGTCAGATCGGTCATGGCAGTCTCTCCCTCGGGGTTGGACGTGTGACGCGAAAGGTAGCACGCCCAGCCGCCCGGCCTGTCACGCCTTCGTGAAGGGGGTGGCGATGTCTGCACAGCACCTGTGCACGCGGTCGCGCGCGCGGATCACTCCCACCACGGGTCGATGGCGGCGATGTCGTCGTCCGACCAGCCGAAGTGATGCGCGATCTCGTGGATCAGCACATGGGTCACCATCTCGCCGAGCGTGACGTTCCCGCGGTCGGCCCACTCATCGAGGATCGGGCGGCGGAAGAGCCAGATCGTATCCGGCCCCATCGGCTGATCCATCACCGATTTCTCGGTCAGCGGGATGCCGTCGTATAGCCCGGTCAGCTCGAACGGGTCGTCCATCTCCATCTCGGACAGCATGTCGGGCGGGGCGAAATCCTCGACCCGGATCACGATCTGCAGGGCGCGCGCCCGCCATGGCTCGGGCAGGGCCGCAAACGCGGCCTCGGCCAGCGCCTCGAAGGTCTCGAGATCGGGGGCGATCAGCGCGGCGGGGTCGGGTGCATCGGTCATGGGGCCGATATGGACAATTCCGGCCCGATCTGAAAGACCACGCGCGCCACGTCGACAAAGGCTTTCCGATGACCGTCACAACCCGTTTCGCGCCCTCCCCCACCGGCTACCTGCATGTGGGCAACCTGCGCACCGCGCTCTTCAATCACCTGATTGCGAAAAAGGCGGGCGGGCAGTTCATTCTGCGCCTCGACGACACCGACCCGGAACGCTCCAAGGCGGAATACGCCGACGCGATCCAGGAAGACCTGGAATGGCTGGGCATCACCTGGGACCGGCTGGAGCGGCAGTCGGACCGGCTCGACCGCTACGCCGCGGCCGCCGACGAGCTGCGCGACAAGGGGCGGTTCTACGAGGCCTGGGAGACGCCTACCGAGCTCGACCTCAAGCGCAAGAAGCAGCTGAACATGGGGCTTCCGCCGGTCTATGACCGGGCCGCCCTGGCCCTGTCGGAGGAGGACCGCGCGAAGCTCAGGGCCGAGCGCGGCGCGGGCGTCTGGCGCTTCAAGCTCGACCAGGAGCGGATCGAGTGGGAGGATGGCATCCTTGGCGCGCTTTCCATCGACGCGGGCTCGGTGTCGGACCCGGTCCTGATCCGGGCGGACGGGCAGGTGCTTTATACGCTGGCCTCGGTGGTGGATGACACCGACATGGGGATCACCCATGTCGTGCGTGGCTCGGACCATGTCACGAACACCGCGACCCAGATCCAGATCATGGCGGCGCTGGGCTTCGACCACCCCGGCTTCGCGCATCACTCGCTACTGACCGGCCCGCAGGGCGAGGCGCTGTCGAAGCGCCTCGGAACGCTGTCCTTGCGCGACCTGCGCGCGGCGGGTGTGGAACCGATGGCGCTCTTGAGCCTGCTCGCACGGATCGGCTCGTCGCAGCCGGTGGTGCTGGCGGGGTCCATCGACGAGCTGGCCGAGGGATTCGACCTGTCGCAGTTCAGCGCGGCGCCGACCAAGTTCGACGAGACCGATCTTTTCCCGCTCACCGCGCGGGTGCTGCAGGAGACGCCCTTCGACGCCATGGCGGGCGAGATCGCGGCGCTTGGCGTGCCCGAGGCGCTTGCGCCGACCTTCTGGGAGGTGGCGCGCGCCAACATCACCACGAAGGCCGACCTGCCGGGCTGGTGGCGGCTCTTCCGCGACGGGGCGACCCCGCTGGTCGAGGACGAGGACCGCGCCTTCGTGGCCGAGGCTTTCGCCATGCTGCCCGAGCCGCCCTATGACGGAGAGACCTGGGGGGCTTGGACCAGTGCCGTGAAGGAGGCGACGGGCCGCAAGGGCAAGGGGTTGTTCATGCCGCTACGCAAGGCGGTGACGGGCCTCGAGCGCGGGCCGGAGATGGCCGACGTGATGCGGCTCTTGCAGAAGAAACCGACGCTCTGATCCCGAAGGGGGATGCTGCCGCGCATCTCGGCCTTCGGCCTGCGTCAGCGACGGCGGTGGCACCGCTGACGCGGTGCGGTGGTGCTGCATGACGGCGTCGCGCCATGGGTCAAGGGTGCCCCCGAAGTGGGGGGCTCTGCCCCCCTTTGTCGGCTGCGCCGACACCCCCCGCCATATTTTCGGGATAGAGATACGGGCGAGCGTCAGGCGTGACGTGGCACGGCGAGGTCATGCAAGGCCGCGTCCACAAGGGCGCGGTCCCTGTCGGTGGTGGGCTGCGCGCGGAGGTAGAGGGGGTTTGCCCGGTCGTCGAGGATGCCGGCCTCCCAGCCCCGTGTCGTTTCGAAGAAGCGGGCCGCGCCGGCCTCGCCGAATTCGGTGAGAAAGCCCTGAACCACCGTGTCGAGATAGCTCAGGAGGATCGGGTGCGCGCCCGTGGTGCTGACGTGGTGCGGTTCCAACTTGTAGATCATGATGCTCAGCGCCTCGGGGTGGTCATGCTCGACCATCGCCACCGGATGCCGCGCATAGGCGCGTTCGCGCGCATCGAGGGCCGCCCAGTCGCCGCCGGGGACCGCGGCGATCAGCCCCTCGATCTCGGTGCCGGGCGCCTCGGTCGCCGAGAGATAGGCGACCTGCCTCAGCGAGGTTCCGCGCCAGACCCGCGCCCAGCCGCGCACGCGGGCGCGCGAGGCGCGCGGGTAGTCATGCGTCGCGCGGTTCACGAGGCTGCCGTAGCCGAAGAAATAAGGTGCGCCGGTCAGGTCCATGTCGTGTTTGATGGCCAAAGCGCCGCGGATGCACAAGGCCCCTTGCAGCATCCCGCAAGCCTGATATTTTCGTACCCGTCGACGCAGGGAGACGCTGACCGCTCAGGGTCAGGGCCGAAGGAGCAACCGCCCCGGTAAACTCTCAGGCAAAGGGACCTGCGACGACGGACGAGCTCTGGAGAGTGATGCGGCCCGCCGCATCCGCCGAAGGGATAACGATCTCAGGCGACAGGACAGAGGGGGCATCTGACAGCGCGGTCCGCGAGGGCCGCAGGATGCCCGGCCGCGCGCGGCCCATGACGAGACGGGGACATATGGCCGAGACCGCCGACGAGACACTGATCGAGTTGCCGCTGCAGGGATTGCATGCCGCACGCGGTGCGAAATTCGTGCCTTTCGCGGGCTATTCCATGCCGGTGCACTACGCCGAGGGCGTGATGGCCGAGCATCTGTGGACGCGGCAGCATGCGGGGCTGTTCGATGTCAGCCACATGGGGCAGGTCCTGTTGCCGAAGGATGCGCTGGCCGGCCTGGAGGCGCTGATCCCCGCCGATCTGCTGGGCCTGCCCGAGGGGCGGCAGCGGTATGGGATGTTCACCAACGAGGCGGGCGGGGTGCTCGACGACCTGATGGTCGCGCATCGCCCGGGCGATGTGTTCCTAGTGGTGAACGCCGCGCGCAAGGCGCATGACCTTGCCCACCTGCGCGCGCATCTGCCGGGGGTCGAGGAGGTGGGCGACCGCGCGCTTCTGGCGCTGCAGGGGCCGGAGGCCGAAGCGGCGCTGGCGGGGCTTCTGCCGGGCGTGGCTGCGATGCGCTTCATGGATGTCGCCGTGATGGGCTGGCAGGGGGGCGAGCTGTGGCTGTCGCGCTCGGGTTACACCGGCGAGGACGGGTTCGAGATTTCCGTGCCGGTTGCGCTGGCCGAGGGGTTCGCGCAGGCGCTTCTCGCCGATGACAGGGTCCGGCCCATCGGGCTTGGCGCGCGCGATTCGCTCAGGCTCGAGGCCGGGTTGCCGCTTTACGGGCAGGAGATGGACGAGGGCATCTCGCCCATCGAGGCGGGCCAGGCCTGGGCCATCGGCAAGGCCCGCCGCGCGGGCGGGGCGAGGGCGGGCGGGTTTCCCGGCGCCGATGTCATCCTCGACCAGCTGGCCAGTGGCGCGCCGCGCCGCCGCGTCGGCCTGCGCCCCGAGGGGCGCGCGCCGATGCGCATGGGCGTGCCGCTGTTTGTCGCGGCCGAGGGCGGTGAGCCCATCGGGCGCATCACATCGGGCGGGTTCGGCCCCTCGGTGGGGGCGCCCGTCGCCATCGGGCTGATCGACGCCTCCGTCCCGGCCGATGCCACGCTCTACGGAGAGGTCCGCGGCAAGCGCCTTCCGGCTGCGCAGGTGCCGCTGCCGTTCGTTTCACCCGGCTACAAACGCTGACACCTTCCCTCTGACCCCCCCCTGAGACATTCCTGACCAAGAGGACCCCATGAAATACACCGAAGATCACGAGTGGCTGGACGCCGATGGCGACATCGTCACCGTGGGCATCACCGAATACGCCGCGACCCAGCTGGGCGACGTGGTGTTCGTCGAACTGCCCGAGGTCGAGACGCAGGTCGCCAAGGGCGACGAGATCGTGGTGATCGAAAGCGTCAAGGCCGCCTCCGACATCGTCGCCCCCATCGACGGCGAGATCGTCGAGATCAACGAGGCGCTGGTCGACAACCCCGCGCTCGTGAACGAGGACCCGACCGGCGCGGCGTGGTTCTTCAAGATCAAGATCGAGGATGCCGCCGCCCTCGACGAGTTCATGACCGAGGACGACTACAAGGATCATATCGGGGAATAGGGGGCTCTGCCCCCGTCGCGGCCCCTGACGGGGCGCGCGCCTCCCCGGGATATTTGTGAAACGGAGAAGCGCAGGCGGTTCGCCGCTTGTGCCGATGCCCCTGTTACCCCGCAAAGGACGACCCCGATGCCCTGGACGCCGACCGCCTACGACCCGACCGATTTCGCCAACCGCCGCCATATCGGGCCCTCGCCCGCCGAGATCGCCGAGATGCTGACGGTGGTCGGTGCGGCCAGCGTCGATGAGCTGATGGACCAGACGCTGCCCGCCTCGATCCGGCAGGCGGTGCCGCTGGACTGGGCACCGATGTCCGAGGCCGAGTTGATGGCCCACATGCGAGGCATCGCGGCGAAGAACAAGCCGATGGTCCAGATGATCGGGCAGGGCTATTCCGGCACCCATACGCCGCCCGCGATCCAGCGCAACGTGCTGGAGAACCCCGCCTGGTACACGGCCTACACCCCCTACCAGCCCGAGATCGCGCAGGGGCGGCTCGAGGCGCTGTTGAACTTTCAGACCATGGTCGCGGACCTGACGGGCCTCGAGATCGCCAATGCCTCGCTGCTGGACGAGGCGACGGCCTGCGCCGAAGCCATGGTGATGGCCGAGCGCGTGGCGAAGTCCAAGGCGCGCGCCTTCTTCATCGACGAGAATTGCCACCCGCAGAACATCGCGGTGATGAAGACCCGCGCCGAGCCGCTGGGGATCGAGGTGATCGTCGGCGCGCCCGAGGCGCTCGACCCCAAGGCGGTCTTCGGCGCGATCTTCCAGTATCCCGGCACCTATGGTGGCCTGTCCGATCCGAGCGCGCAGATTGCCGCGCTGCATGCGGAAAAGGCCATCGGGATCGTGGCGACGGACCTTCTGGCGCTGACGCTGGTCAAGGACCCCGGTTCGATGGGCGCCGACATCGCCGTCGGTTCCGCGCAGCGCTTCGGCGTGCCGCTGGGCTATGGCGGGCCGCATGCGGCCTTCATGTCCTGCCATGACGCGCACAAGCGCGCGATGCCGGGGCGGATCGTCGGCGTCTCGGTCGACAGCCACGGGCACAAGGCCTACCGCCTGTCGCTGCAGACCCGCGAGCAGCATATCCGCCGCGAAAAGGCCACGTCGAATGTCTGCACCGCGCAGGCTCTGCTGGCGGTCATGGCGAGCTTCTATGCCGTGTTCCACGGCCCCGAGGGGCTGAAGGCCATCGCGCAGGATGTTCACCTGAAGGCCGTGCGCCTGGCCGAGAGCCTGCGCGCGGGGGGCTACGCGCCCGAGGCGGACAGCTTCTTCGACACGATCACGGTGCATGTCGGCGACCGGCAAAGCCGGATCATGGCCGCCGCGGTGGCGCGGGGGATCAACCTGCGCGACGTGGGCGCGGACCGGATCGGCATCTCGGTCGACGAGACGACGACCGAAGAACACCTGTTGGCCGTCGCGCGCGCCTTTGATGTGCAACTGGCCGGTGTGGCCGAGGTGCCCGCCATCCCCGACGCGCTGCTGCGCGCGACGCCCTACCTGACCCATCCGATCTTTCACATGAACCGGGCCGAGGCCGAGATGATGCGCTACATGCGCCGCCTCTCGGACCGCGACCTTGCGCTCGACCGGGCGATGATCCCGCTCGGCTCCTGCACCATGAAGCTGAACGCGGCGGTCGAGATGATGCCGGTCACCTGGCCCGAGTTCAATTCGATCCACCCCTTCGCCCCCGCCGACCAGGCCGAGGGCTATGCCGGGATGCTGTCGGAGTTGTCCGCGAAGCTGTGCGAGATCACCGGCTATGACGCGATGTCGATGCAGCCGAACTCGGGCGCGCAGGGTGAGTATGCGGGGCTTCTGACCATCGCCGCCTATCATCGCGCGAAGGGTGACCATGACCGCCGGGTCTGCCTGATCCCGGTGTCGGCGCATGGGACCAACCCGGCCTCCGCCCAGATGTGCGGCATGGAGGTGGTCGTGGTGAAGGCCGCCGAGAACGGCGACATCGACCTGGCCGATTTCCGCGCCAAGGCCGAGGCCGCGGGCGACCGGCTGGCGGCCTGCATGATCACCTATCCCTCGACCCACGGCGTCTTTGAAAAGACCGTGCGCGAGGTCTGCGAGATCACGCACCAGCATGGCGGGCAGGTCTATCTCGATGGGGCGAACCTGAACGCGATGGTGGGCCTCTCGCGGCCCGGCGACATCGGTGCCGACGTGAGCCACCTGAACCTGCACAAGACCTTCTGCATCCCGCATGGCGGCGGCGGCCCCGGCATGGGGCCGATCGGGGTCAAGGCGCATCTTGCGCCCTTCCTGCCCGGCCATCCCGAGACGGGCGGGGCCACGGGGCCGGTGTCCGGCGCGCCCTATGGCTCGGCCTCGATCCTGCCGATCTCCTATGCCTATGTCCGGCTGATGGGGGGCGAGGGGATCACGCGGGCGACCAAGATCGCCATCCTGAACGCCAATTACATCGCCAAGCGGCTGGAGGGGGCTTTCCCCGTTCTGTTCAAGGGCAAGGGGGGGCGCGTCGCGCATGAGTGCATCCTCGATACGCGGCCCTTCGCCGAGGCCGGCGTGACCGTCGATGACATCGCCAAGCGGCTGATGGATGCGGGCTTCCACGCGCCCACGATGAGCTGGCCGGTGGCCGGCACGCTGATGGTGGAGCCGACCGAAAGCGAGCCCAAGGCCGAGCTTGACCGGTTCTGCGACGCGATGCTGGCGATCCGTGACGAGATCGCGGCCGTCGAGCGGGGCGAGATGCCGGTGGAGCAAAGCCCGCTGCGCATGGCGCCGCACACGATGG
Source organism: Roseicyclus amphidinii (assembly GCF_030163755.1). Lineage (GTDB taxonomy): Bacteria > Pseudomonadota > Alphaproteobacteria > Rhodobacterales > Rhodobacteraceae > Roseicyclus > Roseicyclus amphidinii. The sequence continues at coordinate 25,130 of NZ_JASJOE010000024.1, forward strand.
AGGACCTGATCCGGGACTGGGACCGGCCCTATACCCGCGAACAGGGCTGCTTCCCGCCCGGCGCCTTCCGCGTGGACAAGTACTGGCCGCCGGTCAATCGCGTCGACAACGTCTATGGCGACCGGCACCTCGTCTGCACCTGCCCGCCGCTGGAAAGCTACCAGGAGGCGGCCGAGTAGGGGGCGGCCCTTGCAACAACGGTGGACCCCGACGGGGTCCGCCGGGGCCGCTACCGCCGCTGTCCGAAACGCGCGTAAAGCGCGTCGAGCGTGTAGCTCTCGGCGACCGGCCCGTGTTCCTCGGGAAAGAAGTTCGGGTCCACCGGCAGGCAGTCGCGCCCGCAGACCTGCCGCATGGTGCCGGTGCGTCCGTCCACGTGCCACAGCCGACCGCCCGGCGTTCCAACCCAGCCGTTGATGCCCTGGCCCATGTCGCCCTCGACATCCTGGATCGAAGGGACCTCGCCGTCATAGCCTTCGCCCCAGGCCGCATGGGTGTGCCAGGACGACACCACATCGACGCCCCCCTCGAGCGGCAGCGACGCGCAGGAGGCGTGGCCGCCCCAACTGACCTTGGTCGAGGAATAGGCCCCGTTCGGATGCCGCAGGATGTAGCCGCAGACCTCGCGGTTGAAGCGCACCGACAGCGCGTTCATCGATTCCATCAGCCCGAGGACAAAGGCGGTTTCCTGCGCGCTCTGCGCACGCGCCATGCCGGGCAGAGCCAGGCCGGGCAGCGCGACAGCGAGCGACAGCAGCAGCGCAGACAGGGCAGGACGGGGGCGGGTCTGGAACTCTGGCATCGTGACACTCCTTCGCACACGGGGTGCAGGTTATGGAATTTTTCCGCTCATTCCAGAAAAACGACACGCCCTGACTGGACCGGGGGGATGGGGCGGTTATCTTTTCTCTCCGTCAGCTTGCGCAGAGAGGGAGCCCCAACCATGTCCCGCATGGAATTCATCGACAGCATGACCGCGTCGGCCACCGAGGTCAGCACCGATTTCGCCGAGGATCGGGAAATCCAGCTTTGGCTCAAGATGGGGCGCGCGGCGTTCTTCTTCTGCCTTTGGTCCTCGATGGTGATCCCGATCGCGCTGATCTACTACGCCCGCTTCTGAGGTCTGAGTCGGGCCCTGCGCCCGCTCAGGCCGGGGGGCGTGGTCCGGTGCTGCGCCCCATGCTCCCGACGCGCTCCATGCGCCATGACCGCCACGCGGCCACGGGCAGGCGGCGCGCCACGAGCCAGAGCAGCGCGGGGTAGTCAAGCTCACCGGCCAGCATCCGCATGTAGGCCCCCTTCACCCGCCGGGAACCGGCGAAGGACCGCGAGAAGATCGGGGCCATCCGGTCGGAAAAGACGATGGGCCTGAGCAGGGCCGCGATGCGCAGCGACAGGCGGATCTGCCGGGTTGCCGCACGGTAGAGTGCCGCCGCCCCCTCGGGCCGCCCCTCGCGCAGGGCGCGGGCCGCCGCCTCGGCCGCTAGCCGCCCCGAGCCGAGCGCATGGGCGATGCCTTCGCCCGTGATCGGGTCGACAAAGCCCGCCGCATCGCCCGCCAGCAGCACGCAGCCCCGCCCCGGCCGTCGCCGGTAATCGCCGAAGGGCAGGAAATGCCCCTTCATGCCCGCGGCCTCGCCCTGGTCCAGAAGCGCCGCGTAGCCGTGCAGCCGCGCCTTCATGTCCGGGTTGCGCGCCTGCAGGCCGCCCACGCCGACCGTGGTCGAGCGGCGCTTGGGAAAGCTCCAGCCATAGCCCCAGTCGGCCGCGCCGAAATCGACGCGCACGGTGCGCGCCGTCTCGGGGTCCGAAACCGGCGGCATCTCCTTTTCCAGCGCGAAGCCGATGGTCGCCGGGTCGAAGGGCCGCCCGAAGAGCGCCCGCGCCACGGCCGAGGTCACGCCATCCGCGCCGATCAGGACGCGGAACCGGATCGTGCGGCCATCCTCCAGCGTCAGACACTCGCCGGCGAGGTCGATCGCCGCCACCCGTTGCCCCGTCAAAAGCTCGGCCCCCGCCTCCTGCGCGAGGCCAAGCAGATGCGCGTCGAGATCGCGGCGCATGGTCAGGAACATCGGCGGCACGTCGTCCATGCGCCCCATCGGGCGCGCGCCCATGTGAAAGCTGATCGCGCGGCGTTCCTCGAACAGCCCCTCGGGCGGCGCGCGGCGGAAGATGTGACGGTATTCGGTCAGCGCCCGACCGGTGAAGAGCCCGCCGCACAGCTTGTCGCGGGGGAAGCGCGCCTTGTCGATCAGCAGCACATCGAGGCCACGGGCGGCCGCGCTGGCCGCCGCGGCGGCACCCGCCGGTCCGCCGCCAAGGATCACGATGTCGCGTGTGTCGGTATCTTTCATGCGGGGCAGCATAGGGGGCTTTCGCCCTAGGGAAAGGCCCGCCGCCGCCGCATTGCCGCCGGTTCGCCGCCTATGCCGGACCGCGCGTGTTCTGGCGCACGAAGGCCTCGATCTCGGCCGCGGGCCGGGCCCCGGTCAGGCGCGCGACCTCCTGCCCGTTCCGGAACAGGATCAGCAGCGGAATGCCCCGGATGCCGTATCGCTGCGACACGTCGCCATGCACCTGCGTGTTGATCTTGGCGAACCGCACCTGCGGGTTGAGTGCGCGCGCGGCCTTTTCGAACTCGGGCGCCATCATGCGGCAGGGCCCGCACCAGGGGGCCCAGAAATCCACCAGCAGGGGCAGGCTGTCCTTGGTCTCGGCCTTGCGCAGGGTCGCGCTGTCCAGGTCGTGAACGCGCGGCTCCACCAGCTTGGCGCCGCAGGTTCCGCATTTGGGATGGGCCGCCAGCTTCGCCCCGGGCACGCGATTGACCGTGGCGCAGGACAGGCAGGTGACGTGATCTGAGGTCGCGGTGGACGCGGAGGCCGAGGAGGAAGGGGGCATGGGATGAAACGCCTTGCGGTTGTGTCTGACAATCATCTGGGATGCCCGCCGCGCCGCGCAAGGGGCAGGGGGCTGCGACGCCCGCGCGCCCGCCCATGAAAAAACGCCGCCCTGAGGGGGCGGCGTTTTCCTGTGCGTGCGGTGGCGCGCCACTCTCGGGCATGCGCCGCTCGGGGCTGGCCTCAGCCCTCGGCGTTCTCGGCGTCATCGCCTGCCGCGGCTTCCGCCGACACGAGGCCGGAGGGCGCGGTGATGTTGGCGATGACGAAGTCGCGGTCGATCGTGGGCTTCGTGCCCTCGGGCAGCGCCACCGACGAGATCGTGATCGTGTCGCCGATGTTCAGGCCTTCGAGGTCGATGGTGATGTGATCTGGGATGTCCCCCGCGGTCACGATCAGTTCCACCTCGGGGCGCACCATGGTCAGCACGCCGCCGCGCTTGATGCCGGGGGCCTTGTCCTCGTTGATCACCTCGACGGGGATGAAGAGGTTGACCTTCGAGGTCCGGCGCAGGCGCATGAAATCGACATGCGTCGGCAGGTCCTTGACCACGTCGCGCTGCACGCCGCGGCAGATCACCCGCACGTCGTCCTGGCCCTCGAGCTTCAGGTTGAAGAGCGTCGAGAGGAAGCGGCCCGCCTTGAGGCGCTTCAGAAGGACGTTGAAGGGGATCTGGATCGCGATCGGGTCCGCGCCGCCACCGTAGACGACACCCGGCACCTTGCCGTCACGACGAGCTTGGCGGGCGGCCCCCTTGCCTGTCCCCGCGCGCGGCTCGACGATAAGATCTGGAATCTCACCAGCCATTGCTGTTCTCCATGTGATACGGGGGGCCGCCTCCAAGGGTGTCGGCCCCGATGAAGGGCGCCGCATAGGGCGGAATCCGGGATTTGTAAAGCCCGGATCAGGCCGCGCCGATCAGTCCGAGCCGCTGTCGCAGCCCCGGCAGCAGCTGGCGCTGCGCTATGATGCGCGGCAGCGGCATCTCGGCGATGGGGCGATCCGTGCCGCCCTGCGCCCGATAGGCCTCGACATTGTCGAAGACCGCGCGCGGTGTGTAGTCGATGAAGCTTTCGGCCGGGCAGTTCTCGGCCATCAGGGCGACATGCGCCTCGGTCTCGACATGCCAGTAGGTGAAGCGCGCGGGCATCCGCGACAGCGGCAGGACGGCGATGGTGCCACCGTTCACCAGCGCGCCCGCGTTCACGAGATGCCCGCCCAGCACGACCGCGTGATCGGCGCTCAGCACGAGGTCGCGCGCCGGGCAGCCGGGACCAAGGGCACCGGCCGCAATGCGGATCGGGGCCCGGCGCTCGCCAAGGCCGAACAGGGTGACGATCTCCTGCCGCCACACCCACAGGACCGCGACGGCCTCGCCATCGGCGGTCAACACGCGGTCGCCGGGGCCAAGCACCTCGATGGGGCGCTGGCCCGCGGGGGTTGCGATGCGCGTGCCGGTGAGAAAGCAGTTGGCGGCGGTCTCGAGCGCGTCCGTATGCAGCGTGGTCCCGCGCTGTCCGCCAAGATCGAGCAAACCCCCGGTGAGGGCGGAGTTGTAGGGGATGAAGCCGAAACTGCCGAATTGGAATATCCCGTAATGCTGCCCGCCGATCTCGACGTAATAGCCGGTGAACTTGATGGAGCTGTTGTTCATCCAGTCATCGAGCGTCAGCGCCCCGAACCCGTCCCCAGACACGTCACGGACGGTGGAGGCCTGCTGTTGATCGAAGGCGCTGTCCCACGTCGCGCCACTGCCGTTGGTGGGGCCCGAAAACCCGCTCAGGTAAATGGCGCGATCCGCGATGTAATCGGCCATGTCCCGACACTCTCCGACTGCGGTGAAACCCGGTGCGGCCAACCGTGGCCCCAAGCGGTTAACATCCGGTTAACCGTCCGCGCCCAAACCGCCTGCGCCCGCGCACCGTTCTGTCCGGGCTTGTGGCCCCGGCGGTTTCGCACTAGCGCCTGAGCCATGCGCCTGTTGTCCGACATACGCCTGTGCCGCGCGCCCATCGCCGCTTTCGCGGGCGTCGGCGTCTTCTGGGGCAGTTTCGCGGCCATGCTGCCCGACCTCAAGGCGCGGCTGGCGATCTCGGACGCGACGCTGGGGGTGATCCTGCTGGGCTCCGCCGCCGGGGCGCTTCTGGCGATGTGGCTCTCGCCGCGGCTGGACGCGGCGCTGCCGCGCTGGGGGCTGACGCTGTCGGGGGTGGCGCTGGGGCTCGTGGCGCTGCCGCTGGGCCTGATCGAGGCGCTGGTGCCCTTCGTGATCGGGATGGTGGCGGTCGGCATGTCGACGGGGATGTATGACATCCTCGGCAACGCCCGGATCTCGCGGCTCGAGGCGCGGCACCGGCTGTCGCTGATGAACCTCAACCACGCGCTCTATTCCTTCTCCTACGCGGCGGCGGCCACGGCGACCGGGGCCGCGCGCGAGGCGGGACTGGCGCCGGGCCTGTGGTTCGCCGTCGTGGGCACCGTGATCCTGCTGGCGGGCACGCTGACATGGTCGCGCCCCGACCTGACCATCGGTCAGGACGAGACGCCGCAGGAAAGCCGCGGCAGGATCACGCCCTATGTCTGGCTGGCCGGGCTTGTCTGCCTGATCGGCTTTTTCGCCGAGAACGCGACCGAGGGCTGGTCGGCCCTGCATATCGAGCGGACGCTGGGCGGCGGGGCCGCCGAAGGCGCGCTCGGCCCCGCGATGCTGGGCCTGACCATGGGCATCGGCCGGCTGGCCGGTCATCTCGTGACCGCGCGGGGAACCGAGACCACCGTGCTGCGCTGGGCGGCGCTTCTGGCCGCCTCCGGGCTTGTCGCCGCCGCCGCCGCGCCGGTGCCGCTGGTGGCCTATCTCGGCTTCGGGTGCCTCGGCCTCGGGGTGTCGGTCATCGGGCCGATGGCGCTGGCGCTGGCGGGCCAGACCGCGCGTCCCGAGGCGCGCACCTTCGCCGTGTCGCGCGCCGCGATGATCGGCTATTTCGGCTTCTTCATCGGCCCGCCGTTGATGGGGTTCCTGTCGGAAGCCTTCGGCCTCCGCGCCGCCTTCGGCATCGGCGCGATGATGATCCTCGCCATTCCGCTGGTCCTGCTGCCCCGGATGCGGGCGGATGCCCCGGCCTGACGCGTCGGCCACAGGTGCCAGGGGGTGCCGGAGGGTGTGGACGGCCCGCCCGCACCCGTCTATCAGGCGCGGGACATCAGCAGGGAGAAGACGCGCATGTCCGGCCATGGTGACCCCGTTCCGATGACGGCCCGCAAGGGCACCGCGCTCAAGGGCGTGGCCGAGGTGCCGGGCGACAAGTCGATCTCGCACCGCTCCCTGATCCTCGGCGCGATGGCCGTGGGCGAGACGGTGATCACCGGCCTTCTCGAAGGGCAGGACGTGCTGGACACCGCGAAGGCGATGCAGGCCTTCGGGGCCGAGGTGACGCGCGACGCGGACGGCACGTGGCATGTGCATGGCGTGGGTGTCGGCGGCTTCGGGGAACCCGAGGACGTGATCGACTGCGGCAACTCGGGCACCGGCGTGCGGCTCATCATGGGGGCTATGGCCACGACGCCCATCGTGGCGACCTTCACCGGCGACGCCTCGCTGCGCTCGCGGCCGATGGCGCGGGTGACGGACCCGCTGGCGCTCTTCGGGGCGGTGTCGGTGGGCCGCGCGGGCGGGCGCCTGCCGATGACGATCACCGGCGCGGCCGAGCCGCTGCCGGTGCGCTACACCACGCCCGTGCCCTCGGCGCAGGTGAAATCCGCGGTGCTGCTCGCCGGGCTGAACGCGCCCGGTCAGACCGTGGTGATCGAGGCCGAGGCGACGCGCGACCATACCGAGCGGATGCTCGCGGGTTTCGGCGCCGAGATCACGACCGAGGTGACGGACGAGGGCCGCGTCATCACCCTGACCGGCCAGCCCGAGCTGAAGCCCCAGACCATCGCCGTGCCGCGCGACCCGTCCTCCGCCGCCTTCCCGGTCTGTGCGGCGCTGATCGTCGAGGGCTCTGACGTGCTGGTGCCGAACATCGGGCTGAACCCCACGCGCGCGGGTCTCTTCGAGACGCTGCGCGAGATGGGCGCGGACCTGAGTTACGAGAACCTGCGCGAAGAGGGCGGTGAGCCGGTGGCCGACCTGCGCGCGCGCTATTCGCCCGACATGCTGGGTATCGAGGTGCCGCCCGAACGCGCCGCCAGCATGATCGACGAATACCCGATCCTCTCGGTTGTCGCGGCCAATGCCACGGGCGCGACCGTGATGCGCGGCGTCAAGGAGCTGCGCGTCAAGGAAAGTGACCGGATCGACGCCATGGCCGTGGGCCTGCGCGCCGCGGGGGTGGAGGTCGAGGAGGGGCCCGACTGGTGGATCGTCCATGGCCGCGGCGCGGGCGGTGTGCAGGGGGGCGTGACGGTCGCCACCCATCTCGACCACCGGATCGCCATGTCCTTCCTCTGCGGCGGCATGGCCTCGGCGCAGCCGATCACGGTGGATGACGCGGGCCCTATCGCCACGTCCTTCCCGGTGTTCGAGCCGCTGATGCGCGGTCTCGGCGCACGGCTGGACCGGGCGAACAGCGTCTGACACCTGACCAGAAGGCGCACCTGCGGTGCATTCCTTTCAGGTCGCTTCGCTCCGCGAGGCTTTTGTTTGCGCCTCCGGCGCGGGGGGCATCGCCATTGTCACTCGGACCAATGGCGTTCCAATGGCGATCCCCGTCCCTGCGGGACTCCCCCGAGATATTTGTGAAACGGCGGAGGGTGGATTGCGGCTTGTGGGGCTGGCGTCGCTCTGTTTGAAGGTTACCTCATGAGCTTCACGGTCGCCATCGACGGGCCCGCGGCGGCGGGCAAGGGCACGATCTCGCGGGCCGTGGCCGCGCGGTTCGGCTTCGCGCATCTCGACACGGGGCTGCTGTACCGGGCCGTGGGGCGGCGGATGCTGGCGGGTGAGCCGTCCATCGCGGCGGCGGAGGCGCTGACGCCGGATGACCTCGCCGATCCCGACGCGCTGCGCACCGCCGCGGTGGCCGAGGCCGCAAGCAAGGTCGCCGTGATCCCCGAGGTGCGCGCGGCGCTGCTCGACTTCCAGCGCGCCTTTGCCCGGCGCGCGGGCGGTGCGGTGCTGGACGGGCGGGACATCGGAACCGTGATCTGCCCCGAGGCGGAGGTGAAGCTGTTCGTCACCGCCAGCGCCGAGGTGCGGGCCGAGCGGCGGCTGAAGGAGCTTCTGGCCGCGGGGTTCGAGACGGATCTTGGAACGGTGCTGGCCGATGTGAAAAGCCGCGATGCCCGCGATGCCGAGCGCGCCAGCGCGCCGATGCGTGCGGCGGACGATGCCCTGACGCTCGACACAAGCGCCATGGGCGTGGAGGAGGCGGTGGCTGCCGCCGTCGCCGCCGTCGAGGCCGCCAGGGTGGGCTGATCGCGCCGCCGTCGGCAAGTTCTTGCCGCCCGGTTTGCGTCGTCGCGCCATGGTCCATAGCCTGACGGTTGCGGCCGGGTCATCGCCCGGTGCGCGGCACGCCGCTCCGGCGGCCCCATCAGGAGAAATCATGACCTTCCGAAAGACCCTAGTCGCTACCACGTCCGCCGCCGTCCTGGCCCTTGCCGCCACCCCCGCCGTGATGCTGTCCGCGGGGCCCGCGGCCGCGCAGGCCGAGCAGGCCTATTCGGCGGGCCAGCTGGACGCCTTCGTCGAAGCGTTCCTCGATGTCGATGCGCTGCGCGCGGTCTATACAGAGCGCCTGCAGCAGGCGGCCGACGAGGCGGCGCAGCAGGCCATCGTCGAAGAGGGCAATGCCGCCATCGTCGCCGCGATCAACGAGGTGGAGGGCATGGATATCGAGCTTTACGCCGCCATGCTGCAGCGGGCCGGAGAGGACGCCGATCTCAACGCCCGGATCACGCAGCGCCTGCAGGCGGCCGCCGACGGCTGACCTGCGCCCTGGGTCGGGGCGCGCGGGTAGGGCAGGGTGGGGCGTCTGCGCCCCCTGCCGGGTCCGCGCCCCCACCCTTGCCCCCCCACTCTTGCCTTGCGCGGTGCTTGCCGCTATAGCGCCCCCGTCAACACGGCGATCAACGCCGGAAGCCAAGAGATCGAGCAGGGTCGGTGTCACCGGCCCTCTTTGCTTTCCGGAACGTCAGACCAACGATCACCCCAAGACCGGCGGAGACAACCGCACGGCCGGAAAAATCGAACGCCCGCACCGTCGCCCGGCGAAGGGGCAGGGCAGATAAAGGAACCGATACGCATATGTGCGCCAAAGCAACCATGGAGGAGTTCGAAGCCCTCCTGAACGAAAGCTTCGAAATCGACACGCCCGACGAGGGCAGCGTCGTCAAGGGCAAGGTCATCGCCATCGAGGCGGGCCAGGCCATCATCGATGTCGGCTACAAGATGGAAGGCCGCATCGATCTCAAGGAATTCGCAAACCCCGGTGAGGCCCCCGAGATCGCCGTCGGCGACGAGGTCGAGGTCTACCTGCGCAACGTCGAGAACGCCCGCGGCGAAGCCGTCATCAGCCGCGAGATGGCACGCCGCGAGGCCGCCTGGGATCGCCTGGAGAAGGCCTATGCCGCGGAAGAGCGCGTCGACGGCGCGATCTTCGGCCGCGTCAAGGGTGGCTTCACCGTCGATCTGGGCGGTGCCGTGGCCTTCCTGCCCGGCTCCCAGGTCGATGTGCGCCCCGTGCGCGACGCGGGCCCGCTGATGGGTCTCAAGCAGCCCTTCCAGATCCTCAAGATGGACCGCCGCCGCGGCAACATCGTGGTGTCGCGTCGTGCGATCCTCGAAGAGTCCCGCGCCGAGCAGCGCGCCGAGGTCATCGGCAAGCTGAACGAGGGCGACGTCGTGGACGGCGTGGTCAAGAACATCACCGAATACGGCGCCTTCGTCGACCTCGGCGGTGTGGACGGCCTGCTGCACGTCACCGACATGGCATGGCGCCGCGTTAACGACCCGAAAGAGGTCCTCACCATCGGCGAGACCGTCAAGGTGCAGGTCATCAAGGTCAACAAGGACACGCACCGCATCAGCCTCGGCATGAAGCAGCTGCAGGACGATCCGTGGGATGCCGTGGAAACGCGCTACCCGCTGGAATCGACCCACACCGGCCGCGTCACCAACATCACCGACTACGGCGCCTTCGTGGAGCTGGAGCCTGGGGTCGAGGGCCTCGTGCACGTGTCGGAAATGTCCTGGACGAAGAAGAACGTCCATCCCGGCAAGATCGTCTCCACCTCGCAAGAGGTCGAGGTCATGGTGCTCGAGATCGACACCGCCAAGCGTCGCGTGTCGCTGGGCCTCAAGCAGACCATGCGCAATCCGTGGGAGGTTTTCGAGGAAACCCACCCCGTCGGCACGCAGGTCGAGGGCGAGGTCAAGAACATCACCGAGTTCGGTCTGTTCATCGGCCTTCCGGGCGACATCGACGGCATGGTTCACCTGTCGGACCTGACCTGGGAAGGTCGTGGCGAAGACGTGATCGGCGAGTATCGCAAGGGTGACGTGGTCAAGGCCGTCGTCACCGAGGTCGACACCGACAAGGAGCGTATCTCGCTCTCGATCAAGGCGGTCGAAGGCGACCCCTTCGCCGAGGCGATCGGCGGCGTGAAGCGCGGCTCGATCATCACCGTCGAAGTGACGGCGATCGAGGATGGCGGCGTCGAGGTGGAATACGAGGGCATGAAGTCCTTCATCCGCCGCTCCGACCTGTCGCGTGACCGGGCCGAGCAGCGCCCCGAGCGCTTCCAGAAGGGCGACAAGGTCGACGTCCGCGTCACCAACGTGGATGCCAAGACCCGCCGCCTCGGCCTGTCGATCAAGGCGCGCGAGATCGCCGAAGAGAAAGAGGCCGTGGAACAGTTCGGCTCGTCCGACTCGGGTGCATCGCTGGGCGATATTCTCGGCGCGGCACTGAGCAAGAACGACGACTGATCCGTCCACCCGGACCATCGGAAAGGCCCCGCCCCATCGGCGGGGCCTTTTTTCGTTTCGGCCTGTCCCCACGCGGCCAACCTGTCGCACCTGCGCGCGCTTGCTCTTGCGGCTGCAAGCATTACCTTCGTTTCAGAAATTTCTGAAATCACTGCGCGAACAGGATTTTGCATGAAGACGACGCCGCTCCGGCAGGAGTTCATCCTGCATTTCGGGGAAATGGGCAGCCGGTGGGGCATCAACCGCACCGTGGGGCAGATCTATGCCCTGCTGTTCCTCTCCTCCGAGCCGCTGAACGCGGAAACCATCACCGAGGCGCTCGGGATCAGCCGGTCGAACACCTCGATGGGCCTGAAGGAGCTGCAAAGCTGGAACCTCGTGCGGCTCAAGCATGTCCCCGGCGACCGCAGGGACTATTTCACCACACCAGACGACCTGTGGGAGATCGTGCGCACCCTCGTGGCCGAGCGCAAGAAGCGCGAGATCGACCCGACGCTGACCAAGCTGCGCGAGCTCGAGATGCAGGGCCCCGCCGGGGACGACTACGCCGAGGCCCGCATCGCCGAGCTGCGCGAGCTGATCGAGATGATGACCGGCTTCTACGCCGAGATGGAAAAGCTCGAAACCGAGCGGCTGGTGAAGCTGATGACGCTGGGCAGCCGCATCGCGGGGCTGATCGACAAGACGGGCGGGATGATCCCGTCGCTCACGAAACGCAAGTAGGGGACGATTGCCATGGAAACGCTGGACACCCTTCTCCTGAGCCGCATCCAGTTCGCGGCCAACATCTCGTTCCACATCCTGTTCCCGACGATCACCATCGCCTTGGGCTGGGTGCTGTTCTTCTTCCGCGTCCGCTTCGCGCAGACCGGCGACGAGAAATGGATGGCCGCCTACCGCTTCTGGGTGAAGGTCTTTGCCCTCTCCTTCGCCATGGGCGTCGTCTCGGGCATCACCATGTCCTTCCAGTTCGGCACCAACTGGCCGGGCTTCATGGAGACCGTGGGCAATATCGCGGGGCCCTTGCTCGCCTACGAGGTGCTGACCGCCTTCTTCCTCGAGGCCGTCTTCATCGGCATCATGCTCTTCGGCTTTTCCCGCGTGCCGGGCTGGCTGCACATGCTGGCGACCTTCCTCGTGGCCTTCGGCACCACCATGTCTGCCTTCTGGATCATCGTGCTGAACTCCTGGATGCACACGCCGCAGGGCTTCGAGATGATCGACGGAGAGGCCTTCGCCACCGACTGGTGGGCGATCATCTTCAACCCCTCCATGCCCTACCGCTTCGCCCACATGATGCTGGCCAGCTTCCTGACCGTGGGCTTCCTCGTCGCCGGTGTCTCGGCCTTCCGCTGGCTTCTGGGCGACCGTTCGCGCGAGGTGCGGGCGATGCTCAAGACCGGCGTCTCGATCGGTGCGCTGCTGATCCCCGTGCAGATCTTCATGGGCGATTTGCACGGGCTCAACACCAAGGAATACCAACCCGCCAAGGTCGCCGCGATGGAGGGCCTGTGGGAAACGCAGGAGGGCGCGCCGCTCGTCCTCTTCGGCATCCCGGACGAAGAGGCGCGGACCAACCACATGGCCGTGGAAATCCCCGGTCTCGCCTCCTTCATCCTCACGCATGAGTGGGATGGCGAGTTGCAGGGCCTCAACGATTTCGTGGCCGAGGACGGCACCGTCCTGCACCCGCCGGTGGCCCCCGTCTTCTGGTCCTTCCGCGTCATGGTCGGCACCGGCGTCGCCATGCTGCTGCTCAGCTGGGCCTCGGTCTGGTTCATGTGGCGCCGCCGCGCGCTGCACGAGGGGCGGATCGCGGGCCATTGGTTCGCGGTCGAGGGGCTGCCGAAGCCGATTCTCTGGGCGCTGGTGCCCATGGCCTTCTCCGGCTGGGTCGCCACGCTCGCGGGCTGGTATACCACCGAGATCGGCCGCCAGCCCTGGCTTGTGCAGGGGGTGATGACCACCGAGATGGCCGTGGCCGACGTGCCCGCGCCGATGGTGTTGGGCACGCTCGTGACCTACCTGGCGATCTACGCGGCGCTGCTCGTCGCCTATATCGGCGTCATCGCCTATCTCGCCCGCAAGGCCGCCCGCGGTGACGACGGCCGCGCCATCGACATGGATCATTCCGGCAAGGCCGGCGTGGTCGCCCTCAGCCCCGCGGAGTGAACCCATGCTGCCCGATTTCGCCAACCCCGCCGACTGGCTGCCCTGGGCCTTCGCCTCGCTCATGGGCCTGTCGATCCTGATCTACGTGGTGCTCGACGGCTTCGACCTCGGCGTCGGCATCCTGTTTCCGCTGGCCGAACCTGCGGAACAGGACCGCATGATCGGCTCCATCGGGCCATTCTGGGACGCCAACGAAACCTGGCTCGTCCTCGCCGTGGGCCTTCTCCTCGTGGCCTTCCCGCAGGCGCACGGCATGATCCTGACAGCACTCTACCTGCCGGTCTTCGTGATGCTCGTGGGCCTCATCCTGCGCGGCGTGGCGTTCGAGTTCCGGGCCAAGGCGCGCGACCACCACAAGCGGCTGTGGAACCGCCTGTTCTTCACCGGCTCCCTGATGACGGCCCTGGCCCAGGGCTTCATGCTCGGCCTCTACATCATGGGGCTGGAACAGACGCTTGCCACCTACGCCTTCGCCACGCTGACGGCGGTGTTCCTCGCCGTCGGCTACAGCTTCATCGGCTCGGCCTGGCTCATCCACAAGACCGAAGGCGCCCTGCAATGGAAGGCCGTCCGCTGGGGCCGCGAAAGCCTTTGGGGCGTGATCCTCGGCATCGGCGCAGTCTCGCTCGCCACGCCCCTCGTCTCCACCCGCATCTTCGACAAGTGGCTGACCGTGCCCGAGATCTTCTACCTCGCGCCGCTGCCGATCCTGTCGGGTCTGCTGATCCTGTGGCTCTGGAAGATGCTGCGCGAGATGCCCTTCCCCGAAGATCGCCGCTCCTGGCTGCCCTTCGCCGCGGCGACCGCGCTCTTCGCGCTGGCCTATCTCGGCATGGCCTACAGCTTTTACCCTTATGTGGTGCCCGATCAGCTGACGATCTACGAGGCCGCCGCCGCCCCCGAAAGCCTCTTCATCATCCTTGTGGGGGCCTGCTTCGTCGTCCCGGTGATCCTCGGATACTCGGTGCTCGCCTACACGATCTTCCGCGGCAAGGCGACGGAACTGCGCTACGACTGAGCGACAGGCCCTTCATCTTCCTCCAAATACGGATGGCACCCGGCCGGCCACGCGCGCAACACCGGGGATGACGCGCAAACACCGGCCACAGGCCCCCGGCGGGCGTGCGCCCGCCGCCGGGTCGGCGCGCGCAGCGCGGCGAAACCCGTCAGAATTCCACGCTGACGCCAGGCAGGTTCAGCGCCGCCATCAGGTCGCGCAGCTCCTGCCGTGCGGCAAGGTTCGAGATGTTCAGCCGCTCCACGCCCAGGTCGCGCAGGTCCAGAAGCGTCATCCCCGTCGGAAACAGCTCGCGGAAGATCACCCGCTCGGAAAAGCCGGGTGCCACCCGGAAGCCGATCCGCTCCGACAGCTGCTCCAGCGCCCGCCCGACCTTGCGCTTGTTGTGCATCTGCTGCGTCGGCAGGCGGTTGCGCACCGCGATCCAGTCCATCGGGGCAAGCCCCGCCCGCGCCCGCAGCTGCCGCGCGTGCCAGACCATCTCGGAATAGACGCTCGGCCCCTTGATCTCGTAGGTCTCCGGGTCGATCCGCGCCATCAGGTCGAAATCCACGAAACTGTCGTTCATCGGCGTGATCAGCGTGTCGGCCAGCGAATGCGCCACCTGGCTCAGGCGGGTGTGACTGCCGGGGCAGTCGATCACGATGAAATCGCAGCGCCCCTCCAGCTGCGCCACCGCCGCCGACAGGCGCTTGTCGAGGATGTTCTCCCCCTCGGCCAGCGTCGCGGGGTCCACCTCGGGCAGCTCCATCAGCTCGGGCGCAGCGACATCCATGCCGCGGGCCGCGATCGTGGCGCGGCGGTTCTCCATGTAGCGTGCGAAGCTGCGTTGCCGCAGGTCGAGGTCGAGGCCACCCACCACATGCCCCATGCGCGCCAGCGCGGTGGCGACATGCATTGCGGTGGTGGATTTGCCCGAGCCGCCCTTCTCGTTACCCAACACGATGATATGCGCCACTGCCCGTCCCCCGAATGCGGCCTCAAGATATGGGCGCCCTCCTTGGCCGGGGCGCGAATTGTTGCAGATATTACGTGATGTGGGGGCAAAGGTTAAGCACAATCACCCAAAGAAAGACGCCGCCCCCGACAGGGGACGGCGCCATGCAGTCGAACGGTGGGTCGGCTCAGAAGCCGAGGCCCTCGTATTTCTTCTTGAACTTCGACACGCGGCCGCCGGTGTCCATCAGGCGCGACGAGCCGCCGGTCCAGGCCGGGTGAACCGTGGGATCGATGTCGAGCGCGAGCGTGTCGCCCTCCGAGCCCCAGGTCGAGCGCATCTGGATGATGTCGCCGTTGGTCATCTTGACGTTGATGACGTGATAGTCGGGGTGGATTTCCTTTTTCATCACGCCTCTCCTTACGCGTCGGCGCTTGCGCGCGGCTTGTAGGTGTTGTCCTCGGCGATCCGGGCAGATTTGCCGCGGCGCGCGCGCAGGTAGTAGAGCTTGGCGCGGCGCACCTTGCCGCGGCGCACGACCTCGATCGAGTCGATGTTCGTGGAATACAGCGGGAAGACGCGCTCGACGCCTTCGCCGAAGGAAATCTTGCGAACGGTGAACGAGCCCGCGATGCCCTTGCCGTTCTTGCGGCTGATGCAGACGCCTTCGTAGTTCTGCACGCGGGTGCGGGTGCCTTCGGTGACCTTGAAGCCGACGCGGATCGTGTCGCCGGCCTTGAAGTCGGGAATGCTCTTCCCGAGGGCGGCGATCTGTTCCGCCTCGATCTGTGCGATCAGGTCCATCTGATGCGCTCCTATATTGCCCACGGTTTGCCCGCGGAGGTGTCGTGGTCTTGTGCCGAGAGCTCTGATCTTCAACCGGGTCCGCCTTGGCCCGCATCCGCGGGGCGCCCGTCAGAGGTCGTCCGACCGTGTCTTGTCGTGTGTCGTCCGTCGCAGGCGTCGCGCAGAAGAATGCGCAACAAACGGAAATCCCGCCGGAGTTGCCTCCCGCGGGCGTGAGCAGCGTATAGGCCGGGTTTCCAGCCGGATCAAGCCGATTCCGCGCGTCTCAGTCGCCGGTCTTCGCGCGATGTGCTGCCCACAGGTCGGGCCGCCGCTCCGCCGTCAGACGCTCGGCCTCGGCCCTGCGCCACTTGGCGATTTCGCCGTGATTGCCCGACAACAGCACGGGCGGGATCTCGCGCCCGCGCCATTCGCGCGGCTGGGTGTAGTGCGGATGCTCCAGCAGCCCGTCGGAGAAACTCTCCTCCTCGGTCGAGGCCGCGTTGCCCAGCACGCCGGGGATCAGCCGCACGGTCGCGTCGATCAGCGCCTGCGCCGCGATCTCGCCGCCGGTCAGGACGAAATCCCCGATCGAGACCTCCTCCAGCGCGAATTCGTCGATCACGCGCTGGTCCACCCCCTCGAACCGCCCGCACAGAAGCGTCATGCCGTCGGCGGCCGCGAAACGGCGCGCGTCGGCCTGCGTGAAGGGCTTGCCGCGCGGCGACAGGTAGACGCGCGGCCAGCGCGCGGGATCATCGGGCGTGCCGACCGCGGCCATCCCAAGCGCCCGGCCCAGCACGTCGGGCTTCATCACCAGCCCCGCACCGCCGCCCGCGGGCGTGTCGTCCACCTGCCGGTGCTTGCCGGTGCCGAAGGTCCGAAGGTCGATGGTTTCCAGCGCCCACAACCCCTGCTGCAACGCCTTGCCCGTCAGCGAGGCGTCGAGCACGCCGGGAAAGACATTGGGAAACAGCGTCACGACCTTGGCGCACCACGCCCCCTTGAGGCGCGGCCGGTCGGTCATCAGCTCCCGCGGGGTGGCGCTGGCCGAGACCGCGAGGCGGCCATGGGATCTGGAGGGCGTGTCGGACATGCCGCTGCGATACCCACGCCGCGGCGGTTCGGCAAGGGGCAGCGCGGTGCGGGGGTGCATCCGGTCACGGCGGCTGTGCATCGCTGCCGGTTGCGGGGACGGGCAAAGGGGTTAAGTGTCGGCGCGTGGCGCGATAGCGCCGCCGAACCCTCAGCGGAGAGAATGTGTGCCCCAGCCCATCTTGACTGTCGACCGCCTGGAAAAGACCTACGAGGGCGGGTTCCGCGCTCTCGATGCGGTGTCGCTCGACATCCACGCGGGCGAGATTCTCGCGCTGCTCGGCCCGAACGGGGCGGGCAAGACGACGCTGATCTCGGCGATCTGCGGGCTGGTGCAGCCCACGGGCGGCAAGGTCACCGTGGGCGGCCACGACACCGTCACCGCCTATCGCGCGGCGCGGTCTCTGATCGGGCTGGTCCCGCAGGAGATCAACCTCGAACCCTTCGAGAAGGTGATCAACACCGTCCGCTTCTCGCGCGGGCTGTTCGGCAAGCCGCGCGACGATGCCTTCCTCGAGAAGATCCTGCGCCAGCTCTCGCTCTGGGAAAAGCGCGACCAGCCGATCCGGTCGCTCTCGGGCGGGATGAAGCGCCGCGTGCTGATCGCCAAGGCCCTCAGTCACGAGCCGCGGGTGCTGTTCCTCGACGAGCCCTCGGCGGGCGTCGACGTGGAGTTGCGCCGCGACATGTGGGAGGTGGTGCGCCAGCTCAAGGAGGATGGCGTCACCATCATCCTGACCACCCATTACATCGAGGAGGCCGAGGCGATGGCCGACCGGATCGCCGTGATCAACGGCGGCCGCATCCTGCTGGTCGAGGAGAAGGCGGCGCTGATGCGCCGGATGGGGCGCAAGGAGATGCGGATCGAGCTGCGCGAGCCCGTCGCGCGCATTCCCGCCGCGCTGGAGGACTTCGGCCTGACGCTGGACGGCACGGGGGCGCGGCTGACCTATGGCTACGACACCCGGGCCGACCGCACCGGGATCGTGCGCCTGTTGACCGCGCTGCAGGAGGCGGGGCTGCAGGTGGCCGACGTGGAAACGAAACAAAGCTCGCTCGAAGAGATCTTCGTGGGGCTGGTGAAGGAAGGGGCCGAGGCATGAACCTGACCGCAATCGCCGCGATCTACCGCTTCGAGATGGCGCGGACCTTTCGCACGCTGGCGCAATCGGTGATCTCGCCGGTCCTGTCCACCTCGCTTTACTTCATCGTCTTCGGCACCGCCATCGGCAGCCGGATCGACCAGGTCGAGGGGGTCAGCTACGGCGCCTTCATCGTGCCGGGGCTGATCATGCTGACGGTGCTGACGCAGTCGATCTCGAACGCGTCCTTCGGGATCTACTTCCCGAAATTCATCGGCACGGTCTACGAATTGCTGTCGGCGCCCGCGTCCTTCCTCGAGATCACGGCGGGTTACGTGCTGGCGGCGGCGACCAAGGCGCTGGCGATCGGGTTGATCATTCTGGGGACCGCGTTCTTCTTCGTCGATCTGCAGATCCTGCACCCGGTCTGGATGCTGACCTTCCTTGTCCTGACCTGCCTGTCCTTCAGCCTGTTCGGCTTCATCATCGGCATCTGGGCGCAGAATTTCGAGCAATTGCAGCTGGTTCCGCTGCTGGCCGTGACGCCCCTGGTGTTTCTCGGCGGGGCCTTCTACTCGATCTCGATGCTGCCCGCGGGCTGGCAGGCGGTGAGCCTGTTCAACCCGGTGGTCTACCTCGTGTCGGGCTTCCGCTGGTCCTTTTTCGGGACGGCGGACGTGGCCTTGGGCTGGTCGATCCTGGCGATCTGCGGCTTTCTCGTGGCATGCCTTGCCGCGATCGGATGGATCTTCCGCACGGGGTGGCGGTTGCGCCCCTGACCAAAAGGCGCACCTGCGGTGCATTCGTAGAGGTCGCTTCGCTCCGTGAGTCTTTTCTTGCGCTTCGCGCGGGGGGCATCGCCATTGTTACTCGGACCAATGGCGTTCCAATGGCGATCCCCATCCCTTCGGGATTCCCCCGCCATATTTCCGGGATAAAGATGCAGGGTCAGTCGAAAAGCCCCTCGGGCGGGTCGATGATGACGCGGCCGGTGGCGAGGTCCACGGTGGGGACGGCGGCGCGGGTGAAGGGGACGAGGACCGAGCCCTTGAGGCCCGCGCCGCGCAGTTCCAGCAGGTCGCCCGCGCCGTGGTTGAGGACGGCGGCGACCTTGCCGAGCGTCGCGCCGCCGGTGTCGAGCGCGGTCAGGCCGATCAGGTCGGCGTGGTAGAATTCGTCGTCGGGCAGCGAGGGCAGGGCGTCGCGCGGGGCGTAGAGGCGCGTGCCGCGCAGCGCGTCGGCGGCTTCCTTCGTGGGCACGCCGGAGAGGCGGGCGGCGAAGCCGGATTTCACCGGGCGGGTGAGGGTGATCTCGAAGCTGCGGCTGCCGTCCTCGGTCGTGAGCGGGCCATAGGCCGCGATGTCCGTGGGTTCGGCGCAGAAGCTTTTCAGGCGCACCTCGCCACGGACGCCGAAGGCGCCCGCGACGGTGCCGACGCAGACCCGGTCAGCCATGACCGGGCCCGCGGATGACGGGGGATGCGGGACGCATCGCCGGGCCGATTACTCGGTGGCCTCGGCTGCGGTTTCCGCTGCATTTTCAGCAGCTTCCGCGGCGGCGGCGGCTTTGGCGGCCTTTTCCTCGGCGCGTTCCACGGCCTTCTTGCCGGGCTGTGCCTTTTTCGGGTTGGCGCGCTCTTTCTTGGCGATCACGCCGGCGGCCTCGAGGAAGCGGCTGACGCGATCGGTCGGCTGGGCGCCGTGGTCGAGCCAGTATTGCACGCGCTCGACGTTCATGCGCACGCGGTCTTCGCTGTCCTTGGCCAGAAGCGGGTTGTAGGTGCCCAGCTTCTCGATGAAGCGGCCGTCGCGGGGCATGCGGCTGTCGGAGGCGACGATGGAATAGTGGGGGCGCTTCTTCGAGCCGCCGCGGGCCAGTCGGATCTTCATTGCCATGGGATAACTCCTTGAAATGGCTGGGGGCTTATGCCCCGGTTTCCTGGTGTTGCTTGTGATGCTGAATGACTTCAGCGATGATGAAGTTCAGGAACTTCTTGGCGAATTCCGGGTCCAGATCGGCCCGTTTCGCCAGGTCTTCGAGCCGTGCGATCTGCTGCGCCTCGCGCGCCGGATCGGACGGGGGAAGGTCGTGTTCGGCCTTGAGCTTGCCGACGGCCTGGGTGTGCTTGAAGCGCTCGCCCAGGGTATAGACGAGGATCGCGTCGAGGCGGTCGATGCTCTCGCGGTGGCCCCTCAGAAGCTCGGCGGCGCGGGTGGTGGCGTCGGTCATGTCAGGGCCTCCTCGAAAGGGTCACAGGGCGTGCACACCCCGTACACACCGCGTGCATACGCGGGGGTCATGGTGCAAACGGTCATCATGCGGCCAGCACCTCCGAGGGCGCGGGATGGCGCCAGACCTGAAGCGCGGGGTCGCGGTCGGGGCGGGGGGCGTCCGCGTCCAGCGTGCAGCCGAGCCGCGCGGCCAGCGCGCGGGAGCGGTCGTTCAGCGGGTCGATGTAGCTGACGGCGGTGGACCAGCCGAGATCGGCATAGGCGTGGCGGCGCACCGCCTCCACGGCCTCAAAGGCGTAGCCGCGGCCTTCGTCGGAGGCGTCCCAGATCGTCCAGCCCAGTTCCTGCTCGGGCCAGTCGCCGGGGAACCACGGGCCGACGGACCCGACGGGCCGCCCCTCGGCCCGGTGTTCGGCGACGAAGATGCCGTAGCCGCGCAGGTGCCAATGACCCGAGAAGATCGCCAGAACGCGCCAGGCGTGGCCGATGTCCTTGTCCGCGCCGCCGCCGACGAAGCGGGCGCGGTCGGACATGATGAATGGCGCGAGCGCCTCGAAATCGGCGGCGCGGGGGGCGCGCAGGATCAGGCGCTCGGTCTGCAGCACGGGGGTGTCGGCGAGATGGGCGGTCATCACGCGGCCCCCCTGTGACGCCAGACATGGACCGGTGCGCCGTCGCGGGCTTCGAGCCGCGCCTCGGCCTTGGCATCGCGCGCGGCCCCGAGGCGCGCGGCGAGCGCGTCGGAGGCGGGATTGCCCGGATCGACGTAGCTGACCAGATCGCCGAGCAGGCCGAGGGCGAAGTCGCGCGCCGCGGTGGCGGCCTCTTCGGCGTAGCCGTGGCGGCGGTAGGCGGGCAGGGTCATGTAGCCAAGCTCGGGTTCCTCGTCGCCCCATTCGAGGCCGACGAGCACGAAGCCCGTGCGCGTGCCGTCCGACAGCCGCTCGACCGTCCAGAGGCCGTGGCCGTGCAGCATCCAGCCCGCAGTGTAATAGCTGAACTCGGCCCATGCCCGATCCGGGCCGTCGCCCGGTTCGGCGAAGGCCTCGAGAAAGACGGCGGTCCAGTCGGGCAGGTCGTCGAGCATGGGGGCGCGCAGGCGCAGGCGCGCGGTCTCGATCACCGGAAGGCTGGCGCGGTGCATCGCGGCGGCTTGTGCCGCGGCACCGGTGGGCGGCAGGGTGCAGCGCGGCGCGGTCATGCGGCGGCCCCCCGGTGGTGGCGGAAGACGATGTCTTCGGGGGCCTGCCGCGGGGCGGTGGTATCCTCGACCGCGCCGAGGCGGCGGGCGACGGCGTGGGAGGCGCTGTTGGCCGGGTCGGCGTAGCTGACGAGGCTGTCGAGCGGCAGGGCGTCGAAGGCCCAGTCGCGCAGGCGCGCCGCGCCCTCGGTGGCGTAGCCCTGCCCCTCGTGGCCGTCGTGGAGCATCCAGCCCAGTTCCGTCTCGGGGTAGAGCGGCCCGGCGTTCAGCCCGACCTGCCCCACCGTCTGGCCGGTCTCGCGCAGGTCCATCATCAGCGCGCCATGGTCGAAGAGCGCCCAGCAGCCCGCGTCATGGCAGAACATGCCCCACGCGGCGGCGGTGTCGAACGGCCCACCCATGAAGACCGCGCGCGGACCGGCCATCAGCGCGGCATAGGCGGGGAAATCGCCTGCGCGCAGGGGCCGGAGCGTCAGGCGCCCGGTCTGGAGGGTGGGGGCGTTCATGGTCACTTCTTCTTGCCGAAGCCCGAGAGGCCGGGGGGCAACGCGGCACCGCCGCCGAGGCCGGGCAGGCCGCCCATGCCCATCTGCTTGGCCGCACGCTCCATCTCGGCGGGGTCCATCGCGGAGGGGTCCATGCCCTTGAGGCCCGCGGGCGCGCCCTTGCCCATCAGCGCGCCGAGGCCGCCGCGCACCAGGCCCTTCTTGCCCATCTTGCCCAGCTTCTTCATCGCGTCGGCCATCTGGCGCTGCATCTTGAGAAGCTTGTTGAGGTCCGAGACCTCCTGACCGGCACCGGCGGCGATGCGTTTCTTGCGGCTGGCCTGAAGCAGGTCGGGGTTGGCGCGCTCGCGCTTGGTCATCGAGTTGATCAGCGCGATCTGGCGCTTGATGACGCTGTCGTCGAAGCCCGCTTCGTCGAGCTGTTTCTGCATCTTGGCCATGCCGGGCATCATGCCCATCATGCCCTGCATCCCGCCCATCTTGAGCATCTGTTCCAGCTGGCCCTTGAGGTCGTTCATGTTGAACTGACCCTTCTGGAAGCGCTTCATCATGCGCTCGGCCTGTTCGGCCTCGAGGGTTTGCTGCGCCTTTTCGACGAGGGCGACGATGTCGCCCATGCCGAGGATGCGGCCCGCGATGCGCTCGGGCTCGAAGGTTTCGAGCGCGTCCATCTTTTCGCCGAGGCCCACGAAGCGGATCGGCTTGCCGGTGACCGCGCGCATCGAGAGCGCGGCACCGCCGCGGCCGTCGCCGTCCATCCGGGTCAGGACCACGCCGGTGATGCCGATGCGTTCGTCGAAGTTTTCCGCCGTTGTGACGGCGTCCTGACCGGTCAGGCCGTCGACGACCAGCAGGGTTTCACGGGGGTTGGCGACGTCGCGCACCGCTTCGACCTGCGCCATGAGCTCTTCGTCGATGGAGAGGCGGCCGGCGGTGTCGAGCATGTAGACGTCGTAGCCGCCGAGGCTCGCTTGCGTCTTGGCGCGCCTGGCGATGGCGACGGGGTCTTCGCCCTTGACGATGGGCAGCGTGTCGACGCCGATCTGGGTGCCGAGGATCGCCAGCTGCTCCATCGCCGCGGGGCGGTTGACGTCGAGCGAGGCCATGAGGACCTTCTTGCCCTCGCGCTCCTTCAGGCGCTTGGCGATCTTGGCGGTGGTGGTGGTCTTGCCGCCGCCCTGCAGGCCGACCATGAGGACGGGGGCGGGGGGATTGTCGATCTTGAGCTTGCCGGGGTCTTCGTCGCCGGAGAGCACGTTTTTCAGCTCGTCATGGACGATCTTGATGACCTGCTGGCCGGGGGTGACCGACTTGGTGACGGCGGCGCCGGTGGCCTTTTTCTCGACCGCCTTGATGAAGTCGCGCGCGACGGGCAGCGACACGTCGGCCTCGAGCAGGGCCACGCGCACCTCGCGCATGGCGGTGCGCACGTCATCCTCGGACAGCGCGCCCTGCTTGGTGAGGCGGTCGAAGACGCCGGAGAGGCGTTCGGACAGGTTTTCAAACATGGGCTTTCGGCCCCTTTCGTCGATCCTCGGTGCCCCCCGAATGTGGGGGGCGGTGCGGAGATGCGCCAGACCCAAACGGGTTTTGCCCCCGTGGGCGAAACCTCGCTGACGGGGGGCGATCCTGACGGGATCAGGACCGGAATGCTGGCGCAATCCGGGTGTTGCCGGTCCGCTTAGGCGGATTCCGCCTGTCTGTCAATCGCGGGAGGGCGGCGCGCAGGCGAGGGTGAGGGCGGTCACGTCGCCCGCGATGCGGTCGTAGCCCTGCGCGTGGAGCGCGAAGCGGCGGGCGAGGCTCATGGCGTCCCAGCCGGGTTGCGCGCTGGGGATGGCGGGGGAGGGCAGGGTGCCGGGGTCTCCGTAGAGGGTGATGGTCATGGGACCGGCGTAGGGCAGGCCCGCGACGGTGAAGCCCTCGACCTCGCGGGCGTGCAGGGCGATCAGGTCAGCGACCGGGTTGCCCGAGGTGGTGACGACGGCCCAGAGCTCGCCGCGGATACCGGGGACGAGGGTCATCTCGCCGCTGGCGAGGTGAACGGTGATCCCGGCCTCGCCGGGGAGCGTCTCGCCGGTCGTGCGGAAGGCGGCTTCTCCGGTGAGGGTCTGGCCGGGGCGGATCTGGCCCGCGCCCTGCGTCACCTCGACGGTGAAGTCGACGCGGCACTCCTGTGCGCCGAGCGGCGAGGCGGCCGGGATCAGCGCCAGCAGGAGGGGGGCGAGAGTCCGCATGGGGGATAGGATAGCGGCGCGGCCCCGTCGGGGAAGGGGGCACGGCCCGCGCGTATTCGGTGTCGGACGGCCGGGGGATGGCGCCGACGCGGGAGCGTTGTGCGGGTCGCCCTCGGTTGTGCCGGTGTCGCGGGCTGCCTTGGTGTCGCGTGGGGCGGCTCTGACGGTGACGGCGGCGGATGGGCTGGTCGGGTGGGGCTGGGGCCTCTCCGACCGGTAGAGTGGCGTGCCGACGGGGGCCGCGATGGGGCGGGATGCGGCCTGCGTGGTTGCACCTGTGTGTGACGCTTCGGGGATCGTGCTGATGCCGAGGGTGTAGCCATGGCGCGGGGCGGCTCTGACGGTGACGGCGGCGGATGGGCTGGTCGGGTGGGGCTGGGGCCTCTCCGACCGGTAGAATGGCGTGCCGACGGGGGCCGCGATGGGGCGGGATGCGGCCTGCGTGGTTGCACCTGTGTGTGACGCTTCGGGGATCGTGCTGATGCCGAGGGTGTAGCCATGGCGCGGGGCGGCTGTGACGGTGACGGCGGCGGGTGGGCTGGTCGGGTGGGGCTGAGGCCTCTCCGACCGCTGTTCCGCTGCGCGCCCCACCCGTTCCGTTTGCCGGCGTGCCGACGACGGCCGAGGTGTGTCGGGCCGCGGCCTGCGTGGTGGCGGTGGCGCGGGTGGCCATTGGGATGGTGCTGACGCGGAGCGTGTGGCGCGGGGCGGCTGTGGCGGGTGGGCGGCTTGGGGGGGGCTGCGCCCCCGACCGGCCCGCCCGCCGTGCCGTCAGGCGGCGATGTCGAGGGCAGCGACCTGGGCTGCGGCGGAGGCGAGGGTCGCCTCGGGGTCCAGCATCAACCGGTCGGCAGTGACGAAGCTCACATCGGTGATGCCGATGAAGCCGAGGACGTGGCGCAGGTAGCCCGTGGCGAAGTCGATCTCGCTGCCCGCCTCGGTGCCGCCGGAGGCGACGGCGACGATGGCGCGCTTGGCCGTCAGCAGGCCCTGCGGCCCGGCCTCGGTGTAGCGGAAGGTCACGCCCGCGCGGGCGACGAGGTCGACCCAGGCCTTGAGGGCGGCGGGGACGCCGAAATTGTAGATCGGAAGGCCGATGACGAGGGTATCGGCGGACTGCAGCTCGGCGACGAGCTGGTCGGAGAGGGAAAGGGCGGTGCGCTGCGCCTCGGTCCGCTGGTCGGCGGGGGTGAAATTCGCGCCGATCCACGCCTCGTCGATCAGCGGCAGGCCGGTGGCGAGGTCGCGGGTGGTGACGGTCACGCCGTCGCCGAAACGGGCGACGATCCGGTCGGCGAGATCGCGCGAGACCGAGCCGTCGCGGCGGGCGGAGGCGTCGATGCGGAGGATGGAGCGGGTCATGGGATCAGTCCTTTGGGAGGGTTTGGATGTCGACCACCGAAATCGTCCCTTGAGACATCATGCACAATCCGCCCACATGGCGGGAGTTGTGTGCGCGACCGCACAGATCTGTCAGTTGGTCATCAGGACGATCCCTCCGGGGTGCCTGCTTCGCGTCCGTCCCGTGCGGCTGGCCGTTGGGGCCTGCGGCGCGGGCACCGGGACGGACGACGTGATGCCGGACGTCGAGACGGCGATGGCGGTGATGCAGGGGGGCGGGTTCGGCGCATTCGAGGGCGTGACCCATGATCTGACCGCCGAGGGCGGGATGCTGCCGGCTCCGCCGGGGCCCCTGCACAGGGGTCCGCGACGGAGCGGCGGGGCGTGAGCGGCTTTCGCGGTCCCGAGATCGGCCCCCTCTTCCCCCCTTGCGAAATCAAACATCCTCTGCCCTAACTGCGTTGAATATGTGAGTGAGCGCACAGAGATGTCATTCGATCACTGGGACGAGATCCGCACCGCCTACCAGGTTGCCCGGATGGGCACCGTTTCGGGGGCGGCCGAGGTGCTGGGCGTGCATCACGCCACGGTCATCCGCCATATCGACGCGCTGGAGGGGCGGCTGGGCGCGAAGCTGTTCCAGCGCCACGCGCGCGGCTACACGCCGACCGAGGCGGGGCAGGACCTGTTGACCGTGGCGGGCCAGACCGACGACCAGTTCAGCCAGCTGGCCAGCCGGATCAAGGGGCGCGGCGACGAGGTGACGGGCGACCTGCTGGTGACCTCGCTCGACAGCCTCGCGCCGCTGCTGGTGCCCGCGATCGGGGAGTTCATGGCCGATCATCCCGACCTGCGGGTCAAGCTGATCTCGGACCAGCGCCTGTTGCGGCTCGAATACGGCGAGGCGCATGTGGCGATCCGTGCGGGCAAGCTGCCGGACGAGCCCGACAACGTGGTGCAGCCGTTCTTCACCCAGACGCTGCGGTTGATGGCCTCGGCCGAGTACGTGGCGCGCCACGGGATGCTGGAGGAGGGCACGCTGGCGGGGCACCGGTTCATCGGCACGACCGAGGACACGCCGCGCGCGCCCAATTTCCGCTGGCTGATGGAGACGGTGCCGCCGTCGTCGGTCTACCTGCGCGTCACCTCGATGAAGGCGGTGAAGACGGCGGTGCGCTCGGGGATCGGGATCGGGTTCATCGCGGATTGGGATGACGAGGGGACCGAGGGGCTGGTCGAGATGCTGCCGCCGATGGAGGACTGGTCGGCGAAGATCTGGCTGGTCACCCACATGGACCTGCACCGCACCGCCAAGGTGCAGACCTTCGTGCGCTTCCTGAAGGAGAAGGTCCGGGGCTGGGCGGTCAGCCCGCCGTGACGGCGCTGGCGCAGCCGGGGGCCGAGGCGCGACGCGGGCATCTTGCGATGCTCGCCTTCTCGGCGCTGATCGCGGGATCGTTCTCGCTGGGCGGGCAGGTTGCCAACGAGATCGCCCCCGCGGCGCTGAACGCGCTGCGCTTCGCCCTGTCGGCGGCGGTCGTCGGCGTGGTGATCGCCCTGCGCGGAGGCTGGGGAGAGGCGGGCCGCGCGCTGCGCGCGCCCTGGCGCTACGCGATGCTGGGCGGGCTGTTCGGGGTCTATTTCGTGACCATGTTCGAGGGGCTCAAGACCGCACCGCCGGTCTCGGCCGCCGCGGTCTTCACCTTGACGCCGATCATGAGCGGGATCTTCGGCTACCTGCTCCTGCGGCAGGTGATGGGCGGCCGGATCGTGCTGGCGCTGGCGCTGGGGGCGGCGGGGGCGCTTTGGGTGATCTTCCGCGCGGACCTGTCGGCGCTTGTGGCCTTCGAGATCGGGAGGGGCGAGGCGATCTTTTTCTGGGGCTGCATGGCGCATGCCTTCTACACGCCACTGGTGCGGGTGCTGAACCGGGGCGAGCCGATCCTTGTCTTCACCTTCTGGACGCTGACGACGACGACGGTGATCATCGGGGTCTACGGCTGGTCCGACATCGTGGCGACCGACTGGGCGGGGCTGCGGCCGCTGGTCTGGGTGACGATGGTCTACACGGCGGTGGCGGCGTCCTCGATGACCGTCTTCCTGGTGCAGTTCGCCACGATGCGGCTGCCCTCGTCCAAGGTGATGGCCTATACCTACCTGACGCCCAGCTGGGTGCTTGGGTGGGAGCTGGCGCTGGGCCAGCCGCTGCCGCCGGTGCTGGTGCTGGGCGGCATCGCGCTGACCATCGCGGCGCTGGCGCTGCTGCTGAAGGACTGACGACCGGGCGGCGTCAGTCGAAGGTTTCGCCCGGATCGACGCCCCAGAGGCTGCGGGCCTCGACCCAGCCGCGGTAGCCGCCGACCTCCATCTCGCACCAGGTCGGGCGGCATTCGCGCAGCTCGCCCACGACGCCGCGCTCGGCTTCGGCGCGGATCATGGCGTTGCGGTCGGGGCGGGCGTGAAGCGCCACGCGGTCGGCCTCGACGATGGCGGTGCGCACGCCCGACAGAAGCGTGTAATGCACCCAGCCGCCGGCCCCGTCGCGGTCGACGACGCGGCGCCAATGGCCATGTTCGGCGACGATCATCACCGGCATGTTGCGGCGCTGGAAGACCCAGTCGATGCGGTGGCTGCGCGAAGGGCCGCGGCGGGCGTTCGCCTCGGAGGCCTTGATCGAGACATAGCGCGGCAGGGGAAAGCCGGTGACGGGCCCCACGCGCGGGTCCGCCGTTGCCGCGCCGGTTTCGGGGGCGGGGCCGGTTTGGGGAGCGGGTGCCGCTGGGGCCGCGGTGAGCCGCGCGAGCGCC
>NZ_JASJOE010000025.1 GCF_030163755.1 Roseicyclus amphidinii
CATGGCCGCGCCCCTCGGGACAGGGCCAGACGGGGCGGCGATGCGGAAAGACTGGACCGATGCACCGGCCTGCGCCATGGCGGGAAACTCTACCGCCGGGCGGTGCCGGGTGCTTCGGCCAAGGCTGTGCTTGCGGCCAGCGTCAGGGCCGCCGCGCACAGGGCGGCGCGGGTGTGGGCCGCCGCGCGAAGGGCGACGCGGGTGTGGGCCGCCGTGCAAAGGGTGGCCGTGGGGCCGCGCCGGAAACCTGTCATCTGCATCCCGCTCGTCTCTGCCGTGTCGCGCCCGGCGTCGTTGGCTGCACCGGGTCATCGCCTCTGCGTTGGGGGCATCGGGTGCGGCGGCCCGGCCGCTTGCACCACAGTGCCCGATGCGAGAGTGTCAGACCCGAGGACGGAAGGCCAGAGAAGGGAACCAGCCCATGCCATCTGAGCGGTTGAGTGTTGTCGTCACGCGACGGTTGCCCGAGGCGGTCGAGACGCGGATGTCGGAATTGTTCGACGTGGAGCTGCGCGACGAGGACAGGCCGATGACCAAGGCCGAGCTGGTCGGCGCGATGAGCCGGGCCGACGTCATCGTGCCCTGCATCACCGACCGGATCGACGGCGCGATGCTGGCGCAGGCGGGCGACCGGCTGAAGCTGATCGCCAATTACGGCGCGGGCGTGGACCATATCGACGTGGCGACGGCGCGGCAGCGCGGTGTGCTGGTGTCGAACACGCCGGGCGTGATGACCGATGACACCGCCGACATGGCGATGGCGCTGATCCTTGCCGTGCTGCGCCGCCTGCCCGAAGGCATGGCGGTGATGCAGGAGGGGCGCTGGGAGGGCTGGGCGCCCACCGCCTTCATGGGCGGGCGCGTGGCCGGGCGGCGGCTGGGCATCCTCGGGATGGGCCGGATCGGGCAGGCGGTGGCGCGCCGCGCCGCGGCCTTCGGGATGCAGGTGCATTACCACAACCGCCGCCGGCTGCATGCCGACACCGAGGCGGCGCTGGAGGCGACGTATTGGGAAAGCCTCGACCAGATGATCGCGCGGATGGACGTGATCTCGGTCAACTGCCCGCACACCCCCTCGACCTTCCACCTGATGAACGCGCGGCGGCTGAAGCTGATGAAGCCGGGCGCGGTGATCGTGAACACCTCGCGCGGCGAGGTGATCGACGAGAACGCCCTGACGCGCATGTTGCGCGCGGGCGAGATCGCGGGGGCGGGGCTGGACGTGTTCGAGCGCGGCCGCGAGGTGAACCCGCGGCTGCGCGAGCTGCCGAACGTGGTGTTGCTGCCGCACATGGGGTCGGCCACGCGCGAGGGGCGGATCGAGATGGGGGAGAAGGTGTTGATCAACATCAAGACCTTCGCCGATGGGCACAGGCCGCCGGACCTGGTGGTGCCGAGCATGCTGTGAGGATGAAGCGGGCGCTTCTCTTTTGGGCTGATCGGGCACGGCAAGAGTTGGGTTAGATGTGAAATCTCAGAAGGTTGTTCACCCGGTTCGGGGTTAGGCTGCAATCGCCAAACCACAACCGGAGACCCCGAAGGATGAACAACCCTCATCAGAATGCCCGTCTCACTGTCTACAGTCGAGAACAGATCGTTGCGCGTATCGGTGCGGGACAGAGTGCTGTCGAGGTGGCCGAGGCTTTCGGCGTGTCAGTGCGGACCGTGCGCAAATGGGTTGCGCGGTTCAAGGCGGGCGGGCGCGCGGCGCTGTCGAACCGCGCGAGCGCGCCCATCCGCCGCCCGCGCCGCCTGCCGGATCGTGTCGTCGCGGTCATCGTCTGGATGCGGCGCCGGCTGCGCCTGACCGCGTCCGCCATCGCCGCCAGTCTGGGGCTGCCGCGCTCGACCGTGGCGCGCTGGCTGACACGGGTCGGGCTGGGTCGGCTCGCGCAACTCGATCCACCGGAGCCGGTGCGCCGCTATCAGCGCGAGCGGCCGGGAGAGTTGCTGCACCTGGACATCAAGAAGCTCGGCCGCTTCGACCGCCCGGGCCATCGCGTGACCGGCACGCGCCGGGGCTGCCGGAACAGGGGCGCGGGCTGGGACTTCGTTCATGTGGCCGTCGATGACGCGACCCGGCTGGCCTATGTCGAGGTCCTGCCCGACGAGCGGAAGGACACCACCACGGGTTTCCTGCTGCGCGCGCTACGCTGGTTCCGCCGCCACGGTATCCGGGTCGAGCGGTTCATGACCGACAACGGCAGCGCCTACCGCTCGCGCCGGTTCCGCAAGGTGCTGCGGCTTCTCGCCATCCGCCACATCTACACCCGGCCCTATACCCCGAAGACAAACGGCAAGGCCGAGCGGTTCATCCAGACCCTCCTGCGCGAATGGGCCTACGGTCTCGCACACCCCTCGTCCAACGCCCGAAACGCCGACCTGCCCCGATGGCTTGACTGGTTCAACAGATCAAGACCACACTCCGCACTCAAAGGCAGCCCCCCGATCGCGGCGGTGAACAACCTCATGGGAAACCACAGTTAGAGCCCGGAGTGACCGATGCGGCGCGGCGAATGAATGTCTGCTGTCATTGACAGGATCCAAAATCCACCATGTGCTGCCTATCGAACATGTCTTGTCGCCTACTTATGCAGATCTTCACCTAGCGCCTTTGGCAGACGTGGCCACTGCCACCAAGCAACGATGACCGCAATTATGATGATTGTTGCACCAACCAGCATTGCCCCAGAGAGCCATAAAAGCCCAAATAATAGAAATGCAGCGCCTAAAGCGCAGACTGAAAAAACAAACAATCTAGCTGGGGGGGTATTAAGTTTATCCTCACCGCAGCGTCTTTCCCAGTAAATGCCGCATATTACTGCAAACGGTATGAACCCAAAAAATGAGACGGAGAAACTGAAAAGATTGCTAGCAACAACACCATTTTCCACCATATCGATTGCTGGAGAAACCGCACTTATGATGCCCAAGACACCTGCGATGATTCCCGCTCTTCCAATCAGGATGGCCTCTTCGGGCGTGTACTTTGTAATAGTAGACATGGATACACCTGTGACAAGTGGATGAGTACTAGGCGGAAATAGCTGAATCTCATGACTACACCAAAACGGACATGGGAACATCTCAATCCGAGGTCCGCTCCGTCCCGTTAAGCAGCCGTTGGTGCCAGGCGCAGCGAGTGACCACCTCCCATCCCGTGCCTCCCCCTCTTGCCCCCACCCCCTCCGCCATGCCACCCATCGCGTCATGACCCATGACTTTCTCATCATCGGCGGCGGCATCGCGGGTGTGTCCGCGGGCGCGCGGCTGTCGGAGCTGGGCCGCGTCCTGCTGCTCGAGGCGGAACCGGCGTTGGCCTACCATGCCTCGGGGCGGTCGGCGGCGCTCTATGAGGCGCAGTATGGCAAGCCTGCGACCGTGGCGCTCAACCTTGCGTCGCGCGCGGATCACGAGACCCTCGACGGCGGCGTTCTCAGCCCGCGGGGGCTGATGGTGCTCGCCACCCATGGCGAGGAGGAGCTTTTCGCCGCCGACATCGCGGCGATGGGGCTGCCGCGGATCAGCGTGGCCGATGCGGTGGCGATGGTGCCGGTGCTGAACCCCGACGCCATCGCGGGGGCCGCCGCGCATGCGGATGCCTGGGACATCGACACCGACCGGCTGGTGCAGCATTTCGCCCGCACGATCCGGGGCGCGGGCGGCGCGGTCAAGACCGGCGCGGCGGTGACGGCGATCACGCGGACCGCGACGGGCTGGGAGGTGACGGCGGGCGGCGAGACCCATGTCGCGCGCGTGCTGGTGAACGCCGCCGGGGCCTGGGCCGACCGGATCGCCGGGATGGCGGGGATCGCCCCCATCGGGATCACGCCCTTGCGCCGCTCGGTCGCGCGCATCCCCGCGCCGGGGGGGCATGACGTCTCGGGCTGGCCGATGCTGCTGGGCGCGGGAGAAAGCTGGTATGCCAAGCCCGATGCGGGCGCGCTGATCGTCTCGCCCGCCGAGGAAGACCCGGTCGCCGAGCCGCATGACGCCTGGCCCGAGGACATGGTGCTGGCCGAGGGGATCGCGCGCTACCAGCAATTCGCCACCGAGGAGGTCACGCGGCTGACCGCCAGCTGGGCCGGTCTGCGCAGCTTTGCGCCGGATCGTGCGCTGGTGCTGGGCCCCGACCCGCTGGACCCCGGTTTCGTCTGGGTCGCGGGGCAGGGCGGCTACGGGTTCCAGACCGCGCCGGCGGCGTCGCGGCTGGTGGCCGATCTGGTGGCGGGGCGCGCGCCGCTGCTCGAGGCGGAGCTGGTCGCGGCGCTTTCGCCCGCGCGGTTCCGGACCGGGTGATCGGCGGGTGATCGGGGCGGGAGGAGCGGCCCCGAGGGGGTCGCGCTTTCAAATCGTTGCAAATGATTTAAGGTTGGCTTGCACAGACATCGTTTTCGAAAGGTGGTTATTGGATATGCCCATGATCTTCAGCCCACGCGCCCTGACCGTGACCGTGACCCTCGCGGCGGTGGCGGCTTCGCTGCCCGTGACCGCCGCCGCGCAGTCGCAGCTCGAGCGGATGGAGGTGTTGTCGGAGCGGGCCAGCGCCCTGATGAACGAAGCGATGATCGCCCAGCTTCCGGCGCTCGAGGGGAACATGCCCGATCCGGCCTGGGACGATCCGATGCGCGCGGCCTATGGCTGCGTGCTGGAGGGCTATGTGCAGGCCAGCAGCGAGGCCGCCGTCGACACCATGCTCGACGAGATGGACGCGATGATGGAGACCGCCACGGCCGAGACCCTGATGAGCGGCGCCTTCGGTGACGGGGTGCAACTGCCCGAGGGCATGTCCGAGGTGCAGGCGCAGGCGCTGATGCAGGATTGCGGCGTGATGGAGATCATCATGGCGCGCATGGCCGAAAGCGGCGCCATGCAGGTGATGATGGACCAATGACGCGCCGCCTCGAGCTGCCCGACACACCGGGCACGGCGGCCCTTGGGGCTGCGCGCATGTCGGCGCCCTCGGCGCTGCGCAACCGCGACCTGATCGCGGCCGAACTGCGGCGGGTCGCGCCTGCGTGGGGGCGCGCGCTGGAGATCGCGTCGGGCACGGGCGAGCATGTGATCCGTTTCGCCGAGGTCATGCCGGGGCTGACCTGGCAACCGACCGACCCCGACCCGCTGCGCCGCGCCTCGATCGCGGCCTGGACCATGCAGAGCGGGCTGGACAACATCAGGCCGCCGCTCGACCTGGACGCGGCACGCGTCGGCTGGGCGGAGGAAGAACCGCTGACCGCCGACCTGGTCGTGGTGGTGAACCTGCTGCACCTGATCTCGGGGGCCGAGGCCGAAACCGCCCTGACCGAGACCGCCGCGGTGCTCTCGCCCGGCGGTGTCGTCGCGCTGTACGGGCCCTTCCTGCGCGACGGCGAGGCCACGAGCGAGGGCGACGCCGTCTTTCACGCGAGCCTCAGGGCGCAAGACCCTGCCATCGGCTACAAGGACGTGATCGACACCTGCGCCTGCCTCGTCGAGGCGGGGCTTGCCCATGTCGAGACGGTGGCGATGCCTGCGAACAACCTCCTCCTGGTGTTCGAGCGGTCCGACGTGGCGTAACGGTCGAAAGATGGTCGCCTTGTCGAAAGTGCGCCCTTATGCTGCCCGACGGGTCCGGGGCTGGCCGGAGCTTTGGGAGGAAAGCCATGGCACGTCTTGACGAGTTCGCCCCGCAGGGCCTGTTTTCCGTGTTGCAAGGCCCGGCCCTGGCGCGGCTGCCGCAAGTCTCGGTGCGGCGCGGCGAGGTTCTTATGGCCGAGGGCAGCGGGGCGGATGCGCTCTACCTGGTCGAGACCGGGCGTTTCACGGTGCAGCGCGGCGGGGTCGAGTTGGCCGAGATCGGCGCGGGGTCGGTGCTGGGCGAGATTTCCTTTTTCACCGGCAAGCCGCGCACCGCGGATGTGATCGCGGCGCGCGACAGCGTGGTGCTGCGGATCGGGCGCGAGGATTACGACGCGCTCTGCGCGGACACGCCGGATCTTGCGCGCTCGATCTCGACCGAGCTGGCCGAGCGGCTGGCGCGGACCTCGGCGCGGGTGCAGCCGGACCCCGGCCGCCCGCCTGCGCGGACCTATTGCATCCTGCCCGCCGCGGGCGCGCCCCTGCCGCACAGCTTCGTCCCCGAGCTGGCCGCGGCCATCGCCGCGCATCACCGCGTCGCCGTCGTGGACGAGGCCGCCTTTCGCGCGGCGCTGGGCGCTGGGGGCGACCCGACCACCCCCGAGGCGGTGAGCTGGCTCAACCACCGCGAGCGCGAGGCCGATATCGTCCTGTTCGTGGCCAACCACGATGCCGGCCCCTGGTCCGTGGCCGCCTTGCGCCAGGCCGATCAGGCCGTGATCGTGGCGCAGGCCCATGGCTTCGCCGAGCCCTCGACGCTGGAGCGCATGGCGCTCGACCTCCTGCCCGAGGCGCAGCGGCGGCTGGTGCTGGTGCATCCGCACCGCATGAAGCAGGTCACGGGCACGGCGCGCTGGCTCGACACGCGCCCGGTGTTCCTGCACCACCATCTCGCCATGACCCCCGATGGCGCCGACGTGGCGCGGCTGGGCCGCTTCCTGTCGGGGCGGGCCATCGGCATCGTCATGTCGGGCGGGGGCGCGCGCGGTGTCGCCCATGTCGGCATGTGGCGCGCGATGCACGAGGCGGGCCTGCCCATCGACATCGTGGGCGGCACCTCGGTCGGTGCGGCGATGAGCGGGGCCATCGCGCTGGGGCTCGAGGCGGACGAGATCGGCCCGCGGGTGGAACAGATCTTCGTCAAGTCCGGGGCGATGCGGCGGCTGACCCTGCCGAAATACGCGCTGCTCGATCACAAGGTCTTCGACGCCTCGATGCAGGAGCATTACACCTCGGTCCCGATCGAGGACCTGTGGCTGCCCTATTTCGCGGTGGCCGCCGACCTGGCCGGGGTCTCGCGCCATGTCATCCGGCGCGGCCCCCTGTGGGAGGCGGTGCGCGCCTCCTCGGCGATCCCCGGCATTCTGCCGCCCTTCTTCACCCCCGAGGGGCGGATGCTGGTCGATGGCGGCTGCGTCGACAACATGCCCTTCCGCGACATGCACGCGCTCAAGTCAGGCCCGAACGTGGTGGTGGACCTGCAGAAGGACACGGCCAAGCCGTTCTACGTCGATTACCCCAACCTGCCGGGGCGGATGGAGTTGCTGACCAGGACGGTGTTGCCCTTCGGCAAGCGCCCGCCGCGGGCACCGGGCATCGTCTCGACCGTGATGCGCAGCCTGCTGGTGGGGCAGGGCGCCACGGATCGCGGCATGAACGAGGACGATCTGCATGTGCGCCCGCCCGAGCTGAGCTCGGTCGCCTTCCTCGACTGGACCAAGCACAAGCTGTTCTTCGAGATGAGCTACCGCTACGCGCGGGACGAGGTGCTTGCCGATCTCGCCACCTCGGATCATCCCGCCAAGGTGGCGCTGCGCCGGGCCGCGGGCTTGGGGTGAGGGCTGCGGCGTCGAGCGAAGGGGCGCTCCTGCGCCTCCGCTTTCGCCTCCGCGTCAGGCGCGCAGCGCCAGCGTGCCCGTCGCCAGGGCCAGGCCAAGGGCGAGGGGAACCCCATGCGCCGCCTCGGCGCGGCTTTTGCTGGCGGCGTTGCCGAGCAGGCTGAGGGCGAACAGCACGGCGAATGCCCCGAGCGCGGGCCGGATCACGATGCGCGGCAGAAGCTCCGGGCCGATCCCGGCCGCCTGCGCCACGACCAGCGCGCCGATCAGTGCGAGCGGCACGACCGCAAGGCTGGCCCACCGCTTCGTCGGGGAAAGGCGCCGGTCCGCCCCGCCCCATGCCATGTGCCCAAGCGGCAGGCCCGCCGCCAGCAGCGCCTGGAACAGGGCCAGCCAGAGGAACCCGGCCAGCCCCGCGTATCCGGCCAGCGCGATCACCCGTCCTTGCGGATGACGGCGTTGGTCGGGTCGTAGGGGCTGTCTTCCACGACTTCCGCGTCGAAGAGCTCACGGAACATCCGCAGCTTCAACCTCGTGCCCACCTCGGCGAGGTCGGGGCGCACATAGCCCATGCCGATCTGCTTGCCGAAGGCGACCGAGTAGCCGCCCGAGGTCAGCCGCCCGACCTTTTCCTCGCCGAGATACAGCGCCTCGCGCCCCCAAGGATCGGCATCCGCCGGCCCGTCGATCAGCAGCGTCACGCATTTCGAGCGGATGCCGGTTTCGAGCATCGCCTGCTTGCCGGTGAACTCCTTGTCCAGATCGACGAAGCGATCCAGCCCCGCCTCCAGCGGCGTCGCATCGCGGCCCAGCTCCGTGCCGAAGGCGCGATAGCTCTTCTCCTGCCTGAGCCAGTTCTGCGCCCGCGCGCCCACCAGCTTCATCCCGTGCTTTTCGCCCGCTTCCATCAGCTGATCCCAGAGGTAGGTCTGCATCTCGATGGGATGGTGCAGCTCCCAGCCCAGCTCGCCGGTATAGGCCACGCGGATCGCGCGGACCGGGCACATGCCCAGCTCGATGTGGCGCATCGACAGCCACGGGAACCGCTTGTTGCCCAGCACCGTGTCGGGGTCGGCATCCTTGACGATCTCGCGCAGCACGTCGCGTGACTTCGGCCCGGCGATGGCGAAGACGCCCCATTGCGTCGTCACGTCATGGATATCGACATAGCCGCCGCCCGCGGCCATGAAATCCTCGGCCGCCTTGATCAGGTAATCGGCGTCATAGGCCGTCCACGCCCCCGCCGAAACGCAGTAGTATTCGTTCTCCGCCAGCCGGACGAGCGTGTATTCCGTTCGCGTCGTGCCCGCGTTGGTCAGCGCATAGGTCAGGTTGATCCGCCCCACCTTGGGCAGCTTGTTGCAGGTGAAGGCGTCAAGGAAGGCCGTCGCCCCCGGCCCGCGGACAAGGTGCTTGGTGAAGGCCGTCGCGTCGATCAGGCCCACGCCCTCGCGGATCGCCTCGGCCTCTGCCTTGGCATGCTCCCACCAGCCGCCGCGGCGGAAGCTGCGCGCGTCATGGTCGAAGCTCTCGGGCGCGTCCTTGGGGCCGTAGTAGTTCGGCCGCTCCCAGCCGTTCACGCAGCCGAACTGCGCCCCCAGCGCCTTTTGCCGGTCATAGGCGGGCGCGGTGCGCAGCGGGCGGCAGGCTTCGCGCTCCTCGTCGGGGTGGTGCAGGATGAAGACATGCTCGTAGCATTCCTCGTTCTTGCGCGCGGCATATTCGGTCGTCATCCAGCTGCCGTAGCGCTTGGGGTCGAGGGCGGCCATGTCGATCTCGGCCTCGCCCTCCACCATCATCTGCGCGAGGTAGTAGCCCGTGCCGCCCGCCGCGGTGATCCCGAAGGAAAAGCCTTCGGCCAGCCACATGTTGCGCAGCCCCGGCGCAGGCCCGACCAGCGGGTTGCCATCGGGCGTGTAGCAGATCGGGCCGTTGAAATCGTCCTTAAGCCCCACCGTCTCCGAGGTCGGGATGCGGTGGATCATCGACATGTATTCCTCCTCGATCCGGTCGAGGTCGAGCGGGAAGAGGTCGGCGCGGAAACTGTCGGGCACGTCGTATTCGAAACAGGCGGGCGCGCCCCGCTCGTAGGGCCCGAGGATCCAGCCCTTGCGCTCCTCGCGGACATACCACTTGGCATCCGCATCGCGCAGCACGGGGTGCTCGGGGTTTCCGGCGGCGCGCCATTCGGCCAGCGCGGGGTCGGGCTCGGTCACGATATACTGGTGCTCGACCGGGATCGCGGGGATCTTGATGCCCAGGAGCCGCGCGGTGCGCTGGGCGTGGTTGCCGGTGGCGGTGACCACATGCTCGGCGGTGACGACGGCGGTTTCCTCGGACGGCACGAGATTGCCGCCCTTCTCGACCATCTTCGTCAGGCTCACGCGCCACTCGGACCCGGTCCATTCGTAGCCGTCGACCTGCCACTTCCGTTCGATCACCACACCGCGCTGGCGTGCGCCCTTGGCCATCGCCATGGTCACGTCGGCGGGGTTTATGTAGCCGTCGGTGGGGTGGTAGATCGCGCCCTTCAGGTCGTCGGTGCGCACCAGCGGCCAACGCGCCTTGATCTCGGCGGGGGTCATCCATTCGTAGGGGATGCCCACCGTCTCGGCGGTCGAGGCATAGAGCATGTATTCATCCATGCGCGCATCGGTCTGCGCCATGCGCAGGTTGCCCACCACGGCGAAGCCCGCGTTCAGGCCGGTCTCTTCCTCGAGCGTCTTGTAGAACTTGACCGAATAGTCGTGGATGTGGCTGGTCGCATAGCCCATGTTGAAGAGCGGCAGGAGGCCCGCGGCATGCCAGGTCGAGCCGGAGGTCAGCTCGTCGCGCTCCAGCAGCATCACATCCTCCCAGCCCGCGCGGGCGAGGTGGTAGGCGATCGAGGTGCCGACGGCACCGCCGCCGACGACAAGGGCTTTGACATGTGTCTTCACGGTGGTCTCCATGGGCGTGCAGGCCCTGCGGGGCGTATGGGCAGAATCCTGACCCTACCTGCCCGAGACCTGCGAGCCGCGCCTCGCCCACCCGACGCTAAATCGCGCGAAAGCGACAAGGGCCCTTTCGCGCCAGGTCCCCGGCTTCATCTTGGCAGGTACAACTCCGGGGGGAGGCCGCAGGCCGGGGGGCAGAGCCCCCCCGAATTTTCGTACGAAAATTCGCACCCGCGCCGCGCCAGCGGCGCGTCCCCCTTCTGCGAATTTTCAAGAATTCGCTCCAATGAAAAAGGCCCGCCACGGGGGCGGGCCTTTCCGATGCGCAGAGGCAGGGATCAGTTCGGGATTTCGCCCGTCAGCCCCTCGACGTAGAAATTCATTCCCGCCAGCGTGCCGTCGTCGGCGATCTCGCCCTCGGCCAGCCAGGCCGTGCCGTCCTGCCGGTTGATCGGGCCGGTGAACGGGTGGTACTCGCCCGCCTGGATCGCTTCCATGATCGCGGTGGCCGAAGCGCGGACCTCTTCCGGGATCGCCTCGGTCATCTCGCCGATCAGCACCATGCCCTCGGGCATGCCTTCCCAGGTGTCGGACTGTTCCCAGGTGCCTTCCATCGCCTCGCCCACGCGGCGGACGTAATAGGGGCCCCAGTTGTCGATGATCGACGAGATCCGCGGCTCGGGGGCGAACTGGATCATGTCGGACGCCTGGCCGAAGGTGTAGACGCCACCGGCTTCCTGCGCCGCGGCCTGCGGTGCGGTACTGTCGGTGTGCTGCAGGATCACGTCGGCGCCCGCGTCGATCAGCGCCTGGGCGGCGTCGGCCTCGACCGCCGGGTCGAACCAGGTGTAGGCCCAGACCACGCGGAACTCGACATCGGGGTTCACTTCACGCGCATGCAGGAAGGCCGAGTTGATGCCGCGGATCACTTCCGGGATCGGGTAGGAGGCGATGTAGCCCACGATGTTGCTCTCGGTCATGTGGCCCGCGATATGGCCGATCACCGCCCGGCCCTCGTAGAAGCGGGCCGAGTAGGTCGAGACGTTCTCGGTGTCGCGCTGGTAGCCGGTGGCATGCTCGAAATAGACATCGGGGAACCGGGCCGCGACGGCATTGGTCGCAGGCCCGTAGCCGAAGGAGGTGGTGAAGATCATGTCCGCACCGTTCAGGATCATCTGGGTCATGACGCGCTCGGCGTCCGGCCCTTCGGGCACGGTCTCGGCATAGACGGTATCGACCGCGTCGCCGAAGGCTTCCTCGACCGCAAGGCGGCCCTGGTCATGGGTCCAGGTCCAGCCGTAGTCACCGATCGGGCCGACATAGACGAAACCGACGGTAAAGGGATCCTCCTGCGCTGCGGCGGGCAGGGCGAGGCCTGCGGCAAGCGCCGCGGAGGCGAGAAGTCTGGGCAGCAGTTTCATGTGTTATCCTCTCTGTTGGATGGGGTGGGTGCCGTCTGCGCGCCTGTCCCAATGGCGCGCGTGTCGGGGTCGGGGTCGCGCGGTTCTGGCGGGGCCCTCCCGGTGCCCGTTTCCGCCAGCGCCGCGGTGATCAGGCCCGCGGGAACGGCGATGATGCCGATCCCGATCAGCAGGATCACCCCGGTGAAGATGCGTCCGCCCGTGGTGATCGGGTAGACATCGCCATAGCCCACCGTCGTGAGCGTGGCCACCGCCCACCACAGGCTCTCGGGGATCGAGCCGAAGGCCTCGGGTTGGGCGGCGTGTTCGAAATGATGGATGCCGACCGCCGCAAGGAACACCGCGAGGCAGGCGATGAAGAGAAAGATCAGGAACTCGGCCTTCACCCTGTCGAGGGCCAGCGCGATGCGGTCGAGCGCCCGGTTCGCCTTGAACAGCTTGAGAATGCGCAACAGCCTGAGCAGGCGCAGCATCCGCACCGTGGCGAGATCGGGAAACAGGAACAGCAGCGCCGGCACGATGGCGATGAAATCCACCAGCCCCCAGAAACTGAACGCATAGCGCAGCGGATGCGCCGCGCAGGCCAGCCTGAGCAGGTATTCCACGGCAAAGACCGTCAGGATCACGATCTCGACGGCGAAGAGCGCGGTCTTCACCGGCGCGGGCAGGCCGGGCAGCGTCTCGAGGCTGATGACCACGGCGGTCGCCACGATCAGCGCGTAGATCACCAGCGCCACGCCACGTCCCACCCGCGGGTGGGTCCCGTCGAGGATCTCGAGGATCTCGGCGCGCCGCATCCATCCCCCCCTCAACTCGACGCGTGAAAGATGCGGCCAAGCGCTGCGGGCGCGTTCATCGAGGCGCGCCTGCGGTCCGACGAGATGACGACCAGCACCACGATGGTCACGAGATAGGGCGAGGCATCCAGCAGCGCGACCGGCACGCCGACCTCGGCGGCCTGCAGGCGCAGCTGCAGCGCGGCGATCCCGCCGAAAAGCCAGGCCCCCAGCAGCACGCGCCAGGGCTTCCACGAGGCGAAGACGACAAGCGCCAGCGCGATCCAGCCCGCGCCCGCGGTCATCCCCTCGACCCAGTTCTCGACACGGATCACCGACAGGAACGCTCCGCCCAGCCCCGCGCAGGCCCCGCCGAACAGGATGGCGAGGAACCGGATACGCACCACCTTGTAGCCGAGCGCATGGGCGGCATCATGGCTTTCGCCCACCGCGCGGAGGATCAGCCCCGCCCGCGTCCGCGTCAGCACCAGCCAGACCGCGACGACCAGCGCAATCGCCAGGTAGGTCACCAGGTCATGCGAGAACAGGATCGGCCCGATCACCTCGATCTCGCGGATCGCCTCGGGCAGGGGTTTGGCGACATCGGGAATGGGCTGGCCCGGATAGCCCACGCCCAGCAGCGCGGCGAGACCCAGGCCGAAGAGCGTCAGCGCGAGGCCGGAGGCGACCTGGTTCGCCATCAGAAGCTGCGTCAGCACCGCGAAGATCACCGACAGCGCGGCCCCCCCGGCCATGCCCGCCACGAAGGCCAGCGTGGGCGAGCCGCTTTCATGCGCCGCGATGAAGCCGCAGACCGCGCCCATGATCATCATGCCTTCGACGCCGAGGTTCAGCACGCCCGATTTCTCGACCACCAGCTCGCCGATGGCGGCCAGCAGCACCGGCGTTGCCACCGTGATCAGCGCGACGATGAGCGTGACGGGATCGATGATCATGCCGCGGCCTCCCGTCCCCATTTCACGCGGTAATTCGCCAGCACGTCGATGGCCAGCAGGAAGAACAGCAGCATCCCCTGGAAGGCCTGGATCGACGGCGCGGGCAGGCCCAGCATCAGCTGCGCCAACTCGCCCCCGATGAAGGTCAGCGCCAGCAGCAGCCCCGCCAGCAGGATGCCCAGCGGGTTCAGCCGCCCGAGGAAGGCCACGATGATCGCGGTGAACCCGTAGCCCGCGTTGAAGTCGATGGTGATCTGCCCCGCAGGCCCCGAGACCTCGAACAGCCCCGCCGCACCCGCCAGCGCGCCGGATATTCCCATGCACAGCAGCACCAGCCGCGCCGGGTTCACGCCGCCGAACCGCGCCGCGCGCGGGGCCTCGCCCGAGAGCCTGATCTGGTAGCCGAGAACATGGCGCTGCATCAGCACATAGGCCGCGATCACCGCGACGAAGGCCGCCAGCACGCCCCAGTGCATCCCCGTTCCCGCGATCAGCTCGGGATTGTCGGTGCCCGGATGGCGCGACAGGTTCCGGCTGCCCGGAAAGCCCGAGCCCTCGGGGTTGCGCAGCCATCCCGTCGCGGCCGAGGCCAGCATCGCCTCGGCGACATAGACCAGCAAGAGCGACACGAGGATCTCGTTCGTGCGCGCATAGACCTTGAGAAGCGCCGGGATCATCGCCCACAGAACCCCGCCCAACAGCCCCGCCAGCACCATGCCGGGGAAGATCAGC
Organism: Roseicyclus amphidinii; assembly: GCF_030163755.1. Taxonomy (GTDB): domain Bacteria; phylum Pseudomonadota; class Alphaproteobacteria; order Rhodobacterales; family Rhodobacteraceae; genus Roseicyclus; species Roseicyclus amphidinii. The sequence goes on from NZ_JASJOE010000025.1 coordinate 14,276, forward strand.
GCGCTTTCCGACGGGTAGAAGGCCAGCCCGAAGGCGGCCCCGAACAGCGCGCCGACGATATACTGCCCCTCGGCCCCGATGTTCCAGATGCCCGCGCGGAACCCCAGCGACAGCCCCACGGCGATCAGGATCAGCGGCCCGGCCTTCACCAGCAGCTGCGGGCGCGAGTAGCTGGCGAAGCGTTCGCTGAACAGCGGGTCCCAGAAGATGATGCGCATCGCCTCGACCGGGTCCGAGCCGAGAAGCGCGAACATCACGCCGCCCGCGACCATGGTCAGCGCCACGGCCAGGATCGGCCCCCCGATCACCCAGCCCCGCGAGGGCTGCGGACGCTTCTCCAGCCGGATCATGCGACGACCTCGTGCATGTCATGCGCCCCGCCCAGCATCAGGCCGATCTGCTCCATCGTCAGCCCGCGCGCGGGCCGCGGCGCGGACAGCCGCCCCTCGTTCAGCGCGCAGAACCGGTCGGAAATCTCGAGCAACTCGTCGAGGTCCTGCGAAATCACGATCACCGCAGCCCCCCCTTGTGCAAGGTCGAGAAGCGCCTGCCGGATCGCGGCGGCGGCGCTGGCGTCCACGCCCCATGTCGGCTGGTTCACCACCAGCACCGTGGGCGCTTGCAGGATCTCCCGACCGATCACGTATTTCTGCAGGTTGCCCCCCGACAGCGCCCGCGCGGCCACCCCCGGCCCCGGCGTGCGCACGTCGAAGCGGGCGATGATCTCCTCGGCAAAACCCTTTGCCTTGCCCCAGTCGACGAAGCCCGACCGGTCCAGCCCCTTGCGGATGCGCGCGGTCAGGACCGCGTTCTCGGTCAGGCTCATGTCGGGCGCGGCGGCATGGCCCAGCCGCTCCTCGGGCGCGCAGAGCAACCCCAGCGCGCGCCGCGCGTTCGGCCCGAGCGCGCCGACAGGCGCGCCTTTCAGCGTGATGGCCCCCGGCGCGACAAGCGTCTCGCCCGAGAGCGCCGCCAGCAACTCGTCCTGCCCGTTGCCCGCAACCCCGCCGATGCCCAGAACCTCGCCCGCGCGCACCTCAAGCGCGACCTCGCGCAGCGGCGTCCCGAAGGGCGAGGCCGGCGTCACGCTGAGGCCCGCCACATGCAGCAACACCTCGCCCGGCTTGGACGCGTCGCGCGCGGGCGCACTCAGCGACTTGCCGACCATCAGCTCGGCCATATGCGCCGCCGTCACCTCGCGCGGGGTGCATTCGCCCACCTTCTTGCCCAGCCGCAGGATCGTCGCCGCATCACACAGCGCGCGGATCTCCTCCAGCTTGTGCGAGATATAAAGGATCGCCGTCCCCTCGGCCGAGAGCTTGCGCAGGGTGTGAAACAGGATCTCCACCTCCTGCGGCGTCAGCACGCTGGTGGGTTCGTCCATGATCAACAGCTTGGGGTCCTGCAACAGGCAACGGATGATCTCGACCCTTTGCCGTTCCCCCGCCGACAGGTCGCCCACCATCCGGTCCGGGTCGAGCGGCAGGCCATAGGTCTCGCTCACCTCGCGGATCTGCCGCGCAAGGTCGCGGGGCTTGGGCGGCGTCTCCATCCCCAGCGCGACATTCTCGGCCACGCTCAACGCCTCGAACAGGCTGAAATGCTGGAACACCATCGCCACGCCCGCGCCCCGCGCCGCCCGCGGCTCGGCGGGCGCATAGGCCGCCCCGTTCAGCCGCATCGCGCCGCGGTCGGGCTTGACCAGCCCGTAGATCATCTTGACCAGCGTCGACTTGCCCGCGCCGTTCTCGCCCAGAAGCGCGTGAACCTCGCCCGGCTGGATGGCGAAGGAGACGTCATCATTGGCGACGACACCCGGATAGGCCTTGGTCAGCCCCTCGATCTCGAGCAGTGCCGTCACGTGCGCGTCGCTTTCCCCCGGTGGATCGGCTTGACTGCCGATTCCTTGTGCAGATGCTCTTTCACTAGCCGCCCGGCCACCCCCACGGCAATGGCCTGGGGGTGTTTCCCGAGGCTCGGATCGCCTATCGGGCAGGCAATGCGCGAAATTTCGGCATCCGAATGGCCCAGTGCGCCAAGCCGCGTGCGGAAGCGCGCCCATTTCGTCGCCGAGCCGATCAAGCCGCAACTCGCAAAGCCACGGCTCAGCGCGGCATGGCACAGCGCAAGGTCGATTTCGTGGCTATAGGTCAGGATCAGGTGATGGGCATGCACCGGCGCATGTGCCATCAGCCGCGGCAACTCGGCCGCCGATACCGTCTCGACGCCCTCGGGCACGTCCTCGGGGAAGCGCGCCGGGCCGGTGTCGGCCCATGTGATCGCCACATGGGGCAGGGGGGCCATGACGCCGACCACGGCGCGCCCCACATGCCCCGCGCCCCAGACCCAGAGGTCCGCACCCCGGGCCCGCTCCAGCCCCTCCACCGCTTCGAAGCGCAGCACCACCGCACCGCCGCAGCACTGGCCAAGCGCCGGGCCCAGCGGAAACCGCCGTTCGGCGTAATCCGCCCCATCCGCCAGCATCTGCCGCGCAAGGCGCATCGCCTCCCACTCCAGCGCGCCGCCGCCGATGGTGCCCTCGATGCCATCCCCGCGCACCAGCATCGCCGCCCCCTCCTCGCGGGGGGCGGAGCCCTGCACGGCGGCCACGGTCACGCGAACGCCGCTCATGCGCCGCGCGCCCTATCGACGGCGGCCAGCACCGCCTCGGCGGTCGCGGGGGCCTGCAGTTCCGGATACTGCGGCCCGCAAGCCGCGCAGGCGTCCGACAGAGCCATCAGCACGGAAATCCCCAGCATGAAGGGCGGCTCACCCACCGCCTTGGAGCGATAGATCGTCTCCTCCCGGTTCGCCCCGTCCCAAAGCGCCACGTTGAACACGTCGGGCCGGTCCGAACAGGCCGGGATCTTGTAGGTCGAAGGCGCGTGCGTGCGCAGGGTGCCCTTGCCGTCCCAGACCAGTTCCTCTGTCGTCAGCCAGCCGGCGCCCTGCACGAAGCCCCCCTCGATCTGCCCGATATCCAGCGCCGGGTTCAGGCTCGCGCCGCAATCGTGGATGATATCGGTCCGCAGGATGCGGTTCTCGCCGGTCAGCGTGTCGATCACCACCTCGGAACAGGCCGCGCCATAGGCAAAGTAGAAGAACGGCCGCCCCCGCCCCGCGATGCGGTCCCATTCGATCTTGGGGGTCTTGTAGAAGCCCGTCGCCGACAGGCTGACGCGGGCGAGATAGGCCATCTGAACGGCCTCCTCGAAGCTCAGCGTGTGATCGTGCCCGATATAGACGCAGCCGTCCCCGAAATTGATGTCGTCATCGCCGAAGACCCCCGCCAGATGCGCGGCGATCCGGCCCCGGATCTCGTCGCAGGCGGCCTTGACCGCCATCCCGTTCAGGTCCGACCCCGAGCTTGCCGCCGTGGCACTGGTGTTCGGCACCTTGCCCGTATCCGTCGCCGTGATCTTCACCCGGTCCATGCCGACGCCGAAGCGGTGGGCTGCCACCTGCGCGACCTTCTGGAACAGCCCCTGTCCCATCTCGGTCCCGCCGTGGTTGAGGTGGATCGAGCCGTCCTGGTAGACATGCACCAGGGCACCCGCCTGGTTCAGGTGCGTCAGCGTGAAGGAGATGCCGAACTTCACCGGCGTCAGCGCGATCCCGCGCTTGAGCACCGGCTGGCCCGCGTTCCACTCGGCAATCGCAGCCCGTCGCCCGGCATAGTCGCAGCCCTCCGCCAACCGGTCGGTCAGCGCGTGCAGGATGAAATCCTCGACCGGCATCCCGTAGGGCGTGACCCCCTCCTTCCCCCCCGCCGTCACCGGCGAATGCGCGGCCCCGTAGCGTTCCCCGCGCCCCGCGGTCTCCTTGACCTTCATCGCCCCCCGCCCCGCCAGATCGGCGGTCTCGAGGCGCTTGCCCTCCTTCATCTTCCCGAAAATACGGTCTCCCGCACTCTCCACCGGCGCCTCCGGGTAGTAATTCAGGCACCGAACCTCCAACGGATCACGCCCCAGCGCGTGCGCCACATGGTCCATCACCCGCTCGATCCCCACCATGCCCTGCGGCCCGCCGAAGCCGCGATAGGCGGTGGCGCTCTGGTGGTTCGTCTTCAGCCGGTGCGAGGTGATGCGGGCCGCGGGCAGGTCATAGGCGTTGTCGGCATGCAGCATCGCCCGGTCGGCCACCGGCAGCGACAGGTCCATCGACCAGCCGCAGCGCATGTAATGGGTGAAGTCCACCGCCAGCAGCCGCCCCTCGTCATCCACGCCGACGCGGTAGTCGACGCGGATGTCATGCCGCTTGCCGGTGATGACAAAGTCATCGTCCCGGTCATAGCGCATCTTGGCGGGCCGCCCGCTGCGCGCCGCGGCCACCGCGCAGGCAATGGCGAGATGGTTGCCCTGGCTCTCCTTCCCGCCGAAGCCGCCGCCCATGCGTCGCACCTCGACCCGTACCGCGTTCATCGGCAGGCCCAAGGCATCGGCCACCTTGTGCTGGATCTCCGTCGGGTGCTGGCTGGAGGAATGGACAACCATGTCGCCCCCCTCCTGCGGCAGCGCCAGCGCCGCCTGACCTTCGAGGTAGAAATGCTCCTGCCCGCCGACCTCGATCCGCCCCTCGATCACGCGCGGGGCGCGGGCGAGCGCCGCCTCAACGTCTCCCTTGGCATATACGCGCGGCCCTTCCTCGAAGCGGGAACCCGCCGCCAGCGCCTCCTCCACCGTCAGGATCGGGGCCTCTTCCTCGTAGTCGACCACCGCCAAAGCCGCGGCCTTGCGCGCGCGCAAATGGCTGTCGGCCACGACAAGAAACAGGGGCTGACCGGCGTAATGGATCGTTCCATCGCTCACCAGCGGTTCGTCATGGGCCGAGGGCGAACAATCGGGGATCACGTCGAAATCCTCGGCCGAGAGCACCATCACCACGCCCGGCGCGGCGCGCACCGGGGCAAGGTCCATCGACGCGATGCGCCCGCGCGCGATCCGGCTCACGCCGAAGGCCAGATGCAGGCAATCCCCCGGCACGGGGATGTCGTCGACATAGCGCGCCTGCCCCGTGACATGGAGGGGCGCGGCGTCGTGGGGCAGGGGCTTCGAGACACTCATACCCGCACCTCCAGCACGCTCACCGCCTCGCCCCGGCTTTCACGGAAATACCGCATCAGCATCCCCTCCGCCGCGCGCAACCGGTAGGCGGCCGAGGCGCGCATGTCCGACAGCGGCGTGAAATCCTCGGCGAAGCGCGCCTGCGCCGCCGTCACCGTCGCCTCGCTCCAGGGCTGGCCCAGCAGCGCCGCCTCGACCGCCGCGGCGCGTTTCGGCACGCCCGCCATGCCGCCGAAGGCGATCCGCGCGGCTGTCACCACGCCCTCCTCCACCGTCACGTTGAAACAGCCGCAGACGGCGGAAATATCCTGATCGAAGCGTTTCGACAGCTTGTAACAGGCCAGCCTGTCCGCCTGCACGGGGACGGAGACCGCCTCCACGAACTCCCCCGGCGCGCGGTCCTGTTTTCCATACTCCAGAAAAAACGCCTCCAGCGGCATCTCGCGCCGCGCCTCGCCCTTGCGCAGGTGCAGCCTTGCCCCCAGCGCGATCAGCGCGGGCGGGCTGTCGCCGATGGGCGAGCCATTGGCGATGTTGCCGCCGATCGTGGCGGCGTTGCGCACCTGGACCGATCCATAGCGGCGGATCAGCTCGGCCAGCGACGGGTGGCGGTCGGCGAAGACCGCGCCCAGCTCTGTCATGGTGACCGTCGCGCCGATCCGGATTGTTTCCGTATCGGAAACAATCCGACGCAAATCCGCACATCGGTTCAAAAAGGCGACGGGTGCGAGGTCTCGCAGCCCCTTGGTCACCCACAGCCCCACGTCCGTCGCGCCCGCGATCAGCGCCGCATCGGGGTGGGCGGCATACCACTCGGCCAGCGCGTCCGACGAGGTCGGGCTTACGGCAGGCGGTGCTCCGGAAGGCCGTATTTGGGGGAAGATGAAGGCAGGATCGCCAAGGGTTTCGGCATCTTGGCGCATCCAGTCGGGCACCGGCGCATCCTCTGCTGCCTCGGCGGCCCGGACAATCGGCGCATAGCCCGTGCAGCGGCACAGGTTGCCGGCCAGCTGGTCGTCGTGATCCCGCCGCCCGTTCAGATGCGCCACCGCCATCGAGACCACGAAACCCGGCGTGCAGAAGCCGCACTGGCTCCCGTGATGCGCGACCATCGCCTCCTGGACCGGGTGCATCTCACCGCCCGGTCCGGCGATCCCCTCGACCGTGCGCACCGCGCGCCCCTCGAGCTGCCCCATGAACAGGATGCAGGCGTTCAGCGCCCGGCTCGTCCCGTCCGCATCGGTCACCATGACCGTGCAGGCCCCGCAATCGCCCTCGTTGCAGCCTTCCTTGGTGCCGGTCAGCCGCGCCTCCTCGCGCAGCCAGTCCAGCAGCGTCACGGTCGCGTCCGTCGCCGCGACCCGAGGTTCCCCGTTCAGAAGAAACCTGGTTTCCATGTGAATTGCCCGCCGCGGTACCCTGTCCGGGGTGGTCATCCGGCGCTCGATGCGGCGTAGAGCGCGGCCCCGTTTCCCTGTTCGACCGGCAGACAGGAAACCCGCCCTTGCCGCATAATGCAAGCCTTCCGCTGCGCCTGCGGCAGTCATCCACAAGATACCGGGGGCAAGCGGCTGGAACGCCCCAAGGGCTTGGGGTAGCCTGACATGCATGGGCACCCCGCGATTCATCCACCTGCGTCTGCACACCGAGTATTCGCTGCTCGAGGGCGCGATGCGCGTGAAGAAACTGCCGGGCTTGGTGGCCGATGCGGGCATGCCCGCCGTCGCCGTGACCGACACCAACAACATGTTCTGCGCGCTGGAGTTTTCCGAAACCGCCGCCAAGGCGGGCGTCCAGCCCATCATCGGTTGCCAGATCGACGTCGATTACGACCCGGTCCGCCCCGGCGAGCGCCCCGTGCCCTATGCCGCGCTCGTCCTGCTTGCGCAGAACCGGCAGGGCTACGAGAACCTGATGAAGCTCAACTCCTGCCTCTACCTGCGCGACGACGGCACGCTGCCCCATGTCACGCTGGAGGAGCTGGCCGCCCATGGCGCGGGCCTGATCTGCCTGACGGGCGGGCCGGACGGGCCGCTTGGCCGCCTGCTCCAGACCGGCAACCGCGGCAAGGCCGAGGCGCTTCTGACCCGGTTGCAAGCCATCTACGCCGACCGCCTCTATATCGAGCTGCAGCGCCATCCGAGCGAAGGCGGCCTGCCCGAGGCCGAGAAACTGACCGAGCGCGGCCATGTGGAGCTGGCCTATGCCCGCGACCTGCCGCTGGTCGCCACCAATGATGTCTATTTCCCGAAACCGGGCATGTATGAAGCGCATGACGCGCTGATCTGCATCGCCGAGGGCGCCTATATCGACCAGGCCGAGCCGCGCCGCCGCCTGACGCCGCAGCATTACTTCAAGTCGCCCGAGGAAATGGCGGCCCTCTTCGCCGACCTGCCCGAGGCGCTGGAGAACACCGTCGAGATCGCGCGCCGCTGCGCCTATCGCGCGCGCACCCACCCGCCGATCCTGCCCCGCTTCGCCGAGAACGAGGTGGAGGAATTGCGGAGGCAGGCCAACGAGGGCCTGCAGGCGCGCCTTGCCGTCATCCCCCATGCCGCGAGCGTCGAGGAGTACCAGGCCCGCCTCGATTTCGAGCTGGGCATCATCGAGGGGATGGGCTTTCCCGGCTACTTCCTGATCGTGGCCGATTTCATCAAATGGGCCAAGGATCACGACATCCCCGTCGGTCCGGGCCGCGGCTCGGGCGCGGGCAGCCTTGTCGCCTATGCGCTGACCATCACCGACCTCGACCCGCTGCGCTACTCGCTGCTGTTCGAACGCTTCCTCAACCCCGAACGCGTCTCGATGCCCGACTTCGACATCGACTTCTGCATGGACCGCCGCGAAGAGGTGATCCGCTACGTGCAGGAGAAATACGGCCGCGACCGGGTGGGCCAGATCATCACCTTCGGCGCGCTCCTGTCCAAGGCCGCCGTCCGCGACGTGGGCCGCGTGCTGCAGATGCCCTTCGGGCAGGTCGACCGCCTGTCCAAGATGATCCCGGTCGAGGGGGTGAAACCCGTCTCCATCGCGCAGGCGATCAAGGACGAGCCGCGTTTCCTGGAAGAAATGCGCGAAAGCGAGCAGGACAAGCGCGACGGCAAGGTCAACCCCACCCGCCGGTTGATGGATTACGCCGAGAAGATCGAGGGGCTTCTGCGCAACGCCTCCACCCACGCCGCCGGCGTGGTGATCGGCGACCGCCCGCTGGACGAGCTTGTGCCGCTCTACCGCGACCCGCGCTCGGACATGCCCGCCACCCAGTTCAACATGAAATGGGTCGAACCCGCGGGGCTGGTGAAATTCGACTTCCTCGGCCTGAAGACCCTGACCGTGGTGCAGAACGCCATCGAGCTGATCCACGCCTCGGGCCGCCAGCTGCACGAGGGGCCGGACGGCACCCGCCTCTACGACCCCGAACCGGGGACCGAGAACCAGGCCAACGCCATCCCGCTCGACGACAAGAAGACCTACGAGCTCTACGCCTCCGCCAGGACCGTCGCCGTGTTCCAGGTGGAAAGCTCGGGCATGATGGACGCGCTGCGCCGAATGAAGCCCGACTGCATCGAGGACATCATCGCGCTGGTCGCGCTCTACCGCCCCGGCCCGATGGAGAACATCCCGAAGTTCTGCGAGGTCAAGAACGGCCTCTCCCAGCGCGACACGCTGCATCCCTCCATCGACCACATCCTCGACGAGACGCAGGGCATCATCGTCTACCAGGAACAGGTGATGCAGATCGCGCAGGAAATGGCGGGCTACTCGCTCGGCGGCGCCGACCTGCTGCGCCGCGCGATGGGCAAGAAGATCCAGGAGGCGATGGACGCCGAGCGCCCCAAGTTCATCGCGGGCGCCAAGGAGAACGGCGTCGATGACGCCAAGGCGCTGGAGGTCTGGAACCTCCTCGACAAGTTCGCCAACTACGGCTTCAACAAGTCCCACGCCGCCGCCTATGCCGTGGTCAGCTACCAGACCGCCTGGCTCAAGGCGAACCACCCCGTCGAATTCATGGCCGCCGTCATGAACTGCGACATCCACCTCACCGACAAGCTGGGCATCTACAAGCAGGAGGTCGACCGGCTGGGGATCGAGGTGGTGCCGCCCTGCGTCAACCGCTCCGCCGCGACCTTCACCGTCGAGGACGGCAAGCTTGTCTATGCGCTCGGCGCGCTCAAGAACGTGGGCGTGGACGCCATGCGCCTGATCGTGGAGGGGAGGGGGAACAAACCCTTCGCCACGCTCTTCGACTTCGCCCGCCGCGTCGACCTCAAGCGCGTGGGCAAGCGCAGCCTCGAGATGCTGGCCCGCGCCGGGGCCTTCGACTCGCTCGACCGCAACCGCGCCCGCGTCTTCGCGTCCCTCGACGCGCTCACCGCCTATTCCGCCGCGATCCACGACGCCGCGGCCTCGAACCAGGTCTCGCTCTTCGGCGAGGCGGGCGAGGATCTGCCCGAACCGCGCCTGCCCAACCCCGACGACTGGCTCCCCGCCGAGCGGCTGGCGGGCGAGCATTCCGGCATCGGCTTCTACCTCTCGGGCCACCCGCTCGACGATTACATGCCCGCCCTCAGGCGCAAGGGCGTGCAGACCCTGGCCGAGGTCGAGCGCAAGGTGCAGGGCGGCGCCTTCGTCGCCAAGATGGCCGGCGCCGTCTCCTCCCGGCAGGAGCGCAAATCGCAAAAAGGCAACCGTTTCGCCTTCGTCGCGCTCTCCGATCCCTCCGGGCTTTACGAGGTGACGATGTTCTCCGACGTGCTCGAGGCGACGCGCCAGCACCTCGAGACCGGCTCGAACATCCTCCTGCAGGTCGAGGCGACGCTCGAGGCCGACCAGCTCAAGCTGCTCTGCCGCGGCGTGCAGCCCATCGACACCGCCGTCGCGCAGGAGGCCATGGGCCTGCGCGTCTTCGTCGAGGGCGAGACCGGCATCGCCTCCGTCCGCTCGCTTCTCACCCGCATGGCCGAGGACGCCGCCCGCGCCGCCCGCGGCCCGATCCACCTGTGCCTCATGCACCCCGACCTGCCCGGCGAGGTCGAGATGCTCCTGGGCGACAGCTTCCCCGTCTCTCCCCAGATCAAGGGCGCCTTGCGCTCCATGGATGGGGTGATCACGGTCGAGGAGGTCTGACCCCCTCAGCCCTCCCCCATCAGCGCCAGCCAATCCTGCCGCGCGCCAAGCACCCTGAGGATCAGGATGCCGTCGCCCTCGCCCCTATACACGATGATGTGTTTCTCTGCCGAATAGCCCCGCAACCGACCACGCGAAGGGGCGAGCGGGCGGCCCATCCCCGGCATGGAGGCGAGCAACCCGAAAACCTCCCGCAACCTGCGCGCATAGGCGTTCGCCTGATCCCGGCCCCACCGGTCGGCGCCATAGGTCCAGATCGCCTCAAGGTCGCGCGCCGCCGCAAGGCTCAGTCGGGCTTCAGTCCCGCCCATGCTCGGCGTTCATCCGGGCGAGGAACTCCTCGAAGTCGAACCCCTCCGCAACCCCGCTGTCGATGCCCTTCTGCACCTCCGCCATGAGCGAGGCCATCGCCGCCTCGCGCTCCTGGTCACGGCGGATCAGGTCGCGGACGTAATCGCTCGCGTTCGCATAACGCCCGTCGGCGCTGCGGCTTTCCACCCAGGCCTTCATCGCGTCGGGAAGGGATACGTTCATCGTCGCCATGCCGGGCACCTCCTGCGCCACAGGATAGCCCCGATGGCAATCTTTGCCAAGCGCGCGACCCCTCTTCCCTTCGCCGAAGCGCGCCCCTACCGTCGCGTCCCGATGGCACCCGACACCACCCTCGACAGCCGCGCCTCATGGGGACGGCTGGGCCTCAGCCTCCTGATCTCGCTGATCGGGAATGTCGGCATGTGGGCGATCATCGTCATCCTGCCCGCGGTGCAGGCCGAATTCGGCGTGGACCGGGCCGATGCCTCGATCCCCTATACCCTCACCATGATCGGCTTCGCCGCCGGGAACTTCCTCATCGGCCGCGCGGTCGACCGCTGGGGCATGGCGCCCTGCCTCGCGGGCTCGGCGGTCCTGATGGCGCTCGCCTATGGTGCCGCCGCCTTCGCCCCCAGCCTCGCCACGCTCTCGGCGCTGCAACTCCTGATCGGCTTCGGCACTGCCACCAGCTTCGGCCCGCTCATCGCCGATGTTTCCCAATGGTTCCTCAAACGCCGCGGCATCGCGGTGGCGATCATCGCCTCGGGCAACTACCTGTCGGGCGCGATCTGGCCCCTGATCCTCGCCGACATCCTCGCGGGCCCCGGCTGGCGCACGGCTTATCTCGTCATCGCCGCCACCACCTTCGCTGTCATGCTGCCCGCCACATGGCTCCTGCGCAAACCACTGCCGGATGGCGCGCTGCAGGCCTCCGAAAGCGCCGCCGCGCTCAAGGCGCGCGAGGCGGGCCTGTCGCCGAAAACCCTCACATGGCTCCTCGCCGCCGCGGGCATCGGCTGCTGCGTGGCCATGTCCATGCCGCAGGTCCATATCGTCGCCTATTGCACCGACCTCGGCTACGGCCCGGCGGTGGGCGCGGAAATGCTCTCGCTGATGCTGATGGGCGGCGTCGCCTCACGCCTCGTCTCGGGCCTTCTGGCCGACAGGCTCGGCGGCGTCCTCACGCTGCTGATCGGCTCCACGCTCCAGATGCTCGCCCTCATCCTCTACCTGCCGACGACGGGGCTGACCTCGCTCTACCTCGTCTCGCTCGTATTCGGCCTCAGCCAGGGCGGCATCGTGCCCTCCTACGCCATCATCGTCCGCGAATACCTCCCCGCCCGCGAGGCGGGCGCGCGGGTGGGCTTCGTCATCATGGCGACGATCCTCGGCATGGCGCTGGGCGGCTGGCTCTCGGGGCTGATCTACGACCTGACCGGCTCCTACCGCTGGGCGTTTATCAACGGCATCGCATTCAACGCGCTCAATGTCGCGATCATGGTGACGATCCTGCTCCGCTCCCGCCCGCGCAGCCCCCGCCTGGCCCAACCCGCTTAACCCTTCATCAAGGTTAACGCGCGCGCCCTGCTTTGGGTCTCTGCTTCATCTTGGCAGATACAACTCCGGGGGGAGTCGCGGTACGCGACGGGGGGCAGAGCCCCCCACTGTCCCGACGCCGATCACCAATGCGGCGGCTTCTGGTCGGCGAGCGGGATGGTGCCGCCCGCATCGACCTCGCGCTCGGCCTCGCGCTGCATCAGCATCTCGACCCGGCGGGTCAGCCGCGCGATCTCGGCATCCTGCCGCGCCACCACCTCCGAGAGGTCATCCACCGCCCGCTCTAGGTGGGCGATCCGCTCTTCCAGACCCGTGTCGCCTGCCATTCCGCCCCTCCTTCGCCGTATGCACCGGGTGTGTACGGCATGTGTACGCGATGTGTACGCGCGGCTCCGCCCGGTCAAGCCCGCCGCCTTGCCGATCCCGCGCCCCTCCGCTAGAGGGGGCGCAACCCCGGACCGGATGCGAGACGCACCATGGCCAAGCCCAAGAAACAGCCCCGCCCCAAGGCCGAAACGCCGAAAGGGTTCCGCGATTATTTCGGCGCCGAGGTGACCGAGCGCCAGCACATGCTGGAAAAGATCGCCGAGGTCTACCGCCTCCACGGCTTCGACCCGCTCGAGACCTCCGCCGTCGAAACGGTCGAGGCCTTGGGCAAGTTCCTCCCCGACGTCGACCGCCCCAACGAGGGCGTTTTCGCCTTCGAGGAAGACGACACCTGGCTCGCCCTCCGCTACGATCTGACGGCCCCCCTGGCCCGTGTCGCCGCCCAGTATCGCAACGACCTCCCCTTCCCCTATCGCCGCTACGCGATGGGGCCGGTCTGGCGCAACGAGAAGCCGGGGCCGGGGCGGTTTCGGCAATTCTATCAATGCGATGCGGATACGGTCGGCGCGCCATCGGTCGCGGCGGATGCCGAGATCTGCGGGATGCTGGCCGACACTTTGGAGGCCGTCGGCATCCCCCGCGGCGACTACATCGTGCGGGTCAACAACCGCAAGGTTCTGAACGGCGTGCTCGAGGTCGCGGGCCTTGCGGGCGAGGACAAGGCGGCCGAGCGCGGCATCGTGCTGCGCGCCATCGACAAGCTCGACAAGTTCGGCCCGGAGGGCGTCCGCCACCTCCTCGGCGAGGGGCGCATGGACGAGAGCGGCGACTTCACCAAGGGCGCGGGCCTGTCCGAGGCGCAGGCCGATGTCATCATGGGGTTCATGGACGCGCGGCGCGCGGATGGCGCGGCCACGGTGGCGCGCCTGCGCGAATTGGTGATGGGCTCACAGATCGGCGAGCAAGGCGTCCAAGAGCTTGAAACCATTGCAGAACTCCTCGCCGCCGCAGGCTACGGCCCCGACCGTATCGTCATCGACCCTTCCGTCGTGCGGGGCCTCGGCTACTACACCGGCCCGGTCTTCGAGGCCGAGCTGACCTTCGAGATCACCGACGAAAAGGGCCGCCCGCGGCAGTTCGGCTCGGTCGCGGGCGGCGGGCGCTATGACGACCTCGTCAAGCGCTTCACCGGGCAGGAGGTTCCGGCCACCGGCGTCTCCATCGGCGTCGACCGGCTGCTGGCCGCGCTGCGCGCCAAGGGCCGCCTGACCGGCGAGACCCAGGGCCCCGTCATCGTCACCGTCATGGACCGTGACCGCATGGCCGAGTACCAGGCGATGGCCACGACGCTGAGGCAGGCGGGCATCCGCGCCGAGGTCTATCTCGGCAACCCCAAGAACTTCGGCAACCAGTTGAAATACGCCGACAAACGCGCCTCTCCCGTCGCCGTGATCCAGGGCGAGGACGAGGCCGCGCGCGGCGTGGTGCAGCTGAAAGACCTGATCCTCGGCGCGAAGCTGGCCGAGGAAGCGACGCTCGAGGAATGGAAATCCCAGCCCGCGCAGGTCGAGGTGCCGCTTGCTGATCTTGTAGAAGAAACCCGCAAGCTTCTGGGCCGCCACCAGTGACCGACAAACCCGCCATCAGGGCCGAGGCCGCGCGCCTTGCGGCCTATTTCGAGGCCGCGGGCGCGTTGCCCTTCGAGGCCGATCTGCTGTTGCCCGCCGACACGCTCCTGGACCTCTACGGCGAGGATATCCGCGCCCGCGCCTACGTCACCCATGACCCCGACCGGGGCGAGATGATGCTGCGCCCCGACTTCACCGTGCCGGTCGTCCAACGCCACATGGCGGGCGGGGCCGAGCCCGCGCGCTACACCTACGCGGGCGAGGTGTTCCGCACGCAGGCCGCAGGCTCGAACCGGCCGAGCGAATACCTGCAGGTGGGCTACGAGCTGTTCCGGCGCGACGATCCCGTCGCCGCCGATGCCGAGGTCTTCGCCCTGTTCTCCGAGGTGCTTTCGCCCGCCGGGCTGCGCGCGGTGACGGGCGATATCGGCATCCTGCTGGCCGCCATCGACAGCCTGACGACGACGGACGCGCGCAAGGCGGCGCTGCGCCGCCATGTCTGGCGCCCGCGCCGCTTCCGCGCGCTCATCGACCGCTACACCGGCCGCGCGCCGGTGCCGCCCGCCCGCGCCGCGCTGGTCGAGACGGTGCAGGCGCGCGACGCGGCCACGCTGATCGCCGAGGGCGGCCCCGAGATCGGGTTGCGCAGCGCGGCCGATATCGCGGCCCGCATCGAAGCACTGGCCGAAGACGCCGCCGCCCCGCCCATTCCCGCCGCCGAGGCCGAGGTTCTGGGCGTGATCCTGTCGCTCAAGGCGGCGCTGCCCGACGCCTGCGAACAGCTGCGCGACGCCAGTGTCGACCTGCCGGGCCTCTCCCCCGCGGTCGAGACCTTCGCCGCCCGCATCGCGGCGCTGGACGACGCGGGGATCGACGTGGCGGGCCTTCCGTTCGAGGCGAGCTACGGGCGCACGACGATGGAATATTACGACGGTTTCGTCTTCGGCTTCCTGGCCGAGGGCCGCGCCGACCTGCCCCCGGTGGCCACCGGCGGGCGCTACGACGCGCTGACGCGCATCCTTGGCGGGGGGCGGTCGATCCCAGCGGTGGGCGGGGTGATCCGGCCCGAGCTTCTGCGCCGCGTGATGACGGAGGCCACGGCATGACGATCCGGCTTGGCGTGCCGTCCAAGGGGCGGCTGATGGACAAGACCTTTGCCTGGTTCGCGGATCGCGGGCTGGACATGCGGCGCAGCGGGTCCGAACGCGAATACGCCGCCGAGGTGGCGGGGGCGGACGTGGAGCTGATGCTGCTTTCGGCGGGCGAGATCCCGCGCGAGCTGGCGGCAGGGCGCATCCACCTGGGCGTCACGGGGTCCGATCTTGTGCAAGAACGCATCCCCGCTTGGGACCAGGCGGTCGAGGTGGTGGCCCAGATGGGCTTTGGCCATGCCGACCTTGTGATCGCGGTGCCGGCCTGTTGGGTGGATGTCGCAACGCTCGACGATCTGGACGTGGTCGCCGCGGCCTTCCGCGCGCGGCACGGGTTCCGCCTTCGGATCGCCACGAAATATCACCGGCTGGTGCGCGATTTCCTGCGCGAGGCGGGCGTCGCCGATTACCAGCTTGTCGACAGCCAGGGCGCGACCGAGGGCACGGTGGCCCATGGCACCGCCGAGGCGATCGCCGACATCACCTCGACCGGTGAGACGCTGCGGGCCAACCACCTGAAAATCCTTGACGATGGGTTGATCCACCGCTCCGAGGCGACGCTGTTCCGCGCGCGCGGCGCGGCCTGGGGCGCGGCCGAGCGCGCGGCCCTGGACCAGGTGATCGGCCTGATCGACGGGGCGTGATCAACCGGGCCTGACCGCTCAGAGCACCCCGATATCGGCCAGCGCCGATTGCAGCTCGGGCGGCAGCGCCTCTTCGCTCTCGCGGCCCTTGGGCAGGTCGCGCGGTGCATCCTCGGGCTTGAGGTAGCGCCAGCCCTGGAAGGGGCGTTTGGGTGTCGCAGCCACCCGCGTCACCTCGGGGTCGAGCACGATGCCGCAGCGCGTGATGCCGTCGCCGCCCATCACCTCGTCGAAGCGCAGGATGCGCTGGCGGCACAGCACCAGCCCCTTGAACACCCAGTAGAGCGAGCCGCCGTTCAGCACCTCGTCGGCGCGCTTGGGCCACATCCGCGTGACATGCCGCGGCAGTCCGTCCGGCCCCTTGGCGCGCGGGTTCTTCTGCCAGTCGAGCAGGTCTTCGACGGCTTCGGCGCCGACGCAGAGTTTCACCAGATGCACGTGATTTGTCATGAGATGCCCACATTCCCTTGCGGCACACCTAGCATGGCAGACCACGGCCGCAAGGCCATGGCCCGCCATGCACCCATGCGCGCCTGTGGCCTGGGGGGCGGTGGCGCATGGGGTCCGGTTGCCTGCGCGCGCAGGCCGCCCGCGTCAGCCGGGCCCGCCCGCGGCCAGCAATTCCTTTCGGGTGATGAAGGGCAGGGCGGGCTCCATCGGGTCGAGAGGCGCGGAGAGAAGCTCGGGGAAGACCGTCCTGATCTCGTCGAGCGCGCGCGGGTCGAGGCCCTGCATCCGCAGCTGTGGCCCCAGGAACAGGCTTTCGGCCGGCAGCCCGTTCGCCACGAGAACGAGATGCTCACGGCACAGGATGTGGTGATAGTCGAGCCGCCGCGTCTGACGGTCGACATAGGCGATGTCGCCGACGAGGTGACGGGCGGCGCACAGCCCCCGCGGCACGCCCGCCACCAGTTCAAGCGCCGGCGGCGCCACCTCGATCCGGTGCTGCGGAGAGACCACGAGTTCCGTGTAGGGGCGACCGGCGCCAAAGGCGTTGGTGCGGATCCGGATCGGCCGGATCGCGCGGACCTCGGGGCGCGGCACCATCAGGTTGACGGTCCTGCGACCGGTCCAGAGGATCTCGTGGAAGCCGTCATGCGTGTCCAGAACCTGCCCACCCGCCTGCAGGTCCTCGACCGGGAGATCCCCGTCCGGGGTGCGGATCAAGGTTCCGGCCGCGAAACAGGGAATGACGGCCGGATCCGCCGTCAGCGAAAAGCTGACCAGCAGGTTCTCGAGCCCCAGGAGCGCCTCGGGCGGGCCGTCCGGCAGGATGAGGAACACCTGCCCGCCGGCCTCGAACACGGTGACCTCGACCGGGTCGCCGATCAGGTCGAAGACGGCACCGGTGATGCCACCGAGCAGCCCGCCGATCCCTCCGAGCAGGCCGCCACCGTCCGACACGGCGGTGCCCACCTGCATGGTGCCCGAGCCGATGAAGGTGATCGCCTCTCCGTTCAGCGTCGCGGTGCCGGTATCGCCGGGGCCAAGCACCCCGTCATCCTCTTCGAAGGTAGCGGTGATCGGATCACCCAGGGCCGTGAATGCGAATGTGTTCGCGTTCAGACCTGCCAGCGTGGCGTCTGCGCCGAGAACCGCGTTGAACGGGGTAACGGTGGTAATCGTACGTGTCATTCGAGCCTCGGGTAATCCGACCGAAACCCGGGTAGGCTGATTGGAGATATTGAGTCAAATACTTGATATACATATATTTTATTTTTCTTTCCTGATGAAACTTCGGCCCGATGGCTTTCGTTTCTCATAAATTGGACGGTCCGTTGGCGATCGTCGATAATGATGATTTTGCACATAAATTAAGCAGTTTTCGCCTGCCTCACGGGCGGTGGCACGTGTAGGTGCAGGGCCCGGCACAAGACGGGCGCGACTCGCGCATGATCGTTGACCGGGCCGATGCGGTGGCCTATCTCATGGCTCCCCTGACCCTGCCGGAAAATCGCTGCCATGACCCGCTTCGCCGCCCCCATCGCCGAACAGATCTGGGATATGAAATATCGCCTGAAAGAGGCGGACGGCACGCCCATCGACCAGTCGGTCGAGGATACGTGGCGGCGGATCGCCCGTGCGCTGGCCTCGGTCGAACAGGACGCCGCGGGCTGGGAGGATCGGTTCTACACCGCGCTCGAGGATTTCAAATACCTGCCCGCGGGCCGGATCGTGGCGGGGGCGGGCACGGGGCGGTCGGTGACGCTGTTCAACTGCTTCGTCATGGGCACGATCCCCGACAGCATGGGGGGCATCTTCGACAACCTGAAAGAGGCCGCGCTGACCATGCAGCAGGGCGGGGGGATCGGCTACGACTTCTCGACCATCCGTCCCAAGGGGGCCGAGGTGCATGGCGTGGCCGCCGATGCCTCGGGGCCGCTGTCCTTCATGGATGTCTGGGACGCGATGTGTCGCACGATCATGTCGGCGGGCTCGCGCCGCGGCGCGATGATGGCGACACTGCGCTGCGACCACCCGGATATCGAGGCCTTCATCGACGCGAAGTCCGACCCCGCGCGGCTGCGCATGTTCAACGTTTCGGTGCTGGTGACCGATGCCTTCATGGCGGCGGTCGAGGCGGATGGCCCGTGGGAGCTGACCTTTGGCGGTCGGGTCTATCGCACCCTGCAGGCGCGCGACCTGTGGAACAGGATCATGCGCGCGACCTATGATTACGCCGAACCGGGCGTGATCTTCATCGACCGCATCAACGCCGAGAACAACCTGAACTACGCCGAGACCATCGCGGCGACGAACCCCTGCGGCGAGCAGCCGTTGCCGCCCTATGGCGCCTGCCTGCTGGGGTCGGTCAACCTTGCGCGGCTGGTCGATGATCCCTTCACCGAGGCGGCAAGGATCGACGAGGGCAAGCTGGCCGATCTGGTCGCGCTCTCGGTGCGGATGATGGACAATGTCGTCGACGCCTCGCGCTTCCCGCTGGAGGCCCAGGCGCAAGAGGCCGCGGCCAAGCGCCGGATCGGGCTGGGGGTCACGGGCCTTGCCGATGCGCTGGCGATGATCGGGCTGCGCTACGGGTCCGAAGCGGCCGCTACGAAATCCGCTGAGTGGATGGCGGTGATCGCCAACGCGAGCTATCGCGCCTCGGCCCTGCTGGCGCAGGAAAAGGGGGCGTTCCCGCTTTATGACAAGGCGGCCTATGCCGAGGCCCCGATGATCAAGCGGCTCTCGCCCGAGGTGCAGGCGCTGATCGCCGAGCACGGGTTGCGCAATGCGCTGCTGACCTCCATCGCGCCGACCGGCACGATCTCGCTTTTCGCCGGGAACGTGAGTTCAGGGATCGAGCCGATCTTCGCCAATTCCTACACCCGCAAGGTGCTTCAGCCCGACGGGACACGCACCGAGGAAGAGGTGGTCGATTACGCCGTGGCCGCATGGCGCGACCGCATGGGCGACACGCCCCTGCCCGAGCATTTCGTCACCGCCCAGACGCTTGCCCCGATGGATCACGTGCGGATGCAGGCCGCCGCCCAGCCCTGGATCGACAGCTCGATCTCCAAGACGATCAACGTGCCCGCCGACATCTCCTTCGAGGATTTCAAGGACGTCTACACGCAGGCCTACGCCACCGGCTGCAAGGGCTGCACGACCTACCGCCCGAACGACGTGACCGGCTCGGTCCTGTCGGTCAGCGAAAGCGCCGACAAGCCCGAGGGTGTCGAGGCCGCCGAGGCGGCAGGGGGCGAGATCATCTACATGTCCGAGCCGCTGGACCGGCCCGCCTCGCTGGAGGGGCACACTTACAAGGTCAAGTGGCCCGACAGCGAGCATGCGCTGTACATCACGATCAACGACATCGTGCTGGCGGGCCACCGGCGGCCTTTCGAGGTCTTCATCAATTCCAAGAACATGGAGCATTTCGCCTGGACGGTCGCGCTGACGCGGATGATCTCGGCGGTGTTCCGGCGCGGCGGCGACGTGAGCTTCGTGGTGGAGGAGCTGAAGGCCGTCTTCGACCCGCGCGGAGGGGCGTGGATGAACGGCAAGTATGTTCCTTCGATCCTGGCCGCCATCGGCGGCGTGATCGAACGGCACATGATCGCCATCGGCTTCCTCGAGGGGGAGGGGATGGGCCTGAAATCCGACCCGCAGGAGCAGGTGGTGAACCTCGGCCACAAGCCCGGCCCGGCCTGCCCCAATTGCGGACAGTTCGACATGCGCATGGCCGAGGGGTGCCTGACCTGCAACAGCTGCGGCTATTCCAAGTGTAGTTGAGGGGCGGGGCAGGGGCGGCTTGGGCCTTGCAGGGCTTTCGCCGAACGCTAACCTTCCTGCGCTCACGGCAAAACACCATCAGGGAGGCACCCATGCCCGACGGCAGCACACCCACGTCACGCCGAAGCGTCGTCGTTTCGGAATTCACGAACTCGGTCCTTGACCCGCAGGCCCCCATGCTGGGGCCCATCGAGAACGGCGGCACGATCATCGCCAATACCGCGCCGGGCTGCTGGGGCCCGATGATCACGCCGCGGCTGCGTGGCGGGCACGAGGTGACGACGCCGGTCTTCGTCCAAGGGGCCGAGGTGGGCGATGCCGTCGCCATCCGCATCCGGGACATCACCGTGACCTCGATCGCCACCGCCTCGGGGCATGACAGCTCGCCCGAGGGGTTCTGCCTTGGCGACCCCTATGTCGCGGCGCGCTGCCCGGTCTGCGATACCGTCTGGCCGGAAACCCATGTCGAGGGGATCGGCCAGGACGCCGTGAAATGCGACGCTTGCGGCAACGCGGTGAAACCCTTCGAGATCGTCCACGGCTACACCGTCACCTTCGACGAGACCCGGAGCGTGGGCCTGACCCTGCCGCAGGAGGCCGCCGAGACCGTGGCGCGCGACGCGAACCATTACGCGGCCCTTCCCGACGGCAGCCGCCAGCATTCCATCCTGACCTACGCGCCGTCCGACATGCCCGGCACGCTGGTGCGGATGCGGCCCTTCATGGGCCAGCTCGGAACCTGTCCGTCCATGGCCATGCCCGACAGCCACAACGCGGGCGACTTCGGCGCGTTCCTCGTCGGCGCGCCACATGACTACGCGATCACCGAAGAGCAGCTCGCGGAGCACAAGACCGACGGTCACATGGACATCGACGCGGTCCGCGCCGGTGCGATCATCGTGTGCCCGGTCAAGGTGCCGGGCGCGGGCGTCTACATGGGCGACATGCACGCGGGGCAGGGCGACGGCGAGATCGCCGGTCACACCATGGACGTCTCGGGCAGCGTGACGCTTCAGGTCGAGGTCGTGAAGGGCTACCCCATCGACGGGCCGGTCCTGTTCCCGCTGGAGGAAGACCTGCCGCCGCTGGCCAAGCCGTTCTCCGAGGCGGAGAAGGCCAAGGGGCGCCGGCTTGCCGAGAAATGGGGCGTGACTGATATCGAGCCGCTGGCCCCGGTCTCCGTCATCGGCACGGCGGCGAACCTCAATGCAGCCATCGACAACGGCCTGTCGCGCGCGGCGGCGCTGCTCGACATGACCGTGGCCGAGGTGCGCAATCGCGCCACGGTGAACGGTGCCATCGAGATCGGCCGCGCGCCCGGCGTGATCCAGGTCACCTTTCTTGCGCCGCTGGCCAGGCTCGACGCGGTCGGCCTTGGGGACTACGCGCGCGAGCAATACGGGCTCTGACATCATGGGCCGGGGCGGGATGCCCCGCCCCGGCCGTTTCGCCCCGCCCCGCCCCGCCCTGTCCCTGCACGCCGTGGCGCAAGGCGTGCCCGCCGTCAGGCGATGACAAGGACCGCGCCGGCATAGTATCCCGTCAGGGCAAGTGTCTTGGGTGCGAGTGTGCGTGATGCGTCTGGTTCTGTGGACCTGGGTCTGGGCGAGCGTGGTGGCGCTTGTCGGCGGCGCGGTCGTTCTGAGCGAGCCGCGGCCCTACCTGATGATCCGCGATCTTGCTCAGGATGCGATCCAGCGGATGCATCCTCGGCCCTACGATCCCGCCTCGCCGGTGGCCATCGTCGATGTCGACGAGGGGTCGCTTGCCGCCTTCGGGCAATGGCCGTGGCCGCGGACCCTGCTGGCCGCGATGACCGACCGCCTTTACGAGCATGGGGCCATCGCGGTCGGCTATGACGTGATCTTTCCCGAGCCTGACCGGACCTCGCCCGAACAGGTGGCGGTGACGTGGCAGCGGTTCGGGGGGCCGACCCTTCCCGAACCCGACCCCGGATCAGGGGCCACGCATGACGCGCAATTCGCCCGCGCCGTGGCCTCCGGTCCGACTGTCCTGTCGGTCGCGGGTGGCGCGGGGCCCGTGCCCGACCTGCCCGCGGGGGTCGCGGTCACCGGCGGATGGCCGACCGCGCTGACCCGTTTTCCCGGCGCGCTGTCGAACCTGGCCGAGCTGGACGCCGCGGCCGCGGGCCTTGGTGCGATCAGCCTGAGCGCCGGCACCGACGGCGTCGTGCGGACCGTGCCCCTCGTGGTCGGCATGGGAGAGCAGCTGGTGCCGTCCCTGTCGCTCGAACTGCTGCGCGTGGCGCAGGGCGCGCGCGGCCATGTCCTGCGCACCAGCGAGGCATCGGGCGAGATCTCGGGCGGCAGCGCGGCGGCGGTCGCCGTGCGCACCGGCGCGATCGAGATCCCGGTCGAGGCGAACGGCCATTTCCGGGTGCATTTCGCGGGCCGGCAGGACGGCCGCGTCACACCCGTCGCCCGCGTGATGGCGCGCGAGGGCTTCGACCCGGCGCTGGCCGAGCGGGTCGGTGGCCGGATCGTGCTTGTCGGATCCTCGGCGCAGGGGCTGTTCGACATCCGCGCCACGCCGCTGGACGCGGCGGTTCCCGGCGTGACGGTCCATGCCGAGGTGCTGGAACAGGTCATCGCCGGGCATTTCCTGTCGCGCCCGGACTGGATGAAGGGGCTGGAGCTTGTGCTGCTGGTGCTGGGGGCCGCCGGGGTCGCGCTGGCGCTGGCGCGCAACCGGCCGCTTTGGGCGCTTGGCGTGGCCGTGACCGTCTCGGCGGGGGCGGCGGCTGCGGCCCCGGCGCTGTTCGTGGCGCGCGCGGTGGTCTTCGATCCGGTGGCCGTTGCGTCGGTGCCGTTTCTCGTGTTCCTGCCCGGCGCCGCCGCGGGGCTGCTGGCCAAGGAACGCGCCCGCCGGTCGATCCGGGCCCGCTTCGCCCATTTCGTGCCGGTCGACCTGCTGCCCCAGATCGAGGCGAACCCCGAACGCGCCCTGACGCCGCTGGGCTCGGAACGCGAGTTGACGGTGGTCTTCATCGACATGCGCGGCTTTTCCACCGCCTCCGAAGGCATGTCGCCCGAACAGGTCGTGACCCTCGTCAATGCCTTTCTCTCGGAGGTGAGCGAGGTGCTCGTGTCGCATCGCGCCACGATCGACAAATACATGGGCGATGCGATCATGGCCTTCTGGAACGCTCCCATCGAACAGGCGGGCCATGTCGCCCGCGCCGTCGGTGCGATGCCCGACATTCAGGCCGCCGCCCGCCGGGCCAGCGACCGGATGCAGGCGGAGGGGCTGCCGCCGATCTCGGTGGGGATCGGGCTGAACACCGGCCGGGCCGCCATCGGCCTGATGGGGTCGCAGGCGCGGTTGAGCTACACCTGCCTCGGGGAATCGGTGAACCTCGCCGCGCGGCTGGAGGGGCTGACGCGGATCTACGGCGTCTGGAACTGCGTCGGCCCGGCCACCGCCGCGCAGTGCCCGCCGGGCTTTGTCGCGCTCGGCCTCGACCTGATCTCGGTCAAGGGGTTTCGCCGCGCGGTCGAGGTGTCCACCGTTCTGCCCGCGAAGACACCCGGCCTGGCCCAGGTCGCAGCCACGCTGGACCGCGCGCGAGAGGCCTATCGCCATGGCGACTGGTCAGGGGCCGAAGCGGCATTCGAAACGCTGCGCGCGCTCGATCTTGCCGATTGCGACACCGCGGTGCTGGCGGATCTCTACCTGCACCGCATCGCCGACTGGCGCCGCGCGCCGCCCCCGGCGGATTGGGACGGAAGCCACGTCGCCCTCGCAAAATAGCGGCCCCGAGGCACGGCTTCGCCAGCGCGCCCACAGCCGGATGGCCCCTGTCGGCCGCAATGGGCACCGCGTTGCCCACTTGTGATTCCACATGCTTTGTGCTGCACTCCGATTTTGGATTGATGTTGCGCGGTCCCGTGGGGCCGCCTGTTTTTTGACCTCGATCGAGGAGAGTAAGTGGTGACGTATTTCCCCGCAGCAGCGGTCAGGTTCGCCTGTGTCGCGCTGCTGACCGTGATGCCCCCGGCGATGGCCCTGGCGTCCACGCCGCAGGAGCAGGCCCGCGACGACGCCTTCGAGCGCATGTACAACGCCCCCACCGACCGGGATGCGATGCTGGACTATGCGCGGGCAAGCATCGCGCTGCGCGATTTCGAGGCGGCGATGGCCGTTCTGGAGCGACTGGTCGCGCTGGAACCGGACAATGCCGAGGCGCGGCGGCAGCTGGCGCTGGCCCAATTCGCGCTCGGCGCGGACGAGTTGGCCGCGCAGACGCTGCGCCGCGTGGTCGACAGCGGCGATGAGGCCGCCGCCGCCCGTGCCGAACCCTACCTGCGGGCCGCCGAGGCGCGCGCGGCCCCGTCCAACCTGTCCGGCAGCGTCAGTCTCGGGGGCACCCTGTCCTCGAACGCGGCCGACCGCGGAGCCGAGGCCGGCCTGACCCTGTCGTGGCGCCACGATCTCGGCACGGCTGGCGGGGCGACGTGGTTGACCCGGTTCTCGGTGGCGGCGCGCAATTACGCGGACCGTCCCGACGATCCGGAGCGGCGTCAGATCTCCTTGCGCAGTGGCCCGGTGCTGCGGACCGGTCCGAATGCCGAAAGCGCGGTGCTTCATCCCTACCTCCTGCTGTCGACCGCGCGCGGAACGGATGGCGCGGATACGCGCCGCCTCGGCCTCGGGGCGAACCTGCGCGCCCGGCTCGGCACCCGCGGCGGCCTCGTGGGAGAGCTGAGCGCCGGCGCGCTCGACACCGACCTGACGGGCAGCGGCCGCTTCGCGTCACTGGGCCTGACGGGCCTCTACCGCCTGAGCGAGGCGACGACCCTGTCCCTGCGACTGTCGCATGAGGATCGCCGCGGCCTGACCATCGCCGACGAGATCGAGCGGCAGGCGACGCTGGATATCTGGCACGACTTCCGCCCCGGCTTCGTCGAGGTGGCGCGGGACTGGCGCGTCGGCGGCATGCTGCGCGGCGTGTCGATCACCTCGGACGTGCGCGACTACGATGAAGTCACGGCAGGCGTGATGGCGCGGATGTGGGTGAGCGAGCAGGGCTTCGTCGATGCGGCGCTCGGCCGCTCGCGCAGGTCCGACACCGCCTCGACGGTGGGCTCGTCGAACTGGGTGACGCTGCGGATGGGGTGGGAGTTCTGATCATGTCGAAGACGCGTGAAATGATGTACCTGCCCCGCCCTGCAGCCGCCGCGGTCCTGCTGGCGCTGTCGCTGTCACTGCCCGCTACAACGGCACAGGCCCAGGAGATCGGCACCGTCGCGCTCTCCGTCGCCCGCGTCACCGGCACCCCGCCGGCCGCCGCGACGCGTGCGCTCCCGCTCGGCACGCGGGTCGTGACGGAGGAAGAGGTCGCCACCGGCCCCGACTCCCGCGTCGAACTGCTGTTCCGCGATCAGACCAGCCTGTCGCTGGGCGCGAACACCGCCGTGGTCCTGGATCGTTTCGTGTTCGATCCCGGCACCGGGTCGGGGGACATGGCCCTGCGGTTGACGCAAGGCGCGCTGCGCATGATCGGCGGCGCCACGTCCGACGCCCGGCCCGCGGTCGTCACCACCCCCACGGCGACGATCGGCATCCGCGGGTCCTCGGCGCTGATCACCAGCGACGGCCAGCAGACGACCGCGGTCTTCATCGCGGGTGACGAGCTGTGCCTCACGCCCGCGGGCGCGACCGACAGCTTCTGCACGACGCAGACCGGGGGGCTTTTGTCCGAGGCCGGTTTCCTCGGCATCGTGCCCGCCGACACACTGGCCCGGATCACGAACCTGATCGACGGTGTCTTCGCCGGGGATGGCGGGTTCACCGACCTCGACCTTCTGGACCTCGAGGCGGTCGTGCCCGTCGACGTGCGCCCCTTCTCGACCGGCGGCACGCAGGCGCCCACAGGCCCCGACGGCCTGCGCGGTCCGCCGGTTCCGCCGGTGTTCGAGGACGACGCCGGCGAGGAAGACTACGGCGAGGAAGAGTATTTCGAGGGGGAGTATCCCGAGGAGGGGCCCGGCGGTAACATCGTCGAGTTTCCCGGCGGGGGCTGCCTCGGTTTCCAACGCTGTTGATAGGGATTGCGCCAGGCGGCAGTCACGCGGCGACCGGGACAGGGGGCCTTTCCCCCTGACCTGCCGCGGCTTCGGGGCCGGTCGCCTCGCCGTCGCAGCGCGTCGCCGAGAGGTCAGCCATCGCGTATCGTCCGTTCGGCAAGCGCCGCTACACGCGCTGCCGTCGAATGAAGGTAAGGTTCAGGAAAAAACTGGCTGGGGTGGTAGGATTCGAACCTACGGTACACGGTACCAAAAACCGCTGCCTTACCGCTTGGCTACACCCCAACCGTGACGCGCTAGTTACGCTGGGAGCGTCGGGGGATCAAGACCAAAGCGGCAAGAATCTGAACCGATTTTCAAGCGCACCTTCAGCCCTCCGAAGGCGCGCCCGAAAGGTCCGCCCCGCGACCTCTCGCCAAGCCGAGCGCGGCAACACGCCTCGCCCCCGCGACCCTTCGTTCCGTGGACGACGCAAGCTTTGTGTACTATCGCATACCAAACTTCCTGAGACACGGGGACCGCCATGACCGATCAGACCAATCCCGACATCATCTACACCAAGGTGGACGAAGCGCCCGAGCTGGCCTCGGCCTCGCTCCTGCCGATCATCCAGAGCTTCGCGCGCGCAGCCGGTGTCACGGTCGGGACGCGGGACATCTCGCTGGCGGGCCGCATCCTCGCCGCCTTCCCCGAGCATCTGTCCGAGGATCAGCGCATCACCGATGACCTCGCCGCCCTCGGCGAGCTGGTGAAGACGCCCGAGGCGAACGTGATCAAGCTGCCCAACATCTCGGCTTCGGTCCCGCAGCTCGTCGCCGCGGTGAAGGAGCTTCAGGCGCAGGGCTACGCGATCCCCGACTACCCCGAAACGCCCGCCACCGACGCCGAGAAGGAGGCCCGCGCGCGCTACGACGCGATCAAGGGCTCGGCGGTGAACCCGGTCCTGCGCGAAGGCAACTCGGACCGCCGCGCGGCGGCCGCCGTCAAGAAATTCGCCCAGTCCAACCCGCACCGCATGGGCGACTGGAGCGCCGACAGCAAGACGCGCGTGGCCTCCATGTCGGGCGGCGATTTCTTCTCGAACGAGGTTTCGGCGGTGGTCCCGAACGCGGCGACCGCGAAGATCGTGCTGGAGACCGCCGAGGGCGAGACCGTCCTGAAGGATGCAGTCAGCTACCCCGCGGGCACCGTGGTCGATGCGACCTACATGAGCGCCGTGGCGCTCGACGCCTTCCTTGCCGAAGAGATCGAGAAGACCAAGGCCGAGGGCGTGCTGTTCTCGCTGCACATGAAGGCCACGATGATGAAGGTCTCGGACCCGATCATCTTCGGCCATGCGGTCAAGCAGTTCCTCGCCCCCGTCTTCGAGCAGTTCGGCGACGAGATGGCCGCCCTTGGCGTGAACCCCAACTCGGGCCTCGGCGACCTGCTGGCGCGGGTGAAGGGCAATGCCGCGATCATGGCCGCCATCGAGGCCTGCATGGCCGAGCGCCCGCCGATGTACATGGTCGACAGCGACCGCGGCATCACCAACCTGCACGTCCCCTCGGACGTGATCATCGACGCCTCGATGCCCGCGCTGATCCGCGCCGGCGGCAAGGGCTGGGGCCCGGACGGCAAGGAACATGACGCGGTCTGCGTCATCCCCGACAATTCCTATGCGCCGGTCTATGACGAGGCCATCGAGTTCTTCAAGCAGAACGGCAAGCTGAACCCGGCCACCGCCGGAACGGTCCAGAACCTCGGGCTGATGGCGCAGAAGGCCGAGGAATACGGCAGCCACCCCACCACCTTCGAGATCCCGGCCGACGGCACGGTCAAGATGATCCTCGCGGACGGCACCGTGCTGCATTCGCATGAGGTCAAGGCGGGCGACATCTGGCGGTCGGCCAGCACGCGCAAGGCGCCCATCGAGGATTGGGTGAACCTCGCCATCGAGCGGCAGGCGCTGACCGGCTACCGCTCGATCTTCTGGCTGGACGAGAGCCGCGCCCATGACGCGCAGCTGATCGCCATGGTCAAGCCCATCCTCGAGGCCAAGGGCGTCGCCGACCGCTTCGAGATCATGGCCCCGCGCGAGGCGACCCGCGCCTCGCTCGAGACGATCACCAAGGGCGAGAACACCATCGCCATCACCGGCAACGTGCTGCGCGACTACCTGACCGATCTCTTCCCGATCCTCGAGCTGGCGACCTCGGCCAAGATGCTCTCCATCGTGAAGCTGATGCAGGGCGGCGGCCTGTTCGAGACCGGCGCGGGCGGCTCGGCCCCCAAGCACGTCCAGCAGCTGCAGGGCGAGAACCACCTGCGCTGGGACAGCCTGGGTGAGTTCTGTGCGCTCGGAGAAAGCTTCAAGTTCCTTGGCCAGACCAAGGGCAACGCCAAGGCGCAGATCCTTGGCGACGCGGTCGAGGTGGCGACGCAGGGCGTGCTCGATCACGACCGCAGCCCGGGCCGCAAGGCCGGTGAGCCCGACAACCGCGACAGCCATTACTGGTTCGCGCGCTACTGGGCCGAGGCGCTGGCCGCGCAATCCGGGGATGCGGCGCTGGCCGCGCATTTCGCGCCCGTCGCGGCGGCCCTGGCCGAGAAGGAAGCCGAGATCCTGCAAGAGCTGCACGCCGGTCGCGGGCAGGCCGTGGACCAGGGCGGCTACTACCACCCCGATGCGGCGAAGACCGCGGCGATCATGCGCCCCTCGACCACGCTGAACGCGATCATCGGCTGATCTCGGCGCAGGCCCGAAAACGCGAAAGCCCCGGCATGGCCGGGGCTTTTTTCGTTACGCAGTCCCCTCAGCGCATCGGCCGCGCCAGAAGCGCGGTCAGCAGTGCCGCGCCGCTCCAGTCTCCGCCCGTCGCGGTGACGGCGGCCCCGATCAGGGGCGGGCCGAGGAACTGGCCGGTGGCCGAGCCCTGCATCAGCATCCCGTTGGCCTGCCCGGCATGCGAGGCCGAGGGCGAGGCCTGCGGGATCTGCGCGAAAAGCGCCGCCGGGATGCCTCCGCCCGCGACCGAGAACAGGAGGCACAGGCCGATGCCCGCCGCCGCCCCGAACTCCGGCCCAAGGAACAGCGCCGCGGCGGTGATCCCCATCACGGTGCTGCCGATCCCGATGATCCGCCGCGGCGGCCATCCGGCTCGCATCAACGCACCCGCGCCGATATTGCCCGGCACGTTCACGACGACGATCAGCGCCGTGACGGCAGAGGCCGGGGCGAGCGCAAAGCCCAGCCCGTCGACGAGGTAGGTCGGCAGCCACGCCATGAGCGTGACCCACTGAAAGGCATAGGCGCCGAAGGTGGCGGCGATGAGCCAGAGCCGCGGGCGCGCCAGCACGTCGGACAGGCGCTGGCCAAAGCCGCTCCGCGTCGCCGGGGCGCTGGCGGCGGGCAAGGGCAGCATCGGGCGCAGCGCCAGCAGCGTGAGCGCCGAAAGCCCCGCCAGCCCCAGCCAGAGCGCCCGCCAGTCCATCACCGCCAGCGCCAGCGGTGCCGACAGCAGCGCGATGGCAAAACCGAGCGGGGTGAACACGCTCCACAGCCCCAGCGCAAGGGGGCGGTCACGCGCCGAGGCGGCCTCGGACACGATGCCGGGCATGGTGACGCCCACGGCCATGAAGCCCAGCCCCTCGAGCGCGCGACTGGTCAGCATGACCGGCAGGTCGGTGGCAATCGCCCCGAGGGCCCCGCCCGCCACCAGCAGGGAATACCCCGCCAGCGTCATGCGGCGGCGGCCGATCCGGTCGGCGACCCCGCCGGTCACGAGGCCCAGCACCATGCCCAGCCCGCTGAACATCGACAGCACGAACCCGCCCCCGACAAGGCCAAGCCCGAGGTCCGCGCGCAGCGTCGGCAGCGCCGGGGGCACCTTGCCGATATGCAGCGCCGCGACCACGCCCATGGCCAGCGCCGCGAAGATCACGCCCCAGCGCGTGCGGGTTTCCTCCATGGTGCCCGCAGTGCCCGCGGTGCCCGCAGTGCCCGCAGGGGCCGCCGACCGCCCGGTCA
Organism: Roseicyclus amphidinii; assembly: GCF_030163755.1. GTDB lineage: Bacteria > Pseudomonadota > Alphaproteobacteria > Rhodobacterales > Rhodobacteraceae > Roseicyclus > Roseicyclus amphidinii. The sequence continues at coordinate 44,377 of NZ_JASJOE010000025.1, forward strand.
TGCCTGTGCCGCGCGGACCTTGTCCGGGTCCGAGTGCGCACCGGGCGGTGACAGGATCAGGGCGTGGGCGGCCTCGCCCATGATCCGCGCCTCGGTCAGCGCGGCCGCGGCCAGCCGCCGGATGCGTGCGGGCTCGGGATGCTCCGCGGCGCGGGCCTGCAGGACCGTCCACAGATGCGCCAGCAGCAGATGCGCGGTCAGCTCGGCAAAGGGCTGCGCCAGCGCGGTGGCATCGTCGCGGCCCAGCAGTCGCTCGCGCGCCGCGTGCCAGCGCCCGAGCAGGGCGGCGACGGTCGCGTCACCCGCCGCGCGCTCCATGAAAGCCGCGAAGGCCGCGCCCGCCGCGCCGCCCAGCAGGCGGGTGGCGAGCATCCGCGCGTGAATGCCGTTCGCGCCTTCGTAGATCGCGGTGATCCGCGCATCGCGGAAGGTCTGTTCCAGCCGGTATTCCCTCAGGTAGCCGTAGCCGCCGAGGACCTGGATACCGGTGTTCGCGGCCGCGATCCCGGCCTCGGTGCAATGGGTCTTGGCCAGCGGCGTCAGGAACTCGACCAGCTCCGGATCGTCGCCGCGCTCCATCGTCACGACGCACAGATGCGCCAGCGCGCGCGCGCCAAGCGCCTGCCGGTCCATCGCGTCGATCATGCGCGCGACATCCGCGTGCCCGTCAAGCGTGACCGGCCCCCCGTCGGCACCGCGGCCCTGCACCCGCCCGGCGGCGTAGCGGCGCGCGATGTCGCAGGCGCGGGCGGCATGCGCCACGCCCTGCAGCGCCACGTCGGTCCGTGCGTGGTTCATCATCGTGAACATCGCCTTGAGCCCGCCGCCCTCCGCCCCGATCAGCTCGGCGGGGGCACCGTCGAACAGCATCTGGCAGGTGGGCGAGGCGTGCAGCCCCATCTTCTCCTCGATGCGAGTGACCTTGATGCGGTCGCCCGCCGAGGCGCGGGTCGTGGCGAAAAGCGACAGCCCCTTGACCCCGTCGCCCGAGGTGCGGGCCAGCACGAGATGCAGGATATCCTCGCTCATGTCCTGGTCGCCGCCGGAGATGAAGATCTTTTCCCCCTCGATCCGCCAGCCGTCCCCGTCGCCGTCACCATCCCGCAGCGCCTTGCAGCGGATGCGCGACAGGTCCGATCCCGCGCCGGGCTCGGTCAGGCACATGGTCGACAGCATCGCGCCCGAGGCAAGCGCGGGGATGAGCCGCGCCTGCTGGTCCTCGGTCCCGAAGGCAAGAAGCGTCCGCACCGCGCCGGGGACAAGCCCGGTCACCATCTGCAGCGAATGGTTCGCGCCGGTGAAGATCTCGGAGGTCACGGCGCCGATGACCGCGCTCATGCCCTGGCCGCCGAAGGCCTCGGGCGCGGTCAGACCCGGCCAGCCCATCGCGGCATAGTCGCGGTAGACCGCGGCGAACCCGTCGGGCATGCGCACCCGCCCGTTCTCCAGCCGGCAACCCTGCCGGTCGCCTGGTTCGTCCAGCGGCGCGATCTCGCCCTCGGCGAAAGCGGCGAAATGGCCCGCGATCTCGCGGGCAAGCGCGCCGTCCCAGTCGGGCAGGTCGTCGGCACCGACGCAGGCGAGAGAGAAAAAGATATCGCCCAGCGGGGCCTCGAACGGGGTCATGGGATACTCCGGTTGCCGTGGTGCATCACGCAACGCCGATCAGGGGCGCGGCGTTGCCCTTGATGATGATCATCCTGACGTCCGCCAGCCGCCGCGCGGGCGCGATCCGCGAATGATACCGGGGTCGGGAAAACCGACCGCGAGATCGTCCATGTTCAAGAGGGATCGGCGCGTCATTGGTCAGGGTGGCCAGTTCGGCGACGACCTCGTGCCCGCCGCGCCGGTTGCCTGTCTCGCGCCCGGCAACGACGGGGCGGATCACGGCGGCGATGTCCTGCTCGCGCTCGTGGGGCGCGGTTTCGGGCACCGTGGGGAGGTGTCGGCAGGTGGCCTCGGCATGGGTGTGGATCGCGCGGCCCGAGGAGATATCGACCATGGCGGGTTCCTTCAAAGGGACGTGACGCAGGGATCGTCCTGCGCGTAGAGGCGGGTGAGCAGCTCGGCGCGACGGGTCAGCACCCGGCGGCTGTTGAGATTGCCCTTGGCGGTCATCTCGCCCTCGGGCATCGAGGCCGGTTCGGCCAGCACCAGCGCACGCGCCACCCGGCTGGACGAGCCGCTGATCGCCCGCGCGCGTTCGGCAAGGCGGCGGTGGATCTCGGACAGAAGGCGCGGGTCCGACAGCGCGCCCCGGTCCGCGTCCAGCGCGAAGCCCCCGGCCTTGAGTTCCGCCATGTCGGGGAAGATCAACAGGCCGATCTCGCTGCGGTCCGCGCCGGTGACGACAAGGTCGCCCGCCAGCGGCGAGAGGCAGGCCAGCATGTCGATCCTGAGCTGTGCCGCCCGCACCCAGGTGCCCGACAGCAGCTTGAAATCCTCGGATATGCGTCCGTCGAACCTCAGCCCGCGCGAGACATCCCGCGGATCGACGAAGACCATCGCGTCGCCGGTCACGAAATAGCCTTCCTCGTCGAAGGCCTCGGCGGTCTTCTCGGGGTTGTCGACATAGCCCGGCATGACGTTGGGGCCCTTCACCCGCACCTCGCAGCGCATGTCGGCGTCGGGGATCAACTTGAGCACCGCGCCGGGCAGGGGCACGCCGACCACGCCCGAGCGGTCCGTCGGTTCCTGTTGCAGCAGGACGGCGGGCGCGGTTTCGGTCAGCCCCCAGGACGAGGTCATCAGCGGCACCTCGCCCTTGACCTCCATCGCCATGGCCTCGAGCGCGGTCCACACCTCCTGCGGGATCGAGGCACCGGCGTAGAACATCAGGTCGAGATCGGCGAAGAAGCGGCCTCGAAGACCCGCGTCCTTCTTCAGCGCGGCGACCAGCATCGCGTAGCCCAGCGGCACGTTGAACGAGAGCGTGGGGGCCACCATCGACAGGTTCTCGAGCGTGCGCTCGAACAGACCCGCGACGGGCTTGCCGTCGTCGATGTAGAGCGTCCCGCCGTTCGACAGCGCCATGTTGAAATTATGCGAGCCACCGAAGACATGGTTCCAGGGCAGCCAGTCGACCAGCACCGGCGGGCGGTCCTCGAGGAAGGGCAGGCCGTGGACCAGCTGCGCCTGGTTCACGCACATCATGCGGTGTGTCGTCAGCACCCCCTTGGGCGCCGAGGTCGAGCCCGAGGTCATCAGGATCTTGCCCACCGTGTCGGGCGTGACGGCCGAATGGGCGGCATCGACATCCGCCGACGCGTCGCCCTTCAGCAAAGTGTCGAACCCGGTCACGTCGCTTCGCCCGGCGGTGCGCGAGCAGACGATCTCGATCCCCTCCAGCGCGGGCAGGGCCAGCGCCTCGGCATATCGGCCCGCGTCGACGGCATAGATCATCCGCGGCCGGATCAGCTCGACCGCGTGGACCAGCCGACCATGCGCGCCATGGACCAGCGCGTATTGCTCGGCCACGGGGCAGAGCGGCACGCCCACGTATTGCGCGGCCAGCGCCAGAAGGCCGTGATCCACCCCGTTGCCCGAGATCACGAGGATCGGCGTCTTGGGCCCCATGCCCCGCCCCAGAAGCGCCGCCGCGAGGGCGCGCACCTTGTCCAGCGCGCCGGCATAGCTCTCTTCCCGCCACCCCGCGCCATGCCGCTCGGCGAGAAAGACATGGTCCGGCCGCGCTGCGGCCCAGCGGTGCAGCCAGTCGCCGGTGCAGCGCGCCACGGGGCCAAGCTCGGCCTCGGCGCGCAACAGGATGGTGCCGTCGGCGCGATGCTCCGCCTCCACCCGGTGCGGCGCGAACGTCGTGGTCCGGTTCAGCATTCGCTCACCCCTTGGCATTGCGGTGAATGAGGGCCAGCGCCGCCTCGACGGTCTGGCGTTCGGCCTCGGTCAGCCCGTCGAACAGCCGCGCCTCGTGCGCCTCGACGGCCGCCACCACGTCGGCGCAGAGCCGGTCCCCGGCCTCGGTCACGGTCAGGGCATAGGTCCGGCGGTCCGTCGCCAGCCGGTCGCGCGCGATAAGGCCGCGCGTCTCCAGCTCGTCCACGATCACCACGAGGTTCGGCCGCTCCACATCCATCGCCGCGGCCAGTTGCGACTGGCTCAGGCCGGGATTGTCGCGGATCAGCACCAGCGCGGAAAAGGTGATCATGCGCAACCCGAAGGGCTTCAACGTCTCGGCCAGATCGGACTGGACCAGCATCGTCGCCCGGCGCAGGCGATACCCCAACAACCGCCGCAGCGTCGTGAAAGACGGCACATGCGCAGCGCCCTGCGGGGCGGAGGCGCGGTTGACGCGGCTCATCGCGGCACCGCACACGTATGTGCCGAAAGGCCCGAGGGCCCTTCGCCGCATCGGGGCTGGTCCGGGCGATCGCGGCACATCCGCTTTCGGCGCGAACCCTGCCCCGCGTCGACGTGCCCGCGAGCCGCGGCAGCGCCTCTCCCCCGCGCGCGGCCTGATGCGTCGGGCCGGGTGCGGACCACGGCATCGGCCCCCGCGGGCCGGTCCATCGTCGGAACCGCGCCCCCCTCGGGGAGGCCGATCTCGGATATGTGGCCGGACATCAGCGCCTCGTTATTTCGGGGGCAGCCGCGTGGCCGCGTCGAGGCGGATGGTCGTCCCGTTGAGATAGCTGTTCTCGACGATCTGCGTGACGAGCAGCGCGTATTCCTCGGGCATCCCCAGCCGCGCGGGGAACTGGATGTCGGCGGTGATCTTCTCGGTCACCTCGGGCGGCAGCCCCTCCATCATCGGCGTGTTGAACAGCCCCGGTGCGATGGCCATGACCCGGATGGCGTGGCGGGCAAGGTCGCGCGCCGCGGGAAGCGACAGCGCGGCGATGGCCCCCTTCGAGGCCGCATAGGCCGTCTGCCCGACCTGCCCGTCCTCCCACGCGACCGAGGCGGTGTTGACGATCACGCCGCGCTCGCCGGTCTCGGTCGGCTCGGCCTCGGTCATCATTCGGGCGGCATGGGACATCACGTTGTAGGTGCCGAAGAGGTTGACCCGCAGCGTCCGCTCGAAGACGTCGATGGCGAGTTTCCCCTCGCGCCCGACGATCCGCCCGGCAAGGCCCACGCCCGCGCAATTGACCGCGATGCGCGGGGCCCCGCCGATCCAGTCGGCGGCACGCGCCACGGCCTCGGCCACGGCGGCCTCGTCGCCCACGTCGACCGGACAGGCGAGGCCGCCGATCTCCTCGGCGACGGCCGCCGCGCGCGCACCGTCGAAGTCGAGGATCGCAACCTTCGCGCCCCCGCCCGCCAGCTTGCGCGCTGTCGCCGCCCCAAGCCCGCTTCCGCCGCCGGTGACGATGGCCCCTGTTCCGTTGATCTGCATGGTGGCTCCTTTCTTTTCGTGTTGCTTGGCCCGCCCCTCACATCAGCAGGAAGATGGAGATGGATGGGAATGCGACGAGGAGGGCGACGCGGAGGATGTCGGAGGTGACGAACCACATGACGGCCTTGTAGGTGGCGGTCATGGGGGTTTCGCGGTCCATCGCGTTGATGATGAAAAGGTTCATGCCGACAGGCGGGGTGATCAGCCCGACCTCGACCACGATCAGGACGAGGATGCCGAACCAGATCGCCGTGAGCGTCTGGTTGAAATCGGCATGCATGGCCTCGGTGACCGGCCGCAGGCCGAGGGCGCGGAATTCCTCGCGGGTGAGCGCGATGCCCTCGGCCAGCTTGGCCTGCGCCTCGGCCAGCAGGTCGGGGGCCATGGCGATGCCCTCTGCGATCCCTTCGGCGAGGCGGGCGGCCTGCATGTCGATGAGCGAGATCAGCCCGAAATCCATCACCTGCATCACCGGCCAGAAGATCGGGATGGTCAGCAGGATCATCGACAGGCTGTCCATCAGGCAGCCCATCACCAGGTAGAAGACGAGGATCAGGATCAGCACGGTGAGCGGCG
>NZ_JASJOE010000026.1 GCF_030163755.1 Roseicyclus amphidinii
CGAATGGCGCGGGGGGGGGGCGAATTTTCGTACGAAAATTCGCAGGACGCGCGCGCCTGCGCGCGGGCTCAGGCCTCGGCGCTGTTGCCCTCCACATGGGCCTGGAACCGCTCGAAGAACTGGTCGGCCATCTTGGTGGCGAAACTGTCCACCAGCCGCGAGCCCAGCTGTGCCAGCTTGCCGCCGACCTTGGCCTCGACATCGTACTGCAGCTCGGTGCCGCCGCCCTCGGCATCCGAGAGCCGGACCTGCGCGCCGCCCTTGGCGAAGCCCGCGACGCCGCCCTTGCCCTCGCCCGAGATGGTGTAGCTTGTCCCCTCGACGATATCCGAGAGCGTCACCTCGCCCTTGAAGGTCGCCTTGACCGGCCCGACCTTCTGCTTGACCACGGCGCTGAAGCCTTCCTCGGGCGAGCCGGTCAGCTCTTCGCAACCGGGGATGCAGGCTTTCAGCACCTCCGCATCGTTCAGAGCCTGCCAGACCGTCATCCGGTCGGCGGCGATGGTGCGCGTGGCGTGCATTTCCATGGCGGTTCGTCCTCCCTGTCCGTCGGATCAGGAGTAGGGCGGGGCGCGTGGGCCCGTCAACGTCCTATCAACGCCCGATCAACGCCCGATCTCGTAGGGCAGCGTGCCGCGGCGGTTGGGGTCGACCGTCAGGCGGCGTTCGAGCGGCGGCACCGCGCGCTGGTGGCAGGTCTCGCGCTCGCAGATCCGGCAGGAGATGCCGATCGGCTGGAACGCCGCGTCGCGGTCGAGGTCGAGACCGTCGGCATAGACAAGGTCGCGCGCGTGTTTCACCTCGCAGCCCAGCGAAATGGCGAAGCGCCGCGTCGGCGTGCCCCAGGCCCCGCCCGATTTCGACACGTCGCGCGCCAGGATCACGTAGCGCACCCCGTCCGGCGTCTCGGCCAGTTGCCGCAGGAAGCGGGTGGGCGTCTCGAAGGCCTGGTGGACGTTCCACAGCGGGCAGGCCCCGCCGAAGCGGGCGAATTGCAGCCGGGTGGCCGAGTGGCGTTTCGTGACGGTGCCCGCCTGGTCAACGCGGGCGAAGAAGAAGGGGATGCCCTTGGCGCCGGGGCGCTGAAGCGTGGACAGCCGGTGAGCCACCTGCTCGATCGAGGCGCCGAACTGGATCGAGAGCCGCTCGAGGTCGTGGCGCGTTTCGCGCGCGGCCTCGGCGAAGCGGGTGTAGGGCATCAGGACCGCACCGGCGAAGTAATTCGCCATGCCGATCCGCGCGATCTCGCGGCTGGTGTCGGACTGGAAGCGGGCAAGGTCGAGTGTCGCCTCGATCAGCTGCGCCTGCCCCAGCAGGGCGTATTGATGCAGCAGTTGGAAGCGTTGCGTTTCCGGCGCGGCGCGGGGGCTGAGGGTCAGAACGCGCGTGGCCGGATCATAGGCGCGCACGCCCTGCCCCGCTTCGTGCCGGAGGGTGACGCCCATGCCCGCCAGCACGGCCTCGGTATGGGCGGCAAGGTCGCCCTCGGCCTTGGAGGCGAAACGCTCGGCGGCGCGGTCGACGGCGTCGATGTAATTGTCGCAATAATGGAAGAAATCGCGCACCTCCTCCCACGGCGAGGGGGCGGCGTGACGGTCCTGCCCCAGTGCTTCGTCGAGCGAGGCGAGGCGTTCGTGGGTCTGGCGATAGGCGCGGTGCAGGTCGAGAAAGGCGCGCGCCAGAGCGGGCGCGTTCGAGGCCGCCAGCCGCAGGTCGGTGAGCGGTGGCGCGGCCTCGGCGAAGACGGGGTCGGCGAAGGCCTCGCGCATGTCGGAGACGAGACGCTCGGCATCGCCCGCGCGCAGCTCGGTCACGTCGATGCCGAACTCCTGCGCCAGGCCGAGAACGACCGCGGTCGAGACCGGGCGGTTGTTGTTCTCCATCTGGTTCAGGTAGGGCAGGGAGACGGCGAGTTTCTGGGCGAAATCCTTTTGCGTCAGACCCAGCCGCGTGCGGATCTCGCGCAGCTTGGCCCCGGCATAGAGTTTGCGGGCGGACATGGCACCTCCGGCGGCGGGGTTTGCAACGCGGTTGTGCCGCTTTGCAAAGCCTCGCGCAAGGGTCAGCCGCCGACCTGGCGTTCCCGGCGGATGGTGTAGAGGATCGAGGCCACGGCGAGAAGCGAGGTCACGAGCATGATCCAGATCAGCGGATAGGCCCCGTTGCCCCCGGTCAGCAGTGCGCCCGCCAGCGCCGAAAGCGCCGCGCCGCCGCCGATCATGATCGCACCGCCAAGGCCGGAGGCCGTGCCCGCAAGATGCGGCCGCACCGAGAGCATCCCCGAGGTCGCGTTGGGCAGCACCATGCCGTTGCCCAAGCCCACGAAGGTCATGAAGCCGAAGAAGACCAGCGCGGTCTTGAGGCCGATGAGGAACAGCAGCAGCGACGCGATCAGCCCAGCCGCCGAGATCACCGTGCCCCAGAGGATCATCGCGTTGATCCCCAGCCGGACCGAGAAGCGCCCCGAGATCCAGTTTCCGAAGAAATACCCCAGCGCGGGCGCGCCGAAGTAGAAGCCGACCAGCGCGGGCGAGAGGCCGAAGACCTCGGAGCCCACGTAGGGCGCGCCGCCGAGATAGGCGAAGAACGCCCCCGAGGCGAAGGCCGCGGCCATGCAATAGCCCCAGAAGCGGCGCGAGGTCAGAAGCTCGGGGTATTCGCGCAGCTGCGCGGCGAAACTGCTCGAGGTGGTGCGCGCCGTCTCGCCCAGGTCGCGCCAGGTCAGCAGCAGGACCAGCACGCCGAGGCCGAGGAGGAGCCAGAAATTCGCCTGCCAGCCGAAGGCCTGGTCCAGCACTCCGCCGATGGCCGGGCCGATCATCGGCACCACGGCCATGCCCATGGTGACGTAGCCGATCTGGCTTGCGGCCTGGTCGGCGGGATACATGTCGCGCACCACCGCGCGGCCGAGGACAAGGCCCACGACGATCACCGCCTGCAACATGCGGAAAAACAGGAAGACCTCGATCGTGGGGGCCATGAGGCAGCCCAGCGTCGCCAGCAGGAAGACCGCGATCCCGGTCAGCAGGACGGGCCTGCGGCCGAAGCGGTCCGAGATCGGGCCGATCACGACCTGAAGCCCCGCGTTGACGGCGAGATAGAGCGCCACCGAGAGCTGCATCAGCCGGTAGTCGGTGTCGAAGAACTCGGTCATCTGCGGCAGGGACGGCAGGAAGATGTTCATCGACAGCGCGCCGAGGCCCGTCAGGACGATCAGGGTGAAGATGTGGGGCGGAGTGGCGCGGTCGAGGAAGCGCACCGGATCGATTGTTGCCATGGCAACGGAATTAGGCCAGCGCGCCGCGATTGTCCATCGCGCCGGTGCAGGGGGCCTGTGTGGTGGCGCAGGGTGCGGGTGATTTGCTTTTTTGCAAAAACTGAAACCAGCCGGCAAAGTGTTTTGCAAATATGCGCATTCCGACTCGCGCGGGCGTCCCTGCGTCCATAGTGTCCGCGACACTCGCCCGGCCCCTGCGCTATGCAGGGGCAACTCGGGGGACAAGACCAGTCGGAAGGGACGACAGATGAAGGACATCCTGCAGCAGCTCGAACACCGCCGCGAAGAGGCGCGGTTGGGTGGCGGTCAGAAGCGGATCGACGCGCAGCACGCCAAGGGCAAGCTGACCGCGCGCGAGCGGATCGACCTGTTGCTCGACGAGGGGTCCTTTGAAGAATACGACATGTTCGTCACCCACCGTTGCACCGATTTCGGCATGGCGGCCAGCAAGCCGCGCGGCGATGGCGTGGTCACAGGCTGGGGCACGATCAACGGCCGGATGGTCTATGTCTTCAGCCAGGATTTCACCGTGCTGGGCGGGTCGGTGTCGGAGACCCATGCCGCCAAGATCTGCAAGATCATGGACATGGCGATCCAGAACGGTGCGCCGGTGATCGGCATCAACGACTCGGGCGGGGCGCGCATCCAGGAAGGCGTGTCGAGCCTTGCGGCCTATGGCGAGGTGTTCCAGCGCAACATCGAGGCTTCGGGCGTGGTCCCCCAGATCTCCATGATCATGGGCCCCTGCGCGGGCGGCGCGGTCTATTCGCCGGCGATGACCGACTTCATCTTCATGGTGAAGGACAGCTCGTACATGTTCGTGACCGGCCCCGACGTGGTGAAGACCGTCACCAACGAGCAGGTGACCGCCGAGGAACTGGGCGGCGCGACGACGCATACCCGCAAGTCGAGCGTCGCCGACGGCGCCTTCGAGAATGACGTGGAGGCGCTGTCGGAGGTGCGGCGGCTGGTCGATTTCCTGCCGCTCTCCAACCGCGAGAAGCCGCCCGTCCGCCCCTTCTACGACAGCCCCGACCGGGTCGAGGACAGCCTCGACACGCTGGTGCCCGACAACCCCAACATGCCCTATGACATGAAGGAGTTGATCACCAAGGTCGCCGACGAGGGGGATTTCTACGAGATCCAGGAGGATTTCGCCAAGAACATCATCACCGGTTTCATCCGGCTCGAGGGGCAGACCGTGGGCGTGGTGGCCAATCAGCCGATGGTTCTGGCGGGGGTGCTCGACATCGACAGCGCCCGCAAGGCCGCGCGCTTCGTGCGGTTCTGCGACTGTTTCGAGATCCCGCTGCTGACCTTCGTGGACGTTCCCGGTTTCCTGCCCGGCACGGGGCAGGAATACAACGGCGTCATCAAGCATGGTGCCAAGCTCCTCTTCGCCTATGGCGAGGCGACGGTGCCGAAGGTCACGGTCATCACCCGCAAGGCCTATGGCGGGGCTTACGTGGTGATGTCCTCCAAGCACCTGCGCGGGGACATCAACTATGCCTGGCCGACCTCGGAGATCGCGGTGATGGGGGCCAAGGGCGCGACCGAGATCATCCATCGCGGCGACCTGGGCGATGCCGAGAAGACCGCGGCGCACACCAAGGAATACGAGGACCGCTTCGCCAACCCCTTCGTGGCGGCGGAACGCGGCTTCATCGACGAGGTGATCCAGCCGCGCTCGACCCGGCGGCGGGTGTGCAAGGCCTTCGCGCAGCTGCGCACCAAGCGCAAGCAGATGCCGTGGAAGAAGCACGACAACATTCCGCTGTGAGGCCGGGCAACCTGCCCATGACACCGGCGCGGTGGGCGGTGGTGCCCATCCTGAGAGGTAGACCATGACCGAGCCCCTCTTTCACATGATCACCGGCGGCCCGCGGCCGGTCGCCCCCTTTTCCCACGCGGTCGAGGTGGATGGCTGGGTGATCCTGACCGGGCAGATGCCGACCGATCCGGCGGCCCCCGACGCGCCCCTGCCCGCGGGGGTGGAGGCGCAGACGCGGGCGGTGATGCGCAACCTCGAGATCGTGCTGCAGGGCGTCGGCCTCGACCTGAGCCATGTCGTGCAGATGCGCGCCTACCTGACCGAGTTCGAGCGCGACTACGCCGCCTTCAACGAGACCTACCAGTCCTTCTTTCCGCCCGACCGGCGGCCTGCGCGCACCACCGTGGGCGTCACCGCGCTGGCCGTGGGTGCGCTGGTCGAGATCGACTGCATCGCCCGCAGGCCGGAGGGGGTGACCCCGTGATCCGCGCCGCCCTGTTTTCCCTGCTGTGCCTGCCGCTGTGCGGGGCCTTGGCTGCGCCTGCCGTGGCGGGCGAGGGGCTGCAGGGCGACTGGCCCATGGGCACGCTGGCGGCCCCCTCGGGCCAGAGCGTGCAGGTGCAGGACCTGATGATCGAGGAGAACCCGCATTCGGGCGAGTTGCAGGTCGTCGTGCGCCTGCTCGCCCCGCAGATCGCCGGCGATGGGTTGAGCGGAGCGGAGCTGCGCGGGGACATGGACTGGGCCTGTCTGACATGGGGTGTTCCGGTCGCGCAGGCCGAGGCCGCGACACCCGGATGGGTGGTCGTCGAGATGATGGAGGCCCCCGTCGAGCGCGGCATCGCCACCCCCGAGATCCGTCGGTATTTCGAAAGCTACCGGCTTGAGGGCCCAACCTGCATTTGGGAGCTGTTCTGATGCACATACAACATGTTGCCGGGCGACATTCATCCGGCTTCCGGGGTGATGCAACCGGGCCACAACGGACGGCGACCTGTGGAAAAGCCTGTGGATACGCGCGGGCAAAAGCTAACGTGGGTCTTGGCTGCCCCGGTGCAGCTGTACCTCGTGGCGTGGCCGGGTCCGCGGACCCGGTCACTGTCCCGGTTCGGGGCCGGGAGCGCGCGGCATGATCAAGCATCGCGGCTTTCCCTCGCGCCTGCCCGGCAGCGACCTGCAGTTCACCATCCGCCGCGCCAACAAGGACGGTGCGACGAGGCTGGTCCCGCGCGACCGCTACGCCGACCGCCGCCCCGCGGACCGGCGGGCCGATGCGGGGTTCATGGAGGCGCTGTGGCTCTATTTCGGCACCGAGCCCTTCGAGCGCGGCAACCTCGATGCCGGGCGGTTGAGCTGGCTGTTCGGGCGCGAGGTGATCGCGGCCGAGGACCCGTTCGACCCCGAAAGCTACGAGGCGCTTCTGGTCATCGACGAAGCGCGCGCGCGCGCGTCCTTTCCCGAGGCCTTCGACGGCTCCGGCGTCTGGGAAGGGCGGTCGGCATGATTTCGCGCAGCCGCCCCGCTGGTGCGCGGTTTCGCGCGCACCGTGCCGTCTTTGCGGCCATGGCCCTTTCGCCGCGGGAAATCCGTGGCATGGTTGGGGTGCCGGTCATTGTCCCCAGCATTTCAACGGCCGGTCACGACAAGACGTGTTACCCTTCCCCTTCGACGCGGTCGGCCAGCTTGCTGTGCCGGCCGCTTTTTTCCGCCGATGGGGCCGCCCGTGGCGGGCTGGCTGTTGCGCGTCGGAATTTGCGTGTATCCTGTGAGGCACGAGGCATCACAACAGGAGCAGACGCAAAATGCGCGCCATTCACCGCACCACCTTTACCGCAACCCTTTTCGCCGCGGCCATCGCGCTGTCGGGCTGTGTCGCAAGCGACCTCGAGCGCGCCGGGCTTGGCGCGGTCGCGGGGGGCGTCACGGCCGCCGCGCTTGACGGCAATGTCGGCACCGGCCTGCTCATCGGCGCGGCCGGTGGCGCGCTGTGCGACGACGTCAGGCTCTGCCGCTGACCGCCTGACCGGCCGCGCGCGCGGCGCGGGCCGCTTCATCCGATCACGGGGCCACCGGGGCAGCACGCCCCCGGTGGCCTTTTTCGTTTTGCACCAGAACGGGGCCCGAGCCCCGCAAGGAAGGGACGCCTGCCCATGTTCAAGAAGCTTTTGATCGCCAACCGCGGCGAGATCGCCTGCCGGGTCATCAAGACCGCACGCAAGATGGGCATCGCCACGGTCGCGGTCTATTCGGATGCCGACCGCAACGCGCTGCATGTGCGCATGGCGGACGAGGCGGTGCATATCGGCGCGCCGCCCGCGTCGGAAAGCTACATCGTGATCGACAAGATCATGCAGGCGATCAAGGACACGGGCGCCGAGGCGGTGCATCCGGGCTACGGTTTCCTGTCGGAGAACATGAAATTCGCGCAAGCCCTCGAGGAGGCGGGTGTCGCCTTTGTCGGCCCGCCCGCGAATGCGATCGAGGCGATGGGCGACAAGATCACCTCGAAGAAGATCGCGCAGGAGGCGGGCGTGTCGACCGTGCCCGGCTACATGGGGCTGATCGAGGATGCCGAGGAGGCGGTGAGGATCTCGAACGAGATCGGCTACCCGGTGATGATCAAGGCCAGCGCGGGCGGCGGCGGCAAGGGGATGCGCATCGCCTGGACCGACGCCGAGACGCGCGAGGGCTTCCAGGCCTCGAAGAACGAGGCGAAATCCTCGTTCGGGGATGACCGCATCTTCATCGAGAAATTCGTCACCCAGCCGCGGCACATCGAGATCCAGGTGCTCGCGGACGCGCATGGCAATTGCGTCTACCTGGGCGAGCGGGAATGCTCGATCCAGCGCCGCAACCAGAAGGTCATCGAAGAGGCGCCCTCGCCCTTCCTCGACGAGGCGACTCGCAAGGCCATGGGCGAGCAGGCCTGCGCGCTGGCGCAAGCGGTGGGCTACACCAGCGCGGGCACGGTCGAGTTCATCGTGGACGGCGAGCGCAACTTCTACTTCCTCGAGATGAACACCCGGCTCCAGGTGGAACACCCGGTGACCGAGCTGATCACCGGCGTCGACCTGGTCGAGCAGATGATCCGCGTGGCCGCGGGCGAAACGCTGCCCTTCGCGCAGGACGACATCAAGCTGACGGGCTGGGCGATGGAAAGCCGGCTTTACGCCGAAGACCCCTATCGCAACTTCCTGCCCTCGATCGGGCGGCTGACGCGCTACCGCCCCCCGCAGGAGGTGGCCGCCGGTCCGCTGCTGCAAACCGGCAAGTGGCAGGGCGAGGCCCCCTCGGGCGAGACGGCGGTGCGCAACGACACCGGCGTCTTCGAGGGCGGCGAGATCAGCATGTATTACGACCCGATGATCGCCAAGCTCTGCACCTGGGCCCCCGACCGCGCGGGCTCGATCGAGGCGATGCGCGTGGCGCTGGACAGTTTCGAGGTCGAGGGGATCGGCCACAACCTGCCCTTCCTGTCGGCCGTGATGGACCATGACCGCTTCGTGTCGGGCAACATCACCACCGCCTTCATCGCCGAGGAATACCCCGAAGGCTTCGAGGGCGCGACGCTGGGCGCGGACGCGCTGCGCCGCGTGGCGGCGGCGGCGGCGGCGATGCACCGCGTGGCCGAGATCCGGCGCACTCGCGTGTCGGGGCGGATGGACAACCACGAGCGCCGCGTGGGCGCGGATTGGGTTGTGACGCTGCAGGGGGAAGAGTTCCCGGTGAGCATCGCCGCCGACCATGACGGCTCGACCGTGAGTTTCGAGGACGGGCACGCGATGCGCGTCGCCTCGGACTGGACGCCGGGCGACCAGCTGGCGCAGCTGACGGTCGAGGGCGCGCCGCTCGTGCTGAAGGTCGGCAAACTGCCCGGCGGCTTCCGCATCCGCACCCGCGGCGCGGATCTGAAGGTGCATGTCCGCAGCCCCCGCCAGGCCGAGCTTGCGCGGCTGATGCCCGAAAAGCTGCCGCCCGACACCTCGAAGCTGCTGCTCTGCCCGATGCCGGGCCTGATCGTGAAGATCGACGTGGCCGAAGGCGACGAGGTGCAGGAGGGCCAGGCGCTCTGCACGGTCGAGGCGATGAAGATGGAGAACATCCTGCGCGCCGAGCGCAAGGGCATCGTGACCAGGATCAACGCGGGCCCCGGCGACAGCCTGGCCGTGGACGAAGTGATCATGGAGTTCGAGTGACACCGTGATCTGCCGCGCGCCGCATATCGACAGACGGGCGGGGGGTCACTGCCCCCCGCTGCGCAGTTCCTCCTGCCGGAACTGGAAGTTGTCGATGCCGCGCACGATCTCGCGCACGTCGCGGGGGCTGGGGCGGCGGAAGCCGACGCTGCCGTCCTTCTGCAGCACCACCAGCGAGAAGCCGCGCGGGCGCAACGCGATCCGCGGGCCGGAGCGCGCCGAGGGGTCGGTGTCGGTGATGATGACGACATCGCGCTCCAGCAGCGGGTCGGGGCGGGCGGCCAGCAGCTGCATCTGTTCGATGAAGCGCGGGTCGTTGGGGCTGTCGGCGAAGACGATCACGGGGCGCGCGACCCAGATGAAATCCTCGAGCGCGACATCGGCCGCGTCGCGCGGCGCGAGCGGGCCTATGGCTTCGACCGGCTCGGTCTGCGCGCTGTCGGCGGCTGCGGCCATGGCGACGCTGTCGGCGGCGGTCGGGTCGGTGTCTTGGGCGGGCGCCGCGCCGGTCATGGCCAGCACGGCGATCAGGGCGAGGTGGGTCGGTCGCATGGGTCCTCCGTTCCTTGCGCATATAGGCACGCCCCCGGCGAAAGCGAAGGGAAATGCCGCGCGCCGTTGCGGCAGGCGGGGCCGTGTCGCGCCCCGTGTCTTCACCGGTTCTTCACCGCTGGCTGCGAAGACAACTCCCGGTCCCCGGCACGGGACGGAGAGAGGTCGCGGCATGGATATCCTGCTTCACACCGGCGCGCATCGCACCGCCACGACCAGCTTGCAGCGCATGCTGGGCCAGAGCGGCGGGGCGCTGGGGCGCTCGGGCGTGGCCTACTGGGGGCCGCGGCGCTGCCGCGGGGGGCTGTTCGACGGGCTCTACGGGGCCGGGCCCGCGCTGCCGCCCCGCCGCGCCGGCCGCCCCGCGCTGCGCATCGCGCTGCAGGTCGAGATGGAAGCGGCGCGCGGGGCCGGGCTGCTGTTCGTCAGCGAAGAGAACATGCTGGGCAGCATGCGCCGCAACCTGCAGGGCTGCGCGCTCTATCCCGATGCGGGGGCGCGGGTGGCGGGGTTCGCCGCGGGCTTTGCGGGGCATCGGGTGACCATCGGGCTGTCGATCCGTTGTCCCGATGCCTATTGGGCCTCGGTGCTGGGCTGGCGGATGATGCGCGGCGGCCCGTTGCCCCGGCCCGCGCTTTGCGACCGGCTGGTGACCCAGCCGCGCCGCTGGCGGCATGTCATCGCTGAGCTGGCCGCCGCCGTTCCGGGCGCGCGGGTCACCGTCTGGACCCATGAGGCGATGGCAGGCCGGCCCGACGCGCTGGTCGCGCGGCTGACCGGGCGGGACATCGCGCTGACCGGTGCGCGGGAGCTGCACAACGCCACGCCGCCGCTGGCGGAGCTGCGCGGATACCTGGCGGACATCGGGGCCGATCCCGCCCTGCTGCGCGGTGCGGGCGGGCGCTTCATGCCCTTCGATGCCGACCAACGCCGCGCGCTGCGCGGCCAATATGCCGAAGACCTCGCCTGGCTCGCCGCCGGGGCCGGGGGGCTTGCGGAGTATCTCGACGAGGCCGGGGCCCGAACCCTGCGCCCGACAGGACAAGGAAGAGGACGATCCGATGACGGAGAAGATGGCCGAATGGCGCAGTCTGGCTGAGAAGGAGTTGCGCGGACGCGCGGCCGACAGCCTGACCTGGGAGACGCTGGAGGGCATCCGCGTCAAGCCGCTCTACACCGCCGAGGATACCGAGGGGCTGGACCACATGGGCAGCCTGCCGGGCTTTGGCCCCTTCACCCGCGGGGTGAAGGCGACGATGTATGCGGGGCGCCCGTGGACGATCCGGCAATATGCCGGGTTCTCGACCGCCGAGGAGAGCAACAATTTCTACCGCAAGGCGCTGGCCGCCGGTCAGCAGGGCGTCAGCGTCGCCTTCGACCTCGCCACCCACCGCGGCTACGACAGCGACCACCCCCGCGTGATCGGCGACGTGGGCAAGGCCGGCGTCGCCATCGACAGCGTCGAGGACATGAAGATCCTGTTCGACGGCATCCCGCTCGACCAGGTCAGCGTCTCGATGACGATGAACGGCGCGGTGATCCCGATCCTGGCCAACTTCATCGTCACGGGCGAGGAACAGGGGCACGACAGGGCGGTGTTGTCTGGAACGATCCAGAACGACATCCTCAAGGAGTTCATGGTCCGCAACACCTACATCTACCCGCCCGAGCCATCGATGCGGATCATCTCGGACATCATCGGCTACACCTCCGACAACATGCCGAAATTCAACAGTATTTCCATCTCCGGCTACCACATGCAGGAGGCGGGTGCGAACCTGGTGCAGGAGCTGGCCTACACGCTGGCCGACGGGCGCGAATACGTGCGCGCGGCCATCGACGCGGGCATGGACGTGGACAAGTTCGCCGGACGGCTGTCGTTCTTCTTTGCCATCGGCATGAATTTCTTCATGGAGGCGGCCAAGCTGCGCGCCGCGCGCACGTTGTGGCACCGGATCATGACCGAGTTCGGCGCGAAATCGGACCGTTCCAAGATGCTGCGCACCCATTGCCAGACCTCGGGCGTGTCGCTGCAGGAACAGGACCCCTACAACAACGTCATCCGCACCGCCTACGAGGCGATGTCGGCGGTGCTGGGCGGCACGCAATCGCTGCACACCAACGCGCTGGACGAGGCCATCGCGCTGCCGACCGAGTTCAGCGCGCGGATCGCGCGCAACACCCAGCTGATCCTGCAGGAAGAGACCGGCGTGACCAAGGTCGTCGATCCGCTGGCGGGCTCCTACTACGTCGAGGCGCTGACCAATGACCTGATCGAAAAGGCCTGGGCGCTGATCGAGGAGGTCGAGGAGATGGGCGGCATGACCAAGGCGGTGGCCTCCGGCATGCCCAAGCTGCGCATCGAGGAATCGGCCGCGCGCCGCCAGGCGATGATCGACCGCGGCGAAGAGGTGATCGTCGGGGTCAACAAGTATCGCAAGGACAAGGAAGACCCGATCGACATCCTCGAGATCGACAACGACAAGGTCCGCGAGGCGCAGGTCGCCCGGCTGGAGCACATCCGCGCCACCCGCGACCAGGCCGCTTGCGACGCGGCGCTGGGCGAGCTGGAACGGCGGGCGACAGAGGGCGGCAACCTGCTCGAGGCGGCGGTTGAGGCCGCCCGGGCGCGCGCGAGCGTGGGGGAAATCAGCATGGCGATGGAAAAGGTGTTCGGCCGTCACAGGGCCGAGGTGAAGACCCTCGCGGGCGTCTACGGCGCGGCCTATGACGGGGACGAGGGCTTTGCCCAGATCCAGCGCGACGTGGAAAGCTTCGCCGAGGAAGAGGGGCGCCGCCCCCGGATGCTGGTGGTCAAGATGGGCCAGGACGGCCATGACCGCGGTGCCAAGGTGATCGCCACGGCCTTCGCCGACATCGGCTTCGACGTGGACGTGGGCCCGCTGTTCCAGACGCCCGAGGAAGCGGCGCAGGATGCCATCGACAATGACGTGCATGTGATCGGCATCTCGAGCCAGGCGGCGGGGCACAAGACGCTGGCACCCAAGCTGATCGAGGCGCTGAAGGCGGAGGGCGCGGGCGACATCATCGTGATCTGCGGCGGCGTGATCCCGCACCAGGATTACGAGTTCCTGAAATCCGCGGGCGTCAAGGCGATCTTCGGGCCGGGCACCAACATCCCGGCGGCGGCGCGCGACATCCTCGAGCTGATCCGCGCGGCCCGCGCGGCCTGACGGCGGGGCGCGAAAAACTGCAGTTTTTCGGCATGGAAAACTGCAGTTTTCCAAAGCCGGAAACCGAGCGGTTTCCGCCGCCCCGTGACACAGCGATGCGCGGCCCCCTTGCCGGGCCGCGCAAGGTGACGCATCTAGGGGCCAAGGAGTTGCGTAGCCATGGCCCTGCCCGTTCGACAGCAAGTGACCTACTGGGGCATCGCCGCGGCGGTGTTCTTTTTCCTCCTGTGGGCGCTGGGGCAGGTGATCCTGCCCTTCCTCGTGGGTGGGGCCATCGCCTATTTCCTCGACCCGGTCGCGGACCGGTTGGAGCGCTTCGGCCTCAGCCGGGTCATGTCCACGGTCGTGATCTTCGTGATCCTCCTGGCCGTCGTCATCCTGTCGCTGCTCGTGATCATCCCCACGCTGGTCCAGCAGACCAACGACCTGATCCAGGCCGCGCCGGACCTGTTCAACCAGCTGCGCGCCTGGCTGACCGACCGTTTCCCCGAGGTGATCGACGAGACCTCGCCGATCCGCCAGTCGCTCGCCGCCATCGGCGAGACGATCCAGGCCCGCGGCGGCGAGTTGCTGCAGCAACTCCTCAGCAGCGCGGCGGGGGTCGTGAACCTCCTGGTGTTCCTTGTCGTGGTGCCGGTCGTCGCCTTCTACATGCTGCTCGACTGGGACCGCATGGTCGCCCGCATCGACGAGCTTCTGCCGCGCGACCATGCGCCGACGATCCGGTTCCTTGCAGGAGAGATCGACCGGACGCTGGCCAGTTTCGTGCGCGGTCAAGGCACGGTCTGCCTGATCCTCGGCACGTTCTACGCCGTTGCGCTGATGGTGGTGGGGTTGCAGTTCGGCCTTGTCGTGGGGCTGGTCGCGGGGCTTCTGACCTTCATCCCCTATGTGGGCGCGCTGGTGGGCGGCGCGCTGTCGGTGGGGCTGGCGCTGTTCCAGTTCTGGGGCGACTGGTGGCTGATCATCGCGGTCGCCGCGATCTTCCAGGTGGGCCAGATGGTCGAGGGCAACATCCTGACGCCGAAACTGGTGGGCAGTTCCGTCGGGTTGCATCCGGTCTGGCTGATCTTTGCGCTTTCGGCCTTCGGCACGGTCTTCGGCTTCGTCGGCATGCTGGTCGCCGTGCCGGTGGCGGCGGCCATCGGCGTGCTGGTGCGCTTCGTGATCGGACAATACAAGGGCGGGCTTCTCTATCGCGGGATCGAGGGGCGCGCAGGCCCGGACGACGAGCCGGACGACGAGGCCGGGTGATGGCCCGCCAGCTCGTGCTCGACCTGCCCTTTCGCGCCGCGATGGGCCGCGACGATTTCTTCGTCTCCGCGGCCAACGCCGCCGCCGTGGCGGGCATCGACGGCTGGCAGGGCTGGCCGGGGGCCAAGATGCTGCTGACCGGGCCCGAAGGCTCGGGCAAGACGCATCTCGCCCATGTCTTCGCCGCGCAGGCGGGCGCGCGGATCGTCGATGCAGCGGCCGTGGCGGGCCGCGATCCCGCCGAGATGGCCGAAGCGCCCGCGCTGGTCGTCGAGGATGCCGACCGCATCGCGGGCAACGGCCCGGCGGAAGAGGCGCTGTTTCACCTGCACAACGCCGCGGCGCACCGCGGCACGCCGCTGTTGCTGACGGCGCGGGGGCCTGCGCGGCGCTGGGAGCTGGGCCTGCCCGATCTGCAGAGCCGCATGGACCAGGCGGGGATGCTGTCGCTGGATGCGCCCGACGACATGCTTCTGACAGCTGTTCTGGTCAAGCTTGCCGCCGACCGGCAACTGGCGCTGACGCCCGCGCTGTTGTCCTTCGTGCTGCCGCGCATCGACCGCTCGCTGGCCCATGCGCAACGCTTCGTCGCCGCGCTGGATGCCGAGGCGCTTGCCGCCAAGCAGAAGCCGGGCACGAAACACGCCAAGGCGGTTCTCACCCGGCTTGCCGGCTGAGACACTCCGCCCCCCTCGACGCCGCCGCGGCACGGGCGCAGAATGACCGCCAGCCGCGCGCGACGGTCACGCACCGTCACGCAACCGTCACCATTCCGCACTAGGCCCCAGCCCATGAGCTTCGCCGATTTCCTCACCGCCCCCTTGCCCGAGCCCGTGAGCCTGCCCGAGGCGCAGATCACCGGCCCGCAGCGTTTCTTCAACCGCGAGCTGTCGTGGCTGGCCTTCAACTGGCGCGTGCTGGAAGAGGCTGCGAACCCCCGCGTGCCGCTGCTGGAACGGGTGCGTTTCGTGTCGATCTCGGCGGGCAATCTCGACGAGTTCTACACCGTCCGCGTCGCGGGGCTGCGCGAGCTGGCGCAGGAGGGGAACCTGACGCCGGCCGCCGACGGGCGCACGCCTGCCGAGCAGCTGACGCTGATCAACGCCGATGCGCGCCGCCTTATGCAGCACCAGCAGGCCGCGTGGGTTGCGCTGAAATCCGAGATGGAGGCCGAGGGGCTGGCCGTCGTCACCGCGTCCAAGCTGACCGCCGCCGACCGCACGGCCTTGGCAGAGGTCTTCATGGCCCGCGTCTTTCCGGTGCTGTCGCCGCTGGCGATCGACCCCGCGCATCCGTTCCCCTTCATCCCGAACGAAGGCATCGCGCTGGCGCTGCAGATGACGCGTGACCGCGACGGGCGCGTGCTGCAGGCGCTGCTGCCGATTCCCGGCCAGATCGACCGTTTCATCCAGCTGCCCGCGCGCGATGGCGTGATCCGCTTCCTGCCGCTCGAAGAGCTGTTGCGCCTGCACATCGGCGCGCTGTTTCCGGGCTACAAGCTGACCGGGTCGTGCATGTTCCGGGTGCTGCGCGACAGTGACCTCGAGGTCGAGGAAGAGGCCGAAGACCTCGTGCGCGAGTTCGAGACCGCGCTCAAGCGCCGCCGCCGGGGCGAGGTGGTGCGCCTGCAGATCAGCGCGGGCGCGCCTGCCGACCTGAAGGACGAGATCATCGACCAGTTGCACGTGACCGGTGACGAGGTGGTCGAGGTGAAGGGGATGATCGGCCTCGTCAGCCTCAAGGAGCTGGTGACGGACTCGCGGCCAGACCTGCTGTGGCGGTCCTTTACCCCGCGGGTGCCGGAACGGGTGCAGGACCATGACGGCGACATGTTCGCCGCGATCCGGCAGAAGGACATGCTGCTGCACCATCCCTACGAGACCTTCGACATGGTGATCCGCTTTCTCGCGCAGGCCGCGCGCGATCCCAATGTCGTGGCGATCAAGCAGACGCTCTACCGCACGTCCAATGAATCCCCAATCGTCGAGGCGCTTTGCGAGGCGGCCGAGAACGGCAAGTCCGTCACAGCGCTGGTCGAGTTGAAGGCCCGCTTCGACGAGGCCGCCAACATCCGCCAGTCGCGCAAGCTGGAACGATCCGGCGCGCATGTGATCTACGGCTTCATCAACTACAAGACGCATGCCAAAATCAGCACGGTCGTCCGGCGCGAGGGCGACCGGCTGGTCACCTACACCCACTACGGCACCGGCAATTACCACCCGATCACGGCGCGCATCTACACCGACCTCAGCCTCTTCACCTGCGATGACGCGCTGGGGCGCGATGCGACCAAGGTCTTCAACTACGTCGGCGGCTATGCCGAGCCGGAGCGGCTGGAGAACCTTGCGATCTCGCCCATGAACCTGAAATCCACCATCATCGAGCGGCTTCAGGCCGAGGCCGACCATGCACGCGCCGGCAAGCCCGCGATGGTCTGGGGCAAGATGAACTCGCTGATCGAGCCCGACGTCATCGACGCGCTTTACGAGGCCAGCCGCGCAGGTGTGAAGATCGACCTTGTCATCCGCGGCATCTGCGGCTTGCGCCCCGGCGTGAAGGGGCTGTCGGAGAACATCCGGGTGAAATCCATCGTGGGACGGTTCCTCGAGCATTCGCGCATCGTCTGTTTCGGCAACGGTCAGGGGCTGCCCTCGAAGAAGGCGCGGGTCTACATCAGCTCGGCCGACTGGATGGGCCGCAACCTCAACCGCCGGGTCGAGACGCTGGTGGAATGCACCAACCCGACGGTCAAGGCGCAGATCGTCGGGCAGATCATGGCGGCGAACATGGCCGACGTGGCGCAAAGCTGGGTGCTGCAACCCGACGGCAGCTTCCTGCGCCCGGACCTGTCACAGGTGGAAAACCCGTTCTCCTGCCACCGGTTCTTCATGGAAAACCCCTCGCTCTCGGGCCGTGGTTCGGCGGGGGCCAAGGACGTGCCGGAGCTGACCCACGGGCATGATTGAGCGCGTGGTGGCGGGCTGACCGGGGCGGCTGCCTGAAAAAAAACGGGGCGCATCACGCGCGCGCGTCGGCATGGATTTGCGCGGTTCAAGGGCTGAACCGGGCGCGGTCGTGGTTACGTGAGACAGGTCACGAACCACGAAGGAGACATTCCATGCTGGGACTGGCCATCACCTTTTTCATCCTTGCGATCATCGCGGGCGTGCTTGGCTTCGGCGGCATCGCCGCGGCCTCTGCCGGCATCGCGCAGATCCTGTTCTTCATCTTTCTCGCGCTGTTCATTGTGTCGCTGATCGCGCGCGCGGTCCGCGGGCGGCCGCCGCTGTGACGCCGCTCAAGTGACACCGCTCACGCGGTTGCGCCGCCGGCGTTGCGCACGCATGACGTCGCGTGCGGGGGGGCGGTGTCCGTGACGGCCCCGATTGACCCTGACAAAGGGTTCATGCGACACCTCATGTGCACCGCGGTCTGAGGGGGATCCTGATCATGGACGACGCTCACCCCGAATGGGGTCCGTTCGGCGTGCCGCTGTTCGACGGCCCCGAGGCGCAGGCGCTGGCGCGCGTGGGCGTGATCGACATCGGATCGAACTCGGTCCGGATGGTGATCTTCGACGGCGCGGCGCGCAGCCCGGCCTATTTCTTCAACGAGAAGATCCTGTGCGGTCTCGGCATCGGCTTTGCCGAAACCGGCTGCCTGAACCCCGAGGGCAAGGCGCGCGCGCTGGCCGCGCTGCGCCGTTTCGCCCGGCTGGCCGAAGCGGCCGAGGTATCGCCCCTGCTGGCGGTGGCCACGGCGGCGGTGCGCGATGCCGAGGACGGGCCCGCGTTCCGCGACCAGGTGCGCGCCGAGACGGGGCTGGAGATCCGGGTGATCGACGGCGCCGAGGAGGCGCGGCTGTCGGCGCAGGGCGTGTTGCTGGGCTGGCCGGGGGCCGAGGGGCTGATCTGCGACATCGGCGGCTCGTCGATGGAATTGGCCGAACTGATGGGCGGCGGCGCGGTCGGACGGCGCGCGACCTCGGGGCTGGGGCCGCTCAAGCTGATGGGCATGCCCGGCGGCAAGAAGGCGCTGCGCGCCCATATCAAGGCCGAGGTGGCGAAGCTGGCCGACGGTTTCGGCGCGGATATCCCCGAAGGGCTGTTCCTTGTCGGGGGCTCGTGGCGGGCCATCGCGCGCATCGACATGGAGCGGCGCGGTTACCCGCTCAAGGTGCTGCACGAATACCGCATGACGCCCAAGGGCATCCTCGACACGATCAAGTATATCGGCAAATCCGACATCGAGGCGCTGCGCGCGCAGACCGGCACCAGCGCCGAACGGATGCGGCTCGTGCCGCATGCCGCCGAGGTGCTGAAGGTTCTGGTGCGGCAGCTGAAGCCGAAGGAAATCGCCGTCTCCTCCTACGGGATCCGCGAGGGGCTGCTCTACGAGCAGATGTCCGAGACGCTCAAGGCGCGCGACCCGTTGATCGAGGCCGCCCGCCATTCCGAGGCGCAATATGCAAGGATGCCCGGCTTCGGCCGGCAGCTCTACCGCTTCGTCGAGCCGCTGTTCCCCCGCGCGCGGGAGGACAGGAAGCGCCTGATCCGCGCGGCCTGCCTGCTGCATGACGTCAGTTGGCGCGCGCATCCCGATTACCGCGCCGAGGTCTGTTTCGACAACGCCACCCGCGCCAATCTTGGCGGCATGACCCATGCCGAGCGCGTGTTCCTTGGCCTTGCGCTGCTGCATCGCTACAAGGGCAACCGCGACGGCACGGGGTTCGACACCTCGCTGCTGAAGCTCCTGCCCGAGGCGCAGGTGATCGAGGCCGAGACGCTGGGCCGCGCGATGCGCTTCGGCGCGATGTTCGCCGTCGCCAACCCCTCCGAGCATGGCACGCTGACCTTCCGTCCGAAGCGGCGCGAGTTGATCCTGACGCTGCACACCGATGCCGGGCGCGACCTGTTCGGCGAGGTCGCGCAGGCGCGCTTCAAGGCGTTGGCCGCGGCGATGGGGGTCGAGCCGCTGGTCGAGGGCGCAACCGAGGCCGGCACCGCCCGGCGGTAGAGTTTCCCGCCATGGCGCAGGCCGGTGCATCGGTCCAGTCTTTCCGCATCGCCGCCCCGTCTGGCCCTGTCCCGAGGGGCGCGGCCATGCCCTGCCGCGATGCGCTCGCTCTCTCCCTCGTGGCGCGTGCGGCCGCGTGGGTCATGGTGCGCCCGTCCCCCTCCGGGCCGCGCGGGGCGGCGTGATCCGCCTTGCTCGGCCACGGGTGGTGCCGCGGGCTCCCGCCAGGGCGACGGGTGGCCCCGGTCCGCTCAGGCGCGGCTTGTGAGGCGTTTTCCTTTGGCGTATGCGTCCTGCGACGCCACACTTGCCAGAGGGAACGCGCCCCATGCGCCTCAGCCGCTATTTCCTGCCCGTCCTGAAGGAAACGCCCTCCGAGGCGCAGATCGTCAGCCACCGGCTGATGCTGCGCGCGGGGATGATCAAGCAGGCTTCGGCCGGGATCTATTCCTGGCTGCCGCTGGGCTACAAGGTGCTCAAGCGCATCGAGCAGATCGTCCACGAGGAACAGATCCGCGCCGGTCACCTGCCCATGCTGATGCCGGTGATCCAGTCCGCGGACCTGTGGCGCGAGAGCGGGCGGTATGACGCCTACGGCGCCGAGATGCTGCGCATCAAGGACCGGCACGAGCGCGACATGCTGTTCACGCCGACGGCGGAAGAGCTGATCACCGACATCTTCCGCGCGCATGTGACCAGCTACAAGGATCTGCCGCTGACGATGTACCAGATCCAGTGGAAGTTCCGCGACGAGATCCGCCCGCGCTTCGGCGTGATGCGGGGGCGCGAGTTCTACATGAAGGACGGCTACAACTTCGACCTGACCAAGGAAGACGCGCTTCACGCCTACAACCGGCACCTCGTGAGCTACCTGCGCACCTACGAGCGGATGGGCCTGCAGGCCATCCCGATGCGCGCGGATTCGGGGCCGATCGGGGGCGACGACACCCATGAATTCCTCGTGCTGGCCGAGACCGGCGAGAGCGAGGTGTTCTACGACAGCGAGATCACGGACCTGAAGTTCGGGGATCGGGAGATCGACTATGATTCCCGTGAGCAGTGCCAGTCCGTGCTGGAGGAGTTCACGTCCCGCTACGCCCGCACCGACGAGACCCACGACGCGGAGCTCTTCGCCCGCATCCCGCAGGAGCGCCAGCGCGTCGCCCGCGGCATCGAGGTGGGGCAGATCTTCTACTTCGGCACCAAGTATTCCGAGGCGATGGGGGCGCTTGTCGACGACGGCAAGGGCGGCCGGGTGCCGGTTCACATGGGCTCGCACGGGATCGGGGTAAGCCGCCTCGTGGGCGCGATCATCGAGGCGTCGCATGATGACAACGGCATCATCTGGCCCGAGGGGGTGACGCCCTTCCACGTGGGCATCGTGAACCTGAAACAGGGCGACGCCGCCTGTGATGCGGCCTGCGAGGATCTTTACAAGGCGTTCATGTCCAAGGGGTTGGAGCCGCTCTACGACGACCGCAGCGAACGCGCGGGGGCGAAATTCGCCACCATGGACCTGGTCGGCCTGCCGTGGCGGATCACGGTCGGCCCGCGCGGCCTTGCCGCGGGCAAGGTCGAGCTGACGAGCCGCCGCACCGGCGAAAGCGAGGAAATGTCGCCGGAGGCGGCGCTGGCGCGCGTGGCCGAGATCTACGCCCCCCACATGGCGTGACGCGCATCGCGTGAACGGGCGGCCGGGCGCAGCCCGGCCTGCGGGATGCGAATTTTCGTACGAAAATTCGCACCGGTGCCGCGCAGGCGGCGCGCCCCCGGCCCAAGGGATTTCGGTTCGAAATCCGCCGCGCGCTACAGCTCCACCTCGCCGCCTTCGCCGATCTCCGGCAGGGGCTCGATGGGTGGCGCATCCTCGCTGCGCCGGATCAGGATATCACCGTTCGGCAGCCGTTCGGGCAGCTCGTAATGGCCCAGGTCATCGACCAGCTCGCCCATCCGCTCCAGCATCGGCAGGACTTCGTCTTCGAAGAACGGCCGCGCCTCGTCGAGCAGCGGGCGCATCTCGTCCATCAGCCCCTCGAGGATCATCCGCGTCCCTTCACCCAGAAGGTCGAACCCGTCGCGCAGGTCCTCGCCCTCCTCCTGCGCCACCCCAGGCGTGGCAAGGCCCAGCATCAGCACCGTCAGCATCACCTGTCTCATGGCTGTCCTCCTCCATGGTCCCGGGGCGGACATAGGCACGCGCGCCCCCCGTTTCACCCCCTTGCCTGCAGGTCCAGCGTCACCGGGAAATGGTCCGAGGCGGCCAGCAACGCGTCGCGCAGCCCCTCGTCCTCCCAGCATCCGGGGTCCTCGAACGGGTGCCAGACCCGCCAGCGCCGCGCCGCGCCGCGCAGGTCGGGCGAGACGAAGATGTAATCGAGCAGCGCCGAGAGATACCGCCCCTCAGACGCGATGTAGAAGCGCGCCGTGGTGGGGGCGGCCACGATCCGCCGCTCCAGCGCCTTGGCGGCATGGGGGTCGAACATCAGCCCGCCGTCGCCATCCCCCCAGCCCATCACGATCTCGACCCCCGAGCGGCCGAACAGTTCCTCGTAGACGTCGAGGCCGGGGCCGTCGTTGAGGTCGCCCAGCACGATCAGCGGCGTGCCCTCGGCAAGGTGCGCCTCGATCCGGCGGCGCAGCCAGATGCATTGCGCCAACTGCTTGCGCCGGTTGGCGATGGCGATCTTCATCGCGTGATCGGCGTCGCGCGCCCCGTGCGGTGCCTTTGATTTCACATGCACCCCGATCATCCGCATCGGCCCCAGCGGCGTCTCCAGCCGCATCTCGAGCGGCGGTTTCGAGAAGACCACGACATCTTCTGTCGCGTCGACATCGAGGTCGATCCGCAATTGCCCGTCGAAGCGCGGCGCACCCAGCTCGACCGGGTCATGCCGCGCCGTGATCACGTCGGGATCGTGGAGCAGCATCAGCTCCTGCTGGGTGTCGTTGGCGAAGCCGAAACAGACCTCGCGCGCCCGGATGCCCGCGGCACGCGCGAAATTCGCCAGCGCCACGGCCCCGTTGCGGTGCCGCGAGATGTCGGGTGCCTCCACCACCATGACCGCATCGGCATCCATCGTGCGGAAGACGGTGGTCAGCGCCTCGAGCTGTTCGCGCCGCGTGATGCCCTGCCGCGCCGACCACTGGTTGTCCGACAGAAGCCGCCCGTCGTCATCGAAGAGCGCGTGGAACCATTCCACGTTATAGGCCGCGATCCTGAGCGTCCGCGCGGCCACCCGCTCAGGCCCGTTCGGCCGCGCGGGCCGAGATCTCTTCCCACGCCCGGTTCACGGCGACCAGCCGGTGCTCGGCCAGCTTCACCGCCTCTTCCGGCACGCCGCGCGCCAGCATCCGGTCGGGGTGCGTCGCGCGCACCTCGGCCTTCCAGGCGGCGCGGATCTCGGACATCGGCGCGTCCGGCGCCACGCCCAGCACGGTCCAGGGGTCGGGTGCTGTCCCCTCGACCCAGCGCGCGCGGATGCGGCGAAAGCCCACCTCGCCCATGCCGAAGATCTCGGCCACGCGGGCAAGGAAGGCATCCTCGGCAGGGTGGTATTCGCCATCGGCCGTGGCGATGTGAAAGAGCCCCTCCATCAGGTCGCACAGCACGCTGTCCGCGCCGCAGGGCGTACCCTCGGCCCGGAACATCCGCGCGATGCGCGCGGCGTAATCCTCGAACCCCGCCACGTCCTCGCGCGCGAGGTTGAAGACCCGCGCCGCCGCGCGCTCCTCTTCGGGGGGGATGTGGAACACCTGCCGGAAGGCGGTCACCTCGTCACGGGTGACAAGGCCGTCGGCCTTGGCCATCTTGGCCGACAGCGCGATCACCGCGATGGTGAAGGCGACCGAGCGTTCGGGCGGCGCGCGCAGGCGGTCGAACACCGCCGACAGCCCCTCGCCCTTGGCGAGTGCAGCGAGGGCCTCGGTGATGCGGGTCCAGAGCGACATGGGGCGAAAGCCTATCGGAAACGCCCCGGGAATGTCAGGGGAAACCGGCCCCGCTCACAGCATTTTCTGCATCAGCACAAGGTCGTGCCAGCGCCCGAACTTCCAGCCCACCTCCGGCAGGCGCGCGATCTGCCGGTAGCCCAAGGCGGCATGAAAGGCGGCCCCGCCCGCGTTCTCGCCCGCCACGCCCGCGATCATCGAATGCATCCCCGCGGCCCTTGCGTGATCCTCGGCCGCCGCCATCAGCGCCCGCCCGATCCCGCGGCCCCGCGCAGCTTCCGCCACATGCACCGAATGCTCGACCGTGAAGGCGTAACCCGGCCCGCCGCGGAACTGGACATAGGTGATGAAGCCCTGCACCCCGCCGTCCTCGGCCACGAGAAAGGGCTGCCCCTCCATCTGCGTGGCCAACACCTCGGGCATCTTCTCGGCGGTGGTGAAGGTCTGCGTCGTCTCGCGGATCACCCGGTTCCAGATCGTGCAGATCGCGCCCGCATCCTCGGGCCGGGCGGGGCGGATCACAGCAGCACCTCGCCCCCCGGCGTGGCGATGCGCGCCTCCATCCGGGGCGACGGGCCGTCCACCACCTCCACCCGCGGATCGTCGATCAGCGCCGACAGGGCGGCGCGCAGGGCAGGGGCCTCGGGCGAGACCAGCCGCAAGCCCGCCAACCGTGCGCCCACATCCGTCAGCCGCGGGGCAGGGTGGGCCGCGCCCTCCCATTCGATCAGCGCCGGGAAAAGCCCGCCGAAGGGCAGTTTGCCGTCGCGCGGCACCGCCATCCGCCAGCGCAGATCGCCCCGCGCCAGCGACCAGGGCACGCCGGTGCCCTCGGGCGAGGCGGCCAGCGCCGCCTCCAGGTCGTCGCAGCGGCAGATCCATGTGGTCGCCCGCGTCGCACCGCTGAAACTGTCCAGGTCGAACCACCGCGGCTGCGCGGGCGCGGTGCCCTCGGGGTCCACCGCGATCACCTCGAGATACTCGGCCCCCAGCCCCATCAGCCGGTTATGCGTGCCCATCGCCGCATGTTGCCCGCCCGGCTGCAAGGGCAGACCGAGCGCGCGCTCCACCGTCTCGGCCCCCTCGGCCAGCCGTTCCGCGCAAACCGCGATATGATCGAGTGTCAGCATCCTGTCGCCCCTTGCCCCTGTCCCGTCGCGCCCGGCCTTGCGCCGCGGGCACAGGCCCTATTCAGTCCGCCCCATGTCCGACGTCAAGAGCGCCCTCCGCCAGACCGCCTATGCCGCCCGAAAGGCGGCCTTCGCCGCGCGGGTCGACACCGGAGCGGTCGCCGCCGCCACCGCGCATCTCCTGGCCGAGATCGGCCCCCCCGCGGGCCGCATCATCACGGGCTACATGCCGATCCGGACCGAGCTCGACCCGCTGCCGGCCATGACGGCGCTGCACGGACAAGGCGCGCGCCTCGCCGTGCCGGTCATCGCGGGCAAGGGCCAGCCCCTCGACTTCCGCGAATGGGTGCCCGGCTGCGCGCTGACCGAAGGCCCCTTCGGTGCGATGATCCCCGAGCGCGGCGACTGGCTGACGCCCGACACGCTGATCGTGCCGCTGGTGGGGTTCGACGCCGCCTGCAACCGGCTGGGCTACGGCGGCGGCTTCTACGACCGCACGCTTGCGCGGCTTTCGGCGCTTGGCCCGACGCGGGCCATAGGCTTCGCCTTTGCAGCGCAGGAACTGCCGCCCCTGCCGGTGGAGCCGACCGACATCGCCCTCGACGCCATCGTGACCGAGGCGGGCGTTATCCGCCCCTGACAGATTTCCACCTTGCCCCGCGGCGCGCCGCGACCTAATCCGGACCCATGCGTATCCTTTTCCTCGGCGATGTGATGGGCCGCGCGGGCCGCGCCGCGATCACCGACCGCCTGCCGAAACTCCGCTCCGACTGGCGCCTCGATTTCGTCGTGGTGAACGGCGAGAACGCGACCGCGGGCGCGGGGCTTTCGGCGGCCCATGCGCAAGCGATCCTCGAGGCGGGGGCCGATTGCATCACGCTCGGCGATCACGCCTTCGACCAGCGCGAGATGCTGCAATTCATCGGGCAGGAGCCGCGCATCCTGCGGCCGCTGAACTTCGCCAAGGACGCGCCGGGCGCGGGCGCGCGGGTCTTCAAGGCGACGCAGGGTCGGCAGGTGCTGGTGACGCAGGCGCTGGGGCAGGTCTTCATGAAGCGGCCCTTCGACGACCCGTTCTCGGCGCTGGACGCGACGCTCAGGAAATACCCCCGCGGCGGCACGGTGCAGGCGGCACTCGTGGATATCCATGCCGAGGCGACCTCGGAAAAGATGGCCACCGGCCATTTCTGCGACGGCCGCGCCTCGATCGTCGTGGGCACCCACACCCATGTGCCGACGGCGGATGCGATGATCCTGCCGGGCGGCGCCGCCTACATGACCGATGCGGGCATGTGCGGCGATTACCATTCCGTCATCGGCATGGAAAAATCCGAGCCGATGCGCCGCTTCATCACCGGCATGCCGAAAGAGCGGTTCACGCCCGCGAACGGCCCGGCCACCCTCTCGGGCCTCTACGTGGAAACCGACGACCGCACCGGGGCCGCGACGCTTGTGCGCCCCGTCCGCACCGGCGGCGCGCTCCTGCCCGAAGGGCCCGTGGATGCGGCGTGACTGGGCGACCTATGTCGCCATCCTGATCTTCTGCGGCGCGGCCTGGGGCATCACCCAGCCCTTCGCCAAGATCGCCGTCTCCGAGGGCTACCGCCATTTCGGCATCATCTTCTGGCAATTCGCCATCGGCGGAGCCGTGCTCGCCGCGCTGAACGCGGCCCGCGGCCGCCCCTTGCCCCGAGAACCGCGCCATGTCGCGTTTTACACGATCATCGCGCTGATCGGCACGCTCCTGCCCAATTCGGCCAGCTACACCGCCGCGATCCACCTGCCTTCGGGCATCCTGTCGATCGTGCTGTCGCTGATCCCGATGATCGCCTTTCCCATCGCGCTGGCTCTGGGGATGGACCGCTTCTCGATCCTGCGGCTGGTGGGGCTGCTGCTGGGGCTTTGCGCGATCCTGATGATCGTGCTGCCCGAGGCCAGCCTGCCCGACCGCGCGATGGTCTGGTGGATCCCCATGGCGCTGATCGCGCCGACCTTCTACGCGGTGGAGGGCAATTTCGTCGCCCGCTACGGAACCGAGGGGCTGGACGCGGTGCAGGTGCTGCTGGGGGCCTCGGTCGTCGGCGCGATCCTTGCCGCGCCGCTGGCGGTGATGACGGGGCAGTTCATCTCGCCGCTGCCGCCCTGGGGGGCACCCGATCTCGCCATTCTCGGCTCGTCGCTGGCGCATGTGATGGCCTACACGCTCTATGTCTGGCTGGTGACGCGGGCGGGCTCGGTCTTTGCGGCGCAGGTCTCGTATCTCGTGACGGGCTTCGGCATTCTCTGGGCCAAGCTGATCCTCGGCGAAAGCTATTCCCCCTGGGTCTGGGGCGCGCTGATGCTGATGCTGGCGGGCCTTGCGCTGGTGCAGCCGCGCAAACCGGCCGAGCCGCAACCGGTGGCGTGACCGTCGGACCGGTGGTGTCGAAGCCTTCGGCTCCGACCCGGCGGCGCAGCGCGTCGGGCCCCGTTGGGGCCGCTCCTTGCTGCGCTGGGGCCGGTGGCCTAGAATTTTCGTACGAAAATTCACGCTTGGAACCAGAATTTTCGTATGAAAATTCATAAGCGTAATGCGAATTTTCGTACGAAAATTCACGCCCGACGCGGTCCCGCCAGGCAGCGCGGGCCCGGGCGACGCCCGGACCCGCCGCGGGCCTCAGGCCTCGGCCAGCATCCCCGCGATCTCGTCCTTCAGCGCCATGCGCTCCTTGCGCATCTTCGTCTCGGTGAAGTCATCGACCGGTTCCACCCCGGTCTCGGCGCGATGCACCGCGCGGTTCACCTCGTGATAGGCGTCCATCAACTTGGCGAAATGCGGGTTCGACACCTTCAATGCGTGGATCTTGTCCACCTCCTGCGGAAATTCCGCGGCCAGCTCATGCGGTGTATGTGACATGGGTGTCTCCTTCCTCGCTCCTGTCGGTCGAGATCGAGACTAGGATGCCGCGCCCCCCGCGGGCCTTGAGCCAGATCAATCGCGGCGCGCTTTGCGCAGGGATCGGTCAGCGGATCATTCCGCCGCCTGCCGCCGTGCCCCGCGCCACGCGGCGGTGAGGGCCTCGGGGCTGAGCACATGGGCCAGCGGGGCGGTGTCGAAATCCTCGGGCTCGACCTCGCCGAGGCGGCCGGGGAAGGCCAGCACCGGAAGCCCCGCGCGCCGGGCCGCCTCGAGGGCGGCGACCGTGTCGACCACCGCGACCGCGCGCCCCGGCCCGATGCCGAGCTCGGTCACCGCGGCCACCATCGCCTCGGGATGCGGGGCGAGGCGCTCGACGTCGTCGCGCAGGATCGCCACGTCGAAGGAGGTGCCGCCGCGTTCGCGCGCCGTCGCCTTAAGCAGCGCCCGCACGGGTTCGGGTTCGGATCGGCTGACCATCGCCAGTTTCACGCCGCCGCGGGCGGCCCAGTTCATCACCCGCGCCACGCCCGGCCGCAGCGGAACGCCTCCGGCCAGCATCGTGGCGAACTGCTTCTGGTGGGTGCGGTCCAGTGCTTCGGCATCCACCACCATGTCCATATGCGCGGCATAGCGCGCCGCTAGCTGTCTGTCGCCGCCGGGGCGCATCAGCTCGGCATAGGTGTCCCAGGACCAGTCCCAGCCGATGCCATGGGCGCGAAAGGCCGCATTCCACGCCGCGCGGTCCAGCTCGGCCACCTCGGCCAATGTGCCGATCCCGCCAAAGATCAAAGCTTCCAGTGTCATCGCAACCCCTCCGCCCCCCGATGGGAGCAGGCCGGAGTGCAACGAACAACCGCGCCACGCCGGATGCTGCGATGCGGCGCAACGCTTTGGCCCCGGCCTGTGCGGCGCGGTGCATCCCTGCACAATTCTCAGGCGAAACGAAAAGGGTTAATTCAAGCGCCGGGCGCATCCGGCGGTGGCGTGACGGCGCGCTTGCGCCGCGCCTCGCGCCAGGTCACCAGCGTGATCGCGGCGATGATCATCGCGCCACCGGCCATGACGAAGCCGTCGGCCGGTTCGCCGAAGATCACCACGCCCAGCAGAGTGGCCCACACGAGCTGCAGGAAGGTGACGGGCTGGGTCACCGTCAGCGGTGCCGCGGCGAAGGCGAGTGTCATCGTGTAGTGCCCCGCGGTGGCGAAGGCCGCGGTCAGCGCCAGCCAGCCCAGTTCGGACCAGCCGATCGGCACCCAGACCGCCCAGGCGACAGGCGCAAGGATCACAGGCACCACGACCGACAGCATGAAGACCACGACCTGCGGCCTTGCGCGGCCCGAGAGCACCTTGGCCATGAAATAGCTGCCCGCCATGAAGACCGCGGTGAAGAGCATCGCAAGATGGCCGATGTCGACCTCGCGGAAGCCGGGCCGCACGATCACCAGCGTGCCGAGGAAGGCCACGCCCACAGCCCCGATCCGCCACGGTCCGAGGCGTTCCTTCAGAAGAACGACGGCCAGCAGCATGACGTAGATCGGGTTGAGGTAGTTCAGCGCGGTGACATCCGCGATGGGGATGCGGGCCATCGCGTAGAACCACAGGATCACCGCGACCGCGTGACAGACCCCGCGCAACCCGAACAGGCCCCATGTCCGCGCATCGAGCGCGGCGGCGCGCACCGCGGGCCACATCGGGATCAGGAACACCAGCCCCAGCGCATAGCGCAGGAAGGCCGATTGCGCGGCGGGCACCCCGGTGCCGACCATCTTCACGCTTGCGGTGACCGCGACGAAGCACAGGCCCGTGACGATCATCCAGACAACGCCCGCGACGGGCCGCGCCGCTGGATCGGCGGTCGGCGCTGCGGCGGGTCTCATGTCGGGGCTCGTGTCGGGGGCGGGGGCCATGCGCAAGGCATGGCGCAGCGTGGCGGGACTGTCCAGCGGCCTCAGCCGCCGAGTGCCAGCTTCCCGGCCAGCGCCAGCATCGTCAGCCCGACGACACCATCCAGCACCCGCCAGGCCGCGGGCCGCGCGAAGAGCGGGGCCAGCGCCCGCGCGCCGTAGCCCAGCAGCACGAAGAACAGGACCGAGGCCGACAGCGCCCCCGCCCCGAACAGCCAGCGCCCCGGCCCGTAGGTCGTCGCCACCGCGCCGATCAGGCCGACCGTGTCGAGGTAGACATGCGGATTGGCCCAGGTCAGCGCGAGCGTCGTGGCGATGGCGGCGCGCAGGCCCTGCTCGGCGGGCCCGCCCGCCTCCAGCGCCTCGGTCGCGGCCCATGCCGCCCAGAGGCTTTTCGCGCCATAGCCCAGAAGGAACGCCACCCCCGCCCAACGCATCGCCCCGATCGCCCAGGGCGCGGCCTCGGCCAGCGCGCCGAACCCGGCGACGCCCGCGAAGATCAGCAGGCCCTCGGAGAGGCAGCACACCGCGACCACCGCGCCCACATGCGCCCGCCGCAGCCCCTGCCGCAGGACGAAGGCATTCTGCGCCCCGATGGCGAGGATCAGGCTGAACGACAGGGCGAAGCCCGCGGCGAAAGCGGCGCTCATGCGGTGCCCGGTCGGGTGGCGTCACGCCGGGGGGCGGGCTGCATCAGGGCAGGTAGCGCGTGGGGTTCACCGCCTCGAAGCCGCGCCGGACCTCGAAATGCAGGAAGGACGGGTCGCCCGGACCCACCTCGGCGAGGGTCTGGCCCTGGCTCACGCGGTCCCCGCGCGAGACGGCGATGTTGCGGATATTGGCATAGACCGTCAGCAAGCCGTCGGGGTGGCGCACGACAAGGATCGGGATCTGGTCGGTGTCCTGCGTGATCGCCGCGACCTCGCCATCGGCGGCGGCGCGCACCGCCGTGCCGGTGGCGGCCGCGATGTCGATGCCCTCGTTGCCGCTGCCATAGGGGCGGATGATGTTGCCCTGCACCGGATAGGCGAAGCGCGCGCTGCTGGCGGCGGGGGCCGGGGTCTCGGCTGCGGGCGCGGGCGCGGGAGCAGGGGAAGGGGCAGGGGCGGGAGCAGGGGCCTGCGTGCCCTGCGGCGGCAGGGCCGCGGTTTCGATGCGATCGGGCAGCGGCGCCGCCGCCGAGGGCGGCAGGGGCGCGACGCTGGTGCCCGGCGCGGTGCCGCCCGTCGCCTCGGCCTCTTCGATGATGATCGGGATGATCAGGTATTGCCCCTCGC
Source organism: Roseicyclus amphidinii (assembly GCF_030163755.1). Taxonomy (GTDB): domain Bacteria; phylum Pseudomonadota; class Alphaproteobacteria; order Rhodobacterales; family Rhodobacteraceae; genus Roseicyclus; species Roseicyclus amphidinii. The sequence goes on from NZ_JASJOE010000026.1 coordinate 30,419, forward strand.
GCACGGCAAGATCGGGGCCGAGCCCGTTCCACTCGGCCAGCGCCCGCACCGACACGCCGTAGAGCCGCGAGATGGAATAGGCGGTCTCGCCGCGGCTGACGCGGTGGCGCACGGGCTCCTGCCCCGGTTGCAGGGCGGGGCCGGTGGTGCCTGTGCCTGCGCCGGTCCCGCTGGCGGGCGTCTGCCGGGCCTCTGCCGCGTCGATGGCCCCCGAGGCGATGGCGGCGATATCGGTTCCCGCGCCGCGGGCCGTGCCCCCCGCGGGCGTCACCCGCCGCGGCAGCGCGAGGATTTCGCCGGGGCGCAAGGGTTCGGCCGGATCGCGGCCGTTGAACCGCGCCAGCTCGGCCGGTTCCGCGCCCACGCGGGTGGCGACATCGGCCACGGTGTCGCCACGGCGGGCGACGGCCATCTGGTAGCTCTCGTAGGTGATCAGCCCGTTGGCGTCGGGCTCGGGGCGGGGCGCGGCCTCACCGGCGCCGCGTGTCGAGATGCGGTCGGGGCGCATGTCGAACTCGAAGTCCGACGCCACGCAGCCGGCAAGGGCCGAAAGGCAAAGGCCAAGGGCCAGGAGCTTGGGCGCAGGCATCATCGCTCGTATCTTCCTCAACTGCTCCGGCAGGTGGTGCCGGTCCCGCATCTGTCATCGCCCCTTGTGCCGGGCTCCGGGTGATCCGGGATGTTCTACATCGAAACCGCCCAGCGGATAAAGCCCTGCGGCGGGGTTTCGCCACCCCGGACCCGACCGGCCCGGCGGGGCCGATCAGTCGCGCGGCAGCCCGTCGACCAGCGGCACGAAGCGCACCGGCAGCAACTCGTCATACTCGAAGCCCGAGCCATCGGCGCGGCGCGTCACCTTGATCAGGCTTTGCACCTGGTCCGACTGCCCCACCGGCACCACCATCACACCGCCCGGCTTGAGTTGTCGCAACAGCGGCCCCGGCGGATCCTCGGCCGCCGCCGTGACGAGAATCCGGTCGAAGGGCCCCTGTTCGGGCAGGCCGAAACTGCCGTCGCCGGTCAGCACGGTGATGTTGGTCAGCCCCAGCCGGGTGAAGCGCACCTCGGCCTCGCGGGTGAGAGTCCGGTGCCGGTCGATGGTGTAGACCCGCCGCGCCAGCTGGCCCAGGATCGCGGCCTGGTAGCCCGAGCCGGTCCCGATCTCGAGCACCGTGTCGCGCGGCTGCACGGCCAGGGCCTGTGTCATCAGCCCCACGACCGAGGGCTGGCTGATCGTCTGCCCCGAGGCGATGGGCAGCGGCATGTCCTCGTAGGCGCGCGCCTCGAAATGGCCCTTCACGAAGTCGCCGCGGTCGATCCGTTCCATCGCCTCGAGCACCCGCAGGTCCGTGACCCCCTTCGAGCGCAGCTGGAAGAGGAACTGCATCTTGCGGGTGGCCTCGTCCTCGGGGGTCATTCGATGGCGGTCCTCAGGGCCTCCAGCCGGTCATGCGCGGTCAGGTCGGCGCGCATCGGCGTGACCGAGATATAGCCCTCGAGGTTCGCGTGGGCATCGCTGCCCGGCTCGGTCGCCACGTCCTGCCGCCCGCCGCGGATCCACAGGAAGCGCCGCCCGTTGGGGGCGGTCTGCGGCTCGACCCCGAATTTCGTCTCGCGCCGGAACCCCTGCGCGGTGACGCGCGTGCCCTTCACGCCTGCGGCGGGGACGGGCGGGAAATTGACGTTGTAGAAGACGCGGTAATCGGTCTGGTCCCAATGTCCGTTGTCCAGAAGCTTGCGGATCAGACCCGCGCCATGCTCGGCGGCGGCCTCGAAGCTGTTCTCCAGCGTCAGGTTGCCCGGCCCGTAATACTGCGACAGCGCAATGGCCGGCAGGCCCTGCAAAGCGGCCTCCATCGCGCCGCCGATGGTGCCGGAATACAGCACGTTCTCGGCGGCATTGTTGCCGCGGTTCACCCCCGACAGGACAAGGTCGGGCGGGCTGTCGGCCAGCACGTCGTAAAGCCCCGCCAGCACGCAATCGGCGGGCGAGCCTTCGGCGGCGAAGCGGCGGGGGCCAAGCTCGGCGATCATGGTGGGATGGACGTAGGAAATGCAGTGCCCGACGCCCGACTGCTCGAAGGCGGGGGCGACCGTCCAGACCTCACCCTCCGGGCCCGCGATCTCGGCGGCGATGGCCTCGAGCACCTTGAGGCCCGGGGCGTTGATGCCGTCGTCGTTGGTCAGAAGGATGCGCATGGGATCTCCGGTCCGGTCAGGGTCCGGGCCGGTCTAGCGGCTGGGCCCCGGCGCGGCAATCCCCGCGGGCCGTCAGGCGCGGGCCTGCGTGACGGCGAGCCACAAGAGCACCGCCGCCCCAAGCCCCGCGGCGGCGGCGAAGACCGGCAGCGTCGCGGCATTGGCCACCACAACGCCGACCAGCGCCCAGCCCACGGCGATCGGGTAGGTCGGCACGCGCAGGTGCCGCGTCAGCGGCAGGGCGATGGCCAGCGCCAGCGCCAGCCCCGCCCAGCTGATGACCGGCGGGCTGGCCAGTCCGTAGCCCATCGCCACGGTCCCCAGCGCCACGCAGCTCGCCGCCGTCAGCCAGCCCGCGTAGAGGCCGACGGGCAGCGCGTTCCACGCCCGGTCGCGCTTCGGCGCGCGGACCAGCGCCCAGAGCGCGCCGATCAGCATGAGCCAGATCAGCAGCGTTGCGATCACCGGGTCGCGCAGGGCGATGGAGATCCAGGAGGCGCCGATGGCGATGCTGACGATCAGCCCCCAGCGGCCCGCGTCCCAATCCTGCGCGGTGTCGCGCCTGAACAGGCCATAGCCCGCGGACCCCAGGAGCCACAGGTAGATCACACCCCAGATCGAGAAGGCGTATCCCTCGGGCTGGATCGGCGGATCGTCAACGGGAACAGGCAGTTGCGCGGGATCGAAGCCGGTGAAGGGCTGCGTGATCAGGGGCGTGACCACGAAGGCGACGGTGGCCACGACCAGCAGCACCGCCTTGAGCTTGGCGGTGTCCCTGGGGTCGTCGGGCTGTTCGAGATCAGTCAAGATGTCCCTCGGGCGTGATGCGCGTCTTGCCCCCCATGTAGGGATGCAGCACCTGCGGGAGAAGGACCGAGCCGTCTTCCTGCTGCCCGTTCTCCAAGACCGCGATCAGGCAGCGGCCCACGGCAAGGCCCGAGCCGTTCAGCGTGTGCAGGAACTCGGGCTTGCCGCCGCCGGCGGGGCGGAAACGGGCGTTCATCCGCCGCGCCTGGAAGTCGCCGCAGGTCGAGACCGAGCTGATCTCGCGGTAGGTGTCCTGCCCCGGCAGCCAGGCTTCGATGTCATAGGTCCGCCGCGCGCCGAAGCCCATGTCGCCGGTGCAGAGAACGACGGTTCTGTAAGGAATTCCAAGGCGTTCAAGGATGCCCTCGGCGCAGCGCAACATGCGCTTCTGTTCGTCGTCCGAGTGGTCGGGATGGGTGATCGAGACCATCTCGACCTTCTCGAACTGGTGCTGTCTCAGCATGCCCGCGGTGTCGCGTCCGGCGCTGCCAGCTTCGCTGCGGAAGCACAGGGAATGGGCGGTGAAGCGGCGGGGAAGCTCGGCCTCGTCGAGGATCTCGCCTGCGACGATGTTGGTCAGCGTGACCTCGGAGGTGGGGATGAGCCACCAGCCGTTGGTCGTCTGGTAGCTGTCCTCGCCGAACTTGGGAAGCTGGCCGGTGCCGAACATGGTCTCATCGCGGACGAGGACGGGGCCGTTCACCTCGGTCAGACCGTTCTCAAGTGTATGAATATCCAGCATGAATTGCGCCAGCGCCCGGTGCAGTCGGGCCACCGCGCCCTGCATCACGACGAAGCGCGACCCCGACAGTTTCGCCGCCGTCCCGAAATCGAGGTCGCGGGAAACGCCAGCGATGTCAAAGTGTTCCTTCGGCGTGAAGTCGAAGCTGCGGGGCGTGCCCCAGCGGTTGATCTCGACGTTGTCGGCCTCGTCCGCGCCGTCGGGGATGTCGGCGTGGGGCAGGTTCGGGATGCCCGCGAGCAGGTCGCGGAGGGCGGCGTCCTTCTCCTTGGCCTCGTCCTCGAGGCGGGCGATTTCTTCTTTCTTTTCAGAGACAAGGGCGCGCAGGCGCTCGAACTCGGCCTCGTCCCCGCGGGCCTTGGCGGCGCCCACGTCCTTGGAGGCGGCGTTGCGCTCGGCCAGCGCCGCCTCGGCCCGCGAGATGCAGGCGCGGCGGGCCTCGTCGAGGGCGAGGATGGCAGGCGACAGGGGGTCGAGCCCCCGGCGGGCAAGGGCTGCGTCGAAGGCGTCGGGGGTCTCGCGGATGGCGCGGATGTCGTGCATCGGGGGCCTCGTCTGGCTGTCTCGGGCCGGGGTATGCCAGAGGGCGGCGCAGGGGGGAAGGGGCGGGTTGCGCCGCGTCACACCCCGTGCACAGGGCGTGCACACCGCGTGCATACGCGATTGGCGCACGGTTTGGGGTGGGGAGTGGGTTTTGTGTGCGGTGGGGTTGGGGGTGTGGGGCCGGTGTAGGCCGGGCTTCAGCCCGGTATTGGGTGCCGGGCTGAAGCCCGACCTACGGCGGTGGAGTGACGTCAGTCGCGGTAATTGTCGGGGGCGATGGTGACAGGCGGGTCGAGGGTGGCGGCCCAGGCGCGCCAGTCTCGATTGAACGCGGCGAAACTAAAGTCCTCTACAGTCAACTGCATCCAATGTTCAGGTGCACCCTCGGGCAGGCTTTCGAGAAAGGCGATCATTCTAGGCCAATGCGAGCGCAGTTGAGATATTGTTATATTGTCAACAAGTGCGATTGCAGCTCCCTGAAGGTTAGCAGCGTTCGTAATGGTGTTCTCCGACATCTCAACTTGGCCAAGATCTACTCCTTGCATCTGTGCGCCGATTAGATGCGCCCCCTGCATCTTGGATCCGTAAAGGTTTGCGCGTTCCAACTCGGCTCCGATCAGACTCGCACCGTGCAACACTGCCCTCCTTAGGTCTGCTTGTTGCAACTTGGAATTGAAAAAAACTGTCTCTTGCATCTGGGCGTCAACTAGAACTGTCCCTTGTAACTCTGCTCTTTGGAAGTCTGCCCCCTCCATTTCTGCCCGCGCTAGATAGGCTCCCATTAGGCGTGAATCGCAAAAATCGGCCCGCTGAATTTGTGTTTCCTCTAGAAACGCACCGCAGAGGTCGGCCCGTTTCATGCGTGAACCCCGGTAGTTCGATCCATCGAGGTCAAAGCCCTGCAGGTTACAGTCTCGAAGGTCAATATTGGTTGGGTCGAATACCGCTCTCACAGTTTCATCCCTAGGATTAATCCTACCTAAGCTTTGTGCGGCACGTTCCATATCAGGTCGGGCGACGGGGCGCAGCGTTGAAGCCCATTCACGGATTTGCTTGGCGCTATCAAACTTGGGGGCGGGTTTCGGCGGATGCTCCCGGCTCAACTCCTGAACATAGATCGACAGCATCCGGGCGATACGTTGGGCTGGTGCGTAGTCCCCGCGCTCCAACGCCTCCAGCGCCAACCCTTCCAGCCGGTCGATTGCAGCCGCACGAGTGACGAGGTCGTCTTGCCATTCGGTGAGGACTGTTTCCTTGCCGCCCTCGTCCTTCACCACCCGCGTCACCTGCCGCCGCGCCGCGAGGTCCGTCGCGGCGGCGTTGATCTTGTCGTTGAAATGGGCTTCGGCCTGCAGGTCGGTTTGGCGCTTCGTTTCATCGAGCGTCCTCTGCGCCACCACCGTGCGCCAGATCAGGAAGGGTGCGCCGAGAAGTGCCACGAGTAGTGCGCCGAGGCCGAGGGAGGCGGTGTCGGGTTCGGAGGTGAGGACGTTTAAGACGAGGGAACCGGCGGCGGCGAGCGACAGGAAGAAGAGAGCGGCGAAGGTGAGGGCGATGAGTGTGAGGATCGCGCCGAGGACACCGCCGAGCGTGCGCGCCTTGGTGAAGTCGAGGGGCGCGGTGAAGCCGAGCCAGTCGCGCAGGGTTGGCGGTCGGTTGTCTTTCGTCACGGTCGCACCCTTTACCCGGTCCCTCTTTACACCCTCCATCAAAGCAGGTTCCGGCCCTTGGGCAAAGGGGCGAGGGTGGGCCGGATGGCCCACCCTTCGGGGGGTGGCAGGTGTAGGCCGGGCTTCAGCCCGGCAGCCGGAGCCGGGCTGAAGCCCGGCCTACGGCATGTGACAGCGGGCGGGGCTTGCCGCCGCCTTTGCCTGCGCCCATGTGACCGGGATGCGCGACGGGGGGCGCGCCTTGCCTTCCCCGGACCCCGGAATTAGGGTGCGCCGACTTTTGACCGGGGGCAGACCGCCCCTTGCCCGTGATGCCGCAACAAGGACCGCTCAGACCATGGAAGCCTTTGCCCAGTTCATCCCGCTGATCCTGATCTTCGTGATCATGTATTTCCTGCTGATCCGTCCGCAGCAGAAGAAGGTGAAGGAACACCAGGCCATGATCGGCGCGCTGCGCCGGGGCGACGAGATCGTCACCGCGGGTGGCCTCATCGGCAAGATCACCAAGGTGAAGGACGACACCGAGGTCGAGGTGGAGCTGGCGACCGGCATGAAGGTGCGCGTGCTGCGCCCGACCATCGCGCAGGTCCGCTCCAAGACCGAGCCCGCCGCCGCCAACGACTGAGCCTTCGTGCCCGACTGACCCTCCCGTCCGAAAGGGCCCCCGATGCTTCAGATCCCCCTGTGGAACCGGTTGATGATCATCCTCGTGCTGCTGGCGGGGTTGAGCTTCGCCATGCCCAACCTGTTCTACGACCGGGTGGAGCGGCACAACGACGCCGTGGCGGAGATCGAGGGCACCGGCGCGACCAATGACGCGCTGGAGGCGGAGCGGGGGCTGTGGCCCGAGTTCCTGCCGTCGACGCTGGTGAACCTGGGCCTCGACCTGCGGGGGGGTGCGCATCTGCTGGCCGAGGTGCAGGTCGCCGATGTCTACGAGGCGCGGATGGACGCGCTCTGGCCCGAGGTGCGGGACGCGCTGCGCGAGGTGCGCGACGAGGTCGGCACGATCCGGCGGCAGGATGCGCCCGCGGGCGAGTTGCAGGTGCGCATCAGCCGCCCCGAGGGGATCGCCGCCGCCGTGGCCGCCGTGCGGGAGCTGGCGACGCCGGTGGTGAGCCTGACCGGGGTGGGCTCGCCCACGCTGGACGTGCGGGGGGAGAACGACCTGATCATCGTGACCCTTTCGGAGGCCGAGCGCGAGGCGACCGACACCCGCACGATGCAGCAATCGGTCGAGATCGTGCGCCGCCGCGTCGACGAGGCGGGCACGCGGGAACCCACCATCCAGCGCCAGGGGCGCGACCGCATCCTGATCCAGGTGCCCGGCATCGGCTCGGCGCAGGAGTTGAAGGACCTGATCGGGACGACGGCGCGGCTGACCTTTCACCCGGTCGTGCGGCGCGCGGTCGATGCGGATGCGACGGTCGAGAGCCGGCAGATCCTGTTGCCCTCGATGGACGAGGAGGGCGTGTTCTACGTGCTGGAACAGACGCCGGTGGTGACGGGGGATGACCTTGTCGACAGCCAGCCGGCCTTCGACCAGCAGACCGGGCAGCCGAGCGTCACCTTCCGGTTCAACCCGGCGGGGGCGCGGGCCTTTGGCAATTACACGGCCGCCAACGTGGGCGCGCCTTTCGCCATCGTGCTGGACGAGGAGGTGATCAGCGCGCCGGTGATCCGGCAGGCGATCACGGGCGGCTCGGGGCAGATCACGGGCAACTTCAACGTCGAGACCTCGACGGAGCTGGCCGTGCTGTTGCGCGCGGGCGCGCTTCCGGCCGAGATGGTGTTCCTCGAGGAGCGGACCATCGGGCCGGAGCTGGGCGCGGACAGCATCGCGGCGGGCGAGATCGCGGCGCTGGTGGCCTTTGCCGCGGTGCTGGTCTTCATGGTGCTGAGCTACGGGTTGTTCGGGGTGTTCGCCTCGCTGGCGCTGATCCTGAACGTGGGGCTGATCTTTGGCGTCTTGAGCCTGATCGGGGCCACGCTGACCCTGCCGGGGATCGCGGGGATCGTCCTGACCATCGGCATGGCGGTGGACGCCAACGTGCTGGTCTTCGAGCGCATCCGCGAGGAGCTGAAGACCGCCAAGGGACCGGCCCGCGCGATCGAGCTGGGCTATAGCCGCGCCCTGAGCGCCATCGTGGACGCGAACCTGACGACCTTCATCATCGCGGTGATCCTGTTCGTGCTGGGCTCGGGCCCGGTGCGCGGCTTCTCGGTCACGCTGGGGATCGGGATCGTCACCTCGGTCTTCACCGCGATCTACGTGACGCGCCTGTTCATCGTGACCTGGTTCGACCGGCGTCGCCCGAAATCCATCGAGGTCTGATCCGATGCGCCTGCGCCTTGTTCCGCAAGACACCAACATCGATTTCTTCAAACATGCCCGTCTGACCTTCGGGGCCTCGGTGGTGGCGATGGTGCTGTCGCTGGGCATCTGGTTCGCCATGGGGCTGAATTTCGGCATCGACTTCCTGGGCGGCACCACGATCCGCACCGAAAGCTCGCAGCCCGTGGACGTGGGCGACTACCGCGCCGCGCTGGAGGCGCTGAACCTGGGTGACGTGTCGATCACCGAGGTCTTCGATCCGACCTTCGGCCCCGAGCAGAACGTGGCGATGATCCGCATCCAGGCGCAGGAGGGGGAGGAGAGCGTCAGCCCCGAGACCGTCGCCGCGGTGCAGGAGGCGCTGCGCGGGGTCTATCCGGCGATGACCTTCCCGAGCGTGGAATCGGTCGGGCCCAAGGTCTCGGGCGAGCTGATCCAGACCGCGATGATCGCGGTTCTGGCCTCGCTCGGCGCGATCCTGGTCTATATCTGGCTGCGCTTCGAATGGCAGTTCTCGGTGGGCGCGGTGGCGGCGCTGGTGCATGACATCGTGCTGACCATCGGTCTGTTCAGCCTGTTGCAGATCCGCTTCGACCTGGCGACCATCGCGGCGCTGCTGACCATCGTGGGCTATTCGATCAACGACACGGTGGTGATCTTCGACCGGCTGCGCGAGAACCTGATCAAGTTCAAGAGCCGCGACCTGCGCGAGGTGATGAACCTGTCGGCGAACGAGACGCTGTCGCGCACGCTGATGACCTCCGGCACCACGCTGCTGGCGCTGCTGGCGCTGCTGGTGCTGGGGGGCGACGTGATCCGCGGCTTCGTCTTCGCCATCTTCTGGGGCGTGATCGTGGGGACCTATTCCTCGATCTTCGTGGCCAAGAACATCGTTCTGATGATCGGCGTGAAGCGGGACTGGTCCAAGCCCGACGCGAAGTCCGGGACGCAGTTCTCCAACATCGATGCCTGACGGGCTGCTGGCGGCGCTTGCGCTGCCGGGGCTTTTCTGGCTGCTCGGGGCGGTCTTCGTCGCGGGCACGGTCTACGGGTTCGCGGGGTTCGGGGCGGCGCTGGTGTTCCTGCCCGTCGCGGTGGCCGTCGTGCCGCCGGAGATCGCGATCGGGGCGTTCTCGCTCTCGGCGCTGGTGTCGCTGGCAACGGTGGTGCCGCGGGCGTGGCCCGTGGTCGAGAAACCGGCGCTGGGCCAGCTGTTGCTGGCGGCGATGCTGGGTTTTCCCGCGGGGATCTGGGCGCTTCGGACATGGGAGGAGGCGGCGATCCGCTGGACCGTGTCGGGCGTGGTGCTGGTGACGCTGGCGGCACTCCTGGCGGGCTGGCGGATGCGCAGCGCACCGCGGGCGGGGGCGCGGCTGGGCGTGGGGCTGGCCACGGGCCTGGTGGGCGGCGCGACCGGGCTGACCGGGCCGGTGGTGATCCTGTTCAACCTTGGCGCGGGGGCGGCGGCGGCGGTGACGCGGGCCAACACGCTGGTCTTCCTGACGCTGTCGTCGCTTTTGCTGCTGCCGCAGCTGTGGCTGCAGGGCCTGTTGCCGCCCGCGGCGCTGTGGCTGGGCCTTTTGCTGGTCCTGCCCTATGCTGTGGGCAACCGGGTCGGGCAGGCGCTGTTCGACCCCGCGGCCGAGGCGGTCTATGCCCGCACGGCCCATGCGATCATCGCGGCCTCGGCGCTGGCGGGGCTGCCGGTCTGGAGCTGAAGGACGGAGGCGCTTTCCCATGCGCATGAACGAGGTGACATTCGACGACAGCCGCCCGGTGGACGGCTACGGGCCGGGGTTCTTCCGGGTCGGCGGGCAGGTGATGGAGGGGGCGGTCGCGGTGCTGCCCTCGGGGGTGTTTTCCTGGGGCGGTTACGAGGATGCCGCGCGGCTGACGGCGGCGGCGGGGGAGATCGACGTTCTGCTGGTGGGGACGGGGGCCGAGATCGCGCATGTTCCCCGCGGCCTGCGGGCCGCGTTGGAAGCCGCGGGCCTCGGCGTCGAAGTGGCGGCGAGCCCGGCGGCCTGCCGCACCTATAACGTGCTCCTGTCCGAGGGGCGGCGCGTGGGGCTCGCGGTGCTGCCGGTCTAGCACGGGCGATCCGCGCCGGAGGGCGCGCGCCCGCTTGACGGGATCGGTCCGGGTGCGTTGGTCGTTTTACGGGCGCGCGCGTGGGGGCGTGTGGTGCCCGGTCTTGCCTGCGTCGCGCCGGTGGAGAGTGCGGGAGCCTCCGGCGGGGATATTTGGAAAACGGAGAAGGTGGGGGGCGGGCGCGCGTTAACCTTAACGGGAGGTTGCGGGGGCAGGTCGGGCGGGGGCCATCCTGCGCGGCGGTGATGCTGCTTGTCGGGCGCTGGGCGGCGATCTTTTCGTAAAACGGAGAAGGTGGGCGCGTTCGGGGCGTGTGGCGCCCGGTCTTGCCTGCGTCGCGCCGGTGTAGAGTGCGGGAGCCTCCCCTTTCGGCGGCAAAGCCGCCTGTCGGGCGATGGGCGGGGATATTTGGAAAACGGAGAAGGTGGGGGCGGGCGCGCGTTAACCTTAACGGGAGGTTGCGGGGGCAGGTGGGACCTGGGGCGCGTGGCGGATCGCGTTGGGTGGGGCGGCGGGCGCGCGGTGACCTTGATGAGGGGGTGCGGGGGCCGGGTGCGCCTTGGGTCCGGGCGGTCGGGGTGCGGGCGCGCCGAACCGGTGCGGTCATGGAAGGCGCCTCGGCCTTGATGCCGGGGGAGCGTGGTGCGCGGAGGTGAAAGGCGGACAGGGAAAGCGGGGGTGAAAAGTGGACGTGGAAAGCGGGGGTGGGTGCCGGGTCTGCACGCCGCGATCCAGCGACATCGGTGCCTTTGCGAGGGTCGCGTGACTGCGACGGCGCGCGATGCGCCCTATCGGGGCAACTGGCCGGTGGGGAGGGCCAGGCCGCCGAGGATCATCACGCGCAACTCGCGTTCGAGCTTGCGGCGCATGGCCTCGGCGAACTCGGCGTGACTGGCGGCGACCTCGACGAAGGCGCCGGGGCCGCGGATGACCTCTTCGAGGAAATAGGCCTCGATTCCGCGCGAGGCGCCGCCGATGGCGAGCCCGTTCACCGTGATGCCCTCGAAGGGGAAGTGTTCATAGGCCGCGCCGGGCGGGAAGCCGTCGTTGTTCTGCCCGTCGCCCGAGACGTCGAGCGTCTGGAACAGGCAGGGGGGGGCCGAGGCGAAGCGGTCGGCGGCGAAGCCGAGCGCGTAGCCGAGCGCGGTCGGGAAATCCTCGTGCTGGCGGGTCCGGCGCGCGACGCGTTCGGCGATGGTGGTCAGGGTCTCTTCCGAGGTGACGAGGGTCCAGTCGACGAGCATGTCCTGCTGGAAGCGGCCCGACCATTCGAAGATCGACAGCGCCACCGGGCCAGGGCCGTCGAGGAAGCCGCTCACCACCTCGGGGGCGATCAGCGCGGCGGCGATGCCGTCGAGCTGCTGGCGGTATTCCGCGGCGTCGACGGAGGCCGAGACATCGACCGCCAGCATCAGCGCGAGGCGGCACTGGTCCTGCGCGGCGGCGGGTGTCGCCGCGCAGGCAAGCGCCAGGGCGAGGGCGGCGGCCCTCACCAATGCCCGGTGTTCTCCATCGAGGCCCAGGGTTCGGCGGGGGCCAGCGCCTCGCCCTTCTGGAGCAGTTCGACGGAGATGTTGTCGGGCGAGCGGACGAAGGCCATGCGCCCGTCGCGGGGCGGGCGGTTGATGGTGACGCCGTTCTCCTGCAGGTGGGCGCAGGTTTCGTAGATGTTGTCGACCTCGTAGGCGAGATGGCCGAAATGGCGGCTGTCCGACGGCAGCCCCTCGTCGCCGTCCCAGTTGTAGGTCAGTTCCACCGGGCAGTCGGGTTGTCCGGGCGGGGCCATGAAGATCAGGGTGAAGCGGCCCTGTTCGCTTTCGTGGCGGCGCGTCTCGTGCAGGCCGAGAAGCTGGTAGAAGGCCATGGAGGCCGCGAGGTCCTTCACCCTCACCATGGTGTGCAGGTAGCGGATGCTCATCTTCGGTCTCCCTTCCGTCGTGATGCTCTCGCCAGAGTAACGCGGCGCGGCGGGCGGCGCAGCCCCGGCGCGCGTAAATTTCCTGTGGGTAACTGCGCGCGGTTCGACCCCCTTTATCTTGCGGCACGGGGGGCGCGTGATGCAAGATATGGGGGACGCGCCCTGTAGATGATGTTGAAAAGGAGAGGCCCATGCCGCTCAGCCCCGAGGCCCAGGCCGAGATCGAAGACGCCCGCGCGACGCCGCGCCAGACGCTGCGCGCCGTATCCGAGGGGATGGAGGCGCATCTGTATACCGCCCATCCCGTGCTGGATCACGGCTTTGTCCGGGTGATCGACTACATGGGCGACGACGCCGCCATCGTGCAGGCGGCGCGGGTGTCCTACGGGGCGGGGACCAAGAAGGCGCGCGATGACGCCGGGCTGATCCGGTATCTCATGCGGCACTGGCATTCGACGCCCTTCGAGATGTGCGAGGTCAAGTTCCACGTCAAGCTGCCCGTCTTCGTCGCGCGGCAGTGGATCCGGCACCGGACGGCCAACGTGAACGAGTATTCGGCGCGCTACTCGATCCTGGATCGGGAGTTCTACATCCCCGAGCCGGGGGCCTTGGCGGCGCAGTCGACCGTCAACAACCAGGGCCGCGGCGCGGTGCTGGAGGGGGCGGAGGCGGCGCGGGTGCTGGAGATCCTGAAATCGGACGCGATGCGCGCCTATGACCATTACGAGGAGATGCTGAGCCAAGACGGCCAGCAGGGGCTGGCGCGGGAGCTGGCGCGGATGAACCTGCCCGCGAATGTCTACACGCAATGGTACTGGAAGACGGATCTGCACAACCTGTTCCACTTCCTGCGGCTGCGGGCGGATGCCCATGCGCAATACGAGATCCGGGTCTATGCGGAGCTGATGTGCCGGCTGGTCGCGGACTGGGTGCCGGCGGCCTATGCGGCCTTCGAGGATTACCGGATGGGGGGGGTGTCGTTGTCCGGGAAGGGGGTCGAGGTGCTGAAGCGCCGGCTCGCGGGGGAGGCGGTGACGCAGGAGACCTCGGGGATGAGCAAGGGCGAGTGGCGGGAGTTTGTGGAGGTGTTTGGGTGAGTGGTCTTGGAGTAGTTCATGCCGTCTGTTTCAAGAAAAAAGTTTAAGGAGAAGATGCTTCCCGACGTCAAAGCTATGTTGGAAGCGCATTCGCAACTCAATCCAACCGGGCAAGGTCGACGAAAGCTTGGCCATATCACTAAGGGTGGAGTAATGCTTTTGTGTGCCGCTTGGGAGTTATACCTCGAAGAGGTCTTGCTAGAATGTGCTGGTCATCTGATCCGGTGCGCCCACTCCCCAGATGATCTCCCAAAAGCATCACAAAAAAGAATTGCTGGGATTGTACGTGACGACATAAATGAGTTGGGTCCTTTGAAGCTTGGAGGGGAAGGCTGGAAGATAGTGTTTCTTGACGGACTTCGTCTTAAGTTGGAGCGCTTCAACACTCCGAAGTCAGGGGCGATTGATGAGTTGTTTCAGTCATGGATTGGCAAAAAAGATTTATCAGCCTGCTGGCAGCATGGGGCTGCCATTATCAACGAGTTCGTATCCACACGTGGAGAAATCGCGCATCGTGGCGCTGATGCCACCTACGTTACACGCGTGAAACTCGATCAGTTTCGCATCAGAATATCCGATACCGTAAAAGAGACAGATGATTGTCTAGCCGAATATCTCAAACATGAAACGTGTGTTGCAAAGTTCCCTTGGCGAAGAACACACCTACACGCCTGATCGTTATTAGGGCTGAAACCCAACCTCTGCCCAAAGCAAACGGCGAGCTTCTTCCCATAGCTCCCGTTCGTCGGTGCTAATGTAATCCAAGGCACGGTAAAGTCGTGTTACGGCGGCGCCGCGTTCGCCGGTTTCCAGAAGACACTTCGCTTCCTCGACCCATGCTCGATTCCGTTGTTCCAAAAGAGTATTGAACACACGTTCGGCCGAGATTAGCTCGTCTAGAAGTGTGCGGTTGCGCGCAACACTCTCCTGATCCTCTCGTCGTGCGTCGTAGTAGGGTTCATTTCCTCGGCGAATGAGATTGGAGGCAATATTGGCGGCTTCATAGAACTCGATAATCGCAGGAATAGCAGCGTCGCAATCACCTGCATTGATGAGTTGTTGATAGGCGTCTTCCAAAGCTTCTACATCTGAAAGAGTGCGGGCTTCCTCACCTTCGGCAATGATTTCGTAGCGTGTCAGATCAGTCAAATCAATATCCTGTGCTGAGACTGGTGACGTCGCGATTGCAAGCGCAGTTATTACAATTCCAAAAAACCTCATGTTACTTCTCCGCCACAGGATTACTGTTAACTGAATATTTTTACCGTCTCCAACGTCGATGATGCCCGGTTGCGCTAAATAAAGCAACTATAGGCTAGCGTTCCACCCCACCATGGTGGGCTGAATGCCCACCCTACGGATACCCTACCCCACCCGCATCCCCGCCAACTCCGCCTCGTCCAGCGCCGCCCGCGCCACCGCCAGCTCGTAGCCCGTCTGCAGGTTCATCCAGAATTCCGGCGTGGTGCCGAAGGCCGCCGCCAGCCTTGGCGCGGTGTCGCCCGTCACCTCGCCTTTGCCCGCGGCGATCATCGACACCCGGTTGCCCGGCACGCCGATCCGCGCGGCTCACGGGCGGGGGAGGTGCCAGGCGGCGCGGTCGTGGTCGTAGCTCAGGAGGCGGCGGGCGGTGCGGCCGGGGCGGGTGCGCTTGACGTATTGGCGCAGGAGCAGCGCCGCGGCGCGTTCCCACGCGGCGGGGCGGCGGCGCAGGCTGCGCAGCTCGCGGCGGTAGGCCCCCGGCTCCTGCCGCGACAGCTGGCCGGGCTCGATGGTGAAGGAGGCGAGCTGGGCGTTCACCACGTGCAGCGGGTGCCGCGCGCAGAAGCTTTTCCACAGCAGGTAATCGCCCGCCAGCTTGCAGCCGCGCAGGCGGTCGAGATCGACCAGCCCGTTCAGCGCGCTGCGCCAGAAGGTGCTTTCCTGCTGGATCACGGCCAGCCGCGTGCCATGCATGCCGCAGTCGATGAAGCGGCGGTGATAGGGGTGCGGCAGGAGCGAGTCGACGATCTGTCCCCGCGCGTTGCGGGTGACGCTGCGCCCGGTCAGCCAGTGGACCGCGGGGAAGGTGGCGAACACCTCGGAGACGATGGCGAAGGCCTGCGGCTCGAAGGTCTCGCCGGCGGGCAGGTAGCAGGTGATGTCGCCCCCCGCCGCGGCCAGCCCCTTGGCCAGCGCGTCATACATGCCGCCATCGGGTTCGGAGGTGACCCGGATGCGCGGATCGGCGAAGGCCTGCACCTCGGCCAGCGTGGCGTCGGTGGAGGCGCCGTCGACGACATGGATCGTGACGCTGTCCTGCCCCGACAGGACCGAGGCCTGCTCCAGCGCGCTGTCGATGGTGCGCGCGATCTTTCCCGCCCCGTTGTAGACGGGGATGATCATGGAGATCTGCATGGTCGGTCCTTGTCCCCCCGGCGGCGTTGGTGAAGCCGGGCGGGGGATGCCCCGCCACGGGGGTAGAATGCCCGCCCGGTGGCGGCGCGGCAAGGTGGCGGGGGTGTTTTCGGTCGCCGCGCGCCCCCTTTCCGGTTTGCGCCACGGGGGGCTGTGCAAGCGGCGCGCGTCCGCTAGGTTGTGGGGCCCGAAGGCCCCCAAGGATGCTGCCCCATGTCGCTGCTCGTGCTGTTCCTCGCCACCTCGGTGATCTTCCTCGTCGCCGATGCGGTCATGTTGCGGTCGGTGATCCAGCCGGTCTTTGCCCGTCACCTGGGCGAGACGCTCTACGAGGGCGGGTTCCGGCTGCTGCCGGCGGTGCTGTTCTACCTGACCTACATGGGCGGCGTGCTGTGGTTCGCCTCGTGGCCCGCGCTGCGCGATGGCGCGCCGGGGCAGGCGGCGCTGAACGGGGCGATCCTCGGGCTGGTGGCCTATGGCACCTACGAGTTCACCAGCTGGGCGGTGATGCGCGACTGGCACGTGCGGATGGTCGTGGTGGACCTGCCCTGGGGCGTCGCCGTCACGGCGCTGAGCGCCTGGGGCGGCGTGGTGGTGACGCGGGCGATCCTGGGGTGAGGGGGGCCGGGGCGCAGCCCTGCTCCGTGGGGCACCCGCGGCGCGGGCACCCCTTGGCGACATGCGGCGATGTCGGTGTGGCTCAGTCGGCCTTTTGCAGGTCGACGGCGGAGGCGCGCCCGTCGCGTCCTTCGCGCAACTCGTAACTCACCTTCATGTTGTCGGGCAGGCCGGTCATGCCTGCGCGCTCCACGGCGGAGATATGCACGAACACGTCCTTGCCGCCGTCATCGGGGGCAATGAAGCCATAGCCTTTAGTCGTATTGAACCATTTCACGGTGCCGGTGGGCATCGGTCTTTCCCTCTCACGTCGGTTACGTCCCGCGGGTGTCGCGGGGTCTTGCATGTGGCTCGGTCCCAGGGTGACCAATCTGCAGCCTTCTCGAGGGGGCGGTTCACGGGTTGAAACCTGGCGTCACGTGGAGAAGGATGGCGCGGATCGTTCGAAAAACAAGGGCGGAGTGCGCGCGGCCTCTTGGTGGGCCTGTTTTCGCGCGGCGGTTGTGGAGGTGCTGGGCGGATGGATGAAAAAGCGGGCGGTGTGACCGTCTACGGGCTGAAGGCCTGTGACACCTGCCGGGCGGCGGTGAAGGCGCTGGCGGCGGCGGGGCATGACGTGGCGCTGGTCGACGTGCGGGCCGAGCCGCTGTCGGAGGCGCAGCTGGCGCGGTTTCTGGGCGCGTTCGGCGACGCGCTGGTGAACCGGCGTTCGACCACATGGCGCGGCTTGTCCGAGGCGGAGCGGGCGCGCGCGCCCGAGGTGGTGCTGGCCGATCACCCGGCGCTGATGAAGCGCCCGGTGATCGCCGTGGGCGGTGCGCTTCACCTGGGCTGGGACGCCGGGGTGAAGGGGGCGCTGGGGCTCTGACGGCGGCTCAGGAGCGCGTCGAGCGAAAGCGGGCCTGCGCCCTTCAGGACCAGCAGGATCAGCGGGAAGACCCAGAAGCCGCGCTCGTCGATCAGCCCGTCGGCGTGGCGGTCGAACCATGCGCCGAGCGCCGCGCCGTGGCCCATGACGTCGACCCAGGTCTGCACGGCGACGAAGCCGATCATGCCGAGCGCGGCCAGCCGGGTGAAGAGACCTGCGAGCAGCAGGAGGGGCAGGGCGAACTCGGCCCATGTGCCGAGGAGGACCACCGCGCGGGCGACGGGCCCGAGGGCCGAGGGGTCGTAGCCCACGGCGTCGAAGACGCGGGGCAGGATCTGGATATAGGCGCCGGTGTCGAGCCGGACGAGCCCCGCGAGCCCCTCGCCCGTCTTGGTCAGGCCCGAATTCCAGTAGTAGCCGAAGAGCGAGGCCACGAAGAGCGCCCGCGCCAGCGTCGGCAGGAGGATGGGCGAGAGCGTCGCGTCGAGCGCGCCGAAGGCGCGGGCGTGGAGATGGGTGAGGGCCTGCATGGCGGCGGCTCCTTTGTCGGGTCAGGGGTCGAGCGTCAGCGCGCCCGCGGTGAGGAACAGGGTCAGGAGGGCCGCGGGATCGGCCTCGGGCGTCTCGGCCATGGCGCGGGTCAGCGCCTCGGCCAGCGTCAGGCGGCCCTTGAGCGCGCGCGCGAGCGGCAGGCCG
>NZ_JASJOE010000027.1 GCF_030163755.1 Roseicyclus amphidinii
CCGCTGCCGCGGCCGCCAGGCCGGTGCCGGAGGGCGGGGACGAAGGCGCGATCCTTGCGCTGCTCGGCCCGGAACCCGTGGCCGAGGACCAGCTGATCCGCGATCTCGGCCGCCCGCCGCGCGCCGTGGCACAGGCCCTTGCGGTGCTCGAGATGGCCGGTCGCATCACCCGCAGCGCGGGCGGTTTCGTCTCGCGCAGCTGACGGGCCGTCACGCACCCAACATTCCGAAGCCGACCCGAAGCGAAAAAATCCTCATTGAAAATGAGGGCGTGGCCCCGCCCCCTGACGCATTGACAAGCCGGGGGCACAGCCCACATGTTCCGCCGCCATTAGGCCCCCTCCCGGGCCCTTACCCTTTGAGGACCGTATCCGCATGCCCGTCGTCGTCGTCGAATCGCCTGCCAAGGCCAAGACAATCAACAAGTATCTCGGCAGCGATTACACGGTTCTCGCCTCCTACGGGCATGTCCGCGACCTGCCGTCAAAGGATGGATCGGTCGACCCCGAGCACGGGTTCGAGATGCTGTGGGAGGTGGGCGCCGACAGCAAGAAACACGTCAAGGCCATCGCCGACGCGCTGAAGGATGACGACACGCTCATCCTCGCCACCGACCCCGACCGCGAGGGCGAGGCGATCAGCTGGCACCTGCAGGAGGCGCTGACCAAGCGCAAGGCGATCAAGGCGGGCACCGCCGTCAGCCGCGTGGTCTTCAACGCGATCACCAAGTCCGCCGTCACCGAGGCGATGAAGAACCCCCGCCAGGTCGACATGGAACTGGTCGAGGCCTATCTCGCCCGCCGCGCGCTGGATTACCTCGTGGGGTTCAACCTGTCGCCCGTGCTGTGGCGCAAGCTGCCGGGTGCGAAATCGGCGGGGCGGGTGCAATCGGTGGCGCTGCGGATCATCACCGACCGCGAGATGGAGATCGAGGCCTTTCGCGCGACCGAATACTGGTCGGTGCGCGCGATGCTCGAGACGCCGCGGGGCCAGAGCTTCGAGGCACGGCTGACGCATCTGCGCGGCAAGAAGCTCGACCGCTACGACCTGAAGACCGCCGTGGAGGCGGGCCTGGCGGTGCAGGCGGTGTCCTCGCGCGCCCTGTCGGTCACCAGCGTCGAGGCGAAGCCCGCCAGCCGCAACCCCGCCCCGCCCTTCATGACCTCCACCCTCCAGCAGGAGGCGAGCCGCAAGTTCGGCATGGGCGCGCGCCAGACGATGAGCGCGGCGCAGCGCCTCTATGAAGCGGGGCACATCACCTACATGCGGACCGACGGCATCGACATGGCGCCCGAGGCCGTCCATGCCGCGCGCGACACGATCAAGACGCGCTACGGGGCCGAGTATGTCCCCGCCGACCCGCGGATGTACAAGAACAAGGCCAAGAACGCGCAGGAGGCGCATGAGTGCATCCGGCCCACCGACATGGCCAAGGCCCCCGGCGACATCCGCCTGTCGGAAGATGACCAGCGCAAGCTCTACGAGCTGATCTGGAAGCGCACCATCGCCAGCCAGATGGAGGCCGCCCGGATGGAGCGGACCACCGTGACCATCGGCGCGCCCGACGGGCAGGTCGAGCTGCGCGCGACGGGGCAGGTCGTGCTGTTCGACGGGTTCCTCAAGGTCTACGAGGAGGGCCGCGACGACGTCGAGGACGAGGACGGCAACCGCCTGCCGCAGATCACGCAGGGCGACCGGCTGAAGCCCGCCGCGCAAGCCTTGAGCGCGGATTGGGCGAAGCTCGCGGGCCAGTCCGACGCGGTGGTCGAGGCCGACGCCAAGGGCGATCTGCGCAAATCCGAGGCGGCGCTTCTGTCGGCCGATGGCGCGGTTCTGGGCCAGCAGCATTTCACCCAACCGCCGCCCCGCTACACCGAGGCGACGCTGGTCAAGCGGATGGAGGAGCTGGGCATCGGGCGGCCCTCGACCTATGCCAGCATCCTCGACACGATCGTCGCGCGCGGCTACGTGCGCAAGGACAAGAACCGCCTGATCCCCGAGGACAAGGGGCGGCTGGTGACGGCCTTCCTGGTCAACTATTTCCGCCGCTACGTGGAATATGACTTCACCGCCGACCTGGAGAACCAGCTCGACGAGGTCAGCGCGGGCGAGCGTGCCTACAAGGATGTGCTGGACAAGTTCTGGCGCGATTTTTCGGCGGCGATCTCGGAAACCTCCGAGCTGCGCATCACCGATGTGCTGGAGAAGATCAACGAGGTGCTGGAGCCGCACCTGTTCCCGCCCACCCCCGACGGCACCGACCCGCGGCTTTGCCCCAACTGCGGGCAAGGGCGACTGTCGATGCGCACGGCGCGCTCGGGCGGGGCCTTCATCGGCTGTTCGAACTACCCCGAATGCCGCTACACCCGCCCCTTCGGCCCGCCCAACCCGGACGGCGATGACGGCACGGCGATCGGGCCGGATGGCAAGATGCTGGGCGTGGATCCCGACACCTCGGAACCGGTCACGCTGCGCGACGGGCGCTTTGGCCCTTATGTCCAGCTGGGCGAGGTCACCGAAGAGGTGAAGAAGCCCAAGCGCGCCTCGCTGCCCAAGGGCTGGTCGGTGGATGACATGGACATCGGCAAGGCGCTGCAGCTTCTGAACCTGCCGCGCCACGTTGGCGACCACCCCGAGGACGGCCAGCCCGTGGAGGCCGCGATCGGGCGCTTCGGCCCTTATGTCAGCTACAAGGCCAAGGACGCGGCCAAGCCGCTTTATGCCAACCTGCCCGATGTCGAGGAGGTCTGGACCGTGGGCATGAACCGCGCGGTCGAGTTGCTGGCGGCCAAGGCCGCGGGCCGCGGCGGGCGCGGGGCCGCGGCCGCGCCACTCAAGGAGCTGGGCGAGCATCCCGAGCATGGCGGGCCGGTCAACGTGATGTCGGGGCGCTACGGGCCTTACGTGAAGTGGGACAAGGTCAACGCGACCTTGCCCAAGGACGTGGAGCCGGAGGCGCTGACGATGGAGCAGGCCGTGGCGCTGATCGCCGAAAAGGCAACGAAGGGCGGCAAGGCCAAGGCAAAGCCCAAGGCGGCCGCAAAGCCCAAGGCCGCGGCGAAGCCCAAGGCCGCGGCAAAGCCCAAGGCGGCAGCCAAGCCCAAGGCGGCCGCGAAAAAGGCAGAGTGAGGCGCGGGGGCGTCATGCGCCCTGCCCCCCTCTCCGGCGCGCCCGGCACGGCGGCGCCGGTGGGGGCTTGATTACCGGTCGCCGAGCGCAGAAATGAGCCCTATGGACACGCATGACCTTCTCGAGTTTCTTCTGACCCGCCGTTCGGTTCCGGTGCGCCTGCACGCGGACCCGCCCCCCGATGACGCGACGCTGCGGCGGCTGCTGACCGCGGCCGCGCGCGTGCCCGACCATGGCAAGCTCGTGCCCTTCCGCTTCGAGGTGCTGCGTTGCGCCGCGTCCGACCGGCTGGCCGCCGTCACCCGCGAAGTCGGCACCGCGCAGGGGCGCGACCCCGACAAGCTGGTGAAGCAATCCGCCGCCTTCGAGGATGCACGCCTGACCGTGGCCGTCGTCTTCAGCCCGCGCACCGACAGCGCCATCCCGCTGATCGAGCAGGAACAGACCGCCGCGCTGGCCTGTCTGAGCCTTGTGAACGCGGCGCAGGCGGCGGGCTTTGCCGGCCATTGGCTGACCGGCTGGATGGCCCGCGACCCGGCGTTTCTGCGCGCGGGCCTGGGGATCGAGCCGCCCGAGGTCGTGGCCGGTTTCGTGCATCTGGGAACGCCCACCGCCGCGCCCGCCGCGCGGCCGCGGCCCGATCTGGACGCGATCACCCGCTGGGTCGAGACGTGATCCTGACCGCCTTTTCCCGCGCCCTGGGGCAGCTGTCGGACCGGCGGTTCCTGGGGGTTGTGGGTCTGGGCGTCGGGCTGACGCTGGCCCTGCTGGTCGCGGTCTACGTGGGGTTCGTCACGCTGATCGGCTGGCTTTTGCCCGAGGCCTTCACCCTGCCCTGGATCGGCGAGATCGCCTGGGCCGACGAAGCGCTGAGCTGGGCGGCGGTGCCGCTGTTCCTCGTGCTGTCGGTCTTTCTGATGGTGCCCGTCGCCTCGGCCTTCATGGGCATCTTCCTCGAACAGGTGGCCGATGCGGTCGAGGACCGGCACTATCCGCGCTTGCCGCCCGCGCGCAGCATCGGGCTGGCCGAGGGGATCGCGGATGGCGTGCGGTTTCTCGGCGTGGTGATCGGGGTGAACCTGCTGGCCTTGGTGGCCTATCTGCTGTTCGCGCCCATCGCGCCCTTGCTGTTCTGGGCGGTGAACGGGCTACTTCTCGGCAGGGAATACGCCCAGCTGGTCGCGCTGCGCCGCACCGATGCCGCCGGCGCGCGGGCGTTCCGGCGGCGGCACCGTCTGGTGTTGTTCGCGGCGGGCGTGCTGATGGTCGTGCCCCTGACGATCCCGGTGGTGAACCTGCTGGTGCCCGTGCTGGGCGCAGCGGTGTTCACGCACCTTTACCACATGCTCAGCGCGGCTCACCCAGCCCGAAGCGGGTGAACAGGTCGATATCCTCGATCGAGATCACGCCCGCGATGATGATCCAGGCAATCACTGCCCAGATCGCCGCGGCCACGCCCGTGGTGACAAGGAAACGGCGCTTGAGCTGCGGGTTTTCGGGCGCGGAGCCATGGGTGCCGCGGACCCGCGCGCCCGCCTCGGACTGGCTGGTCACGCCGACCTGCAGCACGATGAAGAGCGTCATGAACCAGATGAGCGCGTAAAGCACGATGCCGGTGACGATGTTCATCAGACCTGCTCCAGTTCCACCAGCGTGCCGGTGAAATCCTTGGGGTGCAGGAAGAGGACCGGCTTGCCATGCGCGCCGATCTTGGGCTCTCCATCGCCCAGAACGCGCGCGCCCGCGGCCTTGAGCCTGTCGCGCGCGGCCAGGATATCCTCGACCTCGTAGCAGACATGGTGGATGCCGCCCGATGGGTTCTTGTCGAGAAAACCGCGGATGGGGGAATTCTCGCCCAGCGGGTAGAGCAGCTCGATCTTGGTGTTCGGCAATTCGATGAAAACGACGGTGACGCCGTGGTCGGGCTCGTCCTGGGGCGGGTTCACATGCGCGCCCAGCGTGTCGCGGTATTGCGCGGCGGCGGCCTCGAGGTCGGGGACGGCGATGGCGACATGGTTCAGACGGCCGATCATGGGCGCTTCTCCTGTTGTGGTCGGGGCCTGATATGGCCCGCAGGGGCAGGCCTGCCAAGAGATGAAGCGCCGCAGGGGCGGTGTTAACCGCCTGTCAACCGGACCGGTCTTTACTCGGGTCGATCGCACGACTCGTCCGCATCCAAGGGGGATTATCGCAATGGATGACATGGTTCCGGATCTCGACTTCAAGCCGCGCCCGACGCCCGAGCGGCCGCTGCTCGGGCTGACCGTCCTCGTCGTGGAAGACAGCCGCTACGCCTCGGAGGCGCTGCGCCTGTTGTGCCTGCGCTCGGGCGCGCGCATCCGGCGGGCCGATTGCGTCGCCTCGGCCGAGCGGCATCTCGATGTCTATCGCCCCTCGGTGGCGATCGTGGACCTTGGCCTGCCGGACGGGTCCGGGCTGGGGCTGGTCGCGCGCATGGCGGCGATGCAGCCGCGGGTGCCGATCATCCTGGGCACATCGGGGGCCGAGCCCGATGTCGCGGCTGAGGAGATGCTGGCGGCGGGCGCGGACGGTTTCCTGCCCAAGCCCGTCACGTCGCTGGCCTGGTTCCAGGCCGCGATCCTCGCGCATATGCCGCCCGAGATGATGGCCAAGCCCCTCCACGCGGCCGAGACCACGGCGCCGACCCCCGACATCCTCGCCTACCGGGAGGATCTTGGTCACGCCATGGACCTGCTGGCGCTCGACGCGCCGCCGGTGGGCTACCTGCGCCGCTTCCTGCTGGGCCTTGCGCGCAGCGCGCGGGACGAGGGGCTGGCCGACCGCGCCGAACGGATGTCGGAGCCGTTCAGCGCCGGCGACAAGTCGGGGCTCAGGGCGTTCCTGTCGCAACGGCTGGGCGCAATGCCGGTGGCGATGTGACGGGCGGGGCTACGGCCATGCATTCAAATATGGACAAGAAAAGGGGCCAAACCCGCGGCTTGGCCCCTGATCCTGTCAGAAATCGAACAGGCTGTGGATAACCTGTGGATCAATCCTGCGGAATGACGCGCAGGCCCAGTTCCATCAGCTGATCGCTCGTCGGCTCGGAGGGCGCACTCATCATCAGGTCTTCGGCCCGTTGGTTCATCGGGAACAGGATGACCTCGCGGATGTTCGATGTGCCCGCAAGGATCATCACGATCCGGTCGATCCCCGCCGCGCAGCCGCCATGCGGCGGTGCGCCATACTGGAAGGCGTTGACCATGCCGCCGAAGCGCTTGCGCACCTCGTCCTCGCCATAACCGGCAAGCTCGAAGGCCTTGAACATGATCTCGGGCTTGTGGTTCCGGATCGCGCCCGACACCAGCTCGTAACCGTTGCAGGCGAGGTCATACTGGTAGCCCAGCACCTCGAGCGGATCGCCCGAGAGCGCGTCCAGCCCGCCCTGCGGCATCGAGAAGGGGTTGTGGCTGAAATCGACGCGGCCCGTCTCCGCGTCCTTCTCGTACATCGGGAAGTCGACGATCCACGCAAAGGCAAAGCGGCTCTCGTCGATCAGGTCCAGCGCCTGCCCGATCTCGGTCCGGGCGCGGCCCGCGATGCCTTCGAACTCGGCCGGCTTGCCGGCGAGGAAGAAGGCCGCATCGCCGGACTTCAGGCCAAGCTGCTGGCGGATCGCCTCGGTCCGCTCGGGGCCGATGTTCTTGGCCAGCGGCCCCGCCGCCTCCAGCCCGTCATCGCCGTCACGCCAGAAGATGTAGCCCATCCCCGGCAGGCCCTCTTTCTGCGCCCAGGCGTTCATCCGGTCGCAGAACTTGCGGCTGCCGCCGCCGGGCGCGGGGATCGCGCGGACCTCGGTGCCGTCCTGCTCGAGGATGCGCGCGAAGATCGCAAAGCCCGAGCCCGCGAAATGCTCGGACACGACCTGCATCTCGATCGGGTTGCGCAGGTCGGGCTTGTCGGTGCCGTATTTCAGCGCCGCCTCGCGGTAGGAGATGCGCGGCCAGACCTTGTCGACGCTGCGCCCCTTGCCGAATTCCTCGAACAGGCCCTTCAGCACCGGTTCGATCGTGGCGAAGACGTCCTCCTGCTCGACGAAGGACATCTCGAGGTCGAGCTGGTAGAAATCGGTGGGCGAGCGGTCGGCGCGGGGGTCCTCGTCGCGGAAACAGGGCGCGATCTGGAAATAGCGGTCGAAGCCCGACACCATCAGGAGCTGTTTGAACTGCTGCGGCGCCTGCGGCAGGGCGTAGAACTTGCCGGGATGCAGCCGCGACGGCACAAGGAAGTCGCGCGCGCCCTCGGGCGAAGAGGCGGTGATGATCGGCGTCTGGTATTCGCGGAAGCCGATGTCCCACATCCGGCGGCGGATCGAGGCGACCACGTCCGAGCGCAGCGTCATGTTCGCCTGCATCCCTTCGCGGCGCAGGTCGAGGTAGCGGTATTTCAGGCGCGTTTCCTCGGGGTAGTCCTGGTCGCCGAAGACCTGCAGCGGCAGGTCGCCCGAAACGCCGCCGAGGATCTCCATGTCGCGGATGAAGACCTCGATCTCGCCGGTGGGCAGCTTGGGGTTCACCAGCTCGGGCGCGCGCGCCTTCACGATGCCGTCGATGCGGATGCAGTATTCGGAGCGCAGCTTTTCCACCTGCGAAAAGACCGGGCTGTCGGGATCGCAGAGCACCTGCGTGATGCCGTAATGGTCGCGCAGGTCGATGAAGATCACGCCGCCGTGGTCGCGCCGGCGATGGACCCAGCCCGACAGGCGGACGGTTTCGCCGGTATGGGCGGCGGTCAGGGCGGCGCAGGTGTGGCTGCGGAAGGCGTGCATGGGCGGTCCCTTTTCTGGGTGTCTCGGCTCGGGTCTGGCGTCGCGCCGATAGAGCGTCGGCAGGCGGTGAAGTCAACCCCGGCGGCAAGGCTGGCGGCACCGTGGGACATGCGTATTTTGGGAAAGATGAAGGCAGGGCGCGCGCGTCAAGGTCGACGGGCGGTCAGTGGCGACAAGCCAGCGCGGCGGCGGCGGTGGTGGCGTTCCACGGGCCGAGGGGGCGGGTGGTGAGGGTGGTGCCCTCGAGGCGGGTGGCCATCACGCGGGACCACGTGGCGTCGGCGGTGATGATCTCGGGGCCCGCGCCGCAGTCGCGCAGGCCGCCCGAGATGAAAGCCTCGCCGATGCGGTGGTTGGTCAGCCCCTCGAGGGCCGCGACCTCGGTCAGCCTGCCCTGCCCCGGCCCCGTCCCCGTCCCCTCGGGCAGATAACGCCAGACGCGCAGGGTGCGGGCGAGGTGGGGGCGGTCGACATAGGCGATCTCGATCGCGCCGTCCCCGTCAAGATCGGCTGCGCCGACGGGCGCGAGCCAGCGGTGCGCGCGGCCGATATGCGGCGTGGCCGCGGCAAGCTGGAGCGCGCTGCCGTCAGGTGTGACCGCAAAGACGGCGAGCCGCGCGCCGCGGTCCCGGTGGCTGTGGACGGCGATGACCTCGGCCCTGCCGTCGCCGTCGAGATCGGCGAGGCGGGGAGCGATATCCTCGAAGACCTCGGTCGGTGGCAGGGTGATCCGGGCGACGCGGCAGTCGGGCGCGGGGGCGGTCTGCACGGCCAGCGTTCCGGCCTCGATGCCGTCGCCCAGCACGGCATGCGCGTAGCGCGTGGTGGGGTCTTCGAACCAGGCGGCGACGGGGCCGTCCTGCGCGGCGACGCGGGTCAGCGACCCGTCCATCGCCGGGCCCTGCCACGGCGGGGCCTGGCAGGCCGCCGCGGTTAGGGCCCCCGCCAGCCACAGGCCCGACGCCAGACCTGCGCCGCGGGCGAGCCCTGGACAGGTGCGCAACGGATCGCGCGGCGCCATCGGCGGTTGGATCAGATCTGCTTTTCGGGCATCTGCACGACGAGACCGTCGAGCGCGTCCGAGACCTTGAGCTGGCAGGTCAGCCGCGAGCGCGTCGCGTCGGGCTGGTAGGCGAATTCCAGCATGTCCTCTTCCATCGGGTCGATGCCGGGCAGCCTGGCGACCCAGTCGGGATGGACATAGACATGGCAGGTGGAACAGGCGCAGGCCCCGCCGCAATCGGCCTCGATGCCGGGGATGTTGTTGTCGCGGGCGCCTTCCATCACGGTCAGACCGTTGGGCACCTCGACCACATGTTCGGTTCCGTTGTGCTCGATATAGGTGATCTTCGCCATCTCTTGCCTTTCCTGATCCTGGGCCGCCTGCGCGCGTGCGGCTGTAGGTAATATGCGCGCCCCGCGCTTTCCAGCCCGAATTGCCGGGCTTGCGCGGATGTCGTTATGTTCTACATTCGTTCACCATGGAGCCCGCCCTTTACCCCCCCGCATGGCCGCGCCCGCCCGCGTGCCTGCCGCATCACCTGCTGCACCTGCCGCCCGAGGGGGCGCGGGTGGCCGTGGCGGGGCTTGTGCTGGTGCGGCAACGGCCGGGCACGGCCAAGGGGGTGATCTTCGTCACGCTCGAGGACGAGTTCGGGGTCTGCAACGTGGTCGTGTGGCAGAAGATCTACCAGCGCTTCCGCCGCGCGGTGATCGCGGGGCGGCTTTTGCGGGTGACGGGGCGGGTGCAGCGGCAGTCGGGCGTCACCCATGTGGTCGCCGAAGTGGTCGAGGACATCTCGGAGATGCTGGACGAACTTGTCCGCCTGCACGAACCGACGCGCGCGGCCGATCAGCCCTGACCAAGCCCGCGCTTTCCCGAAGCGGGAAACCCGTGTATCCTGCCCGGAACAACAAGACAGGCAGGACGGGCAGTCCATGCGTTTCATGATCCTTCTGGCCGGTCTCGCGGCCCTGTCGGCCTGCGTGCCGGCCTCCGAGCGGAATGCCTTCGTGGTGCCGGTGCGGGTCAGCGAGGGTGCGATCGAGGTCACCCGCGGGGCGGGGCCGCCGGATGCAGACCCGAGCGCCTGCTACGCCAACGAATCCACGCCCGCGGTGATCGAGACCGTGACCGAGCAGGTGATGCTCCAGCCGCCGCAGGTCGCCAGCGACGGCAGCGTGCGCGAGCCCGCGGTCTTCGTGACCGAGACCCAGCAGCGCATCGTCGAGGAACGGCGCGAGCTGTGGTTCGAGATCCCCTGCCAGCTGCAGCGGGGCGACCCCGAGTTCATCGCCTCGGTGCAGCGCGCGCTTGCGGTGCGGGGGCTTTACCTCGGTCCCGCGACGGGGGTGATGAACCGGCGCACCCTGCGCGCGGTGCATGATTTCCAGGCCCCGCAGGGGCTGGACAGCGAGATCCTGTCGCTGGCCGCGGCGCGACAGCTGGGGCTGGCCCTGTGGAACCCCGAACTCGCGGCGGGCGACAGCGGCGGCTGAGGTCTGTCGCGCCGCAGCCGGACCCGGTGCTGTCGCCTCGAACAGGCGGCGACAAACGCCCCGGTGCCGGGCCCGCGGTGGTGCTTGTCCGCCCCTCGGACATGGTCCGCCGGGGCTGGGGCAGCTCAATACAGCTGCCAGTCGTCCCCGCCTGCGAGCTCTCCCAGGGCCATCCAGTCCGCGCGGATGCGGGCGACGCGGCTGTCGCCCCATGTGCGGAAAACCAGCTCGAACCGCTCGGCGGTCACCGCCTCGGCCCGCAGGTCGGCGCGCTGGTTCGTGTCGCCGCCGGTGTCCCACATGGAGATCCCGACCGTCACCATGGGGGCGGCGCGAAACGCCTCGGAGAACTGCACGGTGCGGCGCACCTCGCGCGGGCCCTCGCCCGTCCACATCGGGCCATTGTCCTCGAAATCGCTGAACAGGACCAACGAGCCCTGCTCGGCTCCGATCAGATGATGACTGAGGCGTTTCATGCGCTGTCTTGTTCGTCCTGCACGGTCCGACCTTATACCGGGTGTTTTGGCCGGTTCCGTGGAGACATAGCGGCAAAACCGCGGGTTTGGCCACGAAAAAGGCCCCCGCAGCGTGCTGCAGGGGCCGATCCAACGTCCGAAAGGCGATGCTCAGCCCAGCATGTGGCCCTTTGCGGCCTCCATGTCGGCGAGAAGCTTCGCCGCGGCATCGGCCGCCGTGTCCGGTGCGTCGCTTGCGGCGCGGGCCTTGTCATGGGCGGCACGGGCCTCGGCAATGAAGCCGTCCATGATCTCGGCGGTCACTTCGCTGACCGGCAGGGCACGCTCGGCCAGAACCGTGACCGAGGGGCCCGCGACATCGGCGAAGCCGCCGGTCACGAAATAGGCGGTCTCGGCCCCCGACCCCGCACCGTCGACCCGCAGGACACCGGGGCGCAGCGTGGTGATCATCGGCGCGTGATCCGCCATCGCCGTCATGTCCCCGTCGGTGCCGGGGATCTGCACGGCCTCCACCTCGAGCGAGGCAAGACGCCGCTCGGGCGAGACCAGATCGAATTGCATCTTCGCAGCCATTCGCGGCTCTCCTTTGGCGGGTGGTGGGTTGCCCCGACCCTACGCGCGCTGTGCCGTAGGATGGGGGCAACCCACCATTGCGTTACGCGGCTTCGGCCGCCATGCGTTCGGCCTTGGCGATCACGTCCTCGATGCCGCCGACCATGTAGAAGGCCGCCTCGGGGAGGTGGTCGTATTCGCCCGCGACCACGGCCTTGAAGGACGCGATCGTGACGTCAAGCGGAACCTGCACGCCGTCCGAACCGGTGAAGACCTTGGCCACGTCGAAGGGCTGCGAAAGGAAGCGCTGGATCTTCCGGGCGCGGGCCACGGTCAGCTTGTCCTCTTCCGACAGTTCGTCCATCCCGAGGATGGCGATGATGTCCTGCAGCGACTTGTAGCGCTGGAGGATACCCTGCACGTCACGGGCGACCTGGTAGTGCTCTTCACCCACGATCTGCGGGTCCATCAGGCGCGATGTGCTGTCCAGCGGGTCCACGGCCGGGTAGATGCCCAGCTCGGAGATGGCGCGCGACAGAACGGTCGTGGCGTCGAGGTGGGCGAAGGTCGTGGCCGGTGCCGGGTCGGTAAGGTCGTCCGCGGGAACGTAGACGGCCTGGATCGAGGTGATCGAGCCGGCCTTGGTCGAGGTGATGCGTTCCTGCATCTGGCCCATGTCGGTGGCCAGCGTCGGCTGGTAGCCCACGGCCGAGGGGATACGACCCAGAAGCGCCGACACCTCGGAGCCCGCCTGCGTGAAGCGGAAGATGTTGTCGACGAAGAACAGAACGTCGGTGCCCGAGGCATCGCGGAACTGCTCGGCCAGCGTCAGGCCGGTCAGCGCGACGCGCGCACGTGCGCCCGGCGGTTCGTTCATCTGGCCGTAGACCAGCGCCACCTGGCTGTCGGCCAGGTTGTCGGGCTTGATCACGTTCGACTCGATCATCTCGTGGTAGAGGTCGTTGCCCTCGCGGGTCCGCTCACCCACACCGGCGAACACGGAATAGCCCGAGTGCACCTTGGCGATGTTGTTGATCAGTTCCATGATCAGAACCGTCTTGCCCACGCCGGCACCGCCGAAGAGGCCGATCTTGCCGCCCTTCGCGTAGGGGGCCAGCAGATCAACCACCTTGATGCCGGTCACGAGGATCTCGGACTCGGTGGACTGGTCGTTGAACTCGGGCGCGGGCTGGTGGATCGAGCGGTATTCATCCGCCTCGACCGGGCCGCCTTCGTCCACGGGCTCGCCCACGACGTTGAGGATGCGGCCCAGCGTGGCCGACCCCACCGGAACCGAGATCGGCTTGCCGGTGTCGTTGACCGACTGGCCGCGCACGAGGCCCTCGGTCGCGTCCATTGCGATGCAACGCACGGTGCCCTCGCCGAGGTGCTGCGCGACCTCGAGAACCAGGCGCTTGCCGTTGTTGTCGGTCTCGAGCGCGTTCAGGATCTCGGGCAGGTGGCCGTCGAACTGCACGTCGCAGACGGCGCCGATGACCTGGGTGATTTTTCCGACTTCATTTGCCATGTGTCGTGTCTCCGGTTCTTAGAGCGCTTCGGCGCCCGAGATGATTTCGATCAGCTCGTTGGTGATGACGGCCTGACGCGAACGGTTGTATTCGATCGTCAGCCGCTCGATCATGTCGCCCGCGTTGCGGGTCGCGTTGTCCATGGCGGACATGCGCGCGCCCTGCTCCGAGGCGGCGTTTTCCAGGAGCGCGGTGAAGATCTGGGTCGCCACGCCACGCGGCAGCAGGTCTTCCAGAACCGCTTCTTCCGAGGGTTCGTAGTCGTAGAGCGGGCCGGTATCTTCGCCTGCATCCTCGGCCGTGTCGAACTGCGCCGGGATCACCTGCGTCGCGGTCGGGATCTGGCTGATCACCGACTGGAAGCGGTTGAAGAAGATCGTCGCCACGTCGAACTCGCCCGCGTCGAAGCGGCCCAGAACGTCCGAAGCGATACCCGCGGCATCGGCATAGCCGAGGCGCTTGACCTCGCTCAGATCGACATGGCCGACGAACTTGTCGGCATGGTCGCGCTTGAGCTGCTCACGGCCCTTCTTGCCGACGGTCAGGATCTTGACCGTCTTGCCGTCGCGCAAAAGCTCGGAGATGCGCGTGCGCGCCAGCTTCACGATCGACGAGTTGAAACCGCCGCACAGGCCGCGTTCCGCGGTCATGACGACCAGCAGGTGCACGTCCGATTTGCCGGTTCCCGCCAGAAGGCGCGGTGCCCCCTCGCTGTCGCCCACGGCGCGGGCGAGGCCGGACATGACGGCCTCCATCTTTTCCGCGTAGGGGCGCGCCATCTCCGCCGCGTCCTGCGCCCGGCGCAGTTTCGCGGCGGCGACCATCTGCATCGCCTTGGTGATCTTGCGGGTCGACTTGACCGACGCGATCCGGTTCTTGAGGTCCTTGAGATTGGGCATCTGTCAGACCCCTCAGGCGAAATCGGCGGCGTATTCGTCGAGTGCAGCCTTGATCTTGTCCGCGGCGTCGCCCTTGATCTTGGGGTCCTCGTTGGTGATCCAGTCGAGAACGTCCTGCTTCTTGGAGCGCAGGAAGGTCACGAGACCACGCTCGAAGCGGCCGACGTCACCGACGGGCAGCTTGTCGAGGTAGCCGTTGATGCCGGCAAAGATCACGCAGACGATCTCCGCGTTGGTCAGCGGCGAATACTGCGGCTGCTTCATCAGCTCGGTCAGGCGCGCACCACGGTTCAGCAGGCGCTGGGTGGCGGCGTCGAGGTCCGAGCCGAACTGCGCGAAGGCCGCCATTTCACGGTACTGCGCCAGCTCCAGCTTCACCGAGCCCGCGACCGACTTCATCGCGTTGGTCTGCGCGGACGAGCCCACGCGGGAGACCGACAGACCGGTGTTCACGGCAGGGCGGATGCCCTGGAAGAACAGTTCGGTCTCGAGGAAGATCTGGCCGTCGGTGATCGAGATCACGTTGGTCGGGATGAAGGCCGACACGTCGCCGCCCTGCGTCTCGATGACCGGCAGAGCCGTCAGCGAACCCGAGCCGTTGTCCTCGTTCAGCTTGGCCGACCGCTCCAGCAGGCGGGAGTGGAGGTAGAACACGTCGCCCGGATAAGCCTCGCGGCCCGGCGGGCGGCGCAGCAGGAGCGACATCTGGCGATAGGCAACGGCCTGCTTCGACAGGTCATCGTAGATGATCAGCGCGTGACGGCCGTTGTCGCGGAAGTATTCCGCCATCGCGGTCGCGGCGTAGGGGGCCAGGAACTGCATCGGCGCGGGGTCGGATGCGGTTGCGGCCACGACGATGGAGTATTCCATCGCGCCGGTTTCCTCGAGCTTCTTCACCAGCTGCGCCACGGTCGAGCGCTTCTGACCCACGGCGACATAGACGCAGTAGAGCTTCTTGCTCTCGTCGTCGCCCGCGCGCTCGTTGTAGACCTTCTGGTTCAGGATCGTGTCGAGCGCCACGGCGGTCTTGCCGGTCTGGCGGTCGCCGATGATCAGCTCGCGCTGGCCGCGGCCGATCGGGATCATGGCGTCGATGGCCTTTAGGCCGGTCGCCATCGGCTCGTGAACCGACTTGCGCGGGATGATGCCCGGTGCCTTGACGTCGGCGACGCGACGCTCGGTGGCCGCGATCGGGCCCTTGCCGTCCAGCGGGTTGCCGAGACCGTCGACGACGCGACCCAGCAGCGCGTCACCGGCGGGAACGTCCACGATCGAGTTCGTGCGCTTGACGGTGTCGCCTTCCTTGATCTCGCGGTCCGAGCCGAAGATCACGACGCCGACGTTGTCGGCTTCGAGGTTCAGCGCCATGCCGCGGATGCCGCCGGGGAATTCCACCATCTCGCCGGCCTGCACGTTGTCGAGGCCGTAGACGCGGGCGATACCGTCACCCACCGACAGCACGCGGCCGACTTCGGCCACTTCGGCGTCCTGTCCGAAATTCTTGATCTGGTCCTTGAGGATCGCAGAGATTTCTGCAGCTTGGATCGCCATCTTAACCGACCTCTTTCATCGTGTTCTGGAGTGCGTTGAGCTTCGCCTTGATCGAGGTGTCGATCATGCGGGAGCCAACCTTGACGACAAGACCGCCGATGAGGCTTTCATCGACGGTCGCATTCAGTTTCACATCACGGCCGACCGACGCCTTGAGCGTCGCGGCAAGCTTTTCGGCCTGCGTCTTGGTCAGCGCCTTGGCCGAGACGACATCGGCCGTGATCTCGCCCTTGTGCTCGGCGATCTTCTCGCGCAGCGCGCGCAGCATCGCGGGCAGCACGAACAGGCGACGTTTCTGCGCCATCAGCCGCAGCGTGTTGCCGGTGATCGCGCCAAGGCCCATCGCCTCGGCGACCTTGCCCATGGCCGCGGCCGACGCGTCGCGCCCATAGAGCGGCGAGGTGATGACGTCGCGCAAGTCCGCGCTTTCGGCCAGTGCCCCCTCGAGGGCCACCACATCGCTTTCGAGCGCGGCGAGAGCGCCCTCTTCTTCGGCCAGATCAAACATCGCGGTCGCGTAACGCGCGGCAATGCCGGTCGAGATTGAAGCAGGTTCGCTCACGTCCACCCTTTCTCACATAGGTATCCCGGCAGGGCGCAAGTCGCGCCCCCGGGCGTCTCGTTTTCGGCAGCGGATGGCAGCCAATTTCCCATAAATCGCGGCCCATGTAGCAGAGCCCCCGCAATGCTGCAACCGCGATAGACCGTAGCGGCGCGCAAGGAAAATCCTTCCAAAACAAGGGGCAAGCTTCTCTGCCCAAATATGCGACGCTTTGAAGCTTGGCCTTGCGACGCTTTGCCCGGCCCCGCGCCACGATTCTTGCGACAGGCATCGGCGCGCGTTGGCGCGACCAACCCGTTGTTATCCCTCGATTCAATCGCGGTGGCGGTTGCTTGCGCCCGCACCGACCGGCGCCGGGGCCCCTTCGAGGATCTTCAGTGGCTGGCGCACCCGTTCGGCAAGGCCCGGCCGCGTGGGCGCGTGAACGCGCTTTGACACTTCCAGCAGGATCACGCCCCCGGCGTAATAACTGCTCAATTTCGCGCCCATCTTCTCGACCACGTCGGCCGAGCGCAGCCAGAAGCGCCGCTCGGAGGGGGGCGCGAAGAGCGCCGCGGCGTGCCGCTCGGGCATGAAATTGTGCCGCTTCATCTGCGTCTCCAGTTGGCCCAGCGAATAGGGCCGCCCGAAGCCGAAGGGCGTCGCATCCCGCCGCGCCCAGAGGCCCGACCGGTTCGGCACCACGAACAGCGCCTTGCCCCCCGGCCCCAGCACACGGGCGCATTCCTCGAGCACCGAGGTCGGATGTTCCGAGGTCTCCAGCCCGTGCAGGCACACGATCTTGTCGGCGATCCCGGTGGGCAGTGGCCACAGGCCTTCGCGGCAGAGCGCCGAGACATTCTCCAGCCCCGCGGGCCAGGGCATGACGCCCTGTTCGGCCGGCATCAGGCCGACGACGCGCCGCGCCTCGGCGAGGTAGGGGCGCAACAGCGGCACGGCAAAGCCGAAGCCCACGACGGTCTGCCCCTGCGCCTCGGGCCAGAGCGCGAGCATCCGGTCGCGCACCGCCTTTTGCGCGATGCGCCCAAGCCGCGTGCGGTAATAGAATTGGCGCAGATCGGTGACGTCGAGATGCATTGCACTACGTTGATCGCTGGGACAGGGTGGCCCTCCACCCGACCTTGACCCAAGCAACCACGGATTTCCATGCCCGAGACCGGCACCAGACCCGAAATCGTCACCATCCCCTGCCTGCAGGACAATTACGCCTACCTGCTGCATGATCCCGCGACGGGCCGAACGGCCCTGGTCGACGCGCCCGAGGCCGCCCCGATCGAGGCGACGCTGGCCGCGCGGGGATGGCAGCTGACCGACATCCTGATCACGCATCACCATTGGGACCACGTCGACGGCGTGGAGGCGCTGCGCAGCGCCACCGGCGCGCGGGTCTGGGGGGCTGCCGCCGATGCCCACCGCCTGCCCCCGCTCGATCACGCGCTGGCCGAGGGCGATACGGTCGAGATCGGCACGCTGCAGGGCCACGTCATCGACGTGTCGGGCCATACCGTCGGCCATGTCGCCTACCACTTTCCCGGGGCCGGCGCGGTCTTCACCGCCGACAGCCTCATGGCGCTGGGGTGCGGGCGGCTGTTCGAGGGGACGCCGGGACAGATGTGGGAGAGTCTGCAAAAGCTCGCCGCCCTGCCACCTGCAACGCTGGTCTGCTCGGGCCATGAATACACCGCCGCCAACGCGCGCTTCGCGCTGACCATTGAACCGGGCAACACGGCACTTAGATCACGGTGTGACGCGGTCGCCGCGGCGCGGGCCGAGGGGCGGCCGACCGTCCCCTCCTCGCTGACCGAGGAGCTGGCGACCAACCCATTCCTGCGCGCGGCCGATCCGGGCATCGCGGCGCAGCTCGAGATGGCGGGCGCGGCCCCCGCCGATGTCTTCGCCCGTATCCGCAGCCTCAAGGACGCGTTCTGAGGTGTCCCGCTGCGGATGCACAAAAATGATGCAGACCGGCCGGAGCCCAAGAATAGCCAAGGGATAGAGGCCCCGGCACGACCCGCACACGAGACCTTGACGAATTTCTGCTTGAAACACGCCCGCAGAAAGCAAAGCTTAAGACCAAGAGGCCATGATCGGCGACAGGTTCCGCCTGCCCCGATGCACAGGAAAGGAGCACGTCCGTGCCGTCTTTTTCGACTACCCTAGAGCAGGCCATTCACGCGGCGCTGGCCAACGCAAATGCGCGCCGCCACGAACTCGCTACGCTCGAGCACCTGTTGCTTGCGCTGATCGACGAACCCGAAGCGCGCAAGGTGATGCTTGCCTGTTCGGTCGACATCGAGGCGCTGCGCGAGACCCTCGTGAGCTTCATCGACGATGACCTCTCGACGCTCGAGACCGATGTCGAGGGCTCCGAAGCGGTGCCGACCGCCGCCTTCCAGCGCGTGATCCAGCGCGCCGCGATCCACGTCCAGTCCTCGGGCCGGACCGAGGTGACCGGGGCCAACGTGCTGGTGGCGATCTTCGCCGAGCGCGAGAGCAACGCCGCCTATTTCCTGCAGGAGCAGGACATGACCCGCTATGACGCGGTCAATTTCATCGCCCATGGCGTCGCCAAGGATCCATCCTATGGCGAAAGCCGTCCGGTGTCGGGTGCCACCGACATGGAGGAAGAGGCGCAGACCGGCAAAGCCTCGGCCGCCGAGGGCGAGCAGAAGGAATCCGCGCTGGCGAAATACTGCGTCGATCTGAACGCCAAGGCGACCAAGGGCGATGTCGATCCGCTGATCGGGCGCGCCCACGAAGTGCAGCGCTGCATCCAGGTGCTGTGCCGCCGCCGCAAGAACAACCCGCTTCTCGTGGGCGACCCCGGCGTGGGCAAGACCGCCATCGCCGAAGGGCTTGCCAAGAAGATCGTCGAGGGTGAGACGCCCGAGGTGCTTCAGGGGGCCACGATCTATTCGCTCGACATGGGTTCGCTTCTGGCGGGCACGCGTTATCGCGGCGACTTCGAGGAACGGCTGAAGGCCGTGGTGAAGGAACTTGAGGATCACCCCGACGCGATCCTGTTCATCGACGAGATCCACACGGTGATCGGCGCCGGTGCCACCAGCGGGGGGGCGATGGATGCCTCGAACCTGCTGAAACCCGCGCTTCAGGGCGGCAAGCTGCGCTGCATGGGCTCGACCACCTACAAGGAATACCGCCAGCACTTCGAAAAGGACCGCGCGCTGTCGCGCCGGTTCCAGAAGATCGACGTGAACGAGCCTTCGGTCGAGGATGCGGTCAAGATCCTCAAGGGCCTGAAGCCCTATTTCGAGGATCACCACGGCGTGAAATACACCGCCGATGCGATCAAGACGGCCGTGGAACTCAGCGCGCGCTACATCAACGACCGCAAGCTGCCCGACAAGGCCATCGACGTCATCGACGAGGCAGGCGCGGCGCAGCATCTCGTGGCGGAAAGCAAGCGTCGCAAGACCATCGGTGCCAAGGAGATCGAGGAGGTCGTCGCCAAGATCGCCCGCATCCCGCCCAAGAACGTCTCCAAGGACGATGCCGAGGTGCTGAAGGATCTCGAGGTCTCGCTGAAACGCGTCGTCTTCGGCCAGAATGCCGCGATCGAGGCGCTGTCGTCGTCGATCAAGCTGGCCCGTGCAGGCCTGCGCGAGCCGGAGAAGCCCATCGGCAACTACCTGTTCGCGGGCCCTACCGGCGTCGGCAAGACCGAGGTCGCCAAGCAGCTTGCCGATACGCTGGGCGTTGAACTGATGCGCTTCGACATGTCGGAATACATGGAGAAGCACGCGGTTTCCCGGCTGATCGGCGCACCGCCGGGCTATGTCGGCTTTGACCAGGGCGGTCTGCTGACCGACGGGGTCGACCAGCACCCGCATTGCGTCCTCCTGCTCGACGAGATCGAGAAGGCGCATCCGGACGTGTTCAACATCCTCTTGCAGGTGATGGACCACGGCACGCTGACCGATCACAACGGCCGCAAGGTGGATTTCCGCAACGTGATCCTGATCATGACCTCGAACGCGGGAGCCGCCGAACAGGCCAAGGCCGCCATCGGCTTTGGCCGCGACCGCCGCGAGGGTGAGGACACGGCCGCCATCGAGCGGACCTTCACGCCGGAATTCCGCAACCGCCTGGATGCCGTGATCAGCTTCGCGCCGCTCGGCAAGGAGACGATCCTTTCGGTGGTCGAAAAGTTCGTCCTCCAGCTCGAGGCGCAGCTGATGGACCGCAACGTCACGATCGAGCTGACGCGGCCCGCCGCCGAATGGCTGGCCGACATGGGTTACGACGACAAGATGGGCGCACGTCCGCTGGGTCGCGTGATTCAGGAGCACATCAAGAAGCCGTTGGCCGAGGAACTGCTCTTCGGCAAGCTGGCCAAGGGCGGCAATGTCAAGGTCGGCGTCAAGGACGGCAAGATCGACCTGCGGATCGAGGAACCGGGCAGCCCCCGGATCGGCTCGAAGAAGCCGCCGCTTCTGACCGCGGACTGACACGCCGCCCGTGCGACAAGGCAAATGGCCCGGATCCCTGCGATCCGGGCCTTTTCCTTTTCGGCATTCCGGCTAGGCTTGCGCGCATGATGAGTATCGCCCGTGCCCTGTGCCTGTCGTTCGCCCTGCCTGCCTCCGCCCTCGCGCAGGACCTGCCGCCTTTGCTCTTTCCCGTGGACTGCACCCTGGGCGCGACCTGTTTCCTGCAGCAATTCGTCGACCGCGACCCCGGCCCCGGTGCGCGCGCCTTCGACTGCGGCCCGCAAAGCTACGACGGCCACAGCGGCACCGACATCCGGGTCGCCGATGTCGAGGCGATGGCGCAGGGCGTCAGCGTGCTTGCCGCCGCCGGGGGCGTGGTGCGCGCCGTTCGGGACGGTGTGCCGGATGGCGGCACCTTCACCGCCCCCGAGGGGCAGGGCTGCGGCAACGGCGTGGTGCTGACCCATCCGGGCGGGTGGGAGACGCAATATTGCCACCTGATGCGCGGGTCCATCGCCGTGGCGCAGGGCACGCGCGTCGAGGCCGGAACGCCCCTCGGGCTGATCGGGTTTTCAGGCGCGACCGAGTTTCCGCATCTCGAATTCATCCTGCGCCGCGACGGCGCGGTGATCGACCCGTTCGACCCCGGCGAGGCCACGGCCTGCGCGACCGGCGCCGCCCCGCTCTGGGCCGAGCCCGTGGTCAATCCCGGCGGCGGCATCCTGTCGGCGGGCTTTGCGCCAGGGGTGCCAGAGTTCGGGGCGATCCGCAGCGGCACGGCGGATGCCGACCGGCTCGACGCCGCCGGCCCGGCCGTCGTGCTCTGGGCCTTCGTCCATGGCGGTCGGGCGGGTGATGTGCTGCAGCTGGCGATCACCGACGCGCGCGGCGCGGCGTTTCACGCGCAGGAGGTCACGCTCGACCGCACGCAGGCGCAGCTTTTCCGCGCCTCGGGACGGCGCGTTCGCGGCGCGATCCCGCCGGGCGATTACACCGGCACGGTGACGTTGATCCGCGACGGGCAGGTCGTGGACAGCCTGACGGTCACGGTTCCGGTCGACTAGGGAGTGATGCCGCCACGCATGGCGATCTTGCGCCCCCATGTGGCGCGCACCCTGTCCGGCATGAAAAGACACCCGCGCTGGGGCACGGGGGTCCGGGAGATATCGCGCGTGGCTGCCGTCAGTCGCCGAGGGCGAGGGCCACGAAGCGTGGATTGCCGCCGCGGCGGATCAGCAGAAGGATGGATTTCTGCCCGTTCTCCGTCGCCGTCTCGACGCGCTCGCGGAAATCCCCGACGCTGTCCACCGCTTGCTGCGCGACCTCGGTGATGACGTCGCCGGGCTGCAGCCCCTTGGCCGCGGCATCCGAAGCGGGGTCGACCGCCTCGATCACCAGCCCGCCCGCGATGCCTTGCGCGCCGAGGCTGTCGCGCAGCTCGTCGGTGAGCGGCACCAGCTCCATGCCCAGCACCTCGGAGGAGACGGGCGCGACCGGGGCGCCGTCCGGCGTGGTGGCGCCGATCCCCTCGGCGGTTTCGCGGCGTCCCAGCGTCACCCGCAGCGTGCGCGTGTCACCGTCGCGGAACACCAGCAGGCGCACGGTCTGCCCCTCGGCGCTGTCGCCCACGACGCGGACAAGCTCGCGGGTGTCGGCGATGTCTTCGCCGTCGAGCGACAGGATCACGTCGCCCACCTCGACGCCGCCCTCGGCGGCGGGGCCGTCGGGCACGTCCGTCACCAGCGCGCCACGGGCTTCGGCAAGGCCGAGCCCCTCGGCAATGTCGGCGCTGACGTCCTGGATGCGGACGCCGAGCCAGCCGCGGCGGGTCTCGCCGAACTCGCGCAGCTGGTCGACCACGTTGGTCACCACCGCCGAGGACATGGCGAAGCCGATCCCGATCGAGCCGCCGGTGGGCGACAGGATCGCGGTGTTGACGCCGATCACCTCGCCGTCGAGGTTGAACAGCGGGCCGCCCGAGTTGCCGCGGTTGATGGCGGCGTCGGTCTGGATGTAGTCGTCATAGGTGCCCGAGAGCGCCCGGCCCGAGGCCGAGACAATCCCCACGGACACGGAGAACCCCTGCCCCAGCGGGTTGCCCATGGCCATGACCCAGTCACCCACGCGCATCGCCTCGCTGTCGCCGAAGGGAACGAAGGGCAGCGGCGCGTCCGCCTCGACCTTCAGAAGCGCGATGTCGGTGTTGGGGTCGGTGCCGATGATCTCGGCCTCCAACTCGAAGCCGGCGCGGAACTCGATGACGATCTCGTCGGCACCCTCGATGACGTGGTTGTTCGTGACGATGAACCCGTCCTCGGAGATGACGAAGCCCGAACCAAGCGCCTGGCTGCGACGCGGCGCGCGCTCGGGGTTCTGACGGTCGAGGAACTCATTGAAGAAATCCTCGAGCGGCGAGCCCTCGGGCACCATCGGGGCGGGGCCGCCCTGGCGTCCGGCCACGATGGCCGAGGTGGTGATGTTCACGACCGAGTCGCCGACCTGGTCGACGAGATCGGCAAAGGTCGCGGGCGGCGCGGATTGCGCGCGGGCCTGCTGCGCCGTGGTCACGGTGGCGAGGATCACCATCGCGGAGATCAATGCCGCCGTCGCAAGGCGGTAGAGCGCCGGGCCGCTGGCGGCGGCGCGCGTTGCGACCCGCGCGGGCACGGCGCGGCGCTCGGTGATGTATCGGGCCTGTTGGATCGTCACGAACTTCCCTCCTGTCCAAGCCATTGGCGGGCCGCTGCTGCGCGGCCCTCTCCCATCACATATTTGGCCGCGAGCCCCCCGGATCAATGCCGGATCCTGCGCCTGGCACGGCCGCGCGCGTCACATCGTCGTGACACAAGGTAACGCGATCCCGGGCAAACGCCAGCGCAGGCCGTAATGGACGCGCCCGACAGCGTGGATCACAGACCGGCGGACACCGCGAAGGACACCAGCACCGCCCCGAGCGTCATCGCGCCCAGCCCGATCAGGCGGCGGGTTTCCACCGGGATGGATTGCATGAGCTTCAACAGGTCCTCCAGACGCGAAGGGGCCAGTGCGAACACCAGCCCCTCGATCACGAGAACCATTCCCAGACCCAGAACGAGGATCAGGAGCATTGCGGCGCCCCCGTCACCGACCGGAGGGCCCTGCGCCACCGGCACCCGACAGGTATTCGAAGAATTCGCTGTCGGGCGAGATGACCATGGTCGAGTTCTGCCGCCGCAGCGCGCGCTCGTAGGCGGTCATCGAGCGGTAGAACTCGAAGAACTCCGGGTCCTGGCCGAAGGCTTCGGCGAAGGTGCGGTTGCGTTCGGCATCGGCCTCGCCTCGGGTGATCTCGGCCTCGCGGCGCGCCTCGGACACCAGCTCGACCACGGTCCGGTCGGCCTGGGCGCGCACGCGCTGCGCGGCTTCCTCACCGCGGGCGATCTCGTCGGCAGCTTCGCGTTCCCGCTCGGCGCGCATACGTGCGTAGGTCGCCTCGAGGTTCTGAGCAGGCAGGTTGGTCTGCTTCAGCCGGACGTCGAGAATGTCGAGCCCGAGGGCCAGCGCGCTGGTGCGCGCGCCGTTGCGGATATTGGTGGCGAGATCAACGCGCTCGGGCGACAGGATCGTGTCGGAGGTGACACCGCCCGCACCCAGCGTTTCGCGGATCTGCGCGTTGAGGATCGAGGACAGGCGATCCTCGGCGGCGCGCAGCCCCCCCACGCCGACGGCCTGCCGGAAGCGGACCACGTCGGCGATCCGGTAACGGGCGAAGGCATCGACCACGAGGCGGCGGTCGTCCGAGGGCGTCACCTCGATCGTCTCGGTATCGAGCGCGAGGATACGCGAGTCGTAATAGACGACCTCCTGGATGAACGGGATCTTGAAGTTCAGGCCAGGCTCTTCGATCACCTGGCGGATCTGGCCGAATTGCAGCACCAGCGCGCGCTGGCGTTCGTCGACCACGAAGATCGAGCTCAGCAGGACAGCCACGCCGAGCACGACGACGGGAATGAGATAGGTGATACGGCGCATCAGTTCGAACTCCCGGTCGTGACGGTCGAGGTGTTGCCCTGGTTGCGGCGCAACTGGTCGAGCGGCAGGTAGGGCACGACGCCTTGCTGGCCGCCATTGCCGTTCTGGTCGAGGATCACGAGATCCACGTCGCCCAGCACCCGCTCCATCGTCTCGAGATAGAGACGGCGGCGCGTGACCTCGGGCGCATCGTCATATTCGGCGAGAACCGCAAGGAAGCGGCTTGCCTCACCCTCGGCCTCGTTGACGACCTGCGCGCGATAGGCCTCGGCCTCTTCGAGGACCTGCGCGGCTTCACCGCGGGCCCCTGCGAGAACGCGGTTGGCATAGGCGTCGGCCTGCCGTTCGAGGCGGTCACGCTCCTGTTCGGCGGCCTGCACCGCGCGGAAGGCGTCGATCACTTCGGCCGGCGGATCGGCCCGGTCGAGGTTCACACGAATGATCGTGATGCCGCTTTCATAGCTGTCGAGCGTGGATTGGATGCCCTCGCGCACGCCGTCGGCGATCAGGCCTCGGTCGCGGTTGAGGATCGGCGCCAGCTCGGTCTGGGCGATGATCTCGCGCATCGTGGCCTCGGCCACGGCACGGACCGTGTCGCGCCCGTCGCGCAGGTTGAACAGGAATTTCGCCGGGTCGTTGATGTTCCAGACCACCTGGAAGTCGATGTCGACGATATTGGCGTCGGTCGTCAGCATCAGGCCGGTGGAACCACCGACGCGGTTGGACACGATATCGCCGATATCCTCGGTCCGTTCGGAGGTCACGTTGACCACCTCGGCGGTCATGACGGGCCAGGGCGCGAAGTTCAGGCCCGGATTGCCCACCGACGAGAACTCGCCGAGGAACAGTTCGACCGACTGCTCTTCCGGCCGGACGGTGTAGAAGGACTGGTATCCCCAGAACAGGAGGGCTGCCGCGATGCCCACCAGCGTCAGGGTGCGCGGGCTGACCGGCAGGTCGCCACCACCACCGCCGCCACCGCCGGGCCCGCCGTTGCGGCCGCCACGGCCGCCCATCAGGACGCGCAGCTGTTCCTGGCCCTTGCGGACGATCTCGTCTAGTTCCGGGATCTGCTGGTCGGGGCCGCCGGGGCGTCGCCCGCCCGGTCCGCCCGACCCGTTGTTGCCGCGGTTGCCTCCGCCCCCGCCGCCGGAGCCGCCACCGCCGCCCCAGGGTCCGCCACTATTGCCAGCCATCGATCGTCGTTCCCCTCAACTGCAAAACGTCTGTCTTGTCACATATGGGGCACTCATGCCCCGGTTTCACGCCAAGCTGTGCGTTTTTCCCCCGAGATCAAGGCGCATCACGCGCTTCGCACGGGGGATTTCATCGTCACCAGCTCTTCGGACATGGTCGGATGCACCGCGACGGTGCGGTCGAAATCCTCTTTCGTCGCGCCCATCTTGACCGCGATGCCCGCCAGCTGGATCATCTCGCCCGCATGGGGCGCGACGATATGACAGCCCAGCACGCGGCGGGTTTCCTTGGAGACCACCAGCTTCATCATCACCCGGTCGGGCCGCCCGGCAAAGGCCGTCTGCATCGGCCGGAACGAGGTGCAGTAGATCTCGACCGGCTCGCGGTCGCGGGCCTCTTCCTCGGACAGGCCAATGGTGCCGAACTCGGGCTGGGTGAAGACCGCCGAGGGGATCAGCTCGTGATCGACGGGCGTGGGGTTGCCCTTGAACACCGTCTCGACGAAGGCCATCCCCTCGCGGATCGCCACCGGCGTCAGGTTCACCCGGTCGGTGACATCGCCGATCGCGTAGATCGAGGGCACGGCGGTCTGGCTGAAGTCATCCACCACGATCTCGCCGCGGCGGCCGAGTGTCACGCCCACCTCCTCCAGCCCCATGTCGCGCGTGTTGGG
Organism: Roseicyclus amphidinii; assembly: GCF_030163755.1. Classification (GTDB taxonomy): domain Bacteria; phylum Pseudomonadota; class Alphaproteobacteria; order Rhodobacterales; family Rhodobacteraceae; genus Roseicyclus; species Roseicyclus amphidinii. Next base: position 26,319 of record NZ_JASJOE010000027.1, read on the forward strand.
CGCGCGGCCGGTGGCGAACAGGACGGCGTCGAAGCTGCGCGCCATCCCGTTCGAGGCCTTGACCCAGACCGGCCCGGCGCTGCCGCCCTCGGCATCGGGGCGCGGCTCGGAGACCGGTGCGCCCAGCCCCTCGCCCGCGGGCCCCTCGGGGCGCTCGGCATCGGCGGGGCACATCTCGACGATGTTGGTTCCCAGATGCAGGTCGATGCCGCGCTCCTGCATCTGGTCGGCGATGAGGCCGCGGGCCTCTTCGTCGAAGCCGCGCAGGATCTGCGCACCGCGGTAGAATTGCGTCACCTCGACGCCGAGGCCGTGCAGGATGCAGGCGAACTCGCAGGCGATATAGCCGCCCCCGACGATCAGGATCGACCTGGGCAGGCTCTCCATGTGGAAGATGTCGTCCGACACCATGCCCAGATGCGCGTTCGGCATCTCGGGGCGCACCGGGTGGCCGCCGGTGGCGATCAGGATGTGCTTGGCTGATCTCGTGCTGCCGTCCGAAAGCCGCACCTCATGGGTGCCGGCAAGCTTGGCGCGCTGGTCGAAGATCTCGACATTCGATCCCTCGAGCAGGCCGCGGTAGACGCCTTCCAGCCGGTCAAGCTCGGTGTTGAGCTGGCCCGCGAAGCGGCCCCAGTCGAAACTGCCCTCGTGGATGTCCCAGCCATAGGCGCGGGCGTCGGAGAAGATCTCGCTGTATTCGCTGGCGAAGACCATCAGCTTTTTCGGAACGCAACCGCGGATCACGCAGGTGCCGCCAAGGCGGCTGTCCTCGGCCAGCGCAACCTTTGCGCCGGTCGCCGCAGCGACACGGGCCGCGCGCACGCCCCCCGATCCGCCGCCGATCACGAAGAGGTCATAGTCGAAATCCGCCATCTCTGCCCTGCCGTCCGCTTCTGAAGTGCGGCCCCGGTATTTCACGGACAGGCCCCCGATGCCAGACCGCGTCCTGTCGCGGCGGTTGCGGCCTGCGCGGGGACGGTGCGGTCAGTCGGCGCTGTCGGCGAAGAGGTTCTCGGTATCGGTGATGTCGATGCGCTCATGCTCGACGGTGCCGTTGTTGATGTCGCGCACCTCGACCGTGCCGTCGCCGTTGCCGATCACCAGCACGTCGCAGATGTCGAGGAACAGCCCGTTCTCGACCACGCCGGGGATCTGGTTGAGCACGAGGCTGAGCTGCGTGGGGTTGGCGATGCGGCGCAGGTGCAGGTCGAGGATGAAATTGCCCTCGTCCGTGCGGAACGGGTCGGCCCCGTTCAGCCGCAGGCTGGCCGAGCGGCCCATCACGTCGACGTTCGACAGCATTTCCTCGATCAGCGCCTTGGTGGTCTGCCAGCCGAAGGGGATCACCTCGACCGGAAGGGGAAAGTTGCCCAGCGTGTCGACCTGCTTGGACAGGTCCGCGATCACGACCATCTGGTCGGACGCGGTCGCCACGATCTTTTCATGCAGCAGCGCGCCGCCGCCGCCCTTGATCAGGTTGAGGTTCGGGTCATACTCGTCGGCCCCGTCGATGGTCAGGTCGAGCCAGCGCACCTCGTCCAGCGTCTTGATCGGCACGCCGACCTCGGCCGCCAGTTGCGCGGTGCGGGCCGAGGTGGCCACGCCGGTGATCTTCATGCCGTCCTCGCGGACCATCTCGCCGAGGCAGCGCACCATCCAGGCGGCGGTCGAGCCGGTGCCGAGGCCGACGCGCATGCCGTCCTCGACGAATTCGACGGCGCGGCGGGCGGCGACGTATTTCGCCTTGTCGATGGGGGAAAGCTCGGCGGTCATGGCGCGGCTCGTCTCCTTAAGCACTGGTATTTTCTACGTCATAGCGAAGCCGTGCGCGCGGGGCGAGACCAAACTGACGCCGCCGCCACGGCGTCACGGGCCGCGGCCAGGTGATCGCGCGGCAGGATCAGCAGCGCGCCGGGCGCGTCGAAGCACAGTTCGACCTGTGCCCCCGTGCTGCGGTTCGAGGTGCCGATGCGCCCCAGCGGGTCGAGCCGGAGGCCGTCGATGGGCCAGTCCAGCCCGCGGCTGCGCCCGGTCACCGGCGCCAGCGGAAAGATCGACACGCGCGTCTGCGCGGGCAGGTCCAGCCGCAGGCGGGGCGGCGCATGGAGCACGATATCGGCCACGCCCAGCACGATGCAGCGCGCGTCGGGGCGGGCGGCAAGGACGTGGTAGACCGCAAGCTCGTGGTCGATGCGCGCGCCGGTGAAGCCCACCGCAAGGATCACGGGGGCCACGACATGGCGCAGCGCCTTGTCGAAATCCGTCGTCTCCTGCTCGGCGATGACATGCAGCCGCTCGGCGGGGATGCGCGCCATCGCCTCGGGGCCGAGGCTGTCCATGTCGCCATAGACCGCCTCGGGCATATGACCTTCGGCGAGGGCCCTCGCAGCGCCCCCGTCGGCTGCGACAAGGCGGGGGGCCAGCGACAGGGCAAGCGCAAGATCCCCCGCGCCCAGCGTGCCGCCGCCCAGCAGGGTCACCCCCTCCCCTGCCTCGAAGCGCGTCACATTGTTGCCCATGTTCAGCATTATCTCCCTTGAAACGCCCTATTCATGACGCGTTTTCGCGGAATCACTTTGGAAGAACGAATGCAATCATTAAAAAATCGGACACGTCCGGTCGAGCAGAGCGATAGAGACCCATGAGCGACGCGAACAAGATTTTGACGGTGTCCTACGGCACCTTTTCCTGCACCCTCGAGGGCTTCGACAAGCCGTTCGAGGCGATGAAGGCCATCGCGGAGTATTTCCGCGACCTCGCCGCCGAGGACAGGTATTTTGGGGCCGAGCCTCCGACGCCGGACACCGAGATGCTGCACCGCATCACCGAGGCGGCGATCCAGCGCCGGGTGGATGCGCGCATCCTGGAAAGCGGCCTGTTGCTGCGCCAATATGGTGAGGAAAGCGCGGACGCGGTTGCAGAGCCGGTGGCGTCCGAAGCCGCCGCGCCGCGCGACATCGCGCCGGAGGAAGAGGACGTCACGCCGCCCGAGGCCGAGCCCGAAGCCGAGGCCGAAGCCGAGGCCCCTGTGCGGACTGCCGTGGCCGACGAGCCCGCTGCGCCGACCGAAGCCACGGAAGAGACCGACGCGGACGAGGCCCCGCAGGAGACAATCGCCGAGGTCGGTGACGGCACCGACACGCTGGCCGCGGTTGCCGCGGCGCTGGCCGAGACGCCCGATGTCGCAGCCGATGCCGGGCCGGTGGCCGCGCCCGAGCTTGCGCCGCAGGACGACCGGACCGGGCGCGAGCAAGAGGACGACGCCGACACCCTGCCCGCGGCGTTCTTCGCCGAAGCCGAGGAGCAGGCCCCCGACCTCGACGAAAGCAGCTATTTCGCATCGACCACGCCGCTTGACGGCGTTTCGGTGGCCGAAAGGCTGGCCATGATCCGGCGCAGCGCCATGGGCGCGCCGGATGCCCTGGACGAGGATGAGGACGACGACGGCGACGACCGGTCGGCCGAGGCCGCACCCGCCGTGCCCGCAGCGCCCGCCGCTGAGACGGAGGAGGATGCGACCCTCTCGGCAGTCATCGCCGCCGCAAGCGGCGCGCCCTCGGCGCGGGAGGCAGACGCCCCGATTGCCGGGGAGACCGCGCCGCCTTCCCCGCAGGTCTCCGAAGGTGGCGATGGTCCCTTGCGCCTGTCGCAGGTCGAGGACGCCGACCGCCTGTTCACCGCCACCGAGGACCGGCTGTCGCATGCCGACACCACGCGCCGCCGGGCCAATATCGAGCATCTCAAGGCCGCGGTCGCGGCCCGGACCGCCGAGCGGCACCTGTCGCCCGAGGACGCCGACGCGCAGGAAGACGCGACCGCCGATTACCGCGAGGACCTTGCACAGGTCATGCGTCCACGCCGCGTCCGGGTCGATGTCACCCGCCGCCGCGGCGAGGCCCGCGCAACGCCGCTCGTGCTGGTGTCGGAACAACGCATCGACGACATGCCCGAGACGCCCCGCGCCCCGGTCCAGCCCCGCCGCGTGACCAGTGGCGAAGGCGCTGCGCCGCTGCAGCTTGCCGCGGACGCGACCACGGCCGAGAAGGCCACGCCGCCCGCCGAGGCCGCGCCGCGCAAGACGGCCAACAGCCTTGCGCAGCTCGCGCAGCGCGCCGGGCTGATCATGAGCCTTGGCCGCGGAACCGCGGTTGCCGAGGACGGCGCGACCGCCCCCGCCGAAGGCAGGAGCGCGGCCACCGAGGCAGAGCCACAGGCGATCCCGGCACCCGAAGCCGCCCCCGCGGGCTTGCCCCACGCCGACGACGAGATTGCCCTGACCCATAGCGAACGCTTCGCCCTGCGCCTCGAGCAGAGCGACGCGGTGGAGATCGAGGACGTGGTCGAACTGGCGGCGGTCTATGCCACGGCGGAGTTCGGGTCGGAGGTGTTCGACCGCCCCACGCTGTTTCGCATGATCGCAGACGCGACCGACAACTCGATCGACCGCGACGACATGTTCGAGGCCTTCAGCACGCTGCTGCGGAGCGGCCGGGTCGAGCGCGTGGCGCGCGGCGTGTTCCGGTTGGGCGCAGGCCCGCACGAGGGCTGACCGGGACGGTCTGCCCCCTCGGCGGGGGCGATGGCGCGTTGCGGGGTCAGTGGCGGGATCAGTCGTCCGGCCGTGCGTCCGGGTCGGCCTGACCCACCCCCTTGAACACGGCCTTGAGCGGGAAGGCCCAGATCACGCCCAGCACCGTGTAGATCGCCAGTTCGACCCAGAGCGAAGGACGCTCGAACAGGCTCATGATCCACCACGCAAGCGCGATGTAGGCCGGCAGGCCAAAGAAGAGAAACGCCAGCGACAGCCGTCGCCGGGTCTTGTAGCTGAGCGCCATGGCGATCCCTTTCGGGTTGGTCAGGTGTCAGTCGGCGAACGGGTCGGTCACGAGGATCGTGTCCTCCCGCTCGGGCGAGGTGGAGAGTAGGGCCACCGGGCACTCGATCAACTCCTCGATGCGGCGCACGTATTTCACCGCCTCGCCCGGAAGGTCGGCCCAGCTGCGCGCGCCCTCGGTGGAGGCGGACCAGCCCGGCATTTCCTCGTAGATCGGCGTGCAACGCGCCTGTTGGTCCGCCGCCGTCGGCAGGTAGTCGAGGCGCTGGCCGTCGAGGTCGTAGCCCACGCAGATCTTCAGCGTCTCGAACCCGTCGAGCACGTCGAGCTTGGTCAGCGCGATCCCCTTCACACCAGAGGTGGCGCAGGTCTGCCGCACGAGGCAGGCATCGAACCAGCCGCAGCGCCGCTTGCGGCCCGTGGTGGTCCCGAACTCGTGGCCCCGCTCGCCAAGGCGCTGGCCGTCGGCGTCATGCAACTCGGTCGGAAACGGCCCCTCGCCCACGCGGGTGGTGTAGGCCTTCACGATGCCCAGCACGTAGTCGATGGCGCCCGGCCCGATGCCGACGCCCGTCGCCGCCTGCCCCGCGATCACGTTCGAGGAGGTGACGAAGGGATAGGTGCCGAAGTCGATGTCCAGAAGCGCGCCCTGCGCCCCCTCGAAGAGGATGCGTTTGCCGGCCTTGCGCTTCTCGGTCATCACCTTCCAGACGGGGCCTGCGTATTGCAGGATCTGCGGCGCCACCTCTTTCAGCTGGGCGATCAGCGCGGCGCGGTCGACCTCGGCGATGCCGAGGCCCTTGCGCAGGGCGTTGTGATGCGTGAGCGCGCGGTCCACCCGCGCCTCGAGCGTCGCGTCATCGGCAAGGTCCGCGACGCGGACGGAGCGGCGACCGACCTTGTCCTCGTAGGCCGGGCCGATGCCGCGGCCGGTGGTGCCGATCTTGGCGCCAGGGCTCGCGGCCTCCTCGCGGGCGCGGTCCAACTCGCCGTGGATGGGCAGGATCAGCGGCGTGTTCTCGGCGATCATCAGCGTCTCGGGGGTGATCTGCACCCCCTGCGCGCGGATCGTCTCGATCTCGCCCAGCAGGTGCCAGGGGTCGAGCACGACGCCATTGCCGATGACCGAGAGCTTGTTGCCCCGCACCACGCCCGAGGGCAGCGCGTGCAGCTTGTAGACCGCCCCGTCGATCACGAGCGTGTGGCCGGCGTTGTGCCCACCCTGGAAGCGCGCGATCACGTCGGCGCGCTCGCTCAACCAATCGACGATCTTGCCTTTCCCTTCGTCGCCCCACTGGGCGCCGACGACGACGACATTGGCCATGGCGGATCCTCCGATTTGCAGCCCGGAGCGGCTATAGCGGGCGCGGCGCGCGGTTGAAAGCGCAGACTCGCCGAGGCGCGCGCCCCGTGCGACACGCCGCCGCAATTCGCACCCCGACGCCGGGCCGGCGCTGATCTGGCGGGAAATCGGTATACATCGGTGTGCAGATCACGAAACGACCGCCCGCCAACGCAAAAGAGCTTGCATGCGCCGAGGCGATTCACGTTAAAGTTGCACCAGTTGGTCTTGCGGCGGCATGCCGCATCTCCTAAGTAGGCGCAAATCCGAGCCCGGCCTCGAAAAGGGACCCTGCCCATGGAAAACGTCATTCTCGTCGTCCATCTCATCCTCGCCATCTGCCTGATCGGCGTGGTTCTGCTGCAGCGTTCCGAAGGGGGCGGCCTCGGCATGGGCGGCGGTGGCGGCGTGATGACGGGGCGGCAGGCCGCGACGGCGCTGGGCAAGCTGACCTGGGCTTTCGCCATCGCCTTTCTGGCCACGTCGATCACGCTGACGATCATCGCGGCGCAAAACTCGGCCGGGTCTTCGGTGCTCGACCGGATCGGCACGGGGGCCGCCACCGACGAGGCCCCCGCGGATGCACCGGCCCTGCCGCCGGCCTCGGACCTTCTGCCGCCCGTCTCGGGCGACGCCCCGGCGCTGCCGCCGCGCGCAGACTGAGCGGAAAGCGCGCATATCTGGGGTTTTTGACCCGCTCACTCAACATCATGTAGCCGATTGCCTTGCGGCAACAAGGCGAATCCGGTTATTGTCAAATCCCGTGACACAGGGATAGGGCATTGGCCGCGGACATCTGCGGCAAACCCGGCACGGGAGATCATACAGCCATGGCGCGTTACATTTTCATCACCGGCGGTGTGGTCTCGTCGCTTGGCAAGGGTCTGGCCTCGGCCGCGCTCGGCGCGCTTCTGCAGGCCCGCGGCTTCACCGTCCGGCTGCGCAAGCTCGACCCCTACCTGAACGTCGATCCCGGTACGATGTCGCCCTTCGAGCATGGCGAGGTCTTCGTGACCGATGACGGGGCCGAGACCGACCTCGACCTCGGGCATTACGAACGCTTCACGGGGGTCGCGGCGCGGATGACCGACTCGGTTTCGTCCGGCCGGATCTATTCCAACGTGCTCGAAAAGGAACGCCGCGGCGATTACCTCGGCAAGACGATCCAGGTGATTCCCCACGTCACCAACGAGATCAAGGATTTCCTCAAGATCGGCGAGGACGAGGTCGATTTCATGCTCTGCGAGATCGGCGGCACCGTCGGCGACATCGAGGGGCTGCCCTTCTTCGAGGCGATCCGCCAGTTCAGCCAGGACAAGCCGCGCGGCCAGTGCATCTTCATGCACCTGACGCTGCTGCCCTACATCAAGGCGTCGGGCGAGCTGAAGACCAAGCCGACGCAGCACTCGGTGAAGGAGCTGCGCTCGATCGGCATTGCGCCCGACATCCTCGTGTGCCGCTCCGAGGGGCCGATCCCCGCCAAGGAGCGCGAAAAGCTGGCGCTGTTCTGCAACGTGCGGCCCGACGCGGTGATCGCGGCGCAGGACCTGTCCTCGATTTACGAGGCCCCGCTTGCCTATCACCGCGAGGGGTTGGACCAGGCGGTGCTCGACGCCTTCCAGATCAGCCCGGCCCCCAAGCCCGACCTGACGGTCTGGGAGGACGTGGCCGACCGCATCAACAACCCCGAGGGAGAGGTGCGCGTCGCCATCGTGGGCAAATACACGCAGCTGGAAGACGCCTACAAATCCATCGCCGAGGCGCTGACCCATGGCGGCATGGCCAACCGGGTGAAGGTCCGGGCCGAGTGGATCGACGCCGAGATCTTCGAGCGCGAGGACCCGGCCCCGTATCTCGAGGGCTTCGCCGCGATCCTGGTGCCCGGCGGCTTCGGCGAGCGCGGGACCGAGGGCAAGATCAAGGCCGCCGAGTTCGCGCGGACGCGGAACGTGCCCTATCTCGGCATCTGTCTCGGCATGCAGATGGCCGTGATCGAGGCGGCGCGCAACCTCGCCGACCTGGGCGATGCGGGCTCCGAGGAATTCGACCACGAGGCGGGGAAAAAGCGGTTCACGCCGGTGGTCTACCACCTCAAGGAATGGGTGCAGGGCAACGCCAAGGTGACGCGCAAGAAGACCGACGCGAAGGGCGGGACCATGCGACTGGGGGCCTATGACGCGGTTCTGAAGGCCGGCTCGCGCGTGGCCGAGGTCTATGGCGCCACCGCGATCGAGGAACGGCACCGCCACCGCTACGAGGTGGACATCAAGTATCGTGAGGCGTTGGAGGCCAAGGGCCTGTGTTTCTCGGGGATGTCGCCCGACGGCCGCCTGCCCGAGATCGTCGAGGTCGAGGACCACCCGTGGTTCATCGGCGTGCAGTTCCACCCGGAACTGAAGTCGAAGCCCTTTGCGCCCCACCCGCTGTTCCGCGATTTCGTGCGCGCCGCGAAGGAAAACTCGCGGCTGGTCTGAGGCGGGCGGAAAACTGCAGTTTTCCGGGCTGGAAAACTCGAGTTTTCCAGCGTTTTCCTCGAGGAAAACGCCGCCTTACTCGGCCGCCTGTGCCTGTGCGCCCATCACCTCGTCCCTGATGATCGACGCGATCAGCCGCGCGTCGGCCTCGGAAAAGGTCAGCGGCAGGCGCATGTCGATCAACCCCGCGAGGATCGCGTCGGTCCGCGGCAAGCGTTGCGCAGGCGCGTAGCGCCAGCTGTCATAGCGCGAGGTGAAGGCGACCGGTTCGGCCGCGCCGAACCATTTCAGTTCCACCCCCCGCGCCGCGCAGGCGGCGACAAGCGCACGCACCGCCTCGGGCGACCAGCCCGGCAGCAGGAACTGGATCGACGAGCCGACGATGCTTTCCTGCGGCGGTCGTTCGATCACGGACAGGCCGGGCGTGTTGCGCAGCCCCTCCTCCACCGTGCGGTAGAGCGCGTTCCAGCGGGCGACCTGTGCCGCGAGGTCAGCCAGCTGCGGACGCAGGATCGCGGCGCGCAGATGGTCCATCCGGCCCGAGACATTCGGGGTCTCGTACTTTACATTTTCGAACCTATCCACAGAAGGGCCCACAGAGTGACGGCCGAAAAGCATGTAGGAACCCGACAACATGATCGCACGGGCCATGATGTCGGGATCGTCCGACACCAAGAGCCCGCCCTCGCCGGAATTCATGTGCTTGTAGGTCTGGGTCGAGTAGCAGCCGATCACCCCGTGCCGTCCCGAGGGCACGCCCTTCCACGCGGCCCCCATCGTGTGCGCGCAATCCTCGATCACCTGCACCCCGTGGGCCGCGGCGACCTCCATCAGCCGCTCCATGTCGCAGATATGGCCGCGCATGTGGCTGAGAAGCAGAACGCGCGCGCCCGTCGCCTCGGCCTTGGCGGCCAGGTCGTCGATGTCGATGGTCAGCGCCTCGGTCGTCTCGACGAAGACCGGCTCGGCGCCCACGCTGGCGATGGCACCGGGCACCGGGGCCAGGGTAAAGCCGTTCGACAGCACCTTGTCGCCATGGCCCACGCCCAGCGCCCTGAGCGCGCAGCCCATGGCGTAGCCGCCCGACGCGACGGCCAGCGCGAAGCGTGCGCCGGTGCAGGCGGCAAATTCGCGCTCCAGCGCCGAAACCTCGCCCTCCTCATCCCCGATGAGGTTGTAACGGTGCAGGCGGCCCGAACGCATCACGGCGACGGCAGCCTCGATGGCGGCCTCCGGGATCGGTTCCTGCTGGGTGAACTTGCCGGTGAACACGGGTTTTTCCATGCGCGGAGAATTGGACGCCGCAGGCCCGCCGTCAATGCCCGTCAGGGGATCAGCCGGTCGACCACCGCGTCGAGGCCGTCGTAATGGTCGATCAGCGCCTCGGGCTGCAGATCGGCCACCGCGCGCCCCGTCGGCCCGAAGGTCACCAGCGCGCAGGGCCGCCCGGCGGCGCGCGCCGTCTCGCGGTCGGTCACCGTATCGCCGATCAGGATCGCGCGCCCCTCGGCCCCGCCCGCCTGCAGGATCGCCTCGCGCAGGGGCGCGGGGTCGGGCTTGCGCACGGGCAAGGTGTCGGCCCCGATCATCGAGGCGAACTCGCCCCGGATGCCCAGCCGGGTCAACAGCGTCTCGGCCAGCCCGGCGGGCTTGTTGGTGCAGATGCCCACGGCGATGCCGTTGGCTTTCAGGCGATAAACCGCCTCCATCGCGCCGGGATAGAGCCGCGTGTGGGTGTCGATGGCCGCGCCATAGGCCTCGAGCAGCACGGGATAACCCGCCTCGACCATCGCCTCGACCTCGGACACGGGCAGGGCCAGCCGTCCAGCGGCCAGCCGCAGCATCGCGCGGCCGCCGCGAAAGGCGGTGGCGTCGTCCGCGCCCATCAGAAGTTGCGGGGCATGGCCCAGCACGCCCAGCGCGGCATTGGCCGCAGCGATCAGGTCGCCGGCGGTGTCGGCAAGGGTTCCGTCGAGATCGAAAATCACGCAGCGCATCGGGGCCTCGGGGTGGCGGGGTTCCGCCGACCCCTGTAACAGGCCGTTGGGCAAAGTGAACCCGCCCGCGCTTGCGCCACCGCACGTCTGGGGTAAAACGGCAACAAAAGAGGGAAAGCAGGCACAAATGGCAGGAACAGGCACTCCCCGGCCCATGGCGCTGGTCATCCTTGCGGCGGGGCAAGGCACGCGGATGAACTCCGACCGGCCCAAACCGCTGCACACGTTGGGCGGCGTTCCCTTGATCGCCCACGCGCTCGCCGCGGGCGCGGCGCTGGAGCCGTCCCGGATCGTGGTCGTCACCGGCCACGGGGCCGAGGCGGTCGAGGCGGCGGTGGCCGATCTTGCCCCCTTTGCCAACTGCGTGCGCCAGACCGAGCAGCTGGGCACCGGGCACGCGGTGTTGCAGGCCGCCGAGGCGCTCGAAGGGTTCGAGGGCGACGCGCTGGTGCTTTACGCCGACACGCCCTTCATCCGCGCCGAGACGCTGACCACCATGCAGGCCGCCCGCGCAGCCCATGACATCGTGGTGCTGGGCTTCGAGGCCGCCGATCCGGGCCGCTACGGGCGGCTGATCCTGCAGGGCGACCGGCTGGAGCGGATCGTCGAGGCCAAGGATGCCACGCCCGGGGAACTGGCGGTGACGACCTGCAACTCGGGCCTTCTGGCCGCCGATGCCGCCACGATGATGCGGCTCCTGCGCGCCGTGGGGAACGACAATGCGTCGGGGGAATACTACCTGACCGACCTGCCCGCGCTGGCGCAGGCCGAGGGGCTGTCGGCCACCGCGATCCTGTGTCCCGAGGCCGAGACGCTCGGCATCAACTCCCGCGCGGAACTGGCCGCGGCGGAAGCGGCCTTCCAGGCGATGAAACGCGCCGAGATGATCGAGACGGGTGTCGCCATGCAGGCCCCCGAGACGGTCTTCTTCGCGCTCGACACCTGGGTCGGCCGCGACGCCGAGATCGAGCCGAATGTCGTCTTCGGCCCCGAGGTCACGGTGGAAAGCGGCGCGCGCATCCGCGCGTTTTCGCATCTGGAGGGCTGCCATGTGAGCGCGGGCGCAGTCATCGGCCCCTATGCGCGCCTGCGCCCCGGCGCCAAGATCGGCAATGACGCCCGCATCGGCAATTTCGTCGAGGTGAAATCCGCCGAGATCGGCGAAGGCGCCAAGGTCAACCACCTCAGCTACATCGGCGATGCCGAGATCGGCGAGGGCACGAACGTGGGCGCGGGCACGGTCACCTGCAACTACGACGGCGTGATGAAGCACCGCACCATCGTGGGCCGCGGGGCCTTCATCGGGTCGGACACGATGCTGGTGGCCCCCGTCACGGTGGGCGACCGGGCGATGACGGCCTCGGGCTCGGTCATCACGGAGGACGTGCCCGAGGGGGCGCTGGCGCTGGGACGCGCCAAGCAGGTGAACAAGCCCGGTCTCGCGGTGCGGCTGATGGAGCGGCTGCGCGCGATCAAGGCAGGCAGGAAAGGGTAGCCCCATGTGCGGGATCGTCGGAATTCTGGGCAGTCACGAGGTCGCCCCCCTCATCCTCGAGGCGCTGAAGCGGCTGGAATACCGCGGCTACGACAGCGCGGGCATCGCCACGCTGCAGGATGGCCAGCTCGACCGCCGCCGCGCGGTGGGCAAGCTCTACAACCTGTCCGACCGGCTGGTCCACGAGCCGCTGGCAGGCAAGGCCGGCATCGGTCACACCCGCTGGGCCACCCATGGCGGCCCGTCCGAGGCCAACGCCCACCCCCATCGCGCGGGCCGGGTCGCGGTGGTGCATAACGGCATCATCGAGAATTACCGCGAGCTGCGCGCCGAACTGTCCGACAAGCCCTTCGAGAGCGAGACGGATACCGAGACCGTGGCGAAGCTCTGCGAGCGGTTCCTGGACGAGGGGCTGACGCCGCAAGGGGCCGCGGCCGAAACGGTGAAACGGCTGGAGGGGGCCTTTGCGCTGGCCTTCCTCTTCGACGGCGAGGACGACCTGATCGTCGCCGCCCGCCGCGGCTCGCCCTTGGCCATCGGGCATGGCGAGGGCGAGATGTTCGTGGGCTCCGACGCCATCGCGCTGGCGCCGCTGACGCAACGGATCACCTATCTCGACGAGGGCGACATCGCCTTCGTCACCCGCGCGGGCGTCGAGATCCGCGACGCGGCAGGCCAGCTTGCCAACCGCGAGCTGCGCGTCATCAGCGCCGAGGCCGCCGCCGTGGACAAGGCCGGGCACCGGCATTTCATGGCCAAGGAGATTTTCGAGCAGCCCACCGCGCTGGCCGATTGCCTGCGGCATTACTCGGACGGCAAACAGGTCTCGATCCGCGAGGGCGACCTCGATTTCGCCGCGACCGACCGGCTGATCCTCGTGGCCTGCGGAACGGCGCATTACGCCTGCCACGTGGCGAAATACTGGTTCGAGCAACTCGCGGGCCTGCCCTGCGACGTCGATATCGCCTCCGAGTTCCGCTACCGCGAACCGCCCGTCTCGAACCGCTCCACCGCCCTTTTCGTCAGCCAGTCGGGCGAGACCGCCGACACGCTCGCCGCGCTGCGCTACGCCCGCGACAAAGCCGAGCGGATCGTCTCGGTCGTGAATGTCGCCGAAAGCTCCATCGCGCGGGAAAGCGACCTCGCCCTTCCGATCCTCGCCGGTGTCGAGGTCGGCGTGGCCTCGACCAAGGCCTTCATGAACCAGCTGGGCGTTCTGGCCCATCTCGCCATCATGGCCGCCCGCCAGCGCGGGCGCATCGACGCCCCGCGCGAGGCCGAGCTGCTGGCGGGCTTCGCCGCGCTTCCGGGGCTGATCAACCAGGCGCTCGCGCTGGAGCCGAAGATCGAGAAACGCACCCGGCGGTTGGCCGAGGCGCGCTCGGTCCTGTTCCTCGGGCGCGGCGCGATGTTCCCGATGGCGCTGGAGGGCGCGCTGAAGCTCAAGGAAATCAGCTATATCCACGCCGAGGGCTATGCCTCGGGCGAGTTGAAGCACGGCCCCATCGCGCTGGTGGACAAGACCGTGCCGGTGGTCGTCCTTGCCCCGCGCGATGCGCTTTTCGACAAGACCGTCTCGAACATGCAGGAGGTCATGGCCCGCGAGGGCCGGGTCTGGCTGGTCACCGACGCCGAGGGGGCCGAGGCCGCGGGCGATGGCGTCTGGCAGACGCTGGTGATGCCGACCGTCGACCCGGTCTTCGCGCCGCTGCTCTACGCGGTGCCCGCGCAGCTGATTGCCTACCACACGGCGCTGCATAAGGGCACCGACGTGGACCAGCCCCGCAACCTGGCGAAGTCGGTGACCGTGGAATGAGCCGCCTCGGCCCGGCTGACCTGACGCTGAAGGGCCGCCACGTCAGCCTTGTGCCGCTGTCGCCCGACCACGCCGCGCCCCTGTCCGAGGCCAGCGCCGAGGGCGATCTGCACCGGCTGTGGTACACCACCGTGCCCGCCCCCAAGGGCATGGCTGCGGAGATCGACCGCCGCCTGCGCCTGCGCGAGATCGGCGCCATGATCCCCTTTGCGACGCTCGACGCCACCGGCCGCCCGGTCGGGATGACGACCTACATGAACATCGACCATGCCACGCCTCGGGTCGAGATCGGCTCGACCTGGATCGCCCCCTCGGCGCAGCGCGGGCCGGTGAACACCGAGGCCAAGCGCCTGATGCTGGGCCAGGCCTTCGACACCTGGGGCTGCCTTGCCGTGGAATTCCGCACCCATCGCCTGAACCACCAGTCCCGCCGTGCCATCGAACGGCTGGGCGCACAGCTCGACGGCATCCTGCGCGCGCATATGCGCCAGCCCAACGGCACGATCCGCGACACGGCGGTCTATTCGGTGACGGCGGCGGACTGGCCGACGGTGAAAGCGCATCTCGACTGGCAGATCGCGCAGCCGCGATGAAGGCGGAGGACGCCATCGCCGCGCTGCGCGCCCATGCAAACCCCGTCAGGGCCGACGAGATGCGCGCCTATCACAAGCAGACGCGGGAGGTTCTGGGCCTGTCGAACGCGGTCACGGGCGAGCTTGCCGCGGAGTGGCGGAGCGCCCTCGATCTGCCTCAGCTCGTGGCGCTTGCGCAGGGTCTCTGGGAGAGCGACATATTCGAGGCGCGGCTGGCGGCGGGAAAGCTGTTCCTGCAAGCCCGGATGCGCCCGGACGACACGGCCGCATGGGACTGCATCGCGGGCTTCGTGCCCGGATTCGACAGCTGGGCCATCGCCGATGCCGTGGCGCAGGGCGGCGCGAAGCGCCTGCTTCAGAACCCCGCGCGCCTCGACCAGGTCGAGGGCTGGATCGCCTCGGAACACATGTGGACCCGCCGCGCGGCGCTGGTCTTCACCCTGCCCTTCACCAAGTCGCGCCATCCCGCGCCGACCGAGGCGGCAGCCCGCGCCCGCATCCTCGGTTGGTGCGAAACCCTCGCCCCGGAGCGTGACTGGTTCATCCAGAAGGCCGTGGCCTGGTGGCTGCGCGAGCTGTCGAAACGCGAGCCCGACAGGGTCCGGGGCTGGCTCGCCGAGCACGGCCCGGACCTGAAGCCCTTCGCCGCGAAAGAGGCGGCGCGCCACCTGCCCGGCTGATCCGCCATCCGGACCGATACCCCCGAGGGGGCACGGACCGCGACCAGCGGCCAGCCACGCGAATTTTCGTACGAAAATTCACGGATCGCCATGCGAATTTTCGTACGAAAATTCGCAACCGCGCCGCGCACGCGGCGCGCGCCTCAGACCTCGGGCACGCCGCCGGACATCACCGTCAGGAACCAATCGGTGTCGATGTTGCCTCCGCACAGGATCACGCCGACCTTCCTGCCCGCCATCCGGTCGCGCTCCTGCATCAGCGCCGCCAGCGGCGCGGCCCCCGCCCCCTCGGCGAGATTGTGAATGTCGCGGTAATAGATGCGGATCGCCTCGGCGATCTCCGCGTCCGACACGGTGACGATCCGCTCCGCCCCCGGCCCGTAGATCGCCAGCGCCTCGGCCACCGGCACCCGCACGGCCATACCGTCGGCGAAGGTGCGCGCGCTCTCGGTCTCGATCAACTGCCCGGCCTCGGCCGAGAGCTTCGCGGTCTGGGCCTTCTCGCTGACGACGCCCACGATCTTCGTCTGCAGCCCCAGCGCGTCGCGTGCGAGGAGCGTGCCGCAGATGCCCGAACCGCAGCCGATCGGGACATAGACCGTGTCGAGATCGGGCACGGCACTCAGCAATTCCAGCCCGTAGGTCGCCACGCCGCGCACAAGCTCGGGGTGGAAGGGCGGCACGATCACCAGACCCTCTGCCTCGGCCACGCGATAAGCCTCCTGCCGGGCGGTGTCGAAATCCTCGCCGAACTCGATGACCTCCGCGCCGAAGGCGCGCATCGCGGCGTTTTTCTCGACCGAGTTGCCGTGGGGGACATAGACCTTGGCGGTCAGCCCCGCCGCCACCGCCTGCCGCGCCTGCCCCTGCCCGTGGTTGCCCCGCGTCGCGGTGCAGATGCCGCGCGCCTGCGGGTGGGCGCGCGTCACCCAGTCGATGAAGGTGATCGCGCCGCGCAGCTTGAAGGCGCCCGTGGCGGTGTGGTTCTCGTGCTTGACCCAGACCTCGGCCCCCGTGCGCGCGGCCAGCTGCGGCCAGGCATATTGCGGGGTCGGGGCCATGTGCCGGGTGACCAGCGCATGAGCGGCGTGCAGCTCGTCGAGGGTGAAACGCATGATGGGTCTCCTTCCGGGCGTGCAGCGTGGCGCGGCGGGCGCGCGCTTGCAATCCCTGCCGGGGCGGCTACCCCTCGGGGAACGCAAGACAGGGGAAACGACCATGCATGTTCTGATCACGGGCGCGAACCGCGGCATCGGCGCGGGGCTGGCGGCGGCCTACATGGCGCAGGGTGCGGAGGTGACCGCGACCGCGCGGGACGGGGTCGGCACGGCGCGGCTCGACGTGACAGACCCGATGTCGGTCCGGGTGCTGGCCGACAAGATGGGGGACCGGGCGGTCGACCTGCTGATCTGCAACGCGGGTGTCTATCTCGACAGGGGGGAGAGCCTCGAGGACGGCTACGCGCCCGAGCTCTGGGCGCGGAGTTTTGCGGTCAATGTCACCGGCGTCTTCCTGGCGGTGCAGGCGCTCTTGCCGAACCTCGGGCGCAGTTCGGCTCCGAAGATCGCCATCGTGGCGAGCCAGATGGGGTCGACCACCCGCGCACCGGGCGGCAGCTACATCTACCGCGCCTCGAAGGCGGCGGCCATCAACCTCGGGCGCAACCTTGCGACCGATCTTGCGCCGCGGGGGATCGCGGTGGGGATCTATCACCCCGGCTGGGTCAGGACCGACATGGGCGGAGCGGAGGCCGAGATCGGAACGGACGAGGCCGTCGCGGGGCTGGTCGCGCGCTTCGAGGCGCTCGACCTGCCGCGCACGGGATGTTTCGAGACCTGGGATGGCCGGCCGCACGCCATCTGAGCGGGTTTCGCCGCGCCTTCGGCGCACCGACCCGGCGGCGGGCGCACGCCCGCCGGGGGACAAGTGGCGAGGGCTGTGCCCCTTGCGCACCTGGGGCATGTGGCAGGCCGGTCGCCTCCGTATTTGGGGGAAGATGAAGGCCTCGGGAACAGCACCCCGCGGCAACCGGCCCCTTGCGGGTCGCCCCCTGCCGCCGTAAGAGGCGCGGCGACTGGCAGGGGGACGCACCATGCCCATTCTGGTGATGAAATTCGGCGGCACCTCGGTCGCCACGCTCGACCGCATCCGGCGCGCCGCCAAGCGCGTGGGCCGCGAGGTCGCCAACGGCTATGACGTGATCGTCATCGTCTCGGCCATGGCGGGCGAGACCAACAAGCTGGTGGGCTTCGTCGAGGAGACCTCGCCGCTTTACGATGCCCGCGAATATGACGCCGTCGTCAGCGCGGGCGAGAACGTGACCGCGGGGCTGATGGCGCTGACGCTGCAGGAAATGGACGTGCCCGCGCGCAGCTGGCAGGGCTGGCAGGTGCCGCTCAAGACGACCTCGGCCCATGCCGCGGCCCGGATCGAGGAGATCCCGCCCGCCAACATCCTGAAGAAATTCGGCGAGGGCATGAAGGTCGCCGTCGTGGCGGGCTTCCAGGGGATCAGCCCCGAGGGCCGGATCACCACGCTGGGGCGCGGCGGCTCGGACACCACCGCGGTGGCCTTTGCCGCGGCCTTCGAGGCGGAACGGTGCGACATCTACACCGACGTGGACGGGGTCTATACCACCGACCCGCGGATCACGTCCAAGGCGCGCAAGCTCGACCGGATCGCCTTCGAGGAGATGCTGGAGCTGGCCTCGCTCGGGGCCAAGGTGCTGCAGACCCGCTCGGTCGAGCTGGCGATGCGCTACAACGTGAAGCTGCGGGTGCTGTCGAGCTTCGAGGAAATGTCGGATGACGCAGGCACGCTGGTCTGTGCCGAGGAGGATATCGTGGAAAGCAACGTGGTGGCCGGTGTGGCCTTCTCCCGCGACGAAGCCAAGATGACCCTGCAGGGCATCGAGGACCGGCCCGGCATCGCCGCGGCGATCTTCGGGCCGCTGGCCGAGGCGGGCGTCAACGTCGACATGATCGTGCAGAACATCTCGGATGGCGGCACGACCGACATGACCTTCTCCTGCCCGGTGAACGAGGTGAAGCGCGCCGAGAAGGCGATGGCGGATGCCAAGGAGGCGGGGCTGATCGATTTCGCCGGCCTGGTGGCCGATACCGATGTCTGCAAGGTCTCGATCGTCGGTATCGGGATGCGCAGCCACGCGGGCGTGGCGGCCAAGATGTTCCAGACGCTGCGCGACGAGGGCATCAACATCAAGGTCATCACCACGTCCGAGATCAAGGTCTCGGTGCTGGTCGACCGGAAATACCTCGAACTGGCGGTGCAGGCGCTGCACGACGCCTTCGGCCTCGACAAGGCCGCCTGACGCGTCCGGCGCTGCGCGCAATATATGCGTGCAGCGCAATGCTGCATTGCAGCATGACCTCTAACCCGGCGGTGCCGTTGGCCCTATCTTGGCGGTCAACAGGAACACGAGCCGAGACAAGAGGTGTCCCATGGCAACCCAGACCCTTCACGCCCCCAGCCGCCCGCTTCGCCTTGCCGCGCCGGTCAAGGGCGTCTTCGCCGCGCTTGCGAGAGCCTTTGCCGCAAGCTCGGGCGCGCAGGACCGCTATGACCGTGTCCGCCGCCTGCAGGCGCTGAGCGATGCGGAACTGGCCGAGCGCGGGATCGCGCGCGACGACATCGTGCGCCACGTCTTCTCGGACATCTTCGCGGTCTGAGCGCGCGGGCGGGCCTGCATCACGCAAGGCCCGCCGCGATGCCCCAGGCCAGCGCGGCCAGGGCAGAAGCCCCTGTGCGCAGGTGGTTGAGCCGGGTCCAGTCGCGTCGGTAGCCCGGCCAAAAGGCCGCAAGCCCCGGCGCATCCCCGGCCAGCGCCTCGAGGCGGCGGTTCATCGGAACGTTGCCACGCCCCGTCACGGCCATGACGCCAAGCAGACAGGCAAGTGCGCCGGTCAGGGTCAGGGCCTGCGCCGCCCCCTGCATCTGCCAGAGCGCCAAACCGCCCAGCGTGAGCGAACCGGGCGCGAAGCCGATCAGAAGCACCATGAAAACCGAGCGGTAGACGGTGCGGTTGAGCCCGACCATCCCCGCCGCCCCCGCCGTTCCGGGGGCCGCGGCCAGCCCCCGCATGACGAAATCCGAGAAGCCCAGGAAGACGCCCGCGACGAGTGCCATGAGGATCGCGGAGAAGAGCAGGATCCAGCTCATTTCGCCCTCTCCTCTCAGCTCGACAGGCCGACGGCGCGGCGCAGGTAGGCGCCCTCGCCCACGATGCGCGCAAGAAACGCGGCCAGGTCGGCGCGGTTGATCTTGAGGTCGAGACCGCGGGCGCTGTCGGGCACATCCTCCACCGGCGGGCGGGCGGTCGGCGCATCGGTGAAGGCCCCCGGCCGCACGATGGTCCAGTCGAGGCCCGAGGCCTCCACCAGCCGCTCCTGCAGCTCGTGATCGCGGAAGACGGGGGCGAGCAGCGCGCCGAACATCACCCGTTTCCACCAGAAGTTCAGCGTGCCCCAGCTGTCACGCGCACCCAGCGTCGATTGCACGACAAGGCGGCGGATGCCCGCCTGTTGCATCGCGCGGATGACGGTGAGCGTGCCCTCCGACCGGATGGTCGAGCGGCGCGCGGCCCCGGCCCCCAGCACGACCAGGGCGGCGTCATGGCCGGGCATGGCCGCGGCGACATCGG
>NZ_JASJOE010000028.1 GCF_030163755.1 Roseicyclus amphidinii
CGGTCGAGCCGCGGGTCGGGCGCAAGGCCGAGCGTCGCGGCGCGCAGGGCGGCGGTGGCGGTCTCGGGATCGGCGGGCAGGTCGCGGGCTGCGATGGGCGCGCCTACCGTCACGCGATAGGGCATCTGCCCCTTGTTCAGCGTCTCGTGGAACAGCGTGATGTCGCGCAGCGTCGGGTGCAGCAGGTCGAAGGCGTAGAACAGCGCCGAGTTCCGCGCATCGAGATGCACCGGGATCACCGGCAGGTCGAACTTGCGCGCGATGCTGGCCGCGGACGGCATCCAGGGCCGCTCGTGCAGGGTCAGCCCGCGGCGCTTGGCGAGCCGGCCCGAGGGGAAGATCACGCCCAGCCGCCCCTCTTCAAGTGCGGCGCGGGTATAGGTCATGGTCTCGCGCGCCTTGGCGTGGCTGCGTTTCTCGGGCCGCCATTCGACCGGGGCGATGACGGTGTCGAGCTGTGGCAGGACGCGCAGGATGTCGGCATTGGCGTAGAAGAACGCGTCCGAGCGCCGCGCGGCGAGAATGCGGGTCAACACCAGCCCGTCGGCGATGCCGGTGGGGTGATTGGCCACGATCAGCGCGGGGCCGTGGGCGGGGATATGTTCCAGCCCGGTGACGGCGATGTCGCGGGTGATGATCCGGGCGGCGCGCTCGAGGATCTCGGGGCCGGGGCGCTCGGACAGGCTTTCGGCCAGCGCGAGGGTGCGGCGATAGCCCAGCAGGCGGTGGAGGAGCGGTCGCGCCAGCCGCCCGGCCATGTGGTCGCGGGCGATCCAGGGCGCGCGCTCGGCGAGAAGCGGGTCGATGCGGGAGGCCATGTCCATGCCCGCGGTCTCGCAGTCGTTGGTAACGGTCGCGTGACGCATGGGATGGATGTAGGCATGGCTGTGGCCCGATGCTAGGGTCGGGTCCGATGAGCGAGGCGGTGATGACAGGAGCAGGGCCTGCGGCGGCAGGCGTGGCGCGGGGGCGCATCGTGGCGCTGGACCTGGCGCGCGCGGGCGCGCTGGTGGCGATGGCGGTGTTTCACTTCGTCTTCGACCTCGAGATGTTCGGCCTCGTGGCGCAGGGCACCACGATGCTGCCGGGTTGGCGCTGGCTGGCCTTTCTGACGGCCGGGTCGTTCCTGTTCCTTGTCGGGGTTGGGCTGTGGCTGGGCCATGGCCGCGGCATCCGCTGGCGCGGCTACTGGCGCCGGCTGGGGAGGGTCGCGGCGGCCGCGCTGGTGATCACGGCGGCGACATGGGTGGTGTTTCCCGGCGCTTTCGTCTTTTTCGGCATCCTGCATTCCATCGCGGTGGCAAGCCTGTTGGGGCTGGCGTTCCTGCGGCTGCCGGTGGTCGTGCTGGTGGTCTTGGGCGCCGTGGTGATCTGGCTGCCGCAGGCGGCGCGGTTCGAGGTGTTCGACGCGCCGTGGCTGTGGTGGACGGGGTTGCAGGCGGTCGGCGTGCGCTCGGTCGATTTCGTGCCGGTCTTCCCGTGGTTCGGGCCGGTGCTGTTCGGGATCGCCGCGGCGAAGGCGATGGAGCGCGCGGGGCTTTGGGCGCGGCTGGCGGCGTGGGAGGCGGGGCCGGTGGCGCGCGCCCTGGCCGTGCCGGGGCGGCACAGCCTGTTGGTCTATCTCGTGCATCAGCCGGTGCTGATTTCGCTGGTGTGGCTGGCGACGTTTCTTTGACCGTTACAGGTCTAGGCTCAGCTGCGCATCGGGTTTGCGCGGCTTGCGCGCGCGGTCGTTGACGAAATGGCGGCCCGCGCCGCCGTCCTTGCGGCTGGCGTGTTTGGTGACGATGCGCTCGGCCTCGGCCCGGAAGGCATCGCCGCGGCGGACGGCCCAGACGCGGTCGCGGGCGGCGCGGGCGGCCTCGGCCACGTCGATGACGGGGGCGGGATAGGCGCGGCCGAGGAGCTTGCCCGCGCCGTCCCATGTCCAGGGCGTTTGCAGGCAAGCGTCGGGCACCTCGCGCAGCTCGGGGCACCACGCCCGCGTGAAGGCGCCGGTGGGGTCCTGGTCATGGCCCTGTTTCACCGGGTTGTAGATGCGGATGGTGTTCATGCCCGTCGTGCCCGATTGCATCTGCATCTGCGGCCAGTGGATGCCCGGCTCGTAATCGGTGAACATCCGCGCCAGATGCGGGCCGGTGGCGCGCCAGTCGAGCCAGAGGTGGTAGGAGGCGACCGCCACCAGCATCGCGCGCATGCGGAAGTTGAGCCAGCCGGTGTGGATCAGGGAGCGCATGCAGGCATCGACGAAGGGAAGGCCGGTTTCGCCCTTTTCCCACGCCATGCGGCGGGCGGTGTCGTCGCTGCGCAACCCCTCGTAGGCGGAGTGCAGGCAGCGGTGCTCGAGCGTCGGTTCGTCCTCGAGCTTCTGCATGAAATGGTCGCGCCAGGCGAGGCGGGCCTCGAAACTGGTCATGGACCCGGACCAGCCGTCGCGGGTGCCGCGCGCCTGCTGTTTGCGGGCCTTGGCCGCCTGCGCCGCCTCGCGCGGGGAGAGCGTGCCCCATGCGAGGTGCGGCGAGAGGCGGGAGCAGGCGGTGGCCCCCTCCAGCGGCGAGGACATGGCGCTGCGGTAGCTTTGGCCGCGGGTGTCGATGAAGGAGGCCAGCGTCGCCTCGGCCTCGGCCCGCCCGCCGCGCTGGCGGCCGGGGCAGGGGTCGAAGGGCAGGCCAAGGGTGCGCGCCTCGGGGATCGGGCCGGGGTCGAGGGGGAAGCCCTGCAGCGCCGTGGGCGTTTCGGCTGCGTCGGCGCGGATCGCGCGTTCGCGCCGGGCGGCCCAGCCGTCGCGGCCCTTGAGGCGGCGCACGACGCCCGGTTGCGGCAGTTCGGTCCATGTGATGCCGTTCGCCCGCGCCCAAGCGCCGATGGCGCGGTCGCGGGCGTAGCTCCAGCCGTTGCCGGTTTCCTCGAGGCTGAGAACCTCGCGGATGCCGGTGGCGGCGCAGAGATCGGCCAGCACGTCGCGCGCGGGGCCGGTCCGAACGATCAGCGGCGCGCCGATGCGGGCCAGATCCTCGCGCAGCGTGGCAAGGCTTTCGGCCACGAAACGCCATTGCCGGGCCGAGGCGTCGGGCTGGGCCCAGCCCTCGGGCTCGGCGATGAAGAGCGGCAGCACGCGGCCCCCGCGCGCGGCCGCGAGGGCCAGCACGGGGTTGTCCTGCAGGCGCAGGTCACGCTTGAACCAAACGAGAACATCCGAGCTCATGCGCGGGCAGATAGCAGGCGGCGCGCGCCTGTCAAAGGGGGTTTCGCGTCAGTTCCCTTCGACGCGCGGCAGGGCCGAGGGCGACGGGTCGCCGGCAACGCCGATCTGGTAGCCGATGAAGCCCGCAAGGGCGATGAGGGCAAGCGCGATGAGGGCGCGCAGGACGACGAGAACCGGCTTGTGCCGGCGTTCCTCGGTTTCGACATTGGTGCTTGGGGCGGACATGGTGTTCCTCCTTCGGGCGTTGCTGTCGATGCCACGGGCCTTGGGTGGCCGGTGGTGCGAGGGGCGCGACCTATGGCCCTTTGCGGGGGCTTCAAGGCTTGACTCACGGGGTCGTGAAGACGGTCAGGGGCGGCGGAGCGGCAGGGGGCCGTGGTCCTGCGCGCTGTTCTCGGCCTCGATCCGGGCGTAGAAATCGACAAGGCGCTTGCCGCGCTCGGGGCGGAACGGCTCGCCCTCGGTCATCGCCTCGATCCGGTCGGCGCGGAACATGCGGAAATCCTCGCGCAGCTCGCACCAGGCGATCAGCGTCCAGACCTTGCCCCAGAACAGTTGCCCCAGCGGGCGCACGCAGCGCGCGGAGGGCAGGCCCGCCTCGTCGCGGTAGTCCAGATGCAGGCGCAGCCTGCCGTCGATGGCCGATTGCAGCGCGTCGAGCCGCGCGCGCAGGGGCGCGTCGAAGCCGATGCCGATGGCCGCCAGCGCCACCTCGCGGGCGGGGCCCTGTTCGGCCTCGGGCAGGACGGCGCGGATCTTGACCAGCGCTTCTTCCGCGGCGCGGCCCATCTCGGCCCCGCCGAAAGCCTGCAGCAGGCGCGCGCCCGCGACCAGCGCCGTGACCTCGTCGCGGGTGAACATCAGCGGCGGCAGGTCGAAGCCCGCCGCCATGATGTAGCCCACGCCCGCCTCGCCCTCGATCGGCACGCCAGACCCCTGCAGGTCGGCGATGTCGCGGTAGATCGTGCGGGTGCTGACCTCGAGCCGCTCGGCCAGTGCCTGCGCGGTGACGAGCCGACCGCCGCGCAGGTGCTGCACGATCTGGAAGAGGCGGTCGGCCCGGCGCATCAGCCCCCCGCCGCTTGGAAAAGCCCGATGGAATTGCCGTCGGGGTCGGTGATGTAGGCAAACCGGCCGTCCGGGATCTGGATGGGCGGTGAGAGGACGGTGCCGCCCGCGGGGGCGACACGGGCGATGGCGTCTTCCAGCGCATCCGCGATGGCGAGGTGGACGGTGGGGCCCACGCCGCCCGGCGCGGGCTTGCCGGGGTAAAGGTGAACGCCGCCGCCCGACATCGGCGGGTCGGTGACGAAGACGGCGGTGTCGTTCGGCCCCATGCTCTGCCGCTCGAGGCGGCAGCCGGTGACGGTTTCGTAAAAGGCGGTCCCGGCGTCGAGGTCGGTGACGGGGATTTCCGTCCAGGCGACGGGAAGGGCGGGGGTGAAGGTCATGTCGGGATGCTCCGGTTGATGTGACTGACCCTGTTGTCATGACATACCCCTGCTGACAGCCTTCTGTCAGGAGGGTTTCGAGCCGGGTGGATTCGGGCGGTCCGCTTGCGGCCATCCCGGCTGCGGCCTAGCTTGTCCCCTGTCCGTTCCCCGAGAGGTCCCGATGAAAGACGCAGCCCCCCAGCCCATCCACCTCGCCGATTACCGCCCGCCCTCGTATCTCGTGGAGGAGGTTCGGCTGACCTTTCGGCTGCAGCCCAAGGGCACCCGCGTCCTGTCGCGGGTCCGCTTCCGCGCCAACCCCGAGGGGCTGGAGGATGGCAACCTGCATCTCGACGGCGAGGGGGTTCGGCTGATCTCCTGCTCCATCGACGGGGAGCCGCTGACCGCGTTCGACTACCTGCTGACCGCCGAGGGGCTGACCGTGCCCGCGGCGCGGCTGCCCGAGGGGGCCTTCACATGGGAGGCGGAGGTCGAGATCGACCCCGAGGAAAACACCGCGCTGGAGGGGCTTTACACCTCGAACGGAATGTTCTGCACCCAATGCGAGGCCGAGGGGTTCCGCAAGATCACCTTCTACCCCGACCGTCCCGACGTGATGGCGCCCTTCACCGTGCGGATCGAGAGCGATCTGCCCGTGCTTCTGTCGAACGGCAACCCGGTGGCCTCGGGCGAGGGCTGGGCCGAGTGGCATGACCCGTGGCCGAAGCCCTCCTATCTTTTCGCGCTGGTCGCCGGTGAGCTGGTGGCGTATTCCGACCGCTTCACGACCATGTCGGGGCGCGAGGTGGCGCTGAACATCTGGGTGCGGCCGGGTGACGAGGGGAAATGCGCCTACGCGATGGATGCGCTGAAACGCTCGATGCGCTGGGACGAAGAGGTGTACGGCCGCGAATACGATCTGGACGTGTTCAACATCGTGGCCGTCGATGATTTCAACATGGGCGCGATGGAGAACAAGGGGTTGAACATCTTCAACTCCAAGTTCGTGCTGGCCACGCCCGAGACCGCGACCGACCGGGATTACGATTTCATCGAAGGCATCGTCGCGCATGAATATTTCCACAACTGGACCGGCAACCGCATCACCTGCCGCGACTGGTTCCAGCTGTGCCTGAAGGAGGGGCTGACCGTCTTCCGCGACCAGCAGTTCAGCGCCGACATGCGCTCAGCGCCGGTGAAGCGGATCGAGGAGGTGCTGCAGCTGCGCGCGCGCCAGTTCCGCGAGGATGCGGGGCCGCTCGCGCATAACGTGCGGCCCGACAGCTATGTCGAGATCAACAATTTCTACACCGCGACCGTCTACGAGAAGGGCGCCGAGGTGATCGGGATGCTGCACCGGCTTGTGGGCGCGGACGGCTACCGGGCGGCGCTGGACGCCTATTTCAGCCGCCATGACGGGCAGGCCTGCACGATCGAGGATTGGCTGGCGGTGTTCGAGGATGTGACGGGCCGCGACCTGTCGCAGTTCAAGCGCTGGTACACGCAGGCGGGCACGCCGCGGGTGAGTGCGCGCTGGGCGCGGACGGGCGGCACTCTGAAGATGACGCTGGCCCAGGAGCTGCCCGCCACCCCCGGCCAGCCGCTCAAGGAACCCGCGGTGATCCCGGTGGCGCTGGGGCTGCTTGCGCCCGACGGGACCGAGCTGTTGCCGGAGACGCTGGTGGTGCTCGACGGGCGGGAGGCGGAGCTGGAGTTCGACATCGCGGGGATGGCGGAGCGGGCCGGTGTCGCCATGCCCGAGCGCGTGATCCCGTCGCTTCTGCGCGGGTTTTCCGCGCCGGTGATCCTCGATGCGCCGCTCAGCCGCGCGGACCGGCTGGTGCTGCTGGCCCATGACCCCGACCCGTTCAACCGCTGGGAGGCGGGCCGCAGCCTGATGCGCGAGACGCTTCTGGCGATGCTGACCGACGGGGCCGCGCCCGATGCGGCGCTGTTCGAGGCCTTGGCGACGCTGCTGACAACCGACACGCTCGACCCGGCCTATCGCGCGCTGGCGTTGGCGCTGCCCTCCGAGGACGACATCGCGCAGGCGGCCCATGACGCGGGCGTGGTGCCGGACCCCACGGCGATCCACGGCGTCCGGCGGGCGCTGCAGACGGCGATGGCCGAGGCGCTGCAGCCTGTGCTCGCGGCGCTGCATGACGCGATGGACCCCGGCCCGGTGTATTCCCCCGACGCCGAACAGGCCGCGAAACGCAGTTTGCGCAACGCGGCGCTGATGCTGCTTGCCCGTGTCGAGGGGCCGGAGCGGGCGCAGGCGCGCTACGACGCGGCCACCAACATGACCGACGAGATGGCGGCCTTCGCCGCGCTGCTGGAGGCGGGCGACACGCAGGTCGCCGCGCGCTTCCACGACCGCTGGAAGGGCGACCGGCTGGTGATGGACAAGTGGTTCATGGTGCAGATTGCCCATGCCGAGCCCGAACAGGCGGTCGCGGTGGCCCAGCGGCTGACAGACCATCCGCTGTTCGACTGGAAGAACCCCAACCGCTTCCGTTCGGTCATCGGCGGGCTGACCGCCGGAAACCCGGCGGGGTTCCACGACCCCACGGGGGCGGGCTACCGCTTCCTTGCCGATTGGCTGCTCAAGGTGGACGCCAAGAACCCGCAGACGGCGGCGCGGATGTCGACGGCCTATGAGACCTGGCGGCGCTATGACGCCGACCGGCAACAGCTGATCGCGGGGGAGTTGGACCGGATCGCCGCGGCCGAGGGTCTGAGCCGCGACCTGGGCGAGATGGTGAGCCGCATCCGCGGCAGTTGAGCGCGCTCTGGCCGGGGCGGGGCCGCGCGCTAGCTGCCCCCCTCATGGCCAAGATGCAAAAGAAACGCGACCTGCCGCAAAAGACCTGCGTGACCTGCGGGCGGCCCTTTACGTGGCGCAAGAAGTGGGAAAAGGTGTGGGACGAGGTCAGGTATTGTTCCCGCAAGTGCCGCGACACGCGGTCCTTGGGCGGGCAGGTTGGGGCGCAGGATGGGGCGGGGACCGCGCGGCGTCGCGGTTGACCGGAAACCGGCTTGCCTCCGAAGGGTTCGGTAACGATTTTGGCACAGGTCGTGCGCTACGCTTATTTTCCCGAACAGTTCGCAGGGCCCTTGCCGGACGATCCGCTGGCCGTGGCGCAGACCGTCGTGCAGATCCCCACGCGGCTGTCGCAGCATGCGCGGCCGGTGCCCATGCAGATCGACGAGGGCAGGCTGGCCGCGCCGCTGCAGATTGCCGGGCGGGCGTTCGATGCGGGGGTGCGGGTGCAGCCGCTCTGGACGCTGGCGGATGTGCGGCGCGGTCTGCGGCTGACGGCCTACCGGCTCGAGGCGGAGATGCGGGAGGACGAAAGCGTCCGGGATGCCCCGCTGACGGTCATCACCTCGATGTTGCCGCTCAAGCAGGGGCAGGGGCTGGACCTGTCGCTTGAGCTGCCCAAGGGCGGCGAGGCCATCCTGCGCGCGGGCGCGCTTGCGGGGGGCACGCGCATCCTGACCGAGCGGGGCAAGCGCCCCATCGAGGATATCGCGCCCGGCGAGCGGGTCTGGACCGAAGCCGGGCAGTTCCGGCCCGTGCTGTGGCACGGGGTTCAAAGCCTGCCGGCCCGTGGGCTGGCCGCGCCGCTGCGCCTGCCGCGTGACCTGCTGGGGCTGACCGAGGATATCCTGGTGCCCGCCACGCAATACCTGCGCATCGAGAAGGCCGGGGCGGAGGCGCTTGTGCCCGCGTCGGTGTTCGAGCGGACGGGGCGGGCGGGGCGCGAGTTCGGCGGGGCGGTCAGCTGGCACCAGCTGCTGTTGCCGGAACATGCGCTGATCCATGCCGCGGGGATGGCGGTGGCGAGCCTTCATGCGCCCGACCTGTCGGGGGAACGGCCGGAGGGTTGGCCCGAGGCGGATGTCACCCATGACGCGCCCGTCTTGCCCCGCCTGACCGAGGATGCGGCGCTGGACTGGATCGGCTGAGGCGGGCTCGGTCGCGCGGGAGCGGGGCCTTGGCATCGCGTCCGGCGCTGCGCGCCGGTCTTTCAAACCTGCCTGTTCGGGGGCCGAGACTCCGGCCTTGAGCTCCGGCCTTGAGCTCCGGCCTTGCGGGTTGCGCGCGCGGCTTTCACCTCGGCTTGTTGCCTATCGGAAACTTTTTTCGTAATCCGCGCCCCGGGTGGTATGCGGCGGCATACGCAATGCAACGGCAAGCGAGGAAAACACCATGACAGGCTATGTGAAACGCGCGTCCCTCGAGGTGGCCGAGGGGCTGGCGGCCTTCATCGAGGAACAGGCCCTGCCCGGCACGGGCGTGGAGCCCGCGCGGTTCTGGGACGGGATGTCGGAGATCCTGAACGGGCTGGCCGCGAAGAATCGGGCGCTTCTGGACAAGCGGCAGGCGCTGCAGGAAAAGATCGACCAATGGCACATCGCGCGCCGGGGGCAGCCCTTTGACGGCGACGCCTACCAGGAGTTCCTGCGCGAGATCGGCTACCTTCTCCCCGAGGGGGAGGCGTTTTCCATCGACACCTCCAAGATCGACCCCGAGATCGCCACGGTCGCGGGCCCGCAGCTTGTGGTGCCGATCACCAATGCGCGTTTCGCGCTGAACGCGGCCAATGCGCGGTGGGGCAGCCTCTATGACGCGTTCTACGGCACGGACGCCATGGGCAGCCTGCCGAAGCCCGGTGGCTATGACCGCGGGCGCGGCGCGCGGGTGGTGGCGCGGGCGCGGGTCTTTCTCGACAGCGCCTTTGCGATCGAGGGGCATTCCCACGCCGATGCGCGGCGCTACCACGTCGACCGCGGCCAGTTGCTGATCGACGACAAGCCGCTGGAAGATCCGGCGAAATTCGCGGGCTACCGCGGCCATCCCAAGGCGCCCGAGCGGGTTCTGCTGGTCAACAACGGGCTGCACGTCGAGCTGGTCTTCGACCGCACCCATCCCATCGGCTCGCGCGACCAGGCGGGGCTGGCGGATGTGCGGATGGAAGCCGCCGTCTCGGCGATCATGGATTGCGAGGATTCGGTCGCCTGCGTCGATGCCGAGGACAAGGTGCTGGCCTATGGCAACTGGCTGGGGCTGATGCGGGGCGACCTGACCGAGACCTTCGAGAAGGGCGGGGCGCAGATGACCCGCGCGCTGTCGCCGGACCTCGATTACGTCGCGCCCGACGGCTCGGCGATGACGGTGAAGGGCCGCGCGCTGATGCTGGTGCGCAACGTGGGGCATTTGATGACCAATCCGGCGATCCGGCTGGAGGACGGCTCGGAGGCCTTCGAGGGGCTGATGGACGCGGTCATCACCACGCTGATCGCGCTGCATGACCTGAAGAAGGACGAGGGCGCACGGAACTCGGTCGCAGGGTCGGTCTATGTGGTGAAGCCCAAGATGCACGGGCCGGAAGAGGTGGCTTTCGCCGACGAGACCTTCGGCATGGTCGAGGCGATGCTGGGGCTGGAGCGCTACACCGTGAAGCTCGGCATCATGGACGAGGAGCGGCGCACGAGCGTCAACCTCAAGGAATGCATCCGGGCGGCGAAGCAACGGGTGGCCTTCATCAACACCGGGTTCCTCGACCGGACCGGCGACGAGATCCACACCTCGATGGAGGCGGGACCGTTCTCGCGCAAGGATTTCATCAAGCGCAAGTCCTGGATCACCGCCTACGAGAACCAGAACGTCGATATCGGGCTGGAGTGCGGGCTGCGGGGGCGGGCGCAGATCGGCAAGGGCATGTGGGCCATGCCCGACGCCATGGCCGCGATGCTGGAGGCCAAGATCGAGCATCCGCGCGCGGGTGCGAATTGCGCCTGGGTGCCCTCGCCGACGGCGGCGACGCTGCACGCCTTGCATTACCACCAGGTGAACGTGGCCGCGGTGCAGGAGAAGCTCGAGGCGGGCGGAAGGCGCGCCTATGTCACTGCGCTGCTGGATATTCCGCTGGCGAGCTACCGGCGCTGGTCCGAGGCGCAGATCACGCGCGAGGTCGAGAACAACGCCCAAGGCATCCTGGGATACGTGGTGCGCTGGATCGACGCCGGTGTGGGCTGCTCCAAGGTGCCCGACATCAACGATGTGGCGCTGATGGAGGATCGCGCGACCTGCCGCATCTCGGCGCAGCATATCGCCAACTGGATGCATCATGGCGTCGTGTCCGAGACGCAGGTGATGGAGATCCTGCGCCGCATGGCCGCGGTGGTGGACCGCCAGAACGCGGGCGATGCGGGCTATGTGCCGATGGCGCCGGGCTTCAACGGGATCGCCTTTGCCGCGGCCTGTGACCTGGTGTTCAAGGGGCGCGAGCAGCCTTCGGGCTACACCGAGCCGGTGCTGCATGCCCGTCGGCTGGAGCTGAAATCGGCGTGAACCACGGACGTTGCGCGCGCTGGCCCCGTTGCTCCCGAAGTCCGTATTTGGGGGAAGATGAAGGGGCGGGCGCGCGCGTTAACCTTAATGGAGGGTTGAGATGATTTCACTGGATCAGGCGCGGGCGATGGTGTCGGTCGCGCGGGACAAGGGACGCGAGATGGGGCTGAAGCCGCTGTCGGTCTGCGTGCTGGACGCGGGCGGGCATCTGCTGGCCTTCGAGCGCGAGGATGGCGCGAGCCCGGGGCGGTTCGAGATCGCCCGCGGCAAGGCCTATGGCGCGGTGATGCTGGGGATGCCCGGCTCGGCGCAGATGGCCCGCGCCGAGGGGCAGGCCTATTTCATGGCGGCCGTGAACGGCGCCTTCGGCGGCAAGGTCGTGCCGGTGCCGGGCGGCGTGCTGGTGATGAAGGACGGCGCAGTCGCGGGGGCCGTGGGCGTGACCGGCGACACCTCGGACAATGACGCGGCCGCGGCGGTCGCGGGCATCGAGGCGGCGGGGTTCGAGGCGCTGGCCTGAGCCGTCGGGGGCTGCGCGCTTCGGGCGCGGCCTGCCTTTTTCCTGTGCATCTGCACCTGTGCAGGGCGGCTCTGCGCGCCCTGCGGCTTTCCGTCCGTGCTGAACGGCGCTACATCTGGACACGAGACAGAGAGGAGCGCGCATGGCACGGCCCGTGATCGGCATCATCGGCAATCATCACCTGATCAACGATCAGTATTCCACCCATGCGGGCGGCACGATGAACTCGGAGGCCGTGGCCGAGGTGGCGGGCGGGTTGCCGCTGGTGATCCCCGCCGATCCGCGCTTTGTCTGCGTGGCCGAGTTGATGGAGGTCTGCGACGGCTTCCTTTTCACCGGCGGGCGGCCCAACGTCCACCCCGAGGAATACGGCGAGGCCGCGACCGAGGCGCATGGCGCCTTTGACCGGGCGCGCGACGCGGTGGCCTTGCCGCTGATCCGGGCCTGCGTGGAGCGGGGGCAGCCCATCCTCGGCGTCTGCCGCGGCTTCCAGGAGGTGAACGTGGCGATGGGCGGCACGCTTTACCCGGAAATCCGCGACCTGCCTGGGCGGATGAACCACCGGATGCCGCCCGATGGCACGATCGAGGAGAAATTCGCGCTGCGCCACGTGGTGAGCTTCACCGAGGGCGGGCCGTTTCACCGGCTGATGGGCGCGGCCCAAGTGATGACCAACACGCTGCACGGGCAGGGCATCAAGACCCCCGGTTGCCGGATCGTGATCGACGGCCATGCGCCCGACGGCACGCCCGAGGCGATCTACGTGAAGGGCGCGCCGGGCTTCACGCTGTCGGTGCAGTGGCACCCCGAGTATCGCGCGGCGCAGGACCCCGTGTCGCGGCCGCTCTTCGAGGCTTTCGGCGCCGCCGCGCGGGCCTGGGCCGAGGGCAAGCGCCCGATGCCGGTGGCCGAGGTCGCCTGAGACGCGCGGGGCGCGCAGGCGGTCAGGCGGTCAGGCGAGCAGGGCCACGGCCCAGCCCGCAAACCCGATCTGGACCAGCTGGATCACCACCGACAGCCCGTGCAGCAGCCCGAAGGCGCGGCGGTCGCCGCGATCCGTGGCGGCGTTGATGCGCCCCATCAGGTCCTGGCGCGCGTAGAGCGTGCTGGCGGCAATCCCGGCCAGAAGCGCCGCGGCCGGTGGCGAGACGGGCAGGGCGGCCAGCGCGGCAAGACCGGCCAGCGCGATCACGGCAAGGTAGTAGAACGGAAAGGTGCCGCGCAGGATCGGGCGCACCCGGTCGGGCGGCAGCTGCGCGAAGAGCACCGGCGCGAAGCCGAAGCTGAAGAAGATCATGCCGCCGAAAAGACCGGCGGTGGCAAGCAGGGCGATCAGGGTCATGACCTGCCAGTTAGGCGGCGCGCCCGGCCGGTCCAGTCCCGCGGGGGCGATCGGATGCCGCAGGTGATGCGCCGGCTTGGGGCCAGTTCGGTGCCGGTGCCGGATCAGGTCGCGCGGGGGCCGCGCAACTCCTTGATATGGAACCTGATCTTGTCCCATTTCGCGGCATCGTCGGATTTGCCGTCATGGCGCGCGGCGGCGGCCTTTTGCGCGGCCTCGGCCTCGGCCCTGTCGCCATGGGCGTCGTAGAGGCTGCGGGCGTATTGCACGAGATCGGCGTGATGCATGGCTGTCTCCTCCGGGTCTCGGGTGCCGGGAGGGGCAAGGCCTGTCGGCCCGGCCCGGTGGCACCGGGATGATGATCATAGCACATCGTCGGGGGATTCGCGGCCCCTTGGCGCGTGACCGGCGGCGGTCAGCCGTAGTGCGCCAGCATCGCCTTCAGGTCGTCGAGCGTGTTGGCCTCGGACACCGGCTTGTCGCGCCGCCAGCGGGCCATGCGCGGAAAGCGCAGCGCCACGCCGGACTTGTGGCGGGGGCTGGCCTGAATGCCTTCGAAGGCGATCTCGAAGACATGATGCGGCTTGACCGCGCGCACCGGGCCGAACCGGTCGGTGGTGTTCTTGCGCACCCAGGCGGTGATCTCGCGGAACTCGGCGTCGGTCAGGCCGGAATAGGCCTTGGTGAAGGGCACCAGCGCGTCGCCGTCGCGCACGGCGAAGGTGAAATCGGTGTAGAGCGTCGCGCGCCTGCCCGATCCCGCCTGGGCGTAGATCATCACCGCGTCGATGGTGAGCGGGTCGAGCTTCCATTTCCACCAGCCGCCCTTTTTCCGCCCCGCGACGTAAGCCGCGTCGCGGCGCTTGAGCATCAGCCCCTCGGCCCCCAGCTCGCGCGAGAGGGCGCGCGCGGCGGCCAGCTCCGGCCAATCCCCGGCCGCGACGGGCTGCGACAGGCGGATCGGACAGGCCGGGGGCAGGGGCGCGATATGGCCGGCAAGCCGCGCGCGGCGCTCCGTCAGCGGCAGGGCGCGGATGTCCTGGCCCGCGTCTTCGAGCAGGTCATAGGCCATGACGATCACCGGGGCCTCGGCCAGCAGCTTTTTCGGCACGCTCTTGCGCCCGATGCGCGGTTGCAGCCTGGAAAAGCCCAGCGGAGCCTCGGCGGCGCGGTCCCAGGCAAGGATCTCGCCGTCGATCACGCAGCCGCCGGGCAGGGCATCGACCAGCTGCGCCAGTTCGGGGAAGCGGTCGGTCATCAGCTCTTCGCCACGGGACCACAGGTAACGGTCGCCGCCGCGCAGGATCAGCTGGCCGCGGATGCCGTCCCATTTGCGCTCGGCCAGCCAGTCGGTGACGGGGCCGAGCGTCTCGGGCGCGGTCTCGAGCGGGTGGGCGAGCTGGAACGGGTAGGGGCGCGACAGGTCCGCGCCGGGGTCGGGGGCCTCGATCAGGGCTTGCCAGCTGGTTGTGTCGGGGGACCAGTCGCCCATCAGGCGATGGGCCAGTTCCGGCTCGTCGATGCCGGTGGCCTGCGCGAGGGCGCGGGTCATCAGCTTCTGGCTGACGCCCATGCGCCAACCGCCGGTGATCAGCTTGTTGAAGACGAAACGCTCGGTCGGCGGCAGCCCGTCCCAGGCGGCGAGGATGAAGGCCTTGCGCGCGGCGTCATCGGCCCGGTCGAGCGCGCGCAGCTCGGCGATCCATCGGCTCAGCGGCTTGCGGATCCGCGCGGCGGGGTCCGGTTCGGGCAGCAGGAGGGCGATGGTCTCGGACAGGTCGCCCACCACCGGGTAGCAGGCTTCGAACAGCCAGAGCGGAATGCCCGCGCGCCCGGCGGCCCAGTCGCGCAGCTTCGTGGTGGTGATCGTGCGCCGCGGGCGGCGGCCCGACAGCAGCGCCACGGTCCAGAGCTTGTCCGCATCGGCGGCCGTGCGAAAGAACTCCGCCAGGGCGGCGGTCTTGACGCTGGTCTTCGTGGTCTGGTCGAGCGTGGTGAAGAGGGCTGCGAAATCGTCCATGCCGCAAAGGTAAGGCGGTTTCAGGCCGGAGCGAGCCCGAAACCCCCATCTTGCGCGCGGCATCCGCGGCCCGCGCCATGCCGGGCGTCGGGCCGGGCGCCCTGCCGGTCATCCGGCAAGCGCACCGCCGAAAGACGATGATCCGGGCAGGAGATGCGGACAATTCGACTAAAATTGCCCTTCATCTTCCCCCAAATACGGAAATCCCCCGGCTTGCCCCGCTTACAGGTGCTTGCCCATCTCGACCGCCGTGTCGAGCATGCGGTTCGAGAAGCCCCATTCGTTGTCATACCAGCTGAGGACGCGGCACATGGTGCCGTCCATCACCTTGGTCTGGTCGGTGGCGAAGATCGAGGAATGGGGGTCGTGGTTGAAATCCATCGACACCAGCATGTCGTCGGTCACGCCGAGGATGCCCTTGAGCGGGCCCGCGCCGGCGGCGGCATGGATGGCGGCGTTGATCTCTTCGGCGGTGGTGTCGCGGGCGGCCTCGAATGTCAGGTCGACGACCGAGACATTGGGCGTCGGCACCCGGATCGCCACGCCGTCGAGCTTGCCCGCGAGATCGGGCAGCACGAGGCCCACGGCCTTGGCCGCGCCGGTCGAGGTGGGGATCATCGACATCGCCGCGGCGCGCGCGCGGTAGAGGTCCTTGTGCATCGTGTCGAGCGTCGGCTGGTCGCCGGTGTAGCTGTGGATCGTGGTCATGAAGCCGCGCTTCAGCCCGATGGCGTCATGCAGCACATGGGCGACGGGGGCGAGGCAGTTGGTGGTGCAGGACGCGTTCGAGACGATCACGTCATCCGGCCCCAGCGTGCCGTGGTTCACGCCGTAGACGATGGTCTTGTCCGCACCCTTGGAGGGGGCCGAGACCAGCACGCGCGAGGCGCCGTTCTGAAGATGGACCTGCGCCTTGTCCTTGTCGGTGAAGATGCCGGTGCATTCCAGCACGATGTCGACATGGCCCCAGGGCAGCTCGGCGGGGTTGCGGATTGCCGTCACCTCGATCGGGCCGCGGCCCACGTCGATGGTGGTCTCGGTCGTCTTCACCTCGCCGGGGAAGCGGCCGTGGACACTGTCGAAGCGCAGCAGGTGCGCGTTGGTCTCGACCGGGCCGAGGTCGTTGATGGCGACCACCTCGATATCCGTCCGGCCCTGTTCGACCAGCGCGCGCAGCACGTTGCGCCCGATGCGTCCGAACCCGTTGATGGCGACTTTCACGGTCATGTTGCTCTCCCGTCCCTTTGGGGTCGACATATCTACGCGCAAGCCTGCCACGGGTTTCACGATCGGCAAAACGGCGGCGGGGCCGCGCGTGATGTTAGCGGTAACATCGCCTGTGTAACGGGGCTATGGCGCGATGGGAAGGGGGGATCTCAGAGGCGGCCCGCGCTGATGATGCGCTGGAGGAAGGCGCGGGTCCGGGCCTCTTGCGGCGCACCGAAGATCTGTTCGGGCGGCCCGTCTTCGAGGATCAGGCCACCATCGAGGAAGGCCACGCGGTCGGCGACCTCGCGGGCGAAGGCCATTTCATGTGTGACGATCATCATCGTCATCCCCTCGTCCTTGAGGCCGCGGATGATCGCCAGCACCTCGCCCACCAGTTCGGGGTCGAGGGCTGCCGTGATCTCGTCCAGCAGCAGCACGTCCGGTTTCGTCATCAGCGCACGCGCGATGGCGACGCGCTGTTGCTGGCCGCCCGAAAGCTGCTCGGGATAGGCCTGCGCGAAACGGTCCATGGCAAAGCGGGCGAGCACCTCGCGGCCGCGGTCCTCGGCCTCGGCGCGGGGTGTGCCGTGGACCTTGCGGGGGGCGAGCGTAATGTTGTCGAGCACGCTCATGTGCGGAAACAGGTTGTAGGACTGGAAGACGATGCCCGCGCGGCGCTGCAGGCCGGTCTTGCCGAAGCTCGGGTCATCGACCGGCACGCCGTCCAGCCGAATGGTGCCGTAGTCGTGCTCGACCAGCCGGTTGACGCATCTGAGCAGCGTGGACTTGCCCGAACCCGACGCGCCGATCAGGCAGGTGACCTCGTGCGGGTTCACGCTCAGGCTGACGCGGTCGAGGACCAGCTTGTCGCCGAAATACTTGGTGACCTCGTCGATCTGGATGCGGGGTGTGGTCATGCGGTGATCTGCAATCGGCGCGCGCGGTCGCGGCGGGTCAGGTAATCGGCCAGCCGCGCCATGGGGATGGTGGCCAGCAGGAAGAGGCCCGCGGCCACGATCAGCGAGGAATAGTTGAAGGTGGTGGCGGTGTAGATCTGCGCCTCGCGCACCGCGTCGCGGACGCCGATGACCGACAGGAGGGCCACGTCCTTTTGCAGGGCGACGACGATGTTCATCAGCGCGGGCACCACGTTGCGCAGCGCCTGCGGCAGGATGGCGTGGACCATGGTCTGCCATTCGCTCAGGCCCAGCGATTTGGCGGCGGCGCGCTGGCCCTCGTGGACCGCGTCGATGCCGGAGCGGTAGATCTCGGCGACATAGGCCGAGTAGCTGAGAACCATGGCAACGCCGCCCCAGAAGAGGCCCGAATTGGGCAGGCCCGGCAGGTTCAGCGCGGGCACGCCGAAGCCGAAGAGGAGGACGAGCAACAGGACGGGGACGCCGCGGAAGATGTCGATGTAGAGCACCACCATCAGCCGGAAGGGGGCGAACCACGGCGCGCGGAGGGCGCGGATCACGGCGAGCACCAGCGACCAGAGCAGGATCGCGGCCAGCACCGTCAGCCAGACCTGGATGTTGATCCAGAAGCCCTGCAGCACGCGGGGGAAGGCCGCGACCATCGCGTCGAGGTTGAAGAACTGGAGCTTGATGCGCGGCCATTGTTCGGCCGAGGTGATGGCCCAGCCGAGCGCGCCGAAGACGATCAGCACGCTGATCGCGCTGATCGCCGAGGGGAGTGCCGCCGCGCGCCAGTCGAAGCCGCGTTTCGGGGGCGGCGGGGGTGGACCCCGCCGCGCCTTGTCCATGCTCATTCGGTGATGATCGGCAGATCCGGGTCGGCCACCAGCCAGGTGGCGACCAGCTCATCCACAGTGCCGCGTTCGATGAGGGCGCTCAGCGCCTCGTCGACCCAGTCGACCAGCGGGTTGCCGAACTCGAACAGCAGGCCGTGGCCGCGGTCGTTCTCATCCGCCGGAAGCAGCGCGACGATCGAGGCGTCGGGCACCTGCACGGCGGTCACGAAAAGCGCGGTCGGCAGGGCGGCCAGCGTCACGTCGATCTGGCCCGCCTGCATCGCCTGGAAGACGTCGACCTGCTCGTTGTAGATCGCGGCGTCGTCGATGCCGAGGACGTTGACGAGGTAGTCGTTGTCGGTCGTGCCGATCACGGCGCCCCAGCGCAAGCTGCGCAGATCCTCGAAGCTGGTGGCGGTTTCGGCCGCCGTGCCGGGGAGCGCGATGACGGCTTTCTGCGGCTGGTAGTAGACTTGGGAGAAGGTGACGATCTCGGCGCGGGCTTCGGTGACGGAGATCTGCTGGATGCCGAAATCATAGGGTTTCGCGCCGGGCGCGATGGCCTGGTCGAAGGTCTGGCCGACCCAGACGACCTGGTCCGCGGCAAAGCCCATCTCCTCGGCCAGCGCGTAGACGAGGCCGTTCTCGAAGCCTTCGCCGCCGGCGGGGTCGTTGTTCATCATCCAGGGCGGATAGACCGGGTCGCCGGTGCCGACGGTCAGCTGGCCGGGTGTGAACAGGCGCGGGTCCTGCGGCGTGCGCTCCTGCGCGTCGGCGGCAAAGGGCAGCGCGGTCAGAAGCGCCGCGGCAAGCGCCAGCGTGGTGCCGCGCGCGAGGTCGAAAACGGAGGTCATCGGGTCAATCCTTCGCTGTTGGTCGGCCCGTCTGGGCGGGCATCGAGGCGCAAGATTAGCGGCGGCCCCGTCGGGCTGCAATTCCCCGTGGGGCGGGTTGTGCCGATGCACCGGGCAAATGCCGCCAAAACGGGCAGTGGGCGGGCCAATTACCGCCAGAAGGCGAGCCACTGCAGAAGGTCGGTGAAGCGACGGGCAAGGTTCAGTGACAGGTCCCAGCCGAAAAGCGTGGCATCGACGGCGAGGAAGGCCGCGATGCAGAGGCCCAGAAAGATCGCCAGCCCGTTGGTCATGCCTGCCCCTTTCGCGTTGCGCGCGGACCCTGCCACGGCGGCGCGGGCAGGCAAAGGGGCAAATCGCTCATGCGCTGCGCGGGGCAGACAGCGGGGCCGCGGGCTCGGCGGGGTCGTCCATCAGGTCTTCGATCAGAAGGCTCAGCAGCTCGCCCCGGTTCGACACGCCCGCCTTGCGATAGATCGCGTTCAGGTGGCTTTTCACCGTCCCCTCGGCCGAGCCGCGCAGCCGCGCGATCTCGGCGATGGGAAGCCCCTTGACCGTGAACCAGGCGACATCGGCCTCGGAGGCGGTGAGCGACCAGTCGCGGAAATGCGCCTCGATCACGTCGTGCAGGGCGCTTGCGGCCATGCTGACCTGCCGCTCCAGATGCGCCTTGCGCGCCAGCAGGCGCAAGAGCACCCGGATCTCGAAGGCGATGCCCGCGATCAGGCCCGCGACCGCGGCGGCCTCGACCGCGAAATGCCAGTCGAGCGGCCAGAGCGTCTGCATCGCGCCGCCGTCCAGCACCACGTCGAACAGGAAGATCCCCGCGCAGGCCCCCTGCGCAAGGATCAGGGCGGCAAGCGCCATCGGGTTTTCGGACAGGCCGCGGATCATTCGACGATGGTAGCATCGTCCGGGACGGACTTGACCCCCGAGACCATGGCCCGCGGCAAATTCACGCCGGTGCGGATCGATTCCCAGATCACCGCGGCGATATGGGCGACGATCGAGATCTCGGCCCAGCTGACCAGAACCTCGTGCGTCTCCTCGACCCAGCCGACACCCCAGAAGGCGTTGGTGGTCATCATGTAGCCGGTCGCCCCGATCAACAGGATCGTGGCCAGCAGGTTGAGGATCATCAGCGCCCCCAGCGGCGTGTGGCCGAGGTGGACACGGTGGCGGCCGGTGGCGATGTCCTGCAGCTGCTGCAGGGCGGCGCGGGGGGAGGGCAGGAAATCGGCGAAGCGCGCGTGGCGCGGGCCGATCAGGCCCCAGATCAGGCGCGCCGCGATCAGCGCGACGGCGGCATAGCCGACCCATTCGTGCAGCGTGCTTTCGTCGTCGGTGAACAGTGCGTTGGCGGCGAAGAGGCCGACGAGCGACCAGTGGAAGAGCCGGATGAACGGGTCCCAGACGGGGTGACGGGTCATGGTTGCGATCCTTGGATGAGGGGGTGCCCGAGGGGAGGCGAAGGGACAGAGCCCCCCCGTCGGGCCACGGACGACCGTGGGGTCAGTCGTCGCGCTTGGTGCGGACGATCTGCATGTCGGCGTCGATGTAGAGCTCGTAGCGCTGGCCGTTCTTCAGGGCATAGGCCTCGAACATGCCGTCCTCGGTCTGGATCTGGCGGACCTCGTAGCCCTCGGCCTCGAGCAGGGTGCGGATGGCGGTTTGCGTCTCTTCCGAGACGGGCGTGTCGGGCGACGCGAGCGCCATGCCGGGCAGGGCGATGGCGAGGGCGGCGGGGAGGATGCGGTTCATGGGGTCAGTCTCCTGTGGTGTGACGCTGCGGGATGCGGCGCCTTGACGAGACGGGAGATGACGGGTCGGGGCGGCCTGCGCCATTGGACCGGGGTTGGGACGGGGGTGGGCAAACCTTTGGCAGAGGCGTCTGCAACTGCGGTTGAGGGGCGCGCGACGGCCTTGAACGCTGCTGGTGCGTTGCAAGGTCGAGGCTGGGGCGGTATGATCATGCGGTATTTCGGAGGGTGCTGAATGTCTTCGAGCGCGAAACGAAAGACCTCTCTCAGTCTCGATGCGGCGGCGCTTGACGAGGCCCGCGCGCTGGGCGTCAACGTCTCGGCCGTGGCCGAGGCCGCCCTGCGCACCGCGCTGGCCGAGGCGCGGCAGCGGCAGTGGCTCGAGGAGAACGCCGAGGCCTTTGCAGCGCAGGCCCGCTGGCACGCGGAGAACGGTCATCCGCTGGCCGAGATCATGGCGGGGCCGGGCCGGGCGACATGGACGGACTGACCCGGTTCGACATCGCCGAGTTTCGCGGCACGCTGATGGTGGTCGTGGAAAGCGACCTGTTGCCGCCCGATCCGACGGTCGTCATCATCCCGCTTCTGCCGGATTACCCCGCGGTCGCGCGGTTGAACCCGGTGATCGAGGTCGAGGGGCGGAAGCTGGTTCTGGCCACGCGCCTGATCGCCGCTGTCCGCCGGGCTCCCTTGGCGAAGGTCGGGACAGCAAAAGGCGCGGGCGATGCGATCACCCGCGCCTTGGATGTGCTGATCTCGGGGGTCTGAGGCCGCTCAGTGCAGCAGCCGCCCCATCGCGGCGGAGACATCGGCCATGCGCGCCGAGAAACCCCATTCGTTGTCATACCACGCCAGCACCCGGACGGTGCGGCCGCCCACGACCTTGGTCTGGTCGGGCGCGAAGATCGAGGAATGGGTGGTGTGGTTGAAGTCGATCGAGACCTTCGGCTCGGGGTCATAGGCCAGCACGCTGCGCATGTGGCCCTCGGCGGCCTCGCGGATGATCTCGTTCACGTCGGCGACGGTGACATCCTTGCCCGCCTCGAAGGTCAGGTCGACGGCCGAGACATTCGGCGTGGGCACGCGCAGCGCGGTGCCGTCGAGGCGGCCCTCGAGCTCCGGCAGAACCTCTTTCAGGGCCTTGGCGGCCCCGGTCGAGGTCGGGATCATCGCCATGGCCGCCGCGCGGGCGCGGTAGAGGTCCTTGTGGCGGCGGTCGAGCGTGGGCTGGTCGCCGGTGTAGCTGTGGATCGTCGTCATGATCCCGCGCTCGATGCCGATGGCATCGTTCAGCACCTTGGCCAGAGGCGCGAGGCAGTTGGTGGTGCAGGAGCCGTTCGAGACGACATGGTGCGTGTCCAGAAGCTCGCGGTGGTTCACGCCGTAGACTATGGTCTTGTCGGCGTTCTTGGCCGGCGCCGAGACGAGCACGCGCTTGGCGCCGCGGGTCAGGTGGACGGCGGCGGCATCGCGGTTGTTGAACTTGCCGGTGCATTCGAGGACGACATCGCAGCCCTCCCAGTCCAGCTCGGCGGGGTCATAGGTCGAGAACACCTTCATCGGCCCGCGGCCAAGGTCCATCGTGTCGCCCGAGACGCGGACCTCGCCGGGG
Organism: Roseicyclus amphidinii; assembly: GCF_030163755.1. Lineage (GTDB taxonomy): Bacteria > Pseudomonadota > Alphaproteobacteria > Rhodobacterales > Rhodobacteraceae > Roseicyclus > Roseicyclus amphidinii. The sequence goes on from NZ_JASJOE010000028.1 coordinate 22,070, forward strand.
AAGCGGCCATGGACGCTGTCGTATTTCAGCAGGTGGGCGTTGGTCTCGATGGGGCCGGTGGCGTTGATCTTGACGACCTGCACGTCATTGCGGGCGGCCTCGGTGATATGGGCGAGCGTGCAGCGCCCGATGCGGCCGAACCCGTTGATGCCGAGAGTGATCGTCATGGATGAACCTTTCGTCCGTTCGCGCAGCGGTTGTCGCTGCGATAGCGAAAGGGGGCGCAGCCGCCAAGCCGGATTCCATGGGTTTTCCGGATGTTAGCGTAACCGTTAGCGGAAACATGGCTGGTTTGCGCTAACACTTGTGGCTCGGGACACGGGCGGTAGAGTGCCCCGTGACGCGTGAAAGGTGCAAAAGGGGCAGGTCATGGCAAGCGGACTTCTGGCATTGCTCGACGACGTTGCCGCCATCGCCAAGGTGGCCGCGGCCTCGGTCGACGACGTGATCGGGCAGGCGACCAAGGCGGGCGCCAAGGCCGCGGGCGCGGTGATCGACGACGCGGCGGTGACGCCGAAATACGTGCATGGCTTCGCGCCTGCGCGCGAGTTGCCGATCGTGTGGAAGATCGCCAAGGGCTCGATCTTCAACAAGGTGGTGATCCTGCTGCCCGCGGCGCTGCTGCTCTCGGCCTTCGCGCCCTGGGCCATCGCGCCGCTTCTGATGCTGGGGGGCTTCTACCTCTGTTTCGAGGGGGCCGAGAAGATCTGGCATTGGCTGAACCCGCCCGCCGATCACGCCACGCCGGTGGAGGAAAAGATCCTCGACGCCGCCCACCTGGAGGAACAGAAGGTGAAAGGCGCGATCAAGACGGATTTCATCCTGTCGGCCGAGATCATGACCATCGCGCTGGCCGCCCTCGAGACCGACTCGATCTGGTTCGAGGCCGCGGCCCTGCTGATCGTGGGGCTGGCGATCACGGCGCTGGTCTACGGCTCGGTCGCGCTGATCGTGAAGGCGGACGACATCGGCCTGCACATGGCCGAGGCGGGGCGGACAGGGCTGGGCCGGGCCGTTGGGCGCGCCGTCGTGCGGGGGATGCCGGGGTTCCTGAAGGCGCTGATGGTGGTGGGCACCGGCGCGATGCTCTGGGTGGGCGGGGCCATCGTCACGCACGCGCTGGCGGGGATGGGCTGGCACGGACCCGAGGGCGTGGTCCATGCCATCGCCCACGCCTTCGCCGCGCTGGGCGGTTTCGCGGAATGGTTGGCGGGGGCGGTGCTGCACGGGGCGCTGGGCCTTGCGCTGGGCACCGCGCTGATGCCGCTGGTGGCCCGTGTGCTGGCACCGGTTCTGCGCGCCGTGGGGCTTGGCGGGGCCAAGGGGCATTGAGCGGCGGCACCGGACGCGGGCAGGGCGCGCGGGACGCGGCCTCTTTCCTTTCTGGCCCGGCTCGCCTATGCAGCGGCCAGTTTTGTGACCTGCCGCGAAAAGACCAGCGCCCTTGATCCAGACCCTGACCACCACCGACGCCCTTGCCGCCTTCTGCGCCCGCGCGGCCGAAGCGCCTTACGTCACCGTCGACACCGAGTTCCTGCGCGAACGCACCTATTTCGCGCAGCTCTGCCTTGTCCAGCTGGCGCTGCCGGGCACCGAGGACACCGACGCGGTGCTGGTCGATCCGCTGGCCGAGGGGCTGTCGCTCGATCCGCTCTACGAGCTCTTTCGCGCGCCGGGCGTGGTCAAGGTGTTCCACGCCGCGCGGCAGGACCTGGAGATCTTCCACGTCGAGGGCGGCGTGGTGCCCGCGCCCTTGTTCGACACGCAGGTCGCCGCCATGGTCTGCGGTTTCGGCGACCAGGTCGGCTACGAGACGCTGGTGCGCAAGATCGCGCGCGCGCCGCTCGACAAGTCCTCGCGCTTCACCGACTGGTCGCGTCGCCCGCTGTCAGATGCGCAAAAGACCTATGCGTTGGCCGATGTGACCCATCTGCGCCAGATCTACGAGCATCTCGCCGGCGAACTGGCGCGCACGGGCCGCACCCACTGGCTCGAGGAAGAGCTCACGGCGCTGACCAATGCGGAGGCCTATGTCACCGACCCGACCGAGGCGTGGAAGCGGCTGAAGGTCCGCACCAATTCCGGCAAGACGCTGGCCATCGCGCGGGAACTGGCGGCCTTCCGCGAGACTTATGCCCAGACCAAGAACATCCCGCGCAACCGCGTGCTGAAGGATGACGCGCTGATGGAGCTGGCCTCGACCAAGCCGAAATCGCTGGCCGACCTGTCCAAGTCGCGGCTCTTGCTGCGGGATGCGCGCAAGGGCGAGATCGCCGACGGGCTGGTCGCCGCGGTGCGCCGTGGCCTCGAACTGCCGGGCGAGAAGCACCCGAAGCCCGAGGAAGGGCGCGACCGGTCCAACATGAACCCCGCGCTCGCCGACCTGTTGCGCGTTCTGCTCAAGGCCAAGGCCGAGCAGGCGGGCGTCGCGGCCAAGCTGATCGCCTCGTCCTCGGATCTCGACGACATCGCCTGCGGGGCGCATGACGGGATCTGGGCGACGGGCTGGCGGCGCGAGGTTTTCGGCGAGGATGCGCTGCGGCTTCTGCGTGGCGAGATCGCGCTGTCGGCGGTCGGCGACCAGGTCAGGATCGTTCCGGTCTGACCGGCTGACCCTTTGACTTGCCCCCGCGGCCTGTCGCGCCGCCTCAGCGGCGGCTGACGGTGCGGCTGTTCTGCGCGGCGATCACGGTGACCCTGCGGATCTCGGCCAGCTCGCGGTTGCTCAGCTGGGTGCCGGTGATCACTTCGCGCGATTGCGCCGTGCTGACCCGCGCGGGCGTGACCGGCGGGAAGACCCGGAATTCATAAGTGATGGAACCCTCGCCGCGCGCGACCTCGACCAGTTCGGCCTCCCAGAAGCCCTGCGTGGGCGGCAGGCCGGTGGCGCGGATGATGGCGCCTTGCGAGGTCGCCTCGACCGAGAGCGCGGTGACCTCGGCCACCAGGCCGCGCAGATCGGCGGGCTCGGCCGCTTCGACGGTCTCGACCCGCGTCTCGCGGTCGCCGCCGAACCAGTTGAGCGGGTTCAGACGGCTCGCGCCGCAGGCCGCAAGGCTGGTCACCAGGGCAAGGCTGAGGATCACGCGCAGCATCGGCTTTCTCCGTCGGGGTCGTGCCCGTCTTGGGTAGCGCACCCGGCGCGCGAAGAAAAGCGAGGAAAACCCGGCTCTGGACGTGCGTGTCCCGGCGGCATAGGTCAGGGGCACCGTCAATGACCGACCGAGCGGAGAGAAGACCAGTGGCCAACCCCGCCTTCGAAGAGATCGCCGACACCTTCGAGTTCCTCGACGACTGGGAGGAGCGCTATCGCCATGTCATCGAGCTGGGCAAGGCGATGGAGCCGCTGGAGGACGCGGTGAAGGTGCCCGCGACCAAGGTCGACGGCTGCGCGAGCCAGGTCTGGATCCTGCCGCGGATCGAGGGCGAGGGGCCGGGTGCGGTGTTCCGGTTCCACGGCGACAGCGATGCGATGATCGTGCGCGGGCTGATCGCGGTGCTGCATGCGCTTTACGACGGGTTGAGCGTGGGCGAGGTGCTGAAGGTCGACGCGGGCGGCGAGCTGGCGCGGCTGGGGCTGAACGATCACCTGTCTTCGCAACGCTCGAACGGCCTCAGGGCGATGGTGGAGCGGATCAGATCGCTGGCGGCGGCCACGGCCGCCGCGTGAGGGGGGCGAAAAACTGCAGTTTTTCGGTTTCGGAAAGCTTCAGCTTTCCGCGTCGGAAAACTTGAGTTTTCCGGCGCGTCAGACCTGGCGGAGTGCCCCTTCGAGGTCACCGTAGCCGGTGAAGCGGCGCTCGAAGGCGAGCCCGAGAAAGGCCGCGCAGGCGCGGGCCTTCGCGGTCAGCTCCGGGTCGTCGGTCTGCGCCTGGTAGACCAGCGTGGTGTAATTTCCGAAATACATGTCGCGCAGTTGCGGGTGACGGTCGAGGCCGAGGGGCTTCGTCACGAAGGCGTCGAACTGCCGGACGAGGAAATCGGTCAGGTAGAAGGCCGTCATTTCCTCGCGCGCGGCGAAGGCGGCGTTGCCCTCGAAGAAGCTGTAGCAATGCGGCCCGTCCAGCATCTCCACGCCCAGTCGCGCGCAGGCCGCCTGCAGCAGCCCCCCCGTGCCGCAATCGGCGTAAAGGACGAAGACCTGTCCATAGTCGCCGCGCCGCGCCGTCACCGCCTCTTCGACGGCTGTGGGGATCTTCTCGGGGTGGTTGTGCAGGATCGCGGGCAGGCAATGCAGGTCGAGGTGATCCCAGCCGTTCGCGGCCTTGAGGTCGAGGATTTCGCGCGCCAGCGCGCCGCAGCCGATCAGCAGCACGCGGCCGCGCCCTTCGGGTGCAAGGCCGGTCTCGGTCAGGGTCTGGTCGTCGAGCCGTGTCATGGGGCGATCATGGGGCAGGGGGCGCGCGGCGGGAAGCCCTGCGCGCGGCATATCGCGGTCCGAGAACGGCAAGGGCGAGGCCTGCCAGAACGGTCAGCCCGGCCAGCGCCTCGGGCGCGGTGACGCGTTCGCCCAGCACGACCGCAGCCGTGGCCAGCCCCACCACCGGGATCAGCAGCGCGAAGGGCGTGACCAGCGCCGCGGGATGGCGCGACAGGAGCGTGCCCCAGATCGAGTAGCCCAGCACCGTCGAGATCAACGCCACGTAGACCACCGCGCCCCAGCCCGCCGGGCTGAGGGCCATGACCGCCCCCCAGGGATCGGCGGTTTCGGTCATCAGCGACAGGCCGAGCATCGGCAGCGGCGGCACGAGGCTGGCCCAGAGGAACAGCGCCAGCATGTCCACGCCCGGAAGGCGGCGCAGGACGAGGTTGCCGCAGGCCCAGCAGAGCGCACCGCAGAGGATCAGGCCGAGACCGATGAGGGTGATGTTGCCCCCCGAGGCCAGCCCGAACCCCGCCAGCCCGCAGGCCGCCAGCCCGATGCCCAAAACCTGCACTAGGGTGATGCGCTCGCCGTAGACCAGCCAGGCCAGAAGGATCGTGAGCGGCACCTGGCTTTGCAGGATGAGCGAGGCGAGGCCCGCCGTCACGTCGGCCTGCAGGGCGGAGAACAGGAACCCGAACTGCCCCATGTTGATCAGCGCCCCCACCGCGAGGATCGCGGGCCAGCCCGCGGGGCGCGGAAACAGCGCGAGGAAGGGCACGAGGATGGCGAAGCGCAGCCCGACGAACAGAAGCGGGGGCAGCTCTTCGAGCGCGAGTTTCATCGCGCTGAAATTCGAGCCCCAGGCGAGGATCACGAGCCCCACGAGGGCAAGATCGCGGGGCGGCATCATGGCGACATCGGCCTGACGGGGACGCGGCCCGCGTCGGTCAGGACGAAGACGCGCCCGTCCTCCTCGATGGCGACGGCGCTCACCGGTCCGCCATAGGCGGCCCCGGTGTCGATGGCGAGCCGGTTGGGGTGCAGCTCGACCCGCTCGACCGGGGTGTGACCGTGGACCACCAGCGCGCCATGGTCGCGGGTGTCGCTCAGGAACGGCTCCCGGATCCAGACGAGGTCGTCGATGTCCTGCGCCTCGAGCGGCACACCGGGGCGGACCCCGGCATGGGCGAGGAACACCTGCGGGGTCGCAAGGGATGGCGGGCGGTCGCGCAGGAAGGCCAGGTGCGCCTCGGGCACGCGGGCGCGCGCGGCAAGCTGTGGGTCGGGAGCGTCCCGTGCGACCCCGTAGGAGGCCAGCGTGTCCAATCCGCCCACCTGCGGGCTGAGATAGCCCAGACCGGCGCGAAGCCTCGGGTCCGGGCGCGGAACCGGTTCGAGGAACCGGGTGAACATCCTGTCGTGATTGCTGGTCAGGGTTTCGATGCGCGCATCCTCGGCATGACGCGCCATGACGAAGGCGACCACCCCCGCGCTGTCGGGGCCCCGATCGACGAGGTCGCCCACATGCACCAGCGGCGCATCGGTGCCGGCTTCGCGCGCGCGGTCCGTCTCAACGCGGTCATGCGCCGCGCGGAGCAGGTCGAGATGGCCGTGGATGTCGCCGATGGCGTAGATCGTCATGCGCCGACCAAACGCCCACGGGCGGCAAAGCGCAAGACCCGGTCAGTCCAGCGGGTGCGAGAACATCGCCAGCCGCGTGCCGGTGCGGCTCCAGCGCAGGCTCTGCCAAAACCCCTCGGCCATGTCGGTGGGGTCGGACACCACCCAGATTTCGGTGCAGCCAAGGCGGCGCGCATGGTCCGCGCAGGTCATCACCAGACGCGTGCCGATACCCTGCCTGCGCCACGGGCCCGCGACCCCGATCTCGTTGATCCACCATTGCGGGCGTTTGTCGGGGTGGTGATGCACCACGCCCGAGCACATGCCGACCATCAGGTCGCGTTCGACGGCGACGGCGATGTGCAGATGCGGGGCTGCGAGGAAGTCATCGGTCAGAAGCGGATCGGGGGGCGCATCGAACACGTCCTCGTGGACGTGGCGGAAAAGGCCCGCGTCGATGCGGCGTGCGATGAAGACGGAAACGGCCATGTGCCCCCATTACCTTGGAAAACGAAACCGGCCCAGCCTCAAAAGGCCGGGCCGGTTTTCGCTACCGGAGAGGCAGCGCCGCTCAGGCGCGGGCGGCCATCTGGTTGTGCTTGCGCGCGACGAATTCCTTGGCGGTCTCGACGGCCACGGCCGCATCGCGGCAATAGGCGTCGGCGCCGATGGCGCGGCCGAATTCCTCGTTCAGGGGCGCGCCGCCGACGAGGACGATGTAATCGTCGCGGATGCCCTTCTCCTTCAGCGTGTCGATGACGACCTTCATGTAGGGCATCGTCGTGGTCAGCAGCGCCGACATGCCGAGGATGTCGGGGCCTTCGGTCTCGAGCGCCTCGAGATAGGATTCGACGGCGTTGTTGATGCCGAGGTCCACGACCTCGAAACCCGCGCCCTCCATCATCATCGACACGAGGTTCTTGCCGATGTCGTGGATGTCGCCCTTGACGGTGCCGATCACCATCTTGCCGATGCGGGGTGCGCCGGTCTCGACCAGCAGGGGCTTCAGGATCGCCATGCCGCCCTTCATGGCGTTGGCGGCCATCAGCACCTCGGGCACGAAGAGGATGCCGTCGCGGAAGTCGTTGCCGACGATGGTCATGCCGCCGACGAGCGCCTTGGTCAGGATGTCATAGGGCGTCCAGCCGCGCTCGAGCAGGATGTTCACGCCCTCCTCGATCTCTTCCTTGAGACCGTCGTAGAGGTCGTCGAACATCTGGCTGACAAGCTCGTCGTCGTCGAGCTCGGAAAGGATGATGTCTTCTTCATCCGACATGGGGGCGTCTCCTGTCTGCTGGCCCCGCGCGATGCGCGTGTGGATTGGTTCGTAGTCGAATTACGTCCCGGCGAATGCCGAATTGCGACATGGGCCGCGCGCGGCGCGACCCGGAGGGATTGTTTCCGCCCCGGTTTTTGGGCGCGAAGCGTGGTTGCGGGCACCGCGCGAGAATTTTGCAAAATTCTCGCCACGCCCTTGCAAGGGCGTGAACAAGAGCCTTGCAAGGCTCTGGCCGGTTTCTTGCAAGAAACCGGGGCGCGTCAGTCGAGCCTGCGCAGGGGCTCCGCGTTGCAGAACACCACCACCTGCCCGCCGTTGACCACGGCGCGATAGCCGCGCCGATGCAGCTCCGCGCGAAAGCGCGGCCAGCCGACGATGCGCTCGACATCGCGGGCCTTTCGTCGGACGACGCCGCCGCGGATCGCGGCATCCGACGAGAACATGTGATGAAGCCAGAGCTCGGGGTCGACGCTTGGCGGATTGGGCGGGGCGATTGCAAAAAGATCCGGCATGGCTCCAACTCTGCCACCGGTGCGGTTAACGTGACCCTAACAGCCGGGAGATCACGATGGACTGGGACAGCCGCTACGCGCGCGAAGACTATCTTTTCGGGCAGGCCCCCGCGGCCTTCCTGGTGGCGCAGGCGCATCATCTGCCGCCGGGCGCGCGGGTGCTGTCGGTTGCCGACGGCGAGGGGCGCAATGCCGTTCACCTTGCCCGGCTCGGCCATCGGGTCACCGCCTTCGACATCAGCCCCAATGCCATCGCCAAGGCCCGTGCGCTGGCCGCCGAGGCCGAGGTCGAGGTCGCCTTCCAGGTCTCCACGCTCGAGGCCTGGGACTGGTCCGAACCGGTCGATGCGCTGGTCGCGGTCTTCATCCAGTTCCTGCCGCCCGCGGCGCGCGAGGCGGCGTTCGCACGCTTCGCCGCAGCGATCCGGCCCGGGGGCCTGTTGCTCCTGCACGGCTATGCGCCGCGGCAGGTGGGGTATGGCACGGGCGGCCCGAAGGCCGCCGAGAACATGTATACCGAGGCCCTGCTGGCCGAGGCCTTTGCCGGCTGGGAGATCCTGCACAGCGCCGATTACGACGCCGAGATCGAAGAGGGAACAGCCCATTCGGGCCGCTCCGCGCTGGTGGATTTCGTTGCGCGCAAGCCGGGTCATTAGCCTTTTGCGCGGCGGCGGCTCGTGCGCTCGCGCTTGGGGCCGTTGTCGTCGGTGCCGTCCGAGCCCGAGGAGAAGCCGCCGAGCACCTCGGCGATCTCTTCCAGCGCAGGGGCCGCGCCGCGGGGTGTCTCTTCCAGCGCCTTGCGCATGGCGCGCAGGTGCTCGGGCGTGGTGCCGCAGCAGCCGCCGATGATCGTGGCGCCCGCATCGCGGGCCATGACCGCGTAGCGCGCCATCAGCTCGGGCGTGCCGTCGTAATGGATGTGGCCATCGTGATACTTGGGAATGCCCGCGTTGCCCTTGGCGATCACGGGCCGTTCCGAGCCCGCGGCGCGGAAACCCAGCACCGTGCGCAGAAGGTCCGAGGCCCCCACGCCGCAATTCGCGCCGTAGGCGAGCGGCGCGTGGTCGAGTTTCTCGACCAGTTCGGCCATGCCCGCCGAGGTCAGACCCATCATCGTGCGCCCCGCGGTGTCGAAGCTCATGGTGCCGCACCAGTCCATTCCGGCCATCGCGCAGGCCTGGGCCGCGGCGGCATATTCCTCGGGCGCGCTGATCGTCTCGACCCAGAGCACATCCGCGCCGCCGTCGCGCAGCCCCTCGGCCTGTTCGTGGAACATCTCGACAGCGGCCTCGTGGGTGAGGGGGCCCATGGGGGCCATGATCTCGCCCGTCGGGCCCATGGAGCCCGCGACGATCACGCGGCGGCCCGAGGCGTCCGCCACCTCGCGCCCGATCTCGGCGGCGAGCTTGTTCAGCTCGTAGGCGCGGTCCTGCGCGTTGTGCAGCTTCAGCCGCGAGCGGGTGCCGCCGAAGGAATTGGTCAGGAAGATGTCCGAGCCCGCATCGACCGCGCCCTTGTAGAGCGCGGTGATCCGGTCGGGGTGGTCGGCATTCCACAGCTCGGGCGCGTCGCCCGATTGCAGGCCCATGTTGAACAGCGTCGTGCCGGTCGCGCCATCGGCCATCAGCCAGTCGCGGGTCTGCAGAAGCTCGGCAAGCGGGTTTGTCATCGGGGTCTCCGTGGGATCGAGGGCGCGCGGAGCTCACTTGGCGGTTTCACCCGTTATGAGCAAGGCGCAAATTTTGCATGAAGATCATGAGCGAGGCTCATGTCCGAAATGCGAACGGCCCCGCCGGTCGGGCGGGGCCGTCGAAAAAGCATCCGGGCCGGGGCACGGGTCGTCGAGCGATCAGCTTTCGTTCAGCAGCTGGCCCTTGGCCTCGGCGAGAAGCGCATCGTATTTGCGGCGCACCTCGGCCTCGGCCACCCGGTCGCCGAGGTCGCCCATCACCTTGCGCATCACGTCTTCGTGGCCGGCTTCCTCGAAGTCGGCCTTCACCACCTCTTTCGCGTAGGCCTCGGCCTCGTCGCCGGTCTTGCCGAGGATGTCGGCCACCCAAAGGCCCATCAGCTTGTTGCGCCGCGCCTCGGCCCGGAACTGCATTTCCTGATCATGGGCGAACTTGTTCTCGAACGCGTTCTCGCGGTCGTCGAAGGTGGTCATCGGGCTCTCCATCGTCCAATTGGCCTGTTGACGTCAGTTTAGGGCGCGCGGCGGACCGGCTGCAAGCGCCGATGCCCGGCCTCGCTTGCGACACAGCGCGCTTTGCCCTATAGGCGCGTCAGGTTAAGGGCGCGTGACCGCATACCGCCCCACAGACAATTCCGGGAAGACATGCATGGCACGCCGCAAGAAGGTCTACGAAGGCAAGGCCAAGATCCTCTATGAAGGCCCCGAGCCCGGCACGCTGGTGCAGTATTTCAAGGATGACGCCACCGCGTTCAACGCCGAGAAGCGGGCGACGGTCGAGGGCAAGGGCGTGCTGAACAACCGGCTGTCGGAATTCTTCATGACCGGCCTGAACTCGGTCGGGGTGCCGACGCATTTCATCCGCCGCCTTAACATGCGCGAGCAGCTGATCCGCGCGGTCGAGATCATTCCGCTGGAAGTGGTGGTGCGCAACGTCGCCGCAGGCTCCATTTCCAAGCGGCTGGGCATCGAGGAGGGCACGGCGCTGCCGCGGCCGATCGTCGAGTTCTATTTCAAGAACGACGATCTGGGCGACCCGCTGGTCAGCGAGGAGCACATCATCGCCTTCGGCTGGGCCACGCAGCAGGATCTCGACGACATGGTCTCGCTCGCGCTGCGGGTGAACGACTTCCTGTCGGGCCTGATGCTGGGCGTCGGCATCAAGCTGGTCGACTTCAAGATCGAGATCGGCCGGATCTGGGATGGCGACTACATGCGCCTGATCGTTGCCGACGAGATCAGCCCGGATTCGTGTCGCCTGTGGGATATCGAGACCGGCCAGAAGCTCGACAAGGACGTGTTCCGCCGCGATCTCGGCAATCTCGCCGATGCCTACACGGAAGTGGCCCGCCGTCTCGGCGTGATGCCGCAACGCGAGACGGGCACGACGAAGCCGACGCTGATCAACTGACGCAGGCGCCCGGTGGCAGCCGGGGGATTGCGTATTTTTGGAAAGATGAAGGGGATGGGCGCGATGAAGGCCACCGTGACCGTGATGCTGAAGCAGGGCGTGCTGGACCCGCAGGGCGAGGCGGTGAAATCGGCGCTGGGCGCTTTGGGCTTCGCCGGCGTGAACGGCGTGCGGCAGGGCAAGGTGATCGAGCTGGACCTGGCCGATGGCACGACCGAGGCCGACGTCACCGCGATGTGCGAGAAGCTGCTCGCCAATACCGTCATCGAAAGCTACCGGGTGGAGATGGGCTGATGCGCGCGGCCCGGCTGACCGCCTGGCGCCAGCCGCTCCGGATCGAGGATCTGCCCGATCCCGCCTGCCCGCCCGACGGGGTGGTGCTGGAGGTGCTGGCCTGCGGCATCTGCCGCTCGGACTGGCATGCCTGGACGGGCGCGGACCCGGACGTCAGCCTGCCGCATGTGCCGGGCCACGAATTCTGCGGCGTGGTGCTTGAGGCGGGGCCGGAGGTCACGCGTTGGCGCGCGGGCGACCGGGTGATCGCGCCCTTCATCCTGGCCTGCGGGCGCTGCCCCGATTGCCAGTCGGGCAACCAGACGATCTGTGCCACGCAAGCCGTTCCCGGCTTCACCTGCGACGGGGCCTTTGCCGAGCGGGTCGCGGTGGTGCGCGCCGACGCCAACCTGACCGCGCTGCCCGAGGGGATGGATCCCGCGTTGGCCGCCGCCCTGGGTTGCCGGGTGACGACGGCCTGGCATGCGCTGACCGGGCGCGCGGGGCTGAGGCCGGGCGAATGGCTGGGCATCTGGGGCGCGGGCGGCATCGGGCTTGCCGCGCTGATGCTGGGTCGCGCCATGGGAGCGCGGGTGGCCGTGGCCGACGTGGTGGCGGAAAAGCTCGAGATGGCGCGCGCGCTGGGGGCCGAGGCGGTGATCGACGCGCGCGGGGACGATCCCGCCGGGGCGATGCGCGCGGCCACCGGGGGCGGCGCCCATGTCGCGCTCGAGGCGCTGGGGTTCGCGGTGACCGCCGAGAACGCGTTGAAGAGCCTGCGCAAGCTGGGGCGCATGGTGCAGGTGGGGATGCCCGCGGGCGACCATGCCCGCATCGAGTTGCCCTGGGATGCACTCTATTCCGGCCAGTTGGCCGTCTACGGCACGCGGGGGATGCCCGCGCATCGCTATCCCGCGCTGCTCGAGTTCATCGCGGCGACGGGCCTTGACCTGTCGCCGATCATCGCGCGTCGCGTTGCGCTGTCCGATGTCTCCGCCGAACTGGCCCTTTTCGACGCTGCGGCCCCGCCCGGCGTCGCCGTCATCACCGATTTCACCCGCTAGCCCGAAAGGTCCCGACCGATGAAAGCTGCCGTCCTCGTCTTCCCCGGCTCCAACTGCGACCGTGACCTTGCCGTGGCCTTCCGGTCCGCCGGTTTCGAGGTCGAGATGGTCTGGCACAAGGAGGCCGATCTGCCCGCGGGCACCGACATCGTCGGCGTGCCGGGCGGATTCTCCTATGGCGACTACCTGCGCTGCGGGGCCATCGCGGCGCAATCGCCGATCATGCGCGCCGTCGCACGCCATGCCGAGGCGGGCGGCTATGTGCTGGGCATCTGCAACGGGTTCCAGGTGCTGTGCGAGACGCGGCTTCTGCCCGGTGCGCTGATGCGCAACGCGGGGCTGAAGTTCGTCTGCCGGATGCAGGGGCTGCGGGTGGAGACCAGCGACAGCGCCTTTACCGCCGGCTATGCCGCGGGGCAGGAGATCACCGTGCCGATCGCCCATCACGACGGCAATTACGTCGCCGACCCGGAGACGCTGGCGATGCTCAAGGCCGAGGATCGCGTCGCCTTCCGCTATATCGGCAGCCCGAATGGCGCGATGGACGACATCGCGGGCGTGCTGAGTGCGAACCGCCGGGTGCTGGGGTTGATGCCGCATCCCGAGCGGGTGGTGGACGCGGCGCAGGGCGGCACCGACGGGGCGGCGATGTTCAAGGGGCTGGCCGAGGCGCTGGTCGCGGCCTGACGCATCCCGCGGCTTGAGCGAGGGGCGCGGCGCGCCTACCATGTGGGCCATGAGTGCAAGTGACAGCCAGACCGGGGCCGACATCGGCCATCGCCGCCGCGCATGGGTGCTGCGGGCGTTTCTCGTGGTCTTCGTGATGGTCGCCGTCGCGGCGATCTGGGTGTCGAACACCTGGCTCACGCAGCGGTTCACCGAGACCACGCGCAACCGCGCCGAGATCCGGCTGGCGATCTATTCGGGCACCGTGCAGTCCGAGCTGCAGCGCCATTCGGTCGTGCCGCTTCTGTTGTCGCGCGACCCGGTGCTGATCCGGTCGCTCGAGACCAACAGTTTCACAGATACCTCGCAGCGCCTGATTTCCTACGTGGACGAGATCGGCGCGGCCTCGCTCGTGCTGCTGGACCGCGAGGGGCGGATCGTGGCGGCCACCGACCGCTCGCGGCTGGCGCAGTTGCGGAACTCGGACCCGTTCTTCGTGCAGGCCACGCGCTCGCCCGACACGGTCTTCACCTCGAACGAGCCGGAAACCGGGCGCTACGATTTCACCTTTTCGCGCGCCTTGAGGGGGCCCGAGAACCGGCTTCTGGGGGTGATCCTCGTCGAGGTGGACCTTGCGCGGATCATCGACCGTTGGCGCGGCACCACCGAGGCGGTGTTCCTGACCAACAGCCAGGGCGAGATCATCCTGTCGACGGAACCGCGCTGGCGCGGCCGCACCGAGGCCGAGGCGCTGGCGCTGCAGCCGCCGCAAAGCGCGATCCAGCGCGCCATCGACGCGACGGGGGAATTCGCCTTCGGCGACCGGCGGCCCGATTTCTTCGGCTCGGACACGATCCGGCTGGAAAGCCGCATCCCGTTCCGGGGATGGCGCATCATCAGCTACACCGCCTACACCTCGGTGCGCGAGCGGGTGAACGCGGTTCTGGCGCTCGAGATCATGGGATTCGCGCTGCTGCTTGCGGGCGGTTTCTACGTTCTGAGCCGCCGCGCGCGGTCGCAGTCGGTGCGGCTGGCGCGCGAGTCGGCGGAGCTTCGCCGGTTGAATGCCCGGCTGCAGCGGGAAATCGCCGAGCGCCAGAGGGTCGAGCGGACGCTGGAAGAGGCCGAACAAAGCCTTGCGCAAAGCCAGAAACTCGCCGCGCTGGGCGAGATGTCGGCTGCCGTCAGCCACGAGCTGAACCAGCCGCTTGCGGCGATGAAGACCTACCTGGCGGGCGCGCGCCTGCTGCTCCAGCGCCGGCGGGTGGAGGAGGCCGCCTCGAGCTTCCAGCGCATCGACGACCTGATCGAGCGGATGGGCGCGATCACGCGGCAACTGAAATCCTATGCCCGCAAGGGCGGCGAGGCCTTCGAGCCGGTCGACCTGCGCGACGCGCTGAAGGGCGCGATGACGATGATGGAGCCGCAGTTGCGCACGACGCGGGTGGCGATCACACAGAGCCTGCCGCGCCGCCCGGTGATGGTGATGGCCGACCGGCTGCGGCTCGAGCAGGTGATCATCAACCTGTTGCGCAACGCGCTGGACGCGATGAAGGAGGCCCGCACGCGCGAGCTGGACCTGCTGATCGCCGAGGGCGAGGAAGCGGTGCTGACGGTGCGCGACAGCGGCAAGGGGATTGACGATCTCGACGCCTTGTTCGAGCCATTCTACACCACGAAGAAGCCCGGCGAGGGGGTGGGCCTTGGCCTTGCCATCTCCTCGGGGATCGTCGCGGACCTGGGCGGGCGGCTGACCGCGCGCAACGGCGAAGAGGGCGGGGCCGTCTTCGAGATCCGCCTGCCGCTGATCGGCGAGGGCGGGGCGAAGGCGGCGGAGTGACAGGAAAGGACGAAGGCTGATGAAGATCGCCATCGTGGATGACGAGCAGGACATGCGACAGTCGATCAGTCAGTGGCTGGCGCTGTCGGGCTTCGAGACCGAGACCTACGCCAGCGCCGAAGAGGCGCTTAAGGCGATCGGCCCCGACTGGCCGGGCGTGGTGGTGACGGACGTCAAGATGCCGGGCATGGACGGCATGGCCTTCCTCAAGCGGCTGATGGGCGTGGACAGCGGCCTGCCCGTGATCCTGATCACCGGGCATGGCGATGTGCCCATGGCGGTCGAGGCGATGCGGATCGGGGCCTATGACTTTCTGGAAAAGCCGTTCAACCCCGACCGGATGACCGACCTTGCCAAGCGCGCGAGCCAGCAACGTCGCCTGACGCTCGACAACCGGGCGCTGCGCCGCGAGCTGTCGGACGGCACCGTGCTGATGCGCAAGCTGATCGGCTCCAGCCCCGTGATGGAGCGGTTGCGCGAGGATATCCTCGACCTCGGCCAGGCCGATGGTCACGTGCTGATCGTGGGCGAGACGGGCACCGGCAAGACGCTGGTGGCCCATGCGCTGCACGCGGTGGGGCCGCGGGCGGGCAAGAGCTTTGTCGCGTTGTCCTGTGCCGCGCATGACGAGGAGACGCTGGCCGCCAAGCTCTTCGGCCCGGTGGGCGAGGACCAGGACAAGCCGCTGGTGGAACAGGCGCGCGGCGGCACGCTGGTGCTGGAGGATATCGAGAGCCTGCCGCAGCCCCTGCAAGCGCGGCTTCTGACGGTGATCAACGAGCAGGGCAGCCCGGCCGAGACGCGGATCGTGGCGATCTGCAACGCGCCCGAGCCCGAGCAATGCGAGGCCTCGTTGCGGCCCGACCTGTTCTATCGGCTTGCCGCGATGCGCATCGACCTGCCGCCGCTGCGCCAGCGCGGTGAGGATATCCTGACGCTTTTCACCCGTTTCGGCGAGCAGTTCGCCGAGGAATACGGCACCGAAAGCCCGCAGGTGACCGCCCAGGAGGCGGCGCAACTGTTGCAGGCGCCATGGCCCGGCAACGTGCGCCAGCTGATCAACATCGCCGAGCGCGCGATCCTGCAGCAGCGCCGCGGCTCTGGCTCCATCGCCTCGCTCCTGATGGCCGACAACGCCGAGATCGCGCCGCAGGCGATCGGCGAGGGCAAGCCGCTCAAGGAATACGTCGAGGCCTTCGAACGGATGCTGATCGACAACACGATGCGGCGGCACCGCGGCTCCATCGCGGGCGTGATGGACGAGCTGTGCCTGCCGCGCCGGACGTTGAACGAGAAAATGGCAAAATACGGGCTCAGCCGGTCGGATTATCTCTGAGCTGTCCGCCGCTTGCACGAATTGCCATTGTCTTTCGCCGCAAGCCCCCCTTAATGTGGCGTGACCGGCCTTGTGCCGGTCCGATCAGTTTCTCTGCATCCCTGCTCCGCGCCTGAAAGAACCGCGCGAAAGGGACCGCAGGTCACTTGGGCCGATGGCGCCTTACACGCCCGGCCCACCCGAAACCGCCCCGATCCGGGGCAGAATTGGCCCTCCGGCTTGCCCGGCGTGGCCGGAGACAGACGCGATGCAGCGCAGGGGCGCAAACATGGTGAGACGGACGGGGGTCAATGCCCTCGCCGCGGCCACGCCCCGTGGCATCGCGCTTAACATGAAACGCGAAGTGACACTCCCGTCCCGCAGCGGTGCGCCGCCGGGGCCAACGGGGGCGTTGTCGCGGGCAAGGACAAAATGGCAAAGACGATGCTCATCGATGCCACCCATCCCGAGGAAACCCGGGTTGTCGTGGCAGACGGAACCAAGGTCGAGGAATTCGATTTCGAGTCGCTGAACAAGCGGCAACTTGCAGGAAACATCTACCTGGCGAAGGTCACGAGGGTCGAACCCTCGCTGCAGGCCGCCTTCGTGGATTACGGCGGCAATCGCCATGGCTTCCTCGCCTTCTCGGAAATCCACCCCGATTACTACCAGATCCCGGTCGCCGACCGCGAGGCGCTGCTGGCCGAGGAACGCGAATACGCCGAGGCCATGGCCGCCGAGGCCGAGGCCGAGGAGAACAAGCCCAAGCGTGCGCGCAGGACGCGCCGCCGCAAGACCTCGGACACCCGCGCCGAGGCCGCGGCAAGCGATGCCGTGACCACCGGCGAGGTGTCGGGCGGTCCTTCGGGGATGGATGTCGTCGATCTGGGCGATGAGGACACGGATGAGGATGCCACCTCGGTGGAGGGGCTCTCGCCGATGGAGATGGTCGCCGAAACGCCCGTCGAGGAACCCGAGGACGTCGACGCCGACACGGGCGAAGACAGCGGCGAGGACACGGGGGAGGATTCGGGCGAGGACGACGCCGCCGAGGATGCCGACCACGGCGAGGGCGACGAGGCCGAGGGCCGCGCCACCGCCGAGACCGTCGCCGATGACGACACCGAGGAGGACATCCGCCCGGTCCGCAAACCGCGGCCGCGGAAATACAAGATCCAGGAGGTCGTGAAAGTCCGCCAGATCATGCTGGTGCAGGTCGTCAAGGAAGAGCGCGGCAACAAGGGTGCGGCGCTGACCACCTACCTCAGCCTTGCGGGCCGCTATTGCGTCCTGATGCCCAACACGGCGCGGGGCGGCGGCATCAGCCGCAAGATCACCAATGCCGCCGACCGCAAGAAGCTCAAGGAAATCGCGCAGGAGATCGAGGTGCCGCAGGGCGCGGGTCTGATCATCCGCACCGCGGGCAGCCAGCGCACCAAGGCCGAGATCAAGCGCGACTACGAGTACCTGCAGCGCCAGTGGGAGCAGATCCGCGAGCTGACGCTGAAATCCATCGCGCCCGCCCCGATCTACGAAGAGGGCAACCTGATCCACCGCGCGATCCGCGACCTCTACAACCGCGATATCGACGAGGTGATCGTCGAGGGCGATGCCGGTTACCGGCAGGCCAAGGACTTCATGAAGATGATCATGCCGTCCCACGCCAAGAACGTGAAGAACTACACCGACCCCACGCCCTTGTTCGCCAAGCACAAGGTCGAGGGCTACCTCGCCGACATGTTCAACCCGACCGTTCAGCTCAAGTCGGGCGGCTACATCGTGATCGGCATCACCGAGGCGCTGGTGGTGATCGACGTGAACTCGGGCCGGGCCACCAAGGAAGGCTCGATCGAGGAAACCGCGCTCAAGACCAACCTCGAGGCCGCCGAGGAAGTGGCGCGCCAGCTGCGCCTGCGCGACCTTGCGGGCCTGATCGTGATCGACTTCATCGACATGGACGAGCGCCGCAACAACGCCGCCGTCGAGAAGAAGCTGAAGGACAAGCTCAAGACCGACCGTGCGCGCATCCAGGTGGGGCGCATCTCGGCCTTCGGCCTGCTCGAGATGTCGCGCCAGCGCCTGCGCCCCGGCATGCTCGAGGCGACGACGCAGCCCTGCAAGGCGTGCCATGGCACCGGCCTGATCCGCTCGGACGACAGTCTTGCGCTCTCGATCCTGCGCCAGCTTGAGGAAGAGGGCCCCAAGCGCCGCGCCAAGGAGGTGACGGTCACGGCACCCGTCGCCATCGTCAACTACCTGATGAACGAGAAGCGCGACTACCTCGCCGCGATCGAGGCGCGCTACGGCCTGTCGATCCGGATCGAGGCCGACCCGAGCCTTGTCGCGCCCGATTACAAGATCGACCGCTCCAAGGTTGCGACCCGTCGCATCGTGGCGGCCGCGCCCATCGTCTCGATGGATGCCACGCTGATGGATGACCTCGAGGAGGAGGAGGACGTCGCGGAAGAGGTGCTGGAAGACGCCGCCGAGGCCGTCGAAAGCACCAATGCCCCGCGCGCCCCCGAGGCCGAAGGCGACGACGATCAGCCCAAGAAAAAGCGCCGTCGCCGCCGTGGCGGGCGCGGACGCCGGCGCAAGTCGGACGAGGGTCAGTCGGATGACGGGCAGTCGGATGAGGGGCAGGAGAACGGCACGGACGGGTCGGGCGACGAGGACAAGACCGGTGCGGTCGCAGCCGACGCCCCGGCCTCCGCCGAGACTGCTGCGCCCGATGCACCCGCGGCCGATGGTGCCGAGGCCGAAGCGGAAGGGGCTGCTGACGCCTCGGTCGAGGCCGAGGCCCCGGCCGAGCCCGCCGAAAAGCCCAAGCGCAAGCGTGCGACGCGCAGCCGCAAGAAGCCCGAGGCAGCGCCCGCCGCCGAGGCCGCCGAGGCATCGGCAGAGCCTGAGGTGGACCCCAAGCCCGCGGCCGAGGCCGAGGTTGTGCCCGACGCCGAACCGGTCGTGACGCCCGAGCCGGAACCCGCGGTTGCAGAAGAGCAAGTGCCCGAGCCCGCGCTGCAGCCGGAACCGGCCGCAGCGGAGCCCACGGCGGAACCGGTGCTCGAGACGGCGACCGAGACGGTGACAGAGACTGCGACCGAGACGGCAACCGAGACGGTGGCAGAGGCCGAACCGACCAAGCCCAAGCGCCGCGGCTGGTGGTCCAAGGGCTGACCGTCCGACCGTTCGAAACGACAAAGGGCGCCCCGAGGGGCGCCCTTTTCGCATGTATGACGCGACGTTTACTGCGCGTCGTCGCGCAGCATCGCCACGATCTCGAGCATCCCGTCGAGCGGCACGTAACCCCGCACCATCTGGTCGCCGAACACGAAGGTGGGCGTTCCCGAGATCTGCAGCCGCTCGCCGAGCGCGCGGTTGTAGTCGATGGTCTGTCGCACCAGCGGATCGTCGAGCGAGGCGACGATCGCCGCGCTGTCCAGGCCCAGCCCCTCGGCCAGCGCCATCAGCGCGGGTTGGGTCATGTCGCCGCGCATCGTCATCATCGCGTCGAAGATCTCGAAATAGGCCTCGTCCCCCAGCGCGACGCGGGTGGCGATGGCAAAGCGCGAGGCGAGAACCGATTGCTCGCCCAGGATCGGGAATTCCTTGACGACAAGGCGGATGTTGCCGTCCAGCTCGACCAGGTCCAGCACCTCGGGATGGGCGCGGCGGCAGAAGCCGCAGCGGTAATCCATGAACTCGACGACGGTGATGTCGCCCTCGGGGTTGCCGAGAACCACGTCGAAGGCCGAGGCGAACAGCGCGTTTGCATTCGCGGCCACGGCCATGGCGTCGCGCTCGACCTCGGCCTCGGCCTGGCGCTGCTCGAGCACGGCGAAGGCCTCCATCAGAACCTCGGGGTTCTCGACAAGGTAGCTGCGCACCTCGGCGCGAAAGGCCGCGCGCTCGGCATCGGTGAGATTGTCCAGATCGGTCGCCGCGGCCGGCAGGGCCATGGCACAGGTCAGGGCGAGGGCGGAGAGGTGTTTCAGCACGGGCGTTGCTCATTCGTTGCGGTGTCGCTCCATGCGTAGCATATCCGCGCCCGCTTGCCAGCACCGACACCTTGCGCCGAGGGGTGCTCACGCGGGCGTGACCGTTGACGCGGGCGGGCGCGGCTGGTTCAAGGCGCGGGCACAGCAACCGGAGGGTTCCATGCGTGTTTCGCGCCGCAGCGCCGTTGATCCGTTCATCGTCATGGATGTCATGGAGGCCGCCCGCGCCGCCGAAGAGGCGGGTCGCCACATCATCCACATGGAAGTGGGCCAGCCCGGCACCGGCGCGCCACGGGCCGCGCGGCAGCGGCTGGCCGAGGAGATGGAGAAGGGGCCGCTGGGCTACACCGTGGCGCTGGGGCGGCCCGACCTGCGCGCGGCCATCGCGGCGCTCCATGGCGAGTGGTATGATCTCGACCTCGACCCGGCGCGCGTGATCCTGACTTCGGGGGCGTCGGGCGGGTTCCTTCTGGCCTTCTCGGCGCTGTTCGACGCGGGCGACCGCGTTGGGCTGGGCGAGCCGTGCTACCCGTCCTATCGTCAGATCCTGACCGCGATGAGCCTCGAGCCGGTTGCGCTGCGCACCGAGCTGGCGACGCGCTATCAGCCGGTGCCGGGGCAGTTGACCGGTGACCTCGCCGGTTTGATCGTGGCCAGCCCCGCCAATCCGACCGGGACCATGCTGGGCAAGCCCGAGCTGCAAGGTTTGAGTGATACTTCAACATCGCTTGGTATATCCCTGATTTCGGACGAGATTTACCACGGGCTTCAATACGGGGACCGCGCCGTCAGCGCGCTGGAAGTGACCGATGACGTCTATGTCATCAACTCCTTCTCCAAGTATTTCTCGATGACCGGGTGGCGGTTGGGCTGGATGGTCGTGCCGCCGGATCACGTGCGCGTGGTCGAGCGGCTGGCGCAGAACATGTTCATCTGCCCCAGCCACGCCAGCCAGATCGCCGCCCTTGGCGCCCTCAGCCCCGAGGGGCGCGCGGAATTGGATGAACATCGCACCGTATATGTCAGGAATCGCAAGATTTTGCTTGATGGTCTGGCAGCCGCGGGCTTGACCGGAACTGCCCCCGCCGACGGGGCGTTTTACGTCTATGTCGATGTCTCGCACCTGACCGATGACAGCCTTGCGCTCTGCTCCCGCATCCTTGCGGAGGCGGGCGTCGCGGTCACGCCGGGCCTCGATTTCGACAAGGCGCGGGGGGCTGGGTTCCTGCGGCTCTCCTATGCGCGCTCGACGCCCGAGATCGAGGAAGGCGTGGCACGTCTGGCCCGGTTCTTCGGCACTCTGGCGTGACGCCAAGGCCGTGGTCATCCGTGCCGCGATGCGCCGCGGCGTTTTTCGCGGGAGGGACGCCCAAAGTCCTTGGGCCTGCCGGGGCGGTCTGGTAACCTGTCGGCAACCAAGACCATGACCGGGACCAACCCCGTGCGCCGAGCAGCAGTAACCCGTGTTCTGGCCAGCCTTGTGCTGTGCCTTTTGCCCATCGTCGCCCAGGCGCAGGGGTTTGGCGCGCTGTCGCGCCTTTTGCCCGAGGACAGCCGGATCGTGGCGTCGGGCGACGGGGTGTCCGTCACGCTGGGCCTGAGCCAGCCGGTGCCGTTCCGTGTCTTCACGCTGGCCGACCCGGCGCGCGTTGTCGTCGATTTCCGCGAAGTCGCCTTCGGCGACTGGCCCGAGGCACAGGCGGATGCCTTGCCGCCGGGCATTGCGTCGCTGGCGGCGGGGCCCGCGCGCGAGGCGGGCTGGACCCGTCTGGTGCTGACGTTGACCGCACCGCTGGCCCCGCGGACCGCGGCGATGACGACCGACCCCGCGAGCGGCATGGCGCAGGTCGCGGTGACCCTTGCACCGGTCGCCGAGGACGAG
>NZ_JASJOE010000029.1 GCF_030163755.1 Roseicyclus amphidinii
TGCCCGCCCTACGGGACCGCGGCGCGGGCGGCGGCGGGGGGGAACAACCCTCCCTGGCGCCGCTGCTGCCGGTGGCGGCCCTCGTGGCGGCTTCGGCCGCGCTCGGCCCGGTGTGCCGCTACGAATCCGGGCTGTCCTGCATCGACGTGGCCCGGACCGGGGGCGCGGTGCATCTCTATTCCGACGGGGTCCGGCAGGCCGCCGAAGAGGTCGCGCGCGGCGGCGATGACGGGGACCGGCAACGGGGCCTGATCCTGCCCTACACCGAATGGATCTGGGCCCGGATGCAGGCCGATCTCGGCCCCGCGCCCGCGGTGCTGTTCATCGGGGGCGGCGGCTACACGCTGCCCACGCGGCTTCTGACCGCGCGCCCCGAGGCCGCCGCGCTGGCGGTCGAGATCGACCCGCTGATCACCGAGGTGGTCGAGCGCCACCTGCCCTGGGCGGCCGCGACGATCGCGCAGGCGGGCCATGCGGCCGCCCCCGGCACGCCGCCCCGGCCGGGCGGTCTGGGCATCCACCACGCGGATGGCCGGGTCTATCTGAACGAGGCGGGCGCGCGCTTCGATGCGGCGGTGCTGGATGCCTTCTCCTCGGCCTCGGTGCCTGCGCACCTGGTGACGCTGGAAAGCTTCGCGCAGGTCCGACGGATCGTGGACGGCCCGGTCTACGTGAACCTGATCGACCGCCCGGACGGCCCGCTGGCGCGGGGCACCCATGCGATCCTGACCGAGCTCTATCCGCATGTCCGCGCGGTGCAGGGGCCGCTGAACGCGGGCGGCACGGGCAATATCGTGATCGCGGCCTCGCCGCGCGCGCTGGAGCCGCTGGCCGATTTGCCGCGCGGCTTCGCCGAGACCCGGATCACGCCCGCACGCCCCTTCACCGACGACCGCGGCTGGGCCGGGTATCGCTGAGCGCGCCGCCGCCGGGCGGTCAGGCCGCGAGCTGCTCGGGCGTCATCGCGCCGGTCATCAGCGCCACCGCGTCGGACATGGTGATCGACTTGGGGTCCACCACGCAAAGCCGACGCCCGAGGCGGTGAATGTGGATGCGGTCGGCCACCTCGAAGACATGGGGCATGTTGTGGCTGATCAGCACGACCGGCGTCCCGCGGGCGCGCACGTCCTGGATCAGGTCCAGCACCTTGCGGCTTTCCTTGACGCCAAGCGCCGCCGTCGGCTCGTCGAGGATGATGACCTTCGACCCGAACGCCGCCGCACGGGCCACGGCGACGCCCTGGCGCTGGCCGCCCGAGAGCGTCTCGACCGCCTGGTTGATGTTCTGGATCGTCATCAGGCCCAGTTCCGACAGCTTCTGGCGGGCGAATTCCTCCATCGCCTTCTGGTCGAGCATGCCGAACCACTTGCCCATGATCCCCGGTTTGCGCAGCTCGCGCCCGCAGAACATGTTGTCGGTGATCGAGAGCGCCGGGCTGAGGGCGAGCGTCTGGTAAACGCATTCGATCCCCGCCTCGCGGGCCTGCAGGGGCGAGGCATAGCTGACCTCGCGCCCTTCCAGCGTGATGGTGCCCTCGTCGGGGACGGTCGCACCCGAGATCGCCTTGATGAGCGAGGATTTGCCCGCCCCGTTGTCGCCGATCACGGCCAGGATCTCGCCCGGCATCAGGTCGAAATCGGCATTGTCCAGCGCCGTGACGCGGCCGTAGCGCTTGACGAGGCCACGGGCCTTGAGAAGGGGCTCAGTCATGCCGACACCTTTCTGATCCATTGGTCGATGGCGACCGCGATGATGATGAGCCAGCCGATGGCGAAGACCTGCCAGAGCACGTCCACCCCCGCGAGCCGCAGGCCCGACTGGAAGACCCCCACGATCAGCGCCCCGAACAGCGCCCCCATGATCGAGCCGCGCCCGCCGAAGAGCGAGATGCCCCCGATCACCACGGCGGTGATGCTTTCCAGGTTGCCCTCGTAGAAGCTTTGCGGCGAGATCGAGCCGACCCGCCCGATCGAGGCCCAAGCCGCCAGCGCGCAGATGAAGCCTGCCAGCATGTAGACCTGTCTCAGCGTGCGGTCGGTGCGGATGCCGGCCAGTTCCGCCGCCTCCTTGTCGTCGCCGATCATGTAGACATGGCGGCCCCATGCGGTCTTGTTCAGGACATACCACAGCGCGATGAAGATCACGATCATCAGGACCGTGCCATAGGTCAGCCGGGCCGAGCCTATGGCGATGCTCTGGCCGAAGAATTTCAGAAGCGGCGCCATCTCGTCGATGTCCGAACCGCGGATGGATTGCGCGCCGGACAGGTAGAGGTTCAGCGCGAAGAACACGTTCCACGTGCCCAGCGTGGCGATGAAGGGCGGCAGCTTGACCCGGGTGACGAGCCAGCCGTTCAGGTAGCCCGCGCCGATGCCGCAGGCGAAACCGATCACGAGGGCGACGGGGGCGGGAACGCCCAGCTCGACCGAGAGTTTGCCCGAGATCACGCTGATCAGCACCATGATCGCGGCGACCGACAGGTCGATGCCCGCGGTCAGGATGATGAGCGTCTGCGCCGCGGCAAGGATGCCGATGATCGAGACCTGCTGCATGATGAGCGACAGGTTGAAGGGCGAGAAGAAGCGTTCGCCCGCGATGACGCCGAAGACGGCGATGGAGGCGACAAGTACGATGACGGGCACGAAGGTCGGGTTGGCGTGCAGCACGTGCTGGATCGTGCCCAGCATGCCGCGCGGCGCGTGCTCGAACTCTGCCACGGCAGCGGTGCTGTCCTTCAGACGGGCCTCGTAATCCTGGCCACCGGGGGTTGGGCTGTCAGACATGACGTGCTCTCCGGGCAAAAGGGTGCCATGGCGCAGCCCCGGAGGGCAATGCCGATCACCGCGATGGGAATGGAAAAGGGGTTTTGGGGGGCAGTGGCGGCATGCAGCGCGGGGTGCGCCGCATGCCGCCTTGCATCAGCAGACGATCAGCGGGGGATCAGCCCCAGCACAGCTCCAGCGCCTCTTCCGAGGTGATCGACTCGATCCCGTCGACCGGCTGGTCGGTGACCAGCATCACGCCGGTGTTGTAGAACTCCAGACCGTCGGAGTTGGACGGCATGGTTCCGTCTGCGGCATGGGCGATGATCGCCTCGATCCCCAGCGACGCCATGCGCAGCGGGAACTGCATCGAGGTCGCGCCGATCACGCCGGCCGCCACGTCACGCACGCCGGGGCAACCGCCGTCGACCGACACGATCAGCGCCTGGTCGACAAGGCCGAAGGCGTTGAGCGCCTCGTAGGCGCCTGCGGCGGCGGGCTCGTTGATCGTGTAGACGACATTGATGCCCGAGTTGATCTGGAGAAGGTTCTCCATCGCGGTCCGGCCGCCTTCGGCGTTGCCGTTGGTCACGTCGCTGCCGACGATGCGCGGATCATCCTCGTCGCCGATGTCGGTGGGGTCGTTCACCTCGATGCCGAAGCCGGTCAGGAAGCCCTGGTTGCGCAGGTAATCGACCGAGATTTCCGAGGCGTTCAGATCCAGCGTGGCGATCAGCGCGTCATCGGCGGCATCGCCCAGCGTCGCGGCGGCCCATGCGCCGATCAGGCGGCCGGCCTCGAAGTTGTCGGTGGCAAAGGTCGCGTCTGCGGTGTCGGCGGGCTCGAACGGCGTGTCGAGCGCGATCACCAGAAGGCCCGCGTCGCGCGCCTGGGTGATGACCGGTTCGAGCGCGCGGCTGTCCGACGGCGTGATCAGGATGCCCGAGGCACCGGCAGCGATGCAGGTCTCGACCGCGGCGACCTGGCTTTCGACGTCACCGTCGATGGCGCCGGCATAGGTCTGCAGGGTGATGCCCGCGGCCTCGGCGGCTTCGGTCGCGCCTTCGCGCATCTTGACGAAAAACGGGTTGGTGTCGGTCTTCGTGATCAGGCACGCGGTCACGCCGGCGAGGGCGTCGGCCTGCGCCATGCCGGTGAATGCAACGGCGGCAGCGCCGCCCAGCATGAGCGTCTTGAGGGTCTTGGTCATGGTTTCCTCCCAGAAATACGGTCAGGCGACGAAAGCGCCCTCGCCCCGAAATCATGCGCCTCTCGCCATGGCGCTGTCAATAAATAAATCACTCTTATTTATTAATTGACAGGAAGGTCTGTTCGGGGATGATGTCCGGCGGGGAGGACCGACATGAAGGACGGCTCAGACAGCTTGCGCACCGGGGGGCAGTCCGATGCGCTCGGCACGAACCAATCGGGCATGCGGGCGCAGAACGAACGCCTTGTGCTCACGCTGATCCGACGCCATGGCGCGCTGTCGAAATCCGAGATCGCCCGCCTGACCGGCCTGTCGGTGCAGACCGTGTCGGTGATCATGCGCGCGCTCGAGGACGAGCGCCTGATCCTGCGCGGCGAACCGCAGAGGGGGCGCGTGGGGCAACCCTCGGTTCCGATGCAGCTAAACCCGCGGGGCGCGTTCTTTCACGGGCTCAAGATCGGTCGCCGCTCGGTCGAGATGGTGCTGACAGACTTCCTCGGAAAGATCCTTGCCCGTCGGGTGCGCCAGCACGACTACCCCGATTACGACGCGGTCCTCGCTTTCGCGCTGGACACCGCCGAGGCGCTGGCCGCCTCGCTCTCGGCCGAGGAACGCGGGCGCGTCGCGGGGTTGGGCATCGCCATGCCCTTCGAGATCTGGGGGTGGGCCACGATGATCGGCGTCGATCCCGAGGCCATGACGCCCTGGCGGCAACGCGACATCCAGGCCGAGCTGTCGCAGGGCTTGCACCTGCCCGTGTTCCTGCAGAACGACGCCACCGCCGCCTGCAGCGCGGAACTGGTGTTCGGCACGCAGGAGCAGCCGTCGGATTTCCTGCATGTCTATGTCGCCTTCTTCATCGGCGGCGGTGTCGTGCTGGACGGCCGCCTGTTCCAGGGGCCGACCGGCAACGCGGGCGCGATCGGCTCGATGCCGGTGCCCGACCGGTCGGGCCGGATGCGGCAGCTGATCGACCTCGCCTCGCTGGTGACCCTCGAGCGCCGGCTGAAGGCCGCGGGCGTCGATGCGTCGGACCTCTGGGCTTCGTCCGAGCGGTGGGAGCTGCCGGGCGAGATCGTCGCGGATTGGCTGGACGAGGCCGCCGAGGCCATTGCCCATGCCGTCCACGGGGCGCTTGCCGTGCTGGATGTCTCGGCCGTCAGGATCGACGGCTGGATCCCGCCCGAGGTGCGCCGGGAGCTGACCGACCGGGTCGCGGCCTGCCTGCAGCGGCATGATCTGACCGGGCTCACCCTGCCCGAGATCCAGCAAGGCAGCATCGGGGCCGACGCCCGCGCGCTTGGCGCGGCAAGCCAGCCGCTGCTGGCGCGGTTCCTGGTGGCCTACCTGCGCTGAGCGGGCGGCGGGCGCGGTCAGTTCACCGTGGCCCGGATCGTGATCGTGGCGGTGTTGTTGGGCTCCGTCCCGATGATGCCGTTTTCCACGCGAACAACCGGGGCGCTCGTGACGAAGGCAAACCCCGCTGCGCTTTCGTCCCAGCCCGCGCGCGTGGCGGCGACGAGCGTCAGCTGCGGCGGCAGACTGTCGGCGAGGTCGATGGCGGTCGCCGGAACGGGGCCGTCATTCACGACGGTGACGAGATACTCGATGCAGGCTCCCGGAATGGCGGCGGGATTGACCGGTTCGCTCGGGGGCGTGGCGTTGAAATCCGCGCAGCCCGACCCGTCCTCGGAGAACACCAGCGCGGTCTTGGTCGCGGTCAGCTCGGCCATGCCCTGCAGGGTGATCACCACCTCGTCGGTGGATTGCGCGCCGAAGGCATCGGTGACGGTCAGCCGGAAGGTCAGCGTCTCGGAGGTGCCGCTGGCGGGTTGGCCGGGGGTAAAGCTGGCCTGCGCGGTGGTCGCACCGGTCAGGGTCTGGGTCGTGCCGCCGGTCTGTTCCCAGAGATAGGCGGTGATGTTGTTTTCCGCATCGGTCGATCCGGTGCCGTTCAGGGTGAACTCCAACCCCGCGAAGGCATTGGCATCCGGCCCGGCATTGGCCACGGGCGGCGTGTTGACGACGTAGCGCAAGATCACCACGCCCGATCCGCCATTGCCGCCGGTCGATTGCGTGCCGTTTTCCGCCGCGCGCCCGCCGGCGCCGCCGCCCCCCGTGCCGGGGGTGCCGCTGCCTGCAACCGCGTCATTGGTCGAGGCCCCGCCGCCACCCGCACCGCCCACATTGGGCTGCACACGATCTCCGCGAATGTCGCCACCGCCCGCGCCGCCGCCTGCGTAGAACACCGGCGTGCCGGTGATCGAGGATTGCACACCATCGCCCCCGCGTCCGGCGAGCGTCGTGGACCCGTTGAAGCCCGCCTGCCCCGCGCCACCGCCGCCGCCGCCGGACGAATCCCCGAACCTCCCGGTGCCCGCGCCCCCGGCAAAGCCCTGTCCCAAAGGCGAAGGCTGGCCCACCGTTCCCCCGTGCGAGGCCCCGCCGCCCGAGCCGCCGTTCAACGCATCGCCCACATTCAAACCGGTGGTGTTGAAGGTTCCGCCGCCGCCACCGCCCGCGGCCTCCACGCCGAAGACCGAACTGGGCTCGCCGCTTTGCCCCGAGGAAAAGCTGCTCGGCCAATTCGTGCGACTGTCGCCCGCGCCGCCCAGGCCAACCGCCACGGGATAGTCCCCAGCGGCTTGCGTCACGGTGCCTTGCCGCAAGCCCCCTGCCCCGCCACCGCCGCCCGCGATGGCCCCGCCACCGCCGCCGCCGCCCACGATCAGGTAGTCGACCGTCCGCTCCTGATCGAGGGTGAAGGTGCCGCCCTGCTCGAAGACATGCACCCGGAAGGTCTGCTGCGTCGCCGGGTCGAGATAGTCGAACACGCTGTTGCCGCCCCCCGCAGCCGGGGGGGGTGGGTTGGAGGCCGCCAGAACCGTGACCGAGATGTCGTCGGTGGAGGTCAGGCCAAAGGCATCGGTAACGGTCAGGCGAAAGGTCAGGGTTTCCGAGCTGCCCACAGGGGCACCCGCGACAAAGCTTGCTTGCGCGGTGTTCGGGTTACTGAGCGTGACGTTTGTCCCGGTCACTTGGGTCCACGCATAGCTCTGGATATTGTTCTCGGGGTCGGTCGAGCCAAGGCCGTTCAGCGTGACCGTCGCGCCCTCGGTCACGGTCACGTCAGGCCCCGCATTGGCCGCAGGCGGAGCATTGGCGACATAGCGCAGGATCACGACACCCGCGCGGCCGGGGTTGCGCACCACGCTCGGGCGCGTGATCGCGCTCCCGCCACCGCCCGGATTGGCGGACCCGACGCCCGGCGTGCCATCGGCCAAGTCGCTGGCGGACGAGCCGCCACCGGCATAGGTGACCGCCGTTCCGGTGATCGAACTGACCCGTCCCGGCCCGCCGTTGGTGCCGCTTCCCGGCCCCCCGGCACCGCCACCGCCGCCCCCGGCGTTGATGCTGATGTCGTTTGCGGCACCGTCGAACCCCTGCCCCGCGATGCCGGCACCACCCGACGCGCTTCCCGCGGCCACCACGTTTTGCGATGCGCCACCGCCGCTGCCGCCGGGCAGGCCCTGGTTGAAGTTGTCCGCCCGCCCGCCGCCACCGCCGCCATTGGCCACGATCCCGAAGACCGAGGAATTGCCGCCTGTTACACCCGAATTGTTGAAGGCTGGCGTCGCCGCCCCGCCCGCGCCGACCGTGACCGCGTAGCTTGCCGCCGTGCGGGCAATGGTGCCCTCCAGCATCCCGCCCGCGCCGCCGCCGCCGGTGCCAGCCCCGCCGCCGCCGCCCACGATGAGGTAGTCCACATCGCGGGCCTGGTTCAGGGTGAAACTGCCGCTGCCGTCGAAGCGATGCACACAGAAAACCTGGTTGTTCTGGGTGATCTGGGTCACGGTCCCGCCCGTGGCGATGTTGAGCGTGGCGCAATCGGTTTGCGCCATAGCCGTGCCCCCGCCCAGCGCGCCCCAGATCAGCGCGGCGGACAGGGCGATGCGCCTGAGACCGCGCGGGATCATTGCACCAGTCCCCGCAGGCTGTCGGCGTCGAACTTGAGGCGGAACTGGATGAAGGGCCCCTGCGCCGTGTGGCCCAGCCCGGCAAAATCCGCGTCATGGAAGCCGGTGAAATTGTAGCCGAAGTTGAGCCAGCCATCCTCGAAGGGCGTCGCCCCGAGCGACAGGCCGAAGCTGTAGGACGTGTCCCGGCCTCCGGCGGCATGCAGCGCGGCAAGGTGCAGGCCGATGTCCATGCTCTCGGTCACGTCGCGGCGATATTCCACGCCCAGAAGCGTCAGCAGGTCGGAGACCTCGCCGCTGCTGAGGGTGGCGGAGGTGTGTTTCACCCCGTAGCGCATGTTCAGGAACTCGGTCGCCGACAGGTATTGCGACCGGTAGACCGACGCCAGCGCGGTCGAGCTGGCCACCCCGCCCTCGTCCTCTTGCGACAGGCTGGCCTGCACCAGGGTGATCGGATCGCGCGGGCCGCCCCGGTGGGCCGCGCTCAGGCGCAACTCGGCGCTGCGGCGGGTCTCCTGCCCGGTGGCGCGGGTCGCGCCGAGAAAGGCCTCGCCCCCCACGGCCCAGCTGTCGCCGATCAGCCCGTCGAGCCGCAGTGAAACGTTGCCCGTGGTCTCCCGGTCGGTCAGCCGGGTTTCCAGCGCCAGCCCCGCGCCCCATGTCTCGGTCTCGTGGCCGAGGCCCGCGCGCAGGGTGGTGAAGCTCTCGCCGATGAAGGGATTGCCGATCTCGGTTCCGAAGGGCTCGTAGCTGGGCCGGGCCATCGCCTCGCCCGGCGCGCCCATCGACCATTGCGCATCCACCCCGAGGGTCGCGGTGGTGCCTTGCCCAAGCCCGTAGGCATGATCGCCGCCGACGAACAGCGCCGCGCCGTCCGGGTCGCGCCCCGACGCGCCGAGGCCGTCACCGACCGCCCAGGACAGGCCCGTGCGATAGCTGCGCCCGTCGCGCGGGGTGAACTCGGCGCCGAAGGTCAGGCGATGCGCCTCGGCCTCGGGGCTGCGCATCCGGTCGATGTCGAGCAGGCCGAACATCGAGATCCGCTCGGTCAGCCGGTAGCCCATGCCCAACCGCATCAGGTCGCCCGCCGCCGCCCCCTCGCCCCGCAGGGAGCCCTCGATCCCGAGGGTCTGGGTCAGGCGGTCATCCTCGGAGGTCCATGTCCCGCGGTAGACGAGGCGCAGGTCGTCCTGTCGTTCGGTCGCGGTCCGTCCGGTGACCCGGCGCAGGCCGAGCGATTGGGTCAGGCGCGTGTCGCTGCGGGTCAGCAGGATCTCGGCATCGGTCCCCAGGCGATCGGCCAGCCGGTCCGCCTCGGCCAGGAGGCGCGCCTCGAGCGCGAGGGTCCGGTCGGGGGTCTCTGCATCCTGCCAGAGCCGGTGGCGCAACTCGACGCCCAGCACCGTCGTGTCGAGCGGCTGCTCCGAGGCGGTCAGCCCCACCTGCCCGCGCTGCTGGCGCAGGTAGGCGGAGAGCGTGGTGCCGTCGCGGTCGAGCTCGGCGCGCACTTCGCTGCGCTGCCCGGTCAGCGTGCGATCCGCGAAGCGGCGATGGGCAAGGAGCGTCTCGGCGCTCAGGCGCAGCGCGTCGGTCACCTGGTAGGTCAGGTCCACGCCCGCCAGCGTCACCGTCAGGTCGCGCCCTTCGACCCGCGTGGCCCGCAGCGCCGTGGCCCCCACGCGCAGATCCTGCGTCACCTGCCGTTCGGCGCGGATGCCGGCCATGCTGCCGTTGCGCAGCTCGTCGTCGACCTCGTAGTCGATGACCAGCACATGACGGTCCAGCGCGGGGGTGAAGGCCGGGATCGCGTTGCGCAGGAACAGCTGCCCCGAGGCATGGCTGATGACGTAATCGCGCCCCGCCTGCAGCGTCCGGCTGTCCAGCTCCTCGCTGGCATCGACACGCGACACGGTGACCAGCCGGACATGGGGCGAATGCGGCACGATGTTGCCCTGGCTCAACCGGTAGGGTCCGACCGTGCCGTTCAGCGCGATGCGGTCCTCGACCCGCCGGTTGCGGAGTTCGGCCCCGAAGACCATCACGCGCCAATCCTCGTTCTCGAAGATCGCGCGCGCCCCGGTGACCTGCTGGTTGATCGACACCCCCCCGGCAGTCAGGCCGGTGTTGAAATCGCCGACAAGGAGCTCCGCCCCCTCCCGGCGCAGCCGCAGGTAGAGCGGGAACCGGCTTTGCGCCGCGTTGCCCTGCGCCGAGCGGTCGCCGTAGACGATGTAATCGGCATCCGGGTCGATGCCGTAGAACGCCTCGCCCTGCTCGGCGCTGTCGTAGCGCAGCGTCAAGAGCCACTCGCCGCGGATCACCCCCTCGGCAAAGAGCGACACGCGCCCGGCCAGGGCATTCCCGATCTCGCCCTCGCGGCGCATGTGCCGGCGCACGCTCTCATGCGCCAGCGTGCCCTCGGCCAGCCCCACGAGGACCCAGGGCCGGTCCGGCACCGAGATCGGCACCGCCACGCTCAGCGCGCGCCCCGCAAGCGGGATCGTCAGCCGCGCGGTGCCGCCCTCCAGCGTCGGGGCCATCGGCAGGGTGAGCAGGCCGTTCTCCCCGACCGTGGCCGTGGTGCGCCCCGAAGCGTGCCGCAGCGAGGCGGGGGCAGAGGCGCGCGGCGCGACCTCGGGGACGAAGCCGAAGGGCGCGTCGACCGTGACGCCGACCTGCAGGCCGGGCCGGATCGGGATGCCCTGCGCATCGGTCAGGCGCAGCACGATCCGCGGCTGGCTGCGCCCGTCGCTTTCCAGCAGGCTGGAGCTGCGCACCAGCTCGACCCGGCCGGGCCGGACCCCGAACAGCACCTCGCGGCTGTCGTCCAGCAGGACCGCCCCGTCGGCACCGCGGATCACCAACTCCAGCGTGTTGCGCCCCGGACCGATCCGCACCGCACGGAAGCGCACCAGTTCGCGCCGCCCGTCCGAGGAGCGGATCATCGGCTCGCTGCGGATGGCGGGGACGGGCACGCCGTTGACGCTCAGCTCCGATTGCGCGCCGACGGGGCGCAGCACCACCACGTCGATCGCCTCGGACCGGGGCATGTGGGCGGGGCCCGGCGCCACGAACCCCACCGGGGCATCCGCCCCCGGCCCGTCGAGCCAGGCCAGGTCATAGCGCAGCAGCGGCGACAGGGACGCAGGATCGGGCGCGGCATCGCCCGCCGCATCGCCCGCCGCGGGCGCGGCATCGGGCGCGGCATCGGCCTCGGGCAGCGCGTCGAATTCGAGGTAGAATTCCACCCGCCCCATCATGCCGGGGCGCAGCTCGACGAATTGCGAGATCGCGCTGCCGGTGCTGCGGGTGTTGACGAAACAGGCCACAGGCCGCGCGCCGGGCGGAAGCGTGGTCACATCCATCTGCACCACGCGGGGGCGGCGGTAGATGTCGCGGAAGGTGAAGCGCCCATCGCTGTCGGTCAGGACATATTCCCCGTTTTCCAACAGCACGCGGATGCCCGAGAGATCGGGGGCCACGCCCCCCTCGGGCAGGCCGGAACAGCCGCCCGCGGCAACCTGGCCGAGGATCGCCACCTGCTCCAGCCCCAGCCGGTCGCGCAGGCGCAGGACATGCTCGGCGCTGGCGCGCCGCACGCCCGGCGTGGTGATCGTGCTGCGCGACACCAGCCGCGGCTCGCCCCCCGGCGTGGCCACGATCTGCACGCCGTAGGTGAGGACGCTGGCCTGCCCGGCGGGCCGCGGCGGCAACTCGAAGACCAGCGCGCCCCCGGCGCTGCCCGGACCGGGCGTCACCGGCTGGCCATCGAGGCGCAGGCTGCCCGGCAGGTAGGCCAGGCCCGGCGGCAGGCTGTCGGTGATCGTCAGCGCAAGGCTCTCGGTGCTGGTGACGGTGACGGTGAACTCGACGAACTCGCCGATGCCGGCCTCGGCATGGCTGCCCTCGCGCGTGATCTGCACCGCCGCCAGCGGATCGAGCGGCACATCGATCCGCAGCGGCGGCCCCGGAGCCACCTCGAACGCCTCCAGCCGCGAGCCCTCGGCGAGGGTGAAGGCCCCGCCGGCAAGCTGGGCCAGCGCGGCGTCGCTGCGCGCCGAGGGCCCGGCATGGGTGTCGGAGGGGCCGATCACGAAGCGATAGCGCCCCGGCGCGACATAGGGGAAGCGGAAGCCGCCCGGCTCCATCTGGTAGCTGCGGCCCGAGGCGTCGCTCACGCGGCTTCCGGTCAGGATGCGCGCCGGAAAGGCCGCCTGCATGTCGTCGCCGTAGACGGTGGCGGGCTGGCCCGTGGCATCGTCGACGAGGGTGATCTCGACCCCGTCGAGCGGCTGGCCGGTCACGCTGTCGAACACCACGCCGAACGGGTCGATCGGGCCGACATCCACGTCCACCGCCAGGTCGTTGCGCAGGTTGGTGGCGTCGTTGTACTCGGCCGTGATCACCGAAAGCGCGCGGGTCGCCAGAACCCCGTCCGGCCCGCCGCCCGCGCCATCGGCGGTGTTGATCCAGGCCGAGAACTCGCCCGTGTCCGGCCCGGTCTCGTAGAAGCGCAGCGTCTCGGTGTCGCCGGTGACGGCGTCGGTCAGCGTGACCTCGACGGTCTCGACCGCGGCGGGGTCGAAATTCAGCCCCGGATCGAGCAGGGTGAAGAACACCGGCACGCCCAGCCGGATGCGGTCCGAGCGGACCACCCGCAACGCCGCGCTGCGGTCGATGGGCGCGCCCGTGCCGGTCATGCTGGAGGTGTCGACCGGTTCGGGCAGGGGCACCCAGGTGCCGCCGAAATACTCGCCCTCGGCAAAGACGATGTCGCGGAACGGGCCGGGGCTTAAGCCGGTGTCCAGCTCCCAGGCGGTCAGGACGCCGTTCGAGGTCGGCCGCGCGACGGTGAAGCGCGCCTCGGCGTCCAGCTCGACCGCGCCGTTGCCCCAGGTGATGCGGGCGGTATTGACGATCTCGCTCCCCGGCCGCGCCCCCTGCGCATGCGCCACGGCTGCGCCCATCGCAACGGCACAGGCCACGATGATCGCAGAGAGGATGGCTGACAGGGCACTCCGGCGCATGATCGGCAAGATCCGGGACAGCGGAACGGACAAGACGGCCCCCGCAGTGCCGACCAAAGGCCAGCCGTGCGGGGGCCGTCAGATCAATCGACGGTGACGCGGATGGTGAAGGTCGCCGTTGTGCCCGCGGGCAAGGTGCCGATGGTGGCGGTGACGGTGCCAGACGTGTTTGCGGGTTGGGTGGTCGTGGTTGCCGACGCTGCACCGGTGCCGGTGTAGGCGATGTTGCTCACCCCGGCGAAGGTCACTCCGGAAGGAAGCACATCCTGCAGCTCAATATTCGTCGCCGCCGTAGACGCCACCGCCTCATTGGTCACGGTGATGGTGTATTCCAGACATGCACCGGGGATTGCGGCGAGTGTGGACACGGCAGTCGCCGGATCCGAGGCACACGTGAACGGCGCCGAGGGAAGATTTTCGCTCAAGACCCCCACCGTTTTGGTAGCGGTGATAATCGGCGCAGTGACAAGCAGGCGTGTCTCGTCCTTGTCAGCACCAGTTTCCGCGCCGTCAATTTCTGTATTGGAGAGGCTTGAGTTGGATGCCGCATCCGCGAAGACGGTGTTCACGCCATTCAAACCCTGCGTCCGATCCTCGGTCACAGCGTTCGCGCTACCCGCATCCGTCGCTGTCGCCGTGACCTCGAAGGTATCTTGCAGCCCGTCCATTGCGCTCAGGGGAACATTCGCAACGATCAGCACAAAGTAAGATCCGCCAGCGGCAAGATTCCCCGCATTTGCGGGGTTTGCCGTGTCATAGGGAGTGTCTGAACCCAGCGTAGCATCCGCGCTGATGACCACATAATATTGGCCAAGTGTCGTGGTCGCCGTGGCGCTGTAGGTCAGGCCGAGCGTGCCCCCTGCGGAGATCACGACATCGATATCAAACCCCTGCGTGTCGTTGCCAAGGTTCTCAACCTCGAACGGCAGGACAACCGTATCTTGCCCGGGAACCGCCGCTTGCTGACCCGACCCGGCTTGTGCCGTCACGGCAACGTCGATCTTGCGGTCGACTTGGAATGTCACGGTAGCAGCGTCATCTTGCGTGATGACCGGGGTTCCCGTGCCGCTCTGATAGGTCAGGTCAATGGTGTTGCGGACCTCTGTCCCCGGTGCTGTCTGCGCCGCGGCCATGCCGGTCGCGCCGAGGGTCAGCGCGAGGCCGAGGAGGAGGGATCGAAAGCCTGTCTTTACCACGGGGATACCCCTTCTTACTGGTTACTCTTGGGCGCTGGCGTCAGCGCAGTGTCACGGAATAGGCAATGGTTGCGGCCGCGGCGCTGGCGAGACGCGGCAAGGTGATGCGCAGCTGGCGGATCGTGTCCAGGTCGGCCAGCATCAGGGTTTCCCCCTCGACCACCTCGAAGACCGGGCGGAACAGCTCCGGTGCCTCGGCGTCGGACCAGGCCAGCGCCATGTCCTCGGGGCCGGTGATGGTGAAGGGATCGAGCAGGACCTCGGGCGCGATCTGCGCACCCAGCGACAGGTCGGTCGCGGCCTCGGGCGTGGGGTTGTCCAGCGTGATCTCGTAATGGATGCGGTCGCCCGGCACGATGACGCTGTCCTCCAGCGCGACGCGGGCCATCACCGGGTTGCCGTCCTCGTCCAGTTCGGGCGTGCCGTCCTCGGCCAGCACGGGTTCGAGGGTGAACCCCGTCAGGGTTACCGAAAGCGCGGGGGCGGTGGGTGCCGTCTCGGCCCCCTGCGTCGCGCCCCCCTGCGTCGCGGCCCCCTGCGTCGCGGCGGTCTCCTGCGCGAGGGCACCGCCCGTCAGCACGCCCGTCAGCATGCAGGCCAGCCCGCCCACAAGGCATGCCGCAAGGGCGCTGGGCGCACCCCGACCGCGTCGCGCCTTTTGGTTCTTCCCAAACCGGAGCATGTTCTTCCCTGCCGCGAAAGCCTGCCTCCGGGCGGGTGCATTGCCGGAGGCGCAGACTACATTGTATCCAATGACAAGCGCCTACATCAAAAGTTAACAAAGGTTAAGTGGAATTGAGACATTGCCCGGCCCCACATCTGCGCCCCGGCGGGCATGGCCGACGCGTCCGGTCCGCCGTTGCAGCGGTCATCGGCTGGCTCTGGCTGGGGGCCGCGGCCGCCATGGCGCAGGATGACGTTGCGTCACGACAGGCACCCGGCCTCAGTTTCGGGGCGAATGACGTCGCGTTCCTGAACCTGATGGGCAATCTCGAGGCGCCCCACGGCTTCGACGCGGTGTCGGGCTTTGCGCCCGCGCCCCCGCCAAGGCCCTTGACCGACATGACCCTGTCCGAGGTGATCGCCTACCAGGAACAGCTGCGCGCGATGGGCACGGTGTCTTCGGCGGTCGGGCGATACCAGTTCATCTACCTGACCCTGCGGGACCTGGTGGAGCGGCACGGCATCTCGGGCGAGCTGGTGTTCGACGGCGAGGTGCAGACCTATCTGGCGCGGTTCCTGATGCATGACTGCGGCTTCTACGACCCGCGGACGCCGCCCGCGCCGCTGGCCGATTGCCTTGCGACCATCTGGGCCGCCCTGCCGGTGGTCAGCGGGCCGCGGGCCGGACAGTCGTTTTACGGAGAAGACGGGATCAACCGCGCCCTGACGGAACCGGCGCTGGTGCTGCGGGTGCTGGAAGACCGGTTTCGCTGGTAGCCCGCCGGGGCCACGGCCTGCGGATCATCGGGCCGCAAGGCCCGCGCCCGCGCCCGCGCCCGCCCCCGCGATCCCGACACCGGCTCCCGGCCCCCTGCCCCTACACCAGGCGCGCCTCGGTCGCCGCGCGGAAGTCCTCTTCGGTGACGCCATCGGCCAGCTCGAGCAGCTTCAGCCCGCCGGGGACGACCTCCATCACGCCGAGGTTGGTGATGATCAGGTCCACCACGCCCTTGCCCGTCAGCGGCAGGGTGCATTCCTTCAGGACCTTTGATTCACCGTGCTTGTTGGTGTGGTCCATGACCACGATCACGCGGCCCACGCCTGCCACCAGGTCCATCGCGCCGCCCATGCCCTTCACCAGCTTGCCGGGGATCATCCAGTTGGCCAGATCGCCGTTCTCGGCCACTTCCATCGCGCCGAGGATCGCCATGGCGATCTTGCCGCCGCGGATCATGCCGAAGCTCTGCGCGCTGTCGAAATAGGCGGTGTGGGGCAGCTCGGTGATGGTCTGCTTGCCGGCGTTGATCAGGTCGGGGTCTTCCTCGCCCTCGTAGGGAAACGGCCCCATGCCGAGCATCCCGTTCTCGGATTGCAGCGTCACGGTCATCCCCTCGGGGATGTGGTTCGACACCAGCGTCGGGATGCCGATCCCGAGGTTCACGTACATGCCGTCCTGCAGCTCCCGTGCTGCGCGCGCGGCCATCTGGTTGCGGTCCCAGGGCATTCACACGGCCTCCTTCTGCCGAACGGTTCTTTGCTCGATCCGCTTCTCGTGCTGCCCTCGGATCAGGCGGTGGACATAGATCCCCGGCAGGTGGATCGCGTCGGGGTCGAGCGAGCCTGTCGGCACGATCTCCTCCACCTCCATGATGCAGACCTTCCCGCACATCGCCGCGGGCGGGTTGAAGTTGCGCGCAGTCTTGCGGAAGATCGCGTTGCCCGTCTCGTCCGCCTTCCACGCCTTGACGATGGAAAGGTCCGCGAAGATGCCGCGCTCGAGGATATACTCCTGCCCGTCGAACTCCTTCACCTCCTTGCCCTCGGCGATCACGGTGCCGACGCCGGTCTTGGTGTAGAAGCCCGGAATGCCCGCGCCGCCCGCGCGCATCCGCTCGGCGAGCGTGCCTTGCGGGATGAATTCCAGCTCCAGCTCGCCCGACAGGTATTGCCGCATGAACTCGGCGTTCTCGCCGACGTAGGAGGACATCATTTTCTTCACCTGGCGCGTCGCCAAGAGCTTGCCGAGGCCGAAATCGTCCACGCCTGCGTTGTTCGACGCGACGGTCAGGTCCTTCACGCCCGCCTCGACGATGCCGTCGATCAGAAGCTCGGGGATACCACACAGGCCGAAGCCACCCGATGCGATCAGCATCCCGTCGAACAGAACCCCGTCGAGCGCCTCGGCCGCCGAACCGTAGAGCTTCTTCATGCCGCAACCTCCGCTTCGGCGGGCAGGCGCAGCCCGAGGATCGCGCGCGCCTCTTGCCATGTTGCGACGGGGCGCGCGTTCTTCTCGCACATCTCCACCGCGCGGCGGACAAGCGCGGCATTGGACGGCGCGAGGCGGTCGCGGTCCAGCCGCACGTTGTCCTCGAGCCCCGTGCGCGCATGGCCGCCCGCGGCGATGGCCCATTCGTTGAGCGTGATCTGGTGCTTGCCGATGCCCGCCGCACACCATGGCGCGTCCGGGCCGAACAGGCGGTGAACCGTGCGGATGTAATAGTCGAACACGTCGCGGTCGACGGGCATCGCGTTCTTCACGCCCATGACGAATTGCACATAGGGCGTGCCCTTGAGCTGGCCGCGGTCGGCCATGTCCTTGGCTTTCAGGATATGGCTCAGGTCAAAGGCCTCGATCTCGGGCTTCACGTCATGGGCCAGCATCTCGGCTGCGAGCCAATCCACCAGCTCGGGCGGGTTCTCGTAGACGCGGGTGGGGAAGTTGTTGGAGCCGACAGACAGGGACGCCATGTCGGGGCGGAGCGGAAGCATCGCGCCGCGCGCCTGCCCTGCGCCGGACCGGCCACCGGTCGAGAACTGGACGATCATGCCGGGGCAGTGTTTTTCCAGCCCTTCCTTCAGCCGGGCGAATTTCTCGGGGTCCGAGGAGGGCGTTTCGTCGTC
The DNA here is from genome assembly GCF_030163755.1 of Roseicyclus amphidinii. Classification (GTDB taxonomy): domain Bacteria; phylum Pseudomonadota; class Alphaproteobacteria; order Rhodobacterales; family Rhodobacteraceae; genus Roseicyclus; species Roseicyclus amphidinii. The sequence goes on from NZ_JASJOE010000029.1 coordinate 17,740, forward strand.
GTTGCGCACATGCGCGTGGACGATACTCGCCCCGGCCTCGAAGGCCTCGTGGGTGCTTTCCACCTGTTCCGACACGGTGATCGGCACGGCGGGGTTGTTCGCCTTGGTCGGCAGCGAGCCGGTGATGGCGACGCAGATGATGCAGGGTTTGGTCATGGCTCTGTGCCTCTCAGGCGGCTGCGGCGCGGGGCCGCGGCATCCGCGCCAGCGCGTCGAGGAAGAAGGGGCGGAACCCCTCGGGGTGTTCGCTCATCGGGAAATGGCCGAGCTCTTCCATCACGGCGAGCGTCGCGCCGGGGATCGCCTCGGCGGTGCGGCGCGCGTCCTCGGGCGTGCAGGTCAGGTCATAGGCCCCGACGAGCAGGTGAACGGGCGTCTTGCCGGTGTCGATCCGGCCCAGCCGGGCAATCAGGCTGTCGTCCCTGGTGTAGAAGCTCAGATCGCCGCGGAAGACGCCGGGGCCGCTTTGCATGAACATCCACAGCGTGTTCCAGCGTTCCACGGGCGGCGCATGGGGCGAGATATTGGCCGAGACCAGTGCCGCGCCCATCTCGCCGCCATGCGCGTCGGGGCGGTGGAACCAGTCGATGTCATACCAGGCGGGCTGGAAATCCGAGGCCTCGATGGCGATGAAGCCCGAGAAACGGTCGGGGTGGAGGGCTGCCAGTTGCAGCGCGATCCGCCCACCCATGGAGCAGCCCGCCAGCACGGGGCGGTCAAGGCCCATGCCCCCGACCACGGCGAGAACCGTCTCGATATAGGCCTCGGTGGTGAGCAGGTATTCCCGGCTTTCCCAGCCCTCGGGCGGGAGGGATTTGCCATGCCACGGCATGTCGAAGGCGATCAGGCGGTTGCCCTCGGTCACGGCGGCGTCGTTCATCAGGTGCCGCCATTGCCGCGTGTCCGCCCCCGCCGTATGCAGGCAGAGGACGGGGCGGCCTGCGCCTGCCTCCTCGATGTAGATGCGGCGCGGGGCGCCCGCGATGGTGACGGTCAGGTAACGACCGGTGATCGGTTCGAAGCTCATGCCGCGCCCTCCTGCCCGGCGCGGGGAAGCGCCATGATTTCCTTGAAGAACCGCAGGTTCTTGACGAGGCAGAGGATATCGCCGTCGATCCGCCCGCGGCCGATTTTCACCAGCCCGAAGATGTCGTGGAAGCCGGGCCGGGGCCGCGCCTGCCAGAACTCGGCCAGCGCCTCGGCATCGGTGCGCAGCGCGAAGCGCCAGGGCGTCTTGCGGCTGGGGCCCTCGGTCACCTCGGCAAGGCGGCCACGGTCGAAGGTCAGGTAGACCTCCTGCCCGTCGATCTCGATCAGCACGGTTTCCGAAAACAGCCGCCCGAGGCGGATCAGATGGGGCGTGGCGTTCAGGCGGTCCTGAACCCCCCGGAAGGTCGTGAGCATTCTGGCCTCCGTCCTTGCGAATTCTCCCGGCCCTGGTGCCACGGCGCGACGGGATGCGGCCATGCCGCCAGCGGTATGAGGCGATACCCGGACGCTGCGGGGCTTTCATTCTCATAATAAGATCATCTTGACATGATACGGTATCACCCGATACCGTGGAAGGCATGGGAAGAGGGGCGGCATCGGGCGCAGGATGTCGGGCAACGGGGGGCACACGGGCCTGTCCCGTGACCCGACGCAACCATGCCAGGAGGAGATTGAAGCCATGGGCATCGTCAACGAACAGAACATCACCGACGTCGTGATCGCGAGCCTCGGCAAGCACGGCGAGATCACCGAGCGCGAGCGCGAGATCGCCACCGCCCTGATCCGCCACCTGCATGGCTTCGTGAAGGATGTGAAGCTTCAGCACCACGAATTCCTCGCGGCTTGCGATTACCTCGCCCGCGCGGGCAAGCTGTGCAACGACAACCGGCAGGAGTTCATCCTGCTCGGCGACATCCTGGGCATCGAGGTGCTGGTCGACATGATGACCAACCCGGTCGAAGGCGGCGAGAGCGAGTCGACCGTGCTGGGGCCGTTCTACCGCGAGAACCCGCCGGTGCTGCCCAAGGGTGCCTCGACCATCCAGAAGCATTACGACAACGAGGAAACCGTGTATTTCGAGGGCTATGTCCGCGACGAGGCGGGCCGCGGCATCGCCGGTGTCACGATGGATGTCTGGGAAGATGCGCCCAACGGCATCTACGAGAACCTCGACCCCGACCAGCCGGAATACAATCTGCGCGGCCGTTTCGAGACGGATGAGACCGGCCATTACGCCTTTGTCGCCGTGCGCCCCGTGCCCTACCCGATCCCGGATGACGAGACCGCGGGCGAGCTGTTGCGCTTCATGGGCCACCACCCGAACCGCCCCGGCCACATGCATTTCATCATCTCGCGCGAGGGCTATCGCCCGCTGATCAGCCAGATCTACGACGCCGACAGCAAGTGGCTCGACGAAGACAGCGTCTTCGCCGTCAAGGAAAGCCTGATCGGCAAGTTCCACCCCGCCGCCAAGGAGCTGGGCACGGACCTGCATTTCACCTTCGACTTCGTCCTGAAGACGGCTGCCGCAGAGCAGGCCGTCGCGGCCGAGTGATCGCCGGAACTCTCCCTGAGACTGGCCCCCGGATTTCCGTCCGGGGGCCTTCTTTTTTGAACATGATGCCCGCAACCACCATGGAGGATGCGCGATGAACTTCCGTCAACTGACCTATTTCATCGCCGTGGCCGAAGAGCTGCATTTCGGCCGCGCCGCCGAGCGGCTGGACATGGCGCAACCCCCGCTCAGTCGCCAGATCAAGCAGCTGGAGGAGGAGCTGGGCGCGATCCTGTTCAACCGCGGCCGCAGCGCCATCACGCTGACGCAGGCGGGCGAGCGCCTGTTGGAGCGGGGAAAGTCGATCCTCGCGCAGTTGGAGGATACGCGGCTCGAGGTGCGCCGCCTGGGCCAGGGGGCCGAGGGGCGGCTCAGGATCGGGTTCGTGGGCTCCGCCACCTTCGGCATCCTGCCCAACATCATCCGGTCCTTCCGCGCGAATTACCCCGAGGTGAACCTGTCGCTGATCCCGATGAACAACGCGCAGCTGCACCGCGCGCTGGTCTCGCGCGAGATCGACGTGGCCTTTGCCCGGCCCGCGCTGAAGGATGCGGAATTCGTCACGCGGGAATTGCTGGAGGAAAAGCTGATCCTCGCCCTGCCCGACGTGGTCGATACCGGCGGTCGCACGGTGGCAAGGCTGGAGCGGCTGGAAACCCACAACCTGATCCTCTACCCGGAATATCCGCGCCCCAGCTACGCGGATTTCGTGCTGAACGCCTGCGAGGCGGCGGGCTTCACCGTTCCCATGCGGGTCTGGTGCATGGACCTGCAGACAGCCCTCAGCCTCGTGTCGGTCGGCGAAGGGGTCTGCATCGTGCCCGAGTCGGTCTCGAACGCGCCGCGCAAGGGGATGAAATTCCTCAAGATCGAGCCCGAGATCGCGCGCACCGCCCTGTCGGTCAGCTATCGGCTGGACGACCAGGGGGTGCATGTCCGCAACTTCGTGCAATTGGCGCAGAAGGTGGCGCGCAAGATCCTGTAGAAGAACGGGCGGCCGCGCGGGCCGCCCTGTGGCTCAGACGCCGAGCCAGCGGTGTTGCACCTCTTCGTCGGCGCGGATCTCGGCCGGGCTGCCGGTCCAGACGACCTGCCCCTTGCTGACCACGGCCACGTCATCGGCCAGCGAGGTGGCGAAGCCGAAATTCTGCTCCACCAGCACCATCGACAGGCCCGCGCGCTTCAGCTCCATCAGCTTGTCGTGGATCAGCTTGACGATGATGGGCGCAAGCCCCTCGGTCGGCTCGTCGAGGATCAGAAGCCGCGGGTTCATCAACAGGCCGCGGGCGATGGCCAGCATCTGCTGCTCGCCGCCCGACAGCTCCGCCCCGCCGTTCTTCATCCGCTCGCCCAGACGCGGGAACAGGTCGACCACGCGGTCGATCGTCCACTCCGCGCCCTTGCCCCCGAAGCGCGCGGCGGCGATCTCGAGGTTCTCGCGCACGGTGAGCGAGGGGAAGATGTCCCGCGTCTCGGGCACATAGGCGATGCCCGATTTCGCCACGTCGAAGGGGCGCGCGGGCATCGCGCGGCCGTCAAAGGTGATCGTGCCGCCCTTGGTCGGCAACAGCCCCATGATGGTCTTGAGCGTCGTCGACTTCCCCGCGCCGTTGCGGCCGAGGATGGCGAGAACCCGGCCCTGTTCGGCGCGCAGGCTCAACCCGTGCAGCACCTGTGTTTCGCCGTAGCCCGACGAGACGGCATCCAGATCAAGCATCTTCCCAACTCCCCAGATAGATGTCCTTGAGCAGCTTCGATCCCCGCGCCTCCTCGGGCAGGCCGTCGAAGACCACCTCGCCGTAATTCAGGACGGTGATCGTGTCGGCCACGGCAAAGGCCAGGTCCATGTCGTGCTCGATGATCAGAAGCGTCAGATCGCGCGGCAGGTTGTTCAGAAGGTCATGGAACCCCTTGGACATCTCGGGCCCCACCCCGCTGGTCGGCTCGTCCATCAGCAGGACAAGCGGACGGGTCGCCAGCGCCACGCCGACCTCGAGCTGGCGGCGCACGCCGTAGCTGATCTCCGACACCTTCGCATGCAGGTGGGGCATCAGGTTCACCTGTTCGGCCACCTCGGCCACGGTGTCCCGGATCTCGGGCTGGCGCAGGCTGTCGGACCAGAGCCGGGTTGCGTGGCCCGTGGGCACGGCGGCGGCCAGCGCGAGGTTCTCCTCGACCGTCAGCCCGTCGAAGAGCGTGTTCTTCTGGTAGCTCCGCGACAGGCCCCTGCGCGCGCGGCGCGGCACCGAAAGCGCCGTCACATCCTCGCCCGCCAGATGCACGCTGCCGCCGTCGGGCGTCAGCTCGCCCACCAGCAGGTTGAAGAGCGTGGTCTTGCCCGCCCCGTTGGGGCCAAGGATCACGCGGCGTTCGCCGCGTTCGAGCTTGAGCGAGACCGAGCGCGTGACATGCACCGCGCCGAAGCTCTTGGTGAGGGAACGCGTCTCAAGCATCGGTCGAAACCTCCTTTTGTGCGGGGCTGCGGGTGGCGTCGGTCAGGCGGCGTTCGATGCGGTCGCCCCAGCGCGCCTCGACCCAGCCGAAGATGCCGTTGGCGCGGCTCATCACGACGGCGATCAGGATGACGCCGACGACGAGGTGCCAATAGGTCGTGACCTCGCCCAGCTCGTGCTTCATCACGACGAAGGCCGCGGCGCCCACCAGCGGGCCGACCAGCGTGCCCAAGCCCCCGAGGATCACGACGACCAGCGCCTCGCCCGAGACGGTCCAGTTCATCAGGCCGGGCGAGATGAACATGATGTGCTGGGCGGCCAGCACCCCCGCGACGCCCGCGATGATGCCCGACAGGCCGAAGACATCAGCCTTGATCCGCCAGGTGTTCAGGCCCAGCGCCTTCATCCGCTTCTCGTTGTGCATGACGCCCGCCAGCGAGCGGCCAAGCCCCGAGCGCAGGATGGCGGTGGCGAAAAGATAGGCGGCGGCCAGGACGGCGAGGCAGAACAGCGCGAAGCTGCGGCTGTCGTTGAGGTCGAGGCCGATGGCGCTCAGGTCGAAGCGGTCGATCCCGCCCATCCCGTCATCGCCCCCGAAGAGTGGCGACTCGAAGACGTAGGAATAGGCCATCTGCCCGAAGGCCAGCGTCGCCATGATGAAGTAGATGCCATGGCTGCGCGCGCAGATTGCGCCGATGATCCAGGCGGCGGCGGCGGTGATCGCCACGGCTCCCAGCGCGGCGAGCCAGGGGTCGAGGTCCGCCAGCACGTTCAGCGCGACGAAGGCATAGGCCCCCACGCCCATCAGCGCGCCGTGGCAGAGCGAGACCATGCCGCCGAAGCCCGCGACAAGATCGAGCGCCAGCACGAGCAGGCAGAGGATCAGGATCTCGATCAGGATCTCGAGGCCGAAGTATCCGGCGGTGAAGGCCTGCATCAGCGCGGCAATGGCGAGGATCGCAAGCACCGCGTAGCGAAGGGGGGTGTGACGGAACATGCGGTTATCCTTTCGCGGGAAACAGGCCCACCGGCTTGATCACGAGGACCGCCGCCAGAAGGGCGTAGATAAGGACCGAGGCGAGTTGCGGGGCCAGCACCGCGCCGAAGGTCTGCACGAAGCCGTAGATCAGCGAGCCCGCGATGGCCCCTTTCAGCGAGCCAAGCCCGCCGATCACGATGACGATCAGCGTGGGGATCAGGATCTGAAGGCCCATGCCCGGCGTCACGCTCAGTAGCGGGGCCGCGACCGCGCCCGCCAGCCCCGCCAGCGCGCAGCCGACGCAGAAGACCACGAAGAACAGCCGTTCCACGTTGATGCCGAGGCAGGCCGCCATCGCGTCATTGTCGACGCCCGCGCGGATCATCGCGCCGATCTGGGTGCGCGCCAGAACAAGCGCCAGCGCGCCAAAGATCGCGGCCCCCAACAGGATGATGAAGAGGCGATAGGCGGGGTAGGACACGCCGAGCAGCTCGACCTGCCCCGACAGCGCGGCAGGCGTGGCAATGGCCAGCGCAAGATCGCCCCAGAGGATGCGGGTGAGATCGAGCAGCGCGAAGATCAGGCCGAAGGTCACGAGAACCTGCGCCATCGGCCCGGATTTCCGCATCCGCTGTATGAGCCCGCCATAGAGGACGACACCGACCAGCGCGACGCCGATGGGCGCGGCAAGGATCGCCACCCAGAACCCCGCCGTGCCCGCGATGGAGGCCGCGATATAGGCCCCCAGCGCGTACAGCGCGCCATGGGCGAGGTTCACGAAATGCATCAGCCCGAAGATGACCGTCAGGCCGATGGAGAGCAGGAAGAGAAGCATGGACAGTTGCAACGCGTTGAGCGTCTGCAAGGTCCAGAACGACAGGTCTTGGGTCATTGGTTCGCCTCGCGTTGCGAATGGGAAAAGGGCCGCCCGGCAGGGATGCGGGCGGCCCTCGGTCCTCAGTTGGTGGGCAGCGACGGCATCACGCAGCCGTTCACCGGGTCCGCCTCGGCGGGCAGTTGCGCCAGAACGGTCTGGGTCATGCCATTGGCACCCTGCACCGTCTCGTAGACGTAGATCGGCTGGACCACGTTGTTGGTGGCCGGGTCGATCGAGAGCGCGCCGCGCGGCCCGTCGAAGCTGACCTGGCGCAGCGCCGCGCCCAGGGTCTCGCGGTCGCGCGCGCCGGTTTCCAGCGCCTCGACCAGCGCGCGGGCCGCGTCATAGCCCTGCACCGCGTATTCCGAGGGCACCCGCCCCATGGCCTCGCGGAAGGCCGCGACGAAGCTTGCGTTCTCCGGGTTGTCGATGGTCGGCACGTAGTGCAGCGCGGTGACGACGCCCTCGGCCGACGCGCCCTGCGCATCGACGTAGAGCTGCGAGGTCAGGAAGCCCGAGCCGTAAAGCGGTAGATCCTCGGCCGCGCCGAAGCTGGCGTATTGGTTGACAAAGGAAATCGCCTCGCCACCCGCGTAGAAGACGAAGAGCGCATCCGCGCCGGAGGCCTGCGCCTGCGCGATATAGGGGCCGAAATCCTGCGTCTGCTGGAAGGGGGTGTAGTCGCTGCCGATGATGGTGCCACCGGCTTCGGTGAAGGCCCCGGTGAAGCCCTCGATCATCTGGCGGCCCGCGGCGTAGTCGGGGGCGAGCGTGTAGACCGTTTCGATCCCCTGCTCGGCCATCCAGCGACCCATCGGGCGGTTCACCTGGCTGTTCGAAAAGGACACGCGGGTGATCCACGGGCTGCACTCCGCGCCGGTGGCGGCGTCATTGCCGGCGTTGGCCACGATCAGCGGCACGCCCGCGCCGTCGACCATGTCGCGCACGGCCCCCAGAACACCCGAGGAGACGACGCCGACGATGGCATCGACGTCATCCTGCAGGATCAGCTTGCGGGTACGGGCAAGGCCGGTCGCGGGCGTCACCTCGGTATCCTCGCGGTGCAGGATGATCTCGACGTCGAGGTCGTTGCCATAGGTCTCGAGGCCGAGGGCAAAGCCCGCCTCGATCTCGTTGCCGAGCGCGGCATAGACGCCCGAAAAGGGCAGAAGCACGCCGATATCGACCTCGTCGGCGAGGGCGGCGGCAGGCAAAGCGAGGGTGGTGGCGGCCGCGAGGGTCGCCAGATTAGCGCGTTTCATTGTGGTGGTTCCTCCGGTTGAATTAGGTGGTCGGCCCCTCCTCCGGGCCTAGCCGAGATCGCCTCCGCCCACCGGCAGGGTCACGCCGGTGATGTAGGAGGCGTCGTCCGACGCCAGGAACAGGATCGGGCCTGCCTGCTCGTCGAGCGTTCCGTATCGTTTCATCAGCGACGACTGGATCGTCTGGTCGACGATGGTGCGATACCAATCCTCGCGCTGTTCCTCTGCCGCGTTGGGGTTGCGCGGCGTGACGCGCGGGGGCGCCTCGGTTCCGCCCGGCGCGGTGGCCACGACGCGGATGCCGCGTTCGGCCACTTCCCAGGCGAGCGACGCGGTGATCGCGTTCACCCCGCCCTTGGCCGCCGCATAGGGCACGCGGTTCAGGCCGCGGGTGGCGATGGACGAGACGTTGACGATCACGCCCTGTTCGCGCGGCAGCATGTGGTCGAGTGCCGCCCTGCAGCAGTAGAGCGTCGGGAAGAGCGAGCGGCGCAGCTCGGCCTCGATCTGCTGCGGCTCGTACTGCTCATAGGGCTTGGCCCAGATCGTGCCGCCGACGTTGTTGACCAAAATGTCGATCCGGCCCCAGTGGCGCACCGCCTCGGCCATGGCCGCTTCGCAGCCCTCCCATGTTTCCAGATCGGCGGCAAAGGCATGGGCCACGCCCCCCTCGGCGCGGATCGCCGCGACCACCTCGTCGCGGTGCTCCGAGCGGTCGACGACCAGCACGGCCGCGCCCTCGGCGGCGGCGCGCTCGGCGACGCGGCGGCCGATGCCTTGGGCGGCACCGGTCACGACCATCACCTTGTCGGCGAAGCGCGTCATGCCGCCGCCGCCTCGGCTTCGGTGGGGTTGAACTTCTCGTAGAAGAAGTTGGCGGGCTCGATCCCCAGCGTTCCGAAATGGGCGCGCACGGCATCGACCATCGGCGGCGGGCCGCAGAGGTAGACATCGACATCGCCGCCCTTCAGATCCTCGGCGGTCAGATGGTCGGTGACGAAGCCCTTCTTGGGGTGGTCATCCTCGGGCGCGCCAAGGATCGTGATGACCTCGACCCCGCCGATGCGGTCGGCCAAGGCCTGCACGCGGTCCAGCTCCACCAGGTCAGCGGCGCGGGTGACGGCGTAGTAAAGCGTCACGGGATGGTCGCTGCCTTGCTCGGCCAGTTGCTCCAGCATCGACAGGAAGGGGGCAAGGCCCGTCCCACCCGCCAGCCACAGCTGGGGCCGCGTGACGGGGCGCAGGTAGAAGGCCCCCATCGGGCCGGTCAGCGTGACCGCATTGCCGGGTGCCGCGCGCTCGGACAGGTAGCCGCTCATCACGCCGCCGGGCAGGTTGCGGATGAGGAAGCTCGCCTCGTCGCTGCCGGGGGCGGAGGAGAAGGAATAGGACCGGTGCGCGCACGTGCCGGGCACGGTGACGTTGACGTATTGGCCGGGCAGAAAGCCCAAGGGCCGCGCCAGTTTCACCCGCAGGCCGAAGGACGTGTCCGACAGGCGGTCCACCCCCAGAACCTCGCCCGCCACCGCCTCGGGCGCGGTCTTGCAGACGGCGGAGGAGGCGGGAACCCGCACCACGCAATCGCTTTGCGGGACCATCTGGCAGGTCAGGACGTAGCCCTCGGCGGCCTCCTCGTCGGACATCGACTCGTCCATGTAGAATTCCAGCTCGTAGTCGCCCTTTTCGGCGAAGCACTTGCAGGTGCCGCAGACCCCGTCGCGGCAATCCATCGGCAGGTTGATCTTTTGCCGGAACGCGGCGTCGCTCACCTTTTCATCATCGTCACAGGTGATGACGCGGGTCACGCCATCCTCGAAGTTGAGCGCGATGGTGTAGCTGGTCATTTGGCAAATTCCTCCCTTGGCCGCGCGGCCCCTCCTCGGGCACACGCGGCGCGGTCAGCCCCGGCAAACGGGGATCAGATGTGGTAGACGTCGATCACGTGATGGATGCGGTCGTTCTTCAGCACCACCTTCTTGTCGGTGATGAGCGGGCGCCCCTCGGACGTGTCGATGGTGTAGAAGGACGTGCCCCAATGCTGGTCCGTCTCGCCGTAGCGGTAGGAGAGCGTCAGCCAGTTGAAGCGCAGCCGGATCGTGGTGCCGTCCCGCTCCAGAACCTCGATGTTCGAGAGGTTGTGGTTCGTCCGCGGCTCGGGCAGCGAGGTGGCCGAGGACCGGTCGGTCTTGATGCGGAAGACGCGGTCCTCGATCCCCTGCCGGTTGGGGTAATACATCAGCGACATCTCGTTCGCCGGGTCTTCGGTCAGCTGGTCCTCGTCATCCCAGGCGGGCATCCAGAAGGGGCAATCCTGGTGGTAGAAGGCCAGCCATGTGTCCCAGTCGCGGTCGTCGAGCGCGCGGGCCTCGGCGTGCAGGAAGGCCTGGATCTCGTCGAAGGACAGATCGGCACGGATGGGGGTGGTGATGGTCATGGTCTGATCCTCCTTCATTCCGCCGCGACGGCGGCGGCAAGGCTGCGTTCGCGGGCGATGGCCTCCGCCATGCGCTCGGTCCACTGGCCGTGCTGGATGACGAAAAGGCCCTCGTCCTCGGTGCGCGCGCCCGACAGGATCGGGTTGACGCCAAGGGCTTTCGCGTCCTCGTCGGGGCCTTCGATCCACTGGGTCGCGCCGCGGGTCAGGTCGTTCCACTTGGCATGCGCCGCGCCGGCATAGCCCCGCTGGGTGGCGCGGAATTCCTCGGTGTCGTCGGGCGTCGCCATGCCCGACGCGTTGAAGAAATCCTCGTACTGGCGGATGCGCCGCGTGCGGGCCTCCTGCGGTTCGCCCTTGGGGGCGATGCAGTAGATCGTCACCTCGGTCTGATCCACGCTGATCGGGCGGAACACCCGGATCTGGCTGGAAAACTGGTCCATCAGGAAGACGTTGGGATACAGGCAGAGGTTGCGCAGGACGCCCACCATCCAGTCGGCCTTGGTCTTCCCGTGCGTCTCGGCCCATTCGGCAAGGCGCGGATAATTCGGGCGGTTGGTCGGGTCGGCCCATTGCGTCCAGAGCAGAAGGTGCCCGTTCTCGTAGGAATGGAACCCGCCGCGCTGCTTGGACCATTTCGAGGCATCGGTCGCCTTGATCTGGTCCTCCTTGCCGTCCTCGGTCCGGTGGGCGGTGGTGGCGACGTAGTTCCAGTGGACCGACGACACGTGATAGCCGTCCGCGCCATTCTCGGCCTGAAGCTTCCAGTTGCCGTCATAGGTGTAGGTGGACGATCCGCGCAGAACCTCCAGCCCCTCGTCGGCCTGGTCCACGATCATGTCGATCATGTGCCGCGCCTCGCCGAGGTAGTCCTCGAGCGGCTGCACATCGGCGTTGAGCGAGCCGAACAGGAACCCGCGGTAGTTCTCGAAGCGCGCCACCTTGGTCAGGTCATGGCTGCCGTCCTTGTTGAACTGCTCGGGATAGCCCGCGCCATTGGCGTCCTTCACCTTCAGGAGCTTGCCGGTGTTGGAGAAGGTCCAGCCGTGGAAGGGGCAGGTGAAGGTCTTCTGGTTGCGCCGCTTGAACCGGCACAGCTGCGCACCGCGGTGCGAGCAGGCATTGACCAGCGCGTTCAGCTTGCCGTCCTTGTCGCGGGTGATGACCACCGGCGTGCGGCCCATGTGCAGCGTGAAGTAATCGCCGGGGTTCGGGATCTGGCTTTCATGGGCCATGTAGATCCAGTTGCCCTCGAAGATGTGCTTCATCTCCAGCTCGAACAGCTCGGGGTCGGTGAACATGTCCCGGCGGGCACGGAAGATGCCGTTTTCGGGATCGTCCTGCACCATGCCGCTGACGCGGGTGGCAAGATCGTCGAGAGAGCTTTGGGTGAACATGGCGGGTCTCCTCCTTGCGTGTCCGGTGTCCGGGCTATGCGCCCGCTGCCGCAACGCGGGTGGTGCGGTCGCGGCGGTAAAACTCGATCTTGTCGGGGTCGAGCGTGGCCCCGATGCCGGGGCCCTGCGGCACCTCGACATGGAAATCGCGGTAGATGATGGGCTGGGCCAGGATGTCGGCCGTCAGCAGGAGCGGGCCGAACAGCTCGGTGCCCCAGTCCAGCCGCTCGACCGTTGAAAAGAGCTGCAGCGCGGCTGCCGTGCTGAGGCCGGTTTCAAGCATCGTGCCGCCGTAAAGGCCAAGCCCCGCCGCCTGCCCGATCGCCACGACCTCGGCCGCGCGCTTCAGGCCACCCGATTGCGCGATCTTGACGGCGAAGACATCGGCGGCCCCGCGGGTGGCCACGGCAAGCGCATCCTCGGGGCCGTTCAGCGCCTCGTCGGCCATCACGGCGATCTCGTGGGCGCGGGTCAGCTCGGCCATGGCGTTGAGATAGCGGGCGGCGACGGGCTGCTCGACCAGCTCGCACCCGGCATCCTGCAGCGCGGGCAGACCGCGGCGGGCATCGGCCAGGGTCCAGGTCTGGTTCACGTCCACGCGGATGCTGGCGGCATCGCCGAGCGCCGCCTTGATCCGGGCGACATGGGCCACGTCCTCGGCGACAGTGCGCTTGCCGATCTTCAGCTTGAAGATGTCGTGCCGGCCCGCGGCGATCATCGCCTCGGCCTCGGCGATGTCGGTGTCGGAAGAGCCCGAGGCCAGCGTCCAGGCCACCGGCAGGCGGGCATGGACGGCACCGCCGAACAGTTGCGCGACCGAAACACCTAGCCGCTTGCCCAGCCCGTCCCAGAGCGCGATTTCAACGGCGGTCTTGGCGATGCGGTTGCCGCGCGCGACATGGTCCATCAGCTGGATCGCGCCGTTCACGTCATCGGCGGCGCGGCCCGTCAGGGCAGGCGCAAGATAGGTGTCGATGGCCGAGCGGATGCTTTCGGGGCTTTCGGGGCCATAGCTCAGGCCGCCGATGGTGGTGCCTTCGCCCAGGCCCTCGGAGCCGTCGGAAAACCGGATGCGCACCAGAACCGCGGTCTGGGTCCGCATCGTCGCCATCGACAGGACATGCCCACGGATCGTGGGGATATCGAGGATGAGGGTGTCGATACGGTCGATGGTGGTCACTTGGGTCACCGTTCTTGGCGTTGCGTTGAGCCGGACCATGCTTGCGGGGGGTGCGATCTGTCGATGATGCGCCGGGTCTTGGGCGATACCCTCGGGCGACATGCGCCGCAGACCCCCGGCGGAGCCTGCGGCGCGGGCGGTCATTCCGCCGCCATCCGCAGGGAGTGGGGGCGCGCGGGCGCAAGGGCGGGGTCGGCGCTGACGGCCTCGGCCAGCATCTCGGCGGTGGCCGCCGACAGCGTCCAGCCCAGGTGCCCGTGCCCGGTGTTGTAGAAGACGCGCGGGCGGCGGCCCGGTCCGACCTTGGGCATCATGTCGGGCATCATGGGGCGCAGGCCGGCCCAGGGGATCGCATGTTCGGTGCTGACGCCCGGAAAGAACCGCTCGCACCATGTGACCAGCGGGCGGATGCGGTCATCGCGGATGTCGAGGTTGGTGCCGTTGAACTCCGCCGTGCCCGCGATGCGGAACCGGTCGCGGCCCAGGCGGCTGGTCACGATCTTGGCCTCGTCATCGAGCAGGCTGACCCAGGGCGCGGCCTGCTGGCTCGCCGGATCGTCAAGGCGGACGGTGATCGAGTAGCCCTTGACCGGATAGACATTCACCCGGTCACCCAGCATGGCGGCGAAGCGGCGGCTTTCGACGCCGGCACAGATCACCACGGCATCGAACTGCTCGACCTGCCGGTCATCGCCGCAGGCCCATGTCACGCGCACCCCGTCGGGGCCATGGGCCAGCGCCTCGATCTCGGTGCCGAAGCGCAGCTCGGCCCCCTCGCCCGCGATGCCCTGGGCAAGGCCCATGGTGTAGCGGTGGATGTCGCCGGTGAAATCGCTCTCCGTGTAATAGCCGCCGAGGAAATCGCCCGTGATCGCGGGCTCGATCGCCCGGATCTCCTCGGGCGTCACGGCGCGGCGCGCCAGCCCCGCCTCGGCCAGTAGCGCGGTGACACGGCCCGCGTGGTCGAACTCGGCCCGGTCGGTGTAGATATGCAGGATGCCACGATCCTCGGCGTCGAAGCCGAAGCCGTAGCGCGCGGCCTTCTCGCGCAGCAGCCCGCGTGCGGCAATCGCCATGCGGGCCGTTGCGATGGTGTTCTCCCGATAGCGGGGAATGGCGGCGACGAATTCGGCCATCCAGCTGTACTTGTGCCAGCTGGGCGTCGGGTTGACCAACAGCGGCGCGCCGCGCGTCAGCATCCAGCGCATGCCCTTGAAGACGGTCGCCCAGCGGTTCCACGTCTCGGCATTCGAGGCCGAAAGCTGCCCGCCATTGGCAAAGGACGTCTGCATCGCCGCGTAGCGGTTGCGGTCGAAAAGCGTGACGTCATGGCCCCGGTCCATCAGGCTCGAGGCAGTGGAGACGCCGGTGATGCCGGCGCCGATAACGGCTATCTTGGTCATGTGAACCTCCCGCGACCAAAGGGTTTCATGCCCGCCTTTCGGCGGGTCGGTCCCCTCTGTTGCGGGTGTTCTCGGGCCCGCTTCAGATCGCCCTGCGCGTCCCGGTCCTTTTGCCTGAGAGGTTCCGGGGGGTTGCTCCTTCGGCGCCGATCATGTCGGCCTCTCGCGGGACGGCTGGTATGGCGGGTGTGGTCTAGCGGAATTAAATTCTCAAATCAAGATTATCTTGATATGAGAATTATTCCTCCGACAGGCGATCTCGGTATTCGTCCGAACTGACCCAGGCGGCCAGACGCTCCAGCACCGCGTTCAGCGCATCGAGCTCGGGCCGCGACAGGGGCTCGGTCAGGATCGCCTCCAACAGGTCCGACACGCCGCGCGCGATGCGGCGGACCTCCTGCCCCTTTTGGGTGGTGTGCAGCTCGAAGACGCGGGCGTCATCGGGCGCGTTCCTGCGTTCGATCAGCCCAGCGCCGATCAGCGACTGGATCAGGCGCGAGGTCAGGCTGCGTTCGAATCCCGTCACGCGCGCAATGTCCCGAAAGCTGGTGCCGGGCGTGTCGTCGATCAGCCGCAGCACGCGCAATTCGCGGATGCTGCACCCGGTCTCGCGCAGGAAAATCTGGTCGTTCGCCGCGATGGCCTGATCCGCGACGATGTTGAGCTTGTAGGTAAGTCGCTCGTTCCGAAAGGTTTTCTGACCACTCATCCTGCCCCACCCCGCGCTGCACATGCTTTCGGTATCGCCCGATACCTTGGGCATCATCGCCGCCTTGATCTCAGCATGCAACAGTCTCATGACGTTATTCTCAAACTGCAACCATCGCAACGCCGAAACCGACCCGCACGGAGGAGCGCCGGCAAGGCCGCGATGAGGGCCACACCCAAGGGAGATCCAACCATGACCCGCACGCTTTACCGCAGCACCGCGCTTGCCACGGCGCTTGCGCTGATGACGGGTGCCGCAAGCGCCCAGACCCTGACGATGTCGTCCTGGGTGCCGCCGACCCATTTCCTGCACACCGATTTCTTCGTGCCCTTCGCCGAACAGATCGCCGAGGTGACCGAGGGCCGCGTGACCGTCACGATCCTGCCCGCGCCGCTGGGTGGCCCGGCGCAGCACTGGGAACTGGCGCGCACGGGCGTGGCGGACATCACCTGGGGCAATTTCACCTATGAACCCGAGCGTTTCGTCTCGATGTGGTTCGCGGAATTCCCCAACGCCGGCACGGATGCCGAGGCGCAGAGCGTCGCGCTCTGGCGGACCTACGAGGCGCACCTGGCGGATCTCCCGGTCTTCGACGGGGTCGAGATGCTGGCCGTGGGCCTGTTCGGCGGCGGCCAGCTGCACCATGGCAGCGCGCCGATGCTGACGCCCGCCGATATCGCCGGGCAGAAATTCCGCATGGGCGGCCCGATCCAGGAGCGGCTCCTGACCGAACTGGGCGCGGTGCCTGTCGCGGCGCCGGCCACGCGCGCCTACGAGATGCTGGAAAGCGGCGTGATCGACGGCTCGCTGCACACGATGGAATCGGTCGTGAACTTCCGCCTCGAGGAGGCGCTGACCCACCATACGATCTTCCCCGAAGGCTTCTACGACGCCGCCTTTTTCGTGGTGATGAACTCCGCCCGCTGGGACAGCATCGCCCCCGCCGACCAGGCCGCCATCGAGGCCATCGCGGGCGAGGCGCTCTCGGCCACCTGGGGTCGCCAGTTCGACGCCCAGAACCCCGCCGCGGCCGAGGCGCTGGCCGCCGCCGGTCACACCATCTCCGAGGCCTCGCCCGAGCTGATCGGCGCCGTCGCCACGATCCGCGACGCGATGGTCGCCGACTGGGTCGTCGCCGCGCGCGAAGCGGGCCTTGCCGACCCCGAGTCCGCGATGGGCTTCTACATGGAGACCTACGAGGCGCAGGCCGCCGAATAAGGCGTCCGGTGCATCGGGGCGGGGGCTGCCCCCGTCCCGTTTTCGGGGAGGATACCCAAATGCTTTCAATCGCCTGGGCGCTGCGGCGCACGGTCGAGACGGTCATGGCCATCGTCCTGATGTCCATGGTCGCGCTGACCTTTGCCGATGTGATCGGTCGCCGCCTCTTCGGCGCGCCGATCTACGGCGCACATGACATCACCGAGCACCTGATGGCGCTGGTCGTCTTCAGCGGTCTGCCGCTGGTGACGGTGGCGGGCGCGCATCTGACCGTGGACCTGTTCGACCGGCTGATCGGACAGGCCTGGATGGGGTGGTGGCGGGCGCTGACCGCCGTGCTGGTGGTCGGCACACTGTGCCTTCTGGCGTGGCTCTTCGTGCGCCACGGCCTGAACGCCGCCCGCATCTCGGAAGTCAGCCAGGCGCTGCGCATTCCGCGCGAGCCGCTTTACCTGTTCATCGGGGCGAGTTTCGCCCTTTCCGCCGTTGCGGCCGCCGCCATCGCCCTGACGGGCCCGATGGTCGACGCGGACGACACCCACGAGGAGGATCCGCTGTGATCGTCGGTGCCCTGTCCATGCTGGCCGCCATCGGGCTGGCCTTTCTGCGCGTTCCCCTCGGCTTTGCGCTTCTGGCCGTCTCCGTCGCGGGGATCGGGCTGGCGGTGAACTGGAACGTCGCCTTGCAGCTCTTGCCCTTCACCATCTCGGATGCGGTGCTCAACTACGACCTGGCGGTCGTGCCGATGTTCATCCTGATGGGCAACATCATCGCCAAGACCGGCATCGCGCAGGACCTGTTCCGCGCCGCCCATGCCTTCGTCGGCCATGTGCGCGGGGGCCTCGCGCTCTCGACGATGATGTCCTGCGCGGGGTTCTCGGCCGTGTGCGGCTCGAGCTACGCCACGGCGGCCACCATGGCCAAGGTCGCCTATCCCAGCATGAAGCACTACGGCTATTCGCAGTCGCTGGCGGCGGGCACCATCGCGGCGGGCGGCACGCTGGGCATCCTGATCCCGCCGTCGATCATCATGGTCATATACGGCATCCTGACCCAGACCAATATCGGCGACCTCTTCGTCGCGGGCGTGGTGCCGGGGTTGATCGGGCTTGCGCTCTACCTCGCCGCGATCCGGCTCATCGCCGCGCGCTCTCCGTCCGAGGCCCCGAAGGGCGCGGCAAGCAGCTGGGCGGATCGCTGGCGCGCGCTGGCAGGCGTATGGCCCTTCGTGCTGATCTTCGGGCTGATCATCGGGGGGCTTTACGCCAAGCTTTTCACCCCGACCGAGGCCGCCGGAATGGGCGCGGGCCTTGCGCTGGTCGTGGCGGGCTTCAGCGGGAGGATGTCATGGCGGATGCTGCGCCGGGTCATCGTGGACACGGCCTATACCTCGATCTCGCTCTACACGGTGCTGTTCGGTGCGCTGATGCTGTCCAAGCTGCTCACCCTCTCGGGCCTTGCCGCGGGCGTTCTCGGGCTGATCGAGGCGACCGGGCTGGAAGGGATGTGGCTGATCCTCGCCATTCTCGCCGTCTTCCTCGTGCTGGGCTGCGTCATGGACTCGATGGCGATCATCCTGATCTTCGTCCCCCTGTTCGCGCCCATCGTGGTGGCACAGGGCTTTGACCTCGTGTGGTTCGGGATCCTGGTCATCGTGGTCACGGAAATCGCGCTGATCACGCCGCCCGTGGGGATGAATGTCTTTGTCCTGAAGGCGGTGCTGCCGGATGTCCCCGTCGCACGCATCTTTCGGGGGCTCGTGCCCTTCGTGGGGGTCGACCTTGTGCGGCTCGTGCTCCTGCTGGCCTTTCCGGCCCTGACGCTCTGGCTGGGAACGACCGTGGCCTGAACCGCGCCCGCCCCGACCACGGGGCGGGTGTTTTCGCAAGGCCCCGCCTCTGCGGAGGCCCGGCCTGCCGCCGCCCCTCCGCCTCTCTCATCCGCGCCCCCGCGCCCGTGACCCGCACCGCTCGAGCCGGACTGTCCGGCGGCGCGGTCCCGGCCGGACGGGCCGTCACCCGGCGTGCAAGGCGGCGTGCGACCCTTTTCGCCAAGCCCATGGGCAGGCCCGAAACCGTCGCAAATCCCGAGGGATGCGTGAACCGAACCGCAGGGAGCGTGGTGCGGGTGAAGGGACTCGAACCCCCACGCCTCGCGGCGCCAGAACCTAAATCTGGTGCGTCTACCAGTTCCGCCACACCCGCATGCGCCGGGGTTTAGCAAAGCTCACCCGCCGGGGCGAGAGGCAAAAGCGGCGGCTTTACCGGATCGAAACCCGGCCCGGCGCAGGCTGACGGCATGACCGCCTGCCCCGATGCCACACCCCCACCTTTCCCGGCCCGACGTGCCGGATTTTTCTGTGCAAGCCGATTCGAACAGGCTACGATTCGGTCACAAGCAAAAAACGGTGCAAAGCGCCGAGAACCGAGCAGGTTTCGACATGACCGACATGACCCCTATCGCAGCGGCGCTGCGCGTGGAGGACGTGGCACTGGCCGAAGGCACACATGCCCTCGCGCCCTGCAGCCTTGTCCTGACACTCGACGGCGCATTGCCGGCCGAGCATCTCTACCCCGGCGACAGGATCATCACCCGCCACGGCGCACGCACGCTGATGGCCGCCGACCGGGTCCTCCTGCCCGCGGGCACCCCGATCGTGATGGTGACGCGCAATGCCTTCGGCGGCCGCCCGGACCGTGACATGTGGCTGCCCGCCGCGCAGCGCATCCTGATCCGTGACTGGCGCGCCAAGGCGCTCTACGGGCAGGCGCAGGCCTGCGTTCCCGCGGGGCAGCTGGCCGATGGCGATTACGTCCGCCTGTCCACCCTCGAGCAGGACGAGAGCTGTGTCGCGCTGCGCTTCGGCAGGCCCGAGGTGCTCTATGCCGACGGGCTGGAACTGGCCTCGGCCGATCCGCTGCGGGTGCCCGCGTAACGCCCGAGACGCTCCGCGGCGCCCGGTCGCGCCACGATGACAGGCGTCGTCATGCGCCGAGGCCGCGCAGGACATGCGGCAGCCGTTCGGGCAGATCCTCGGCGATCAGGCCGGGACCGTAGCGCCGCGCGGCCTCGACATGGAGCCAGGCCGCGGCCCCTGTCGCCGCCATGGCGGGCAGGCCTCGCGCCATCAGCCCGGCGATGATCCCGGCCAGCACATCCCCCGCGCCCGCGGTCGCAAGCCAGGGCACCGCGCGCGGACCGGTCGCCGCGTGAACGCGGCAGTCGCCCGAGGGGTCGGCGATGACCGTGTCCCGCCCCTTGAGCAGCACGACACACCCGGCCCGGTCCGCCGCCGCCCGCACCGCATCGGCCCGCGAAAAGGCCGGACCGCTCACCGCCGCGGCCCCCAGGCGCGCCGCGAGGTCGGGAAAGAGCCGCCCGAATTCGCCGTCATGCGGCGTCAGGACGACGCCCGGATGCAGCCCCCGGAACAGCGCATCGGGCGCATCGGCGAAGGCCGTCAGCGCATCGGCATCGAGCACCGTCGCACGCCGCGCGGCAAGCGCCGCGGGCACAAGCGCGCGCGCCTGCGCCAGCCCGAGCCCTGGACCAAGGCACAACGCGGTCAGCCGCGCATCCTCGAGCATGGCGGCAAGATCCGCCTCGCCCGCGACCTCGCGCAGCATGATCGCGGTCAGCTGCGCCGCGCATTCGGCCATCGCCTCGGGCGGGGCGGCCACGGTGACAAGCCCCGCCCCGATCCTGAGCGCGGCCCGTGCCGCAAGCCGCGCGGCCCCCGAGCGCCCGCGCCCCCCGGACAGGACCAGCGCGTGACCGTGGTCGAACTTGTGCCCGCCCTGTTTGCGCAGGACCGACGCGTCGGGCGCATCGACCAGCGACAGCGCGCCGTCAGCTGCGTGCGTGCGCAGTCCGATGTCGCATACAATCACACGGCCGCACAGGTCGGGGCCGGGGCCGAGCAGGTGGCCGGGTTTCGCCGCATGGAAGGTGACCGTCAGATCGGCGCGAAAGGCCGGTCCGCGCCCGGCCTTGTCCGTCAGGATGCGACCTGAGTCGGCGCACAGGCCCGAGGGCACATCGACGGCGACGCGCCGCCAATCGAGATAGGCGGCACCGTCAAACGGCATCAGCGCCCCCTGCGCCAGATCCGGCCCGATCCCGCGCGAAAGACCGATGCCGAAGAGGGCGTCCACGATCAGCCCGGTGCCGCCCGCAAGCTCGGGGCGCGCCGACATCGGCAAGGGCTTGACCGCCCCCATCGCGGCCCAGCGGGCATGGTTGGTGGCGGCATCCGGCGGCAGGCGGGCGGGATCGCCAAGCAAGAACACCTCGAGCTCCCACCCCAGCGCCTTCAGCCGCCGCGCCACCACGAACCCGTCACCGCCGTTGTTGCCCGGACCGCACAGCACGATCGCCCTGTGCGGGGTCGCCGCCAGCTCCGGCCAGTGCGCCAGGACCGCATCGACGACGCCCTGCCCCGCGCGCTCCATCAGGTCGAGGCCGCTCACCTGCCCGCTGGCGATGGCATCGCGCTCGATCCCGCGCATTTCGGCGGCTGTCGGAAGGCCGGTCATCGCGCCGGAGCCGTCGATTTCACGAGTGATGCATTTTTGGGCACTATGCTCAATTCCTGATCGGCCATCGGGATTCGCCCGCCCCGCGGCGGCTATCCCGACGCTACCGCATGGACGCCCCCCGCCGAAAGTGATGTCACGGGGTCCGAGAACTGGCGAGGAGGCACAGGCCCGAGATGAAGAAGATCGAAGCGATCATCAAACCCTTCAAGCTCGACGAGGTGAAGGAAGCCCTGCAGGAGATCGGCATCCAGGGCCTGAGCGTCACCGAGGTCAAGGGCTTCGGCCGCCAGAAGGGCCATACCGAGCTCTACCGGGGCGCGGAATATGTCGTGGATTTCCTGCCCAAGGTGAAGATCGAGGTGGTGCTGGCCGACGACATGGCCGAGGCCGCCATCGAGGCGATCATCGACGCCGCCAAGACCGACAAGATCGGCGACGGCAAGATCTTCGTCTCCGACATCAGCCAGGCGATCCGCATCCGCACCGGGGAATCGGGCGAAGACGCGCTCTGAGCGCGGCATCCATCACACGGGCCACGCGCTGCGCGCGGCACGGACCACAGGACCACTACGTCAAGGGAAGGTCACGATGAGCAAAGAATCATTCCTGAAACTTATGAAGGACGAAGGCGCGGAATACGTCGACATCCGCTTCACCGATCCGCGCGGCAAGCTGCAGCACGTTACGGTGATGGCGGACCTCGTCGACGAGGATTTCCTTGACGAAGGCTTCATGTTCGACGGCTCCTCGATCGCGGGCTGGAAGGGCATCGAGGCATCGGACATGAAGCTGATGCCCGACACCGACAGCGCCTATGTCGATCCGTTCTACGCGGAAAAGACGATCTGCGTTCACTGCACCGTGGTCGAGCCCGACACCGGCGAGCCCTACAACCGCGACCCGCGCGGCACCGCGCTGCTGGCCGAGGCCTACCTGAAATCCTCGGGCATCGGTGACGTGTTCTACTGCGGCCCCGAGGCGGAATTCTTCGTCTTCGACGACGTCCGCTATGCCGTGAGCATGAACAAGGTCGCCTTCGAGGTCGACGCGGTCGACGGTGCCTGGAACACCGACACCGAGTACGAGATGGGCAACATGGGCCACCGCCCGGGCATCAAGGGCGGCTACTTCCCCGTGAACCCGATCGACCCCGGCCAGGACCTGCGCTCGGAAATGCTCTCCACGATGAAGCGGATGGGCATGAAGGTCGACAAGCACCACCACGAGGTCGCGTCGAACCAGCACGAGCTGGGCTTGATCTTCGACAGCCTGACCAAGCAGGCCGACGAACTGCAGAAGTACAAGTACGTCATTCACAACGTGGCGCATGCCTACGGCAAGTCGGCGACCTTCATGCCCAAGCCGATGGCCGGCGACAACGGCACCGGCATGCACGTCAACATGTCGATCTGGAAGGACGGCAAGCCGCTGTTCGCGGGCGACAAGTATGCCGACCTGTCGGACGAGGCGCTGTATTTCATCGGCGGCATCCTGAAGCATGCCAAGACGCTGAACGCCTTCACCAACCCGTCGACGAACTCCTACAAGCGCCTGATCCCCGGCTTCGAAGCCCCGGTTCTGCGCGCCTACTCGGCCCGGAACCGCTCGGGCTGCGTGCGTATCCCGTGGACGGAAAGCCCCAAGGCCAAGCGCGTCGAGGCCCGCTTCCCCGACCCGTCGGCGAACCCCTACCTGTGCTTTGCCGCGCTGCTGATGGCCGGCCTCGACGGCATCCAGAACAAGATCCACCCCGGCGATCCGTCGGACAAGGATCTCTACGACCTGCCGCCCGAGGAACTGGCCGGCATCCCGACCGTCTGCGCAAGCCTGCGCGAGGCGCTGGAGAGCCTGGAAGCCGATCACGACTTCCTGCTCAAGGGCGACGTGTTCACCAAGGACCAGATCGAGGGCTACATGGCGCTCAAGTGGGACGAGGTCTATGCCTTCGAGCACACGCCGCACCCGGTCGAATACAAGATGTACTACAGCTGCTGATCGCCGCTGCAAGGAACGGGAAACGGGCGCCTTCGGGTGCCCGTTTTTCGTTGTGATCCGCTTTTTCGTTGAGATCCGCGAGCCTGAGAACCGCCCGATACGGCGGGTGCCCCTCAGAACCGCCCGATACGGCGGGCGAGCTTGAGCGCCTGTTTGCTGCGCTGCGCGCTTTGGCGGGCCTGCGCCTGCTGCTCGGGCGTGGCATCCGCCCGACCGCGGGTCGCCCGCGCGATACCGGCGTCCACGCCGCGGCCGATCAATCGCCCGATGACGCGGCGGATCAGCATGTTCAGAATTCGGTCCATGTCTCTGCCCCGGAATTGCCCCCGGCCTTCACCGGGGGACGCCTTGCCGTCACGGTGGGATATACCACGATCGTGGCGAAAATCAGGAGCGTCTCAAAGATCGTCTTCGCCGGTGCCCGGTTCGTCGTCGGGCAGCTGCGCCTCGGCGTCGTCCTCGAACATGTCGCCCGTATCCTCGTCGCGCGGCAACTCGGCCTCGCCCCCCTCGGGCGGGCGGCTTTCCAGAAGGCCCGCCTCGCGCAACTCTTTCAGACCCGGCAAGTCGCGGGCGCTTTCCAGGCCGAAATGGTCGAGGAAGCTTTGCGTCACCACGTAGGTGACAGGCCGCCCCGGCGTCATGCGACGGCGCCCGAAGCGGACCCATTCCAACTCGATCAGCTGATCGACGGTGCCGCGCGAGACCGAGACTCCGCGGATCTCCTCGATCTCGGCGCGGGTGACGGGCTGGTGATAGGCGATGATCGCCAAGGTCTCGATCGCGGCGCGACTGAGCTTGCGGGTCTCGACCGTCTCGCGCGCCATGAGAAACCCGAGGTCGGCGGCGGTGCGGATCGCCCAGGCATCGCCCACGCGGGCGACGGTCACGCCGCGCCCCTCGTAGCGTTTGCGCAGAAGCTGCAGCGCCTCGGCCGGGTCACAGCCATGGGGCATCCGCGCCTCCATCTCGGCCAGCGTCAAGGGGGCGGCGGCGGCAAACAGCATCGCTTCGACCATGCGCTCCTGCTCGGGGAGCGGGGGGGCGCGAAACAGGCTTTTCTCCCTGCCGTCAGGCTGTTGGGCGGTGTCGTTCATCTAGTCGTCCCTGCGGCGCAGCTGGATCGGCGCGAAAGTCTCGGACTGCCGGATGCGGACCTTGCCCGCCTTGGCCAGTTCCAGCGCCGCCGCGAAACTGGCCGCGGTGGCCGAGCGGCGGCGCTTGGGGTCCATCGTCCAGCCCTCCGGCAGGTAGCTGATCAGGTCGGTCCACTCGCCCGCGTAGCCGATCATGCCGCGCATGCGGTCCAGCGCCTCTTCCATGGTCAGGATCGCCTCGCGGTCCAGCACGAAGGGGCGGAACTCGTCGCGGGTGCGGATGCGGGCATAGGCCTGCATCAGGTCCAGAAGCCCCGCGGTCCAGGTGACGCGGCGGGCGGTGGTCATTTCCTGAACTTCGCCGCGCGCGAAACGGTCCTGCCCCAGCCGGTCGCGCGCCATCAGCTTGGCCGCGCAATCGCGCATCGCCGCAAGGCGCTCGAGCTGGAAGGCGAGATAGGCGGCCATCTCCTCGCCGCTTGGCCCCTCTTCGGTTGGGTCGGGCGGCAGCAGCAGACGGGATTTCAGGAAGGCGAGCCAGGCCGCCATGACGAGGTAATCGGCGGCCAGCTCGATGCGCAGCGTGCGCGCCTCTTCGATGAAGGCGAGATATTGCTCGGTCAGTTGCAGGATGGACACCTTGCGCAGGTCCACCTTCTGCGAGCGCGACAGCGTCAAGAGCAGATCGAGCGGCCCCTCGAACCCGTCCACGTCGACGATCAGCGCCTCGGCCGCGCGGCGCGTGGCGACGGCGTCCCATTCGGCATCCGTGTCGTTGGCGGCGATGGGCCGGTCAGCCATAAACCTCTCCGTCCAGAAGGTCGGCAAGGTCGGCCTCGGCGACCTCGATGTCAAGCGGCTCGGGGCTTTGGCGGGCGGCCAGCGCGCGGTCGCAGCGGATGAGCGAGGCACCGTCGAGCGCGCCCGCCTCGGCGACGACCAGCTCCATCTCGGCACGCTCGCCGTTGCAATGCAGGATCAGGTCGCAGCCTGCCGCCCGCGCCCGCGCGGCGCGCTGGCCGATGGGGCCGGGAAGCGCGCCCATCGACAGGTCGTCGGTCATCAATGCACCGTCGAAGCCGATCTCGCCCCGGATCATGGCGATCAGGCCGGGCGAGAAGGTGGCGGGCAGCTCGTCTTCCACCGCCTCGTAGACGATATGCGCGGTCATCCCCAGCGGCAGGTGGGCCAGCGGCTTGAAGGCGGCGAAATCGACGGCCTGCAACTCCGCCAAGGGCGCGGTGACGCGCGGCAGGGTCAGGTGGCTGTCCACTTCGCCCAGCCCGTAGCCCGGCAGGTGCTTGAGCACCGGCAGCACGCCGCCCGCCATCAGCCCCGAGGCCACGGCGCGGCCCGCGCCGATCACCGTGTCGGGCTCGGTGCCGTAGAGGCGGTTCTTCAGGATCGGATGCGTCGTCTCGCGGGCGACATCGGCCAGCGGCATGCAGTTCACGTCGATCCCCACCGCGCGCAGCTCATGCGCGATCAGCCGCGCGCGCAGGTGCATGGCGCGCGCCGCGCGGCCGGGGCCGGCCTGCGCCATCTGGTCGAGCGCGGGGCGCCACTGCCGCCAATGCGGCGGGCGCATGCGCTGGACGCGCCCCCCCTCCTGGTCGATCAGGATCGGCGCGTCCCGCCCCACCGCGGCCCGCAGGTCCGAGGTCAGCGCCAGAAGCTGCGTCGGATCGGCGATGTTGCGTGCAAACAGGATGAAGCCCCAGGGCTGCGCCGCCGCGAAAAAGCGCGCTTCGTCGGGGGACAGGTGCGGGCCCTCGCAGCCGAGGATCGTGGCCGAGAGGGGGGCCATGGTCTCAGCGCACGGTCACGGGGATGCAGGGCGCGTTCTGCGCCATGAGCGCCGCGCAGAACCGGCGCGAGGCGGCGAGATCGTCGAAGCCATGGGCACGCAGCCGGTAGAACGCCGCCCCGCCCGAGCTTGCCTCCTGGATCACGCGGGCGCGGCCGTCGAAGAAATCGGGGAAGCGTGCGGTGAGCCGCTCCCATTCCGACCGGGCGATCTCGGGCGTGTCGAAGGCACCCAGCTGCACGAGGCGCGTGCCCTCGGGCAGGCCTGCGGCGTCGATCTCGCGCACGTTTTGCGGCGCGGCCTCGGCGGCCGGGGCAGCGGCCCGCACGCGGGTGACGATCTCGGCCGG
>NZ_JASJOE010000002.1 GCF_030163755.1 Roseicyclus amphidinii
ATGCGCCCGCCGCAGCGGGCCTCGAGCGCATGGCGGCGAGCGTGGCCGAGGCGGTGGGGCGGTCCGCGCAAGGCGCTGTGCCGCAGCTTGAGGGGGGGCTGCGCATCCCGCTCGACGGGGCGGTCTTCGGCGCGCAATCGGCGACGGTGACCGTTACGGCCACCGAGATCCTGATCCTTCTGCACGGCGTGCCGGGCGTCGCACCGCCCGATCCGCGCGCCATCGCCGAAGCGGCGCGGAACCTGTCGCTGTCGCTCCTGCAGCGCCTGCCCGACCGTCGCGTGACGCTGGGCTACGAGCCGGACGAGCCAGCCCCGGTCGAGGGCGCCGACCGTGCGCGCGGTTTCAACCCCCTGTTGGGTCCGGTGAGGTAGTCACGATGGACGGAACCACCCCCAACCCCGCCCTGACGATACGGGGACCGGAGGCCGACCTGGCGCTCTGGAACGCGGCCATGCGGTGCCAGGGGCAGCCCTTGGGCCTGCGCGACGGGGTGCTGGCCGTGGTCTTCGAGCCGCTGGCCGATCCCGCGCCGGGCGGCAGCTGGCTTGCGAGCGGCGAGGGGCTGTCGCTGCGGCTGGAGGCCTGCGATTTCATGGCGCTGGCGGGTGCCCCGCAGGATGCGCCCCTCGGGATGGAGAGCCTTGCGGCCCTGCCCGAAGACCTCGCCGCCGCACTGACCCATGCCGCCGCCGAAATGCTGGCCCGGGCGCTGGAGCTGCAAACGCCGCTGACCGAAGAGCCCTGTCCCGACCCGATGCCGGCGCAACGCCTGCGGATGACGGTGCAGCGCGACGGGGTGGCGCTTGCGCGGCTTCTGGTCTGCGGGTCGCCCGCCGCAATGGCGGGGCTGATCCGCGGGCTTGGGCCGATGCCGGGGCTTCCCCCCGCCGAGGTCGCGGCGCTGGTGCATTGCGACTGGCAGGCGCTGAGCGGCGGCCTGACCCTGCGCCGGGCCGCGCTCGAGGGGCTCGCCCCCGGCGATGCCCTGCTGAACGGGCCGGTTCCCACCCTCTGCCGCATCCATGCGGGCGGGCGGGTGGTGCAGGCCCGCACGGAGGAAACCGGATGGAAGATAGAGGCCCTCATGTCCGATGACACGCCCGATGACGCGCCCGAAATGCCCGACATGCCCGAGGCAGAAGGCCCCGGCGACATCCCCGTCCGGATCGATTTCCGCATCGCACGCGGGCAGATGACGCTGGCGCAACTGGGCGAGCTGGCACCGGGTGGAATCCTGCCGCTAGCCGTCGATCCGCCCGCGCCGGGGGATGCGGTCGATATCCTCGCCAATGGATGCAAGATCGGCGACGGTCGCCTGATCCTGATCGACGATCTTCCGGCCGTGCGCATCTCGCGGCTTTTCGGGACGGGCGGGCATGGTTGATCCGCTCAATCTGATCCTGGCCCTGGTCGTCGCGGGGCTGATCCCCTTTCTCGCGGTGGTGGCCACGGCCTTCATCAAGATCTCGATCGTGCTTCTGCTGGTCCGCAACGCGCTGGGCGTGCAGCAGATCCCGCCCAACATGGCGCTGAACGCGCTGGCGATCATCATGTCGGGTTACATCATGGCCCCGGTCTTCGTCGAAACCTTCGACATCCTGACCGCGGGGGATTTCAGCTTCGACAGCGTCGAGGCCGTGCAGGCGACATATTCCGTCGCCAAGGAGCCGCTTCTCAACTGGCTTGCGCAGCACACCTCGGACCGGGAACTGGCCTTTTTCATCACCACCGCCGAACAGATCTGGCCCGAGTCGCTGCATGACAGCGCGACCGCCGACAACCTGGCGATCATGCTGCCCGCCTTTGTCGTCGGACAGCTGCGCGAGGCCTTCGAGATCGGTTTCCTTCTCTACCTGCCCTTCATCGCCATCGACCTTGTCGTGTCCAACATCCTGCTTGCGATGGGGATGATGATGGTGTCGCCGCTGACGATCTCGCTTCCGTTCAAGCTGTTCCTGTTCGTGATGGTCGATGGCTGGTCACGGCTGATCCTCGGCCTGATCCTGACCTACGCCAACTGACCACGAGGCCCCGATGTCCCCCGAAGACGCCGTCCACCAGATCTCCGAGGCGATGATCCTCGTCATGGTCCTGTCCATGCCGCCGATCATCGTGGCCTCGCTGGTGGGGATCGTGGTCAGCCTTCTGCAGGCGCTGACGCAGGTGCAGGAGCAGACGCTGTCCTTCGCGGTCAAGCTGATCGCCGTGGCGATCACGCTGTTCGCCATGGCCTCGATCCTGGGAAGCGAGATGGTGAATTACACCATAGGCCTGTTCGAGGCCTTTCCAGGCATGGTCAACTAGCCCGCTCGGCCCGGCGGCGGCCCATGCGCAGGTAGAAATCGAGCGCCGAGCGCGCCTCGTCGTCCAGGTCCCCGGTCAGCGACAGGATCGCGCGGGCCTTGATGTAGTTGCGCATGCGGATGCGGCGGAGCGCCTTGGCGTCGGCGCCCATCTCGGCGGGTTCGATGACCTCGCAACTGCGGGCGGCCTCGAGCGCGGCGCGGTGGTTGCCGGACAGATGCTCGACCACGGCGCGGGCAAAGGCAAGCTCGGGGCTGTTCACCCCGAGCCTGCGTGCAGCTTCGACAAGGCGGCCGGCCTCGGCGTGGCGTTCGTGCTGAAGCCGCACGAAGATCGCCAGCAGAAGGAAATCATGCTGGCGCTCGGTCAGCACGGTGCCGGGCTCAGGCGACGTTGCGGACGATGGCCTTGAGCGTGTCCGACACGGCCTTGAGCATGTTGGTACGCAGGTTGCTGACGGCCGACCAGGTGTTCATGGCCATCTGCATCGCATACATCTTCTCGGTATCCGAGAGGTTCGCGTTCTGCTCGATGTCCGCGATGTCCGCCTCGATCGCGGTCATCTGTTCCTGCAGGTATTCCTGCCGCCAGATCAGGTCGAAGCCGTCACGGTTGGTATACGCGTCCGTCCGAAGCTCCGGGGTGGTCAGGGTGAAAAGCGCGGGTGCCGATGTATCGCCGACGGCCATGGTCAGATCTCCTTGGTCTCTGGAAAGGGGGCAAGTATCGCCCGCGCCGCCGCCAGCGCGATGACGAGGCGTTCGCTTCGGGCAAAGTCGTCGGGCGACAGGCCGTCGCCGCGCGCGGCCTCGAGCCGGTCGCGCATGCCGGCAAGCTGCCTGAGCGCCTCGACCTTGACGGTCGCGGCGTCTTCGGCCCGAAGGCGTTCCTCAAGCTCGGTCATGCCGAAGATCATCGCGGTCCTCCGCCGGTTTGCCCCTCATTTATGGGACAGGCCGACCGCGGTGCTTGTGTCAAACGTCACCACCCCGTTGGGACGGTCAGAATTCAGGGCGATCTCCAGAAGCTGGGCCCGGTCGGTCAGCAGGATGTGCCGATCCTCCAGCGCGAGGATCCCCGCCTTTTCCCATCCCCTGAGCGTCTTGTTGACGTTTTCCCGCGTGCCGCGCGCCATCGAGCCCAGATCCTGCTGGGTGATGATCGGCCCGATGCAGTCGATCATCACGCCGCGGTAGCGGATCTGGTTGCCCAGCACGTCGGCGATCTGCAACAGGACATGCGCAAGGCGCAGCGACAGGCTGGGGAGGTAGAGCGCGCGGGTCATCGCCATGTAGGAGCGGTAGCGCCGCGAGACCATCCCCGAGAGCGCCTCGCGCAGTTCGGGATGGGTGTCCACCACCTGCTTCAGGCTACCTCGGGTGATCTGCATCACCTCCGTCGTGCCGACGGTGAAGGCCGTGTCGAGATGCGGCCCGCTGTCCAGCAGGCCCGCCTCGCCAAAGATGTGGCCGCGTGGAACGACGGAGGTCAGCGTCACCACCCCGTTCTCGTTGATGTAGGTCTGACGCACGTAGCCCGTGACCACCAGATACAGGCATTCCGTGTCGTCTTCCTGAAAGTAGATCACGCTGTTGGGGCCGTAGACCACCACCTCGGACAGGCGCGCGATACGCTCCGCACACTCGCTGGAGACTGCCATTGAGGCGCAGACCAGATCAGCCACGTCCGACCGCAAACACACTACCCCGTAAAGCCCGAGATACCTCGGATCACACACATGATCCCCACCGCTCGCGCTCAGGTATAGTGCTTTCAGAATTGGCTAGCCATTCGAACCGCTTGTCACCAACACGCCAAAGTTATCATCATGTGACATTCATCACCTTGCGGGCTGCAATTCTCTCGCAAGCTCCCCGGCGATGGCGGCAGTTTGCATGGATGACGTCCCCGGTCGGGTCTGGCCTGAAGATTGCCGGGGGCCGAAATCGCGTCTTCATCGGGCAATCGCCCGTCCGGAAGGAAGCCCGCATGTCCGAAACCATTGGTTGGCCCATTCTGACGATCGATCCGGCGCAACGTGCCGCAGGTGATCCGGGTGTGGCCCTCATCGACTTTCCCAGCGGGGTCGAGGTGGTGTTGTCCGGCTTCGGCATGGCGAAAGGCAGCGTGATCACTTTTCCGGACACGCCGCAGACCTGCCGGGTCAGCGCGATCTTCTTCCTGACGGGGCGTATGGAGCTTCGCCTCGGGAACGGGGCGGTCGGCCGATGGGTGCCCGGGACGGCCTGCCTTGTCCGAAGCGACACGCCGGGATTTCGACTGGTTGCGCAGGACAGCGGATGGAAGTCGCATGTCTGCGTCTCGATGGCCTGCAGCGATCTTGCTGCCCGATTTCCGGACGGGCCGCCCGAGGTTCTGCTGGACTATCTGTTCCACCCCGGAGAGGTCGACGCGATACGCGAACTGATGGTCACCCGCTCCATGAGTTCAACGGCGCAGGCGCTGCAGGCGAGCGCCCTGGGCGACGCCTTCGGACGGTCGCGGTGCGAGCCGCTTGCCCTTCAATTCCTGTTCGAGGCGCTCGCGGCGCTGCTTTTGCCTGATCCCGGCGGCACCGCCGATACGTCGCTCGCGCTCGAGCGGGCGCGGAGCTTGCACGATGCCGTGTCGCGGGAGCCGACCGTCGAACTGCTGCGGGTTCTGGGCCCTGACCTGACCCTTCAGGACCAACGCGCAGCCCTGCGCATGTTCGAGGCGCGCTACGGGATGTCCCTGCGCAGTTTCCGGCACAGGACCATCATGGAGATTGCGCGCGCCGAGCTGATGGAAGGTGCCATGATCAAGCAACTGGCCCATGATCTCGGCTACGCCCATCTGGCGAATTTCACCCGCGCCTATCGCCGCGCGTTCGGTGAAAGCCCCAGACAGACCCTGCGACGCAAGGCAAGGTCACCCAGCCGCCAGGGGGCCACCGACGGCATGAACTCCGATCACTTGGCGGCGAGGGGCGAGGCCGATCATGGGGGCCTGAGCGACGGGTGAGCTGCCCCCCCCGAGATCCCTCGGTCTGATGTTGGGTCTGCTCAACCGCGAAGGAGCAGGCGACCGAGCAAAAGCCGTTTCACCGAGGCGCAGGTCATCGGGATGCTCAAGGCGCCGGAGGCGGGCATGCCGACGGCTGAGGTGTGCTGCAGGCATGGTCTCGGCCCGGCGACGTTCTGCAAGCTGAACGCCAAGCATGATGGGACCAACAGCCTGCGCCCCCGAGAAGCCAAGCTTGGCGCGGTATCGTCAAAGCGCCCCGAGCGCGTCGAAGCTTATCTGGTATGGCACGTAACACTGTCCGAACAGCGAAGAGAGCTGCGTCCAGACGAGGAACACAAGCGTCAAGCCCGCGATGGGCGCAAGCGTCCAGAGCTGGCGGTTCTTCAGGGTCTGCAGATACGGAACGCGGGCAAAGATCATGAGCTGGATCGGGATGAGGTAATAGCCGAACCGGTCGCCGATCACCGTCGAGACGAAGAACAGGCTGAAGAAGCCGACCATGAGCCACGCGCCGATGATGGCGATCTTGTAGTCCTGCGGAAACTCGCGCTGCCACGCCTTGCGGATGTAGAGGACGAAGAACAGGCCGCTGAGGCTGAGGATGCCGAGCCGGAACACCGCACCCGCGGCGTCGATTCCGGTTTCAATGTAGCGACGTTGCGCCAGTTCGGCCGCTTCGGTCTGGGACAGGCCGTAGACGCCCGGCAGCGCCAGGAGGCTGGCAAAGATGATGTTCCGCCGCGTCCACGCGCCAAGCACGAAGGGAGCGAAAACGAGGAACGCGAGGGCGCTGGAATGAAAGAGCGAGCCTGCGAGGATCCAGAAGACATAGCGGATGACACGCCGATCCATGAAGGCGACATAGGCAAGGCAGGTGAAGCCGATCGCGGCCCCTTGCCGGATGCCCGACATGGGCATGTTGATGACGAGGATCGGAAAGGCCAGCGCCAGCATGGCCAGCGGGTTGGGTTGCCGCCGCGCAAGGGCGTGGAAGCCGATGAAGAAGATCGCCGAGGTGATGATGTTCAGGTATTCGTAGGGCAGGCCCGTCTGCTGCAGGAACCGGATGATCGACCAGTATCCGGGTTCGGAGAGCGTGAAGGCGAACTCGTAGCTCGGGATCTGGATGCGGTAGTTGACGAAATAGCCCCACCAGTCGCAGCCGACGCGGTAGCGGAAGGCCGAGAACAGGAAGAGGCCGATCAGACCGGCCCAGTAGAGAGCCAGCTTTGCCTGACGGTCCCGCGCCGCCAGATAGGACGAGATCAGCAGCGCGACAAAGGTGGCGTAATAGGTGGTCACGTCGCCATCTCCGCAGGGCGTGCGGCCCCGTCCTGCAACCAGGATTGCAGCATGAGAAGCGCCCAGAGAAGCTGACCGTGATTGCCGCGACCGGCGAGATGGGTGGACCAGATCTCGCGCACGGGGGCGACCTGCAGAACGCCTTGGCCCTGCAACTCTTCGACCGAGAGCAGACCCTCGGCCCAGCTGCGCAATTCGCCGCGCAGCCAGCGGTCGATGGGAATGGCGAAGCCCTGTTTCGGGCGGTCGATCAGGGCGCGGGGAACGTGCAGATCCAGGATATCGCGCAGGATCTGCTTGCCCCGGCCGTCGCGGATGCGTGCGCGGGGCGGCAAGCGCCACGCCGCTTCTATCGTGCGGATATCGAGGAATGGGGCCCGCGTCTCAAGCGAGGCATGCATGGCGGCCCGGTCGACCTTCACGAGGATATCGCTCGGCAGATAGCCCAGCGTATCGCGCGCCATGATCCAGTCCTTGGGCGAGAACCCGGCCAGCCGCTCGTCCTCGGCCCGCGTCGCGGCCCTGTCGGGGCCGGATCGCAGGACGCGGGCTGGGTCGTCGGTGATCTGTGTCAGGCCGGCATAAACATCCTGCAGCGAGGTCGCACTGGCCGCGATCTCGGCCAGGCGGCCGCTCTTGTCGAGCAGGCTGGCAGGCAGGCCTGCCCGGCGGGCCAGCCCGCGCAGAAGCGGCGAGCCGCCGCCACCGAGCTGCTGCAGGACGCGCCCCACGGGCCGCGCGCCACGCCGCAGGAGGCCGGGCATCCGGGACAGCCGGGACCAGAGCTTCGGGCCGAGGACGTGGCGATTATAGCCGCCGAAGATCTCGTCGCCGCCGTCGCCCGTCAGCGCCACGGTCACCGCCTGCCGCGCGTTCCGGCACAGTAGAACCGTGGGGATCTGGGAGGAATCCGCGAAGGGCTCGCCATAGATTCGGCCGAGTTGCGGGATGACCTCGAGCGCGTCGGCCTCGGTCAGGCGATAGGTGGTGTGATCGGTGCCCAGATGCGCGGCCACGCGCTCGGCATGGGCGCTTTCGTCATAGCCCGCTTCCTCGAAACCGATGGTGAAGGTCTTGACCGATCGGTCCGACACGGCGGTCATCAGCGCTGTGACCAGCGAGGAGTCGACGCCGCCGGACAGGAAACTGCCCAGCGGCACATCGCTGATCATCTGCGAGGCGACGACCTCTTCGAGGGTCGCGCGCATGTCGCGGATGACGCGGGCCTCGTCATCGGGCGCGCGGCGGGCGGGATGGGAGAGACCCGTCGCCATGACACCGACCATGTCGCAATAGACCCGCTGCTCCATCGCCCCGTCCGCGGCCGCGATGCTGAGGATCGTGCCGGGCTGCACCTTGCGCACGGATGCGAAGATGCAGCGGTCATCGGCGACGGTCGCCGTTGCGACGAAGCCCTGCAAGGCTTGCGGGTCGAGCGCGGGATCGAACGCGGGGATGGCCTGGAAAGCCTGCGGCTCGGACGCAAAGGCTACCGCCCCTCCCAGCATCGCCAGGTGGAGCGGCTTTTCACCGGTGCGGTCACGGGCCAGCGACAGGATGCCTGCCTCCCGGTCCCACAGGGCGAGGGCGAACATGCCAGCGGCGCGTTGCAGGGCCTTGTCCAGCCCCCAATGGCCGATGGCGGCGAGCAGCGTCTCGGTGTCCGAATGCCCGCGCCAGGTGGAGGCTACGCCCTCGGCCTCGAGCGCCTTGCGAAGCTCGAGGTGATTGTAGACCTCGCCATTGAAGACGATCACGTGCCGCGCATCCGCAGACTGCATCGGTTGTGCGCCTGCCGGAGAGAGGTCGAGAATGGAAAGCCGCCTGTGCGCCAGCCCGATGGCGGCGTCCTCGTCACGCCAGAGACCTTCGGCATCCGGCCCGCGATGGGCCAAGGCATCGGCCATGCGGCGCAGGGTCGAGGCATCGGGGGCTGTGCCGGTCCCGGTCCCGAGGCCGAGCATGCCTGCAATCCCGCACATCTCAGGCCACCTTCCTCGAACCCGTCACACCGCGCGCCGGACCAAATCCGCAAACATGCGGGCGACGCGTGGCCCGTGTACCTGCAAAGAGTAGTCGCGCTCCACCCTTTTGCGACCGGCTTGCCCCATGCGCAGACGCAAATCGGGATCGTGGATCAAGGTCTTTAGCGCGGAGCGCCACTCCGCCGGTGTCGACGCAAGGAAGCCGGTCTCGCCATGGGTGACGATGTCAGCATTCACCCCCACGGGTGAGGCGACAACAGGCAGGCCGCAGGCCATGTATTGAATGAGCTTGTAGCCGCATTTGCCCCGCATCCATGGCGTGTCGGGCAGCGGCATGATGCCGATATCCATGTCGCGGATATCGGCGGCCTCACGCTCTTCGGACCAATCGCGGAGGTCGATGGCCGCGTCTTGGGCCGACAGCGCCCCGGCACCGACGGCGAGGATCCGGGACCGCAACGGGCGCAGCGTATCGAGAATATCGGGGAGGAAGGGCGCGACACACTCGCGCCAGGTGCCGGGGGTGCCGATCCAGCCGACGGTCGGATGCGGGGCCGCGGGCGTCGGGCTGCCGTCATAGGCCGCAGCATCGACGACGGTCGGAACGATCTCGATCCGGTCGGCACCGGCCCTTTCGGCATACGCGCCAAGATAGGCGTTGCCCGCGAGCACGAGCGTGGAGTTCGACATCACACGCGCGATCTTGCGGCCAAGCAGCGCGCGCACCATCGGGTTGGCGTGGCTGTCGTAGCGGTGGAAGACGGCGTCGTCGAAATCCGAGACGACGGGCACATCGCGGGGAAACAGCCGGTGTTCGAGACCGGCGGGCACCCAGGGCAGGGCCTCTTTCTCGAGCCAGATCAGGTCAGCGTCGAGGGCGGATTTCAGCGCGGAAAGACGACTGCGGTAGGCCCGCAGGATCGCGCCGGGCTCACGCCGCCCGGCGTAGAGCGCATCCAGGTATGACGCGTCGAACAGGCAGTCGGTGCTGACCCTGAAGCCGGATTGCTCGAGATGCGCGATGAACTGGAGGAGCCGCAACCGGCTCGAGGCGCCGCGCCGATCGTAGCGCGTGAGGAGGTGTAGCTTCACCGGCATCCTTTCACGCGCGGTCGGCATTGGCTGCTGCAGGGCGACGCCTTCGTGCAAGATGCACTCTGGAAACGACGTCCGGCGAAACCGAGGCCCGGCCCCGGAACACAATCTGCTCAGGGCAATTTGTACTTCTTCGTGCCTTTCGGGTAGGACGTGCCATCGACGATAGAGTTGACATCCGCATTGCGCCATTCGAAGTCGGACACATCGCGCACTTTCCTGCAAAGGATTTCACTGTGGCAGTATAGTTCGGTCAGGGGGCGGTATTTCATGTAGTCGTCCGCGTCGTGACCATAGTACCCACAAATCGGATTGCTCATTCCCTTCTCGATCAGCTCGAAGCCAAGAGACGAATTGAACAACGCCCGAAGACCCATGTCCGAAAACTGGAAGAAGTTCCAGGGGCGCTCGTGGGACGCGAAAGAGAAGTGAGTCTCGACAAACACATGTCCACCGACCTTCAGAAGCTTGTGAATTTCCTCGGCTACCACCCACGGCATGCACAGATGCTCGAACACGGCAGACGAGAATATGAGGTCGAATTTCTCATCTGGGTCAAAATGGCTTGAGAGCTTGTGAGCATCCCCTACGATATCCACATTATCGCCGGGGTAAATGTCGAACCCGACGTAGTCGGCGTGCCTGAACCTTTGCCCGAAGGGTGTGCCCGTGACGTTTCGGGACCCGACTTCGAGGATTTTCATGCCCGAGTGATCGAACCTGTCCAGCAGATATTTTTCCCAAGACAGGTGAGAAACACTATTTGGTCGAGCAACCTTGCTTGTGCGAAACCGGAATGGGAGAGTGGCGACTCTGCCAATTATGCCAAGCGCGATTTGCGTAGTCTTGTTTTTAGGGGTCTGCATCCATCCAGCCTTTGTGTCAAAGATAATACATGGTTCCGACGCAATGCATACCAGAGGCCGACGAAGTTGCTCACACCTGTTGCTACTTTAGCAAAAAACGAACGAGGTGATCCGCTATTTGCCGCGCTGCTGTGCCGTCACCATAAGGATTGGCCGCGTCGCACATTGCCTGATAGGCTGCCGGGTCGCTCCATAGCGTCTGAAAGTCACTGAGAATTCGTGCCTTGTTTGTCCCGACAAGCCGTGCACAGCCTGCGGCAACACCTTCCTGACGCTCCGTCTTGTCGCGCATGACCAATACGGGCACATTCAGGCTCGGCGCTTCTTCCTGCAAACCTCCAG
This sequence comes from Roseicyclus amphidinii, assembly GCF_030163755.1. Taxonomy (GTDB): domain Bacteria; phylum Pseudomonadota; class Alphaproteobacteria; order Rhodobacterales; family Rhodobacteraceae; genus Roseicyclus; species Roseicyclus amphidinii. The sequence continues at coordinate 10,904 of NZ_JASJOE010000002.1, forward strand.
AGTCGGTCAGGATAACCCACGAATTCCTCATGAGGTAAATCATTCGATCATATGATTGAGGGTTCATGAGATGCACATGGGCCACCCCTCCAAGTCGTTCTGTGACGACTTCACGAACGGCCGGGTTGAGATGGGTACTAACCGTTATTGTGCAATTCTCATAAGTCTCAGAAATGATGCGTAGCGCTGCGCAAATATCTTCTATACCCTGTCCAAAGTTCTCGCGGCGATGCATCGTCACCAGCACATGACGCCTTGCCTTGTTGCGAAGCTGTGGAAATTCCGATTGATACTTGGACTGATTAAGGTCGATCTGCTTATTCATCATGAGCAGCGCATCGATGACCGTATTTCCAACCACGACCACATTAGTGGTCACATTTTCACGCAACAAAGCCATGGCCGCATTTTGCGTCGCTGCAAAGTGGAAATCGCTCAGGGTTCCAATCATTCGTCTATGGCTTTCCTCCGGGAAAGGAGCCCATTTATCGCCCGTTCGTAGACCTGCCTCAATATGGGCAACTGGAATACGGTGGTAATGGGCCGCCAATGCGCCCGCAAGAGCGGTAGATGTATCGCCCTGCACAATGACCACATCATATTTTTGCTCCATGAACTGAGCGTCAAGCACATGCATGATGCGGCCAAATAGGTTGGAAAGCCGGTCGTTCGGCAACATGACATCAAGAGAAAGGTCAGGCTCGACACCAAATGCCATAAAAACAGATTTCAGCATCTCCCGGTGCTGTCCGGTTGCAATCAGGGTTGGGGTTATCTCCGGATGCATTGAAAAAGCAGCGTGAACCGGTATCAACTTGATGGCTTCAGGGCGGGTACCCGCAATAATTGCCGCTTTAAGCGTCATCCAGAATACTCTCCATTTCCCTGTAAAGGCGGTTTGCAGCCGCCCTTGCATCATAGGTGTCATCGTCTGCATTTCGCTCAAAATGCACCGGGTCTCCCGACTGCCATTCTTTCCATTTCTGCTCAATGCCTTTTGATAAACCCGCAACGTCCGAGTGGTCAAAGCATAGGCCAAGCTCAAGAGATTCGATCAATTCTTGAGCGATACTACCCGTTGGACTGACTCCGAGAATGGGTCTTTGGCCCAACATGTAATCCAGCAACTTGGAAGGGAAGAATTCATAACCTTCGGCGCTTTTCGCAGTTCCTGCTGCCCGCTCCATGCTGTTATCGATAAGGGACAGAACATCCGCACTTCGGATCAATCCCATCGCTGTGTCGAAGTCAACGGGACCTTTCCAGTCAAGGTAGTCGGCACATTTTGCAAAATAGGCACGAACTTCACGATCAGCGTGACCAGCGATTGTGAAAACAATTGATCCGCGTGCCTGTGGGACACGTTCTAGAAAAGCGTCGATTGCAGAAAAGAATATTTCTGGATGGCGACTGCCACCTAGCGTCCCGGTATAGACCAAACGAAACTTGTCGCCGCGCCGCCAAGGATTTGGCGTGTTATGTTCCGGATCGTATGTATTTGGAAAGTAGCGAAAACGACTCACTGCAGTCGGATAAAGGCTCGCGTAATTTTTCAACGTTCGAATTGAAGTAAATGTCACGCGGTCAGCACGTGCGATAGCCTCGTGTTCACGCACCCTGTTCCATTCAAGATCATATCCACGCGGATGGAGTGGAGATAGCGACCATGGGTCGCTCAATTGCATGATCCACGGCACGTCCAATTTTTCGGCGATTGCTTGGCCGAGCAGCGCTGAAGATATCGGATAAGACCGTGAGAGGATAATATCTGGCCGCCAAGGCAATACAGCGCAGATCTCTTGCGACCGGGCGACGGCAGCGCGCTTGAGATCCGGGCGCGAGGCAAGGGCCGGCAGGAACCGGAGTACGGCATGGTTGACATAGCGATTTGAGAAAAGGTCAAACCGGGTAACACCCTCCTCAAGTCGCAATCTTGGTGCCAGCAAGGCGGAGACCCGACTACTCTCGTTGCTCGTTACCACATGCACCTCTACTCCCGGCAGACTGGAGAGATACTTGTGCAGCTTCGCGGTCTGCAACACCTCTGCATCCTGTTTCGGTGGGAATGCGAGTGATACAAGTAGAACTTTCATGGAGCGTTTGTCGGCGGTCATGCCCAAACACCGAAAGTGGCGCGGCAGTAATCAGACGCCGAGCGATTGAGTTGCTGGCGATCATTTCCCTGATAGGTGGCGTTCAAGAGAGCGTCCCGCTCGGATATCTCCTCGCTCTTGGGCAGGGCGGCCCGCCACGGGCAGTAGATACGAATACCACGCCGTGCGAGCATCGCTGAGAGCCCGGAAACACGAAACGTCTGCTGTGAGCCGCCACCTTCTTTGTGTCTCGGCAAACTTGGCTGTGGCTGAAACGTCATTTGCGATTGCGCTCGAACATTATGCCAGTTTCACTGAGCTCGAATATATCTGATATTAATTACCAAAAATAAATTCCCTAACCTCATTTCACCATTGGGGCGCAAGATCCGTTGGCACCTTTATCGACCACAATGAGATAAGGCGACCTGTCGCGCCACCAATTTCAAATACTTTTATTTGCTTGATGTAATTGGAAGTGTCGATACAGGAGAAAGAAGAAAGTCGCTACTCTGCACTTCCTTCTGCGCACCCATACATGCCACCTCCCTGAAGTCTCTTAGGTTGCCATGTTCATCTTTGACAATCTCAAAGGAGATGTAACCCAGGCGAGCCAACAATGCACTGATTCTTGTTGTGGCATGCATTCGTGAAGTGCTTTCCATCACCGGCAGGACTTCAATAATAACGAATGGCCGGTCTCTAGCTAGGACCATTTCTAAAGCTTCAAGTACATCGGCCTCAAATCCCTCCACGTCAATCTTTACGATACCTACGCGCTCCACACCCATGGCAGTGAGGCTCTCATGGACTGACGCTACTGCAATTGTTGTTTCGCCGCGCCTTGCCCTGACATCTCTAAAATTTGGCAGCATCGATGCGGATGAATCAAAATCGGAATCGAGATAGTGAAAAAGGCGGGCAATGCCAAACTGCCCTGAGCACGCAGCAGGAATGATGACGCAGTGACTGATCTCATTCAACCTTATGATTTTCCTTACAACTGAAACACAGTCAACATTCGGCTCAAATCCAAGATACGATCTCCGCTTATCAACTGACCTTAAGCTTAATAGAGTTTGGCCGAGATTTACACCGATATCCAAAAATATGCCTTTGGTATGGGGAAGAATTTTCTCAATCACCTCGGACATCCAGATTTCGTCAATTTTAAATACCACCCCGAGAGGAAGCCGGTATTTTTGCGCATTAACTGCAACCCCCCTCATGCTCAGCGCGGTATCTCTAAGGTGGCGCATGAGGCTATAGGCAATGTTTCCACTTACACTCTTTCGCCAATCGCCAAAAATATCGCGTGGAGATTCACTCATCGAAGACATCTTTCACTAGCAAAAATATTTGCTCAGAATTTAGTTTGTTTGGATTCCCCCCCGACTCATACTCGAACGCCGTTTCCAACGGCTCAGCCTCCTCTACCTCGGCGCAATAGCGCGGCAGGTCCCACCTTCCGCGCACAGGTGTCACGACGTAGTGCTTGCCCCGCCGCGCCACGAAAGGGGCCTCGGTGATGGAAAACATCGCCTCGTGCAGCTTCTCGCCCGGGCGCGCGCCGATGACGCGGTGTTCGGCGTCCGGCGCGATGGCCATCGCCATGTCGCCGACCCGGTAGGAGGGCGAGATCGGGCAGATCACGTCGCCCCCCCACCCCTCGTCCAGGGCGAAGAGGATCAGGTCGACGCCCTCGTCCATCGTGATGGAAAACCGCGTCATGTTCGGGTCGGTGATCGTGAGGACCCCGGTCTCGCGCTGCTTCAGGAACAGCGGGGCCACCGAGGACCGGCTGTTGAGGATATTGGCATAGCGCACCAGCGAAAACCGCGTATTCGTCTTGCGATCCGCGTTGAGAAAGACGCGCTCCATGGCGAACTTGCTGGCACCATAGATCGTGGTGGGCGACACCGCCTTGTCGCTCGAAATGCCCACCACCTTGCGCACCGTGCTGTCGGCGACCGCAGACACAAGGCTCATCGCGCCGTCGACATTGGTGCGCAGGCATTCCTCTGGGTTCGCCTCGGCATGTGGGACAAGCCGCATAGCCGCGGTGTGGATCACCGTGTCGATGCCGCGCAGGCTGCGCTTGAGGTGGTCGCGGTCCTTGACGTCACCGATGATGAACTCGAGCCGGTCTGCATGCGCGGCCAGGTCCTGCGCCATGTCGCCCTGCTTGTGCTCGTCGCGGGAGTAGACGACGATCCGCTCGACCTCGGGCCGCGTCTCGAGCAGGCGCGTGACGACCGATCGACCGACCGACCCCACGCCGCCCGTTACCAAAACGTGTTGCATGATCCTGTCCGTCATTTTGCGCGCAAGGCGTCGATGGCCTTGCGGAATACAGGGTTGAGCGACGAGAAGCCGCGATACGAAATTCCGAATGCCCGGCAGTGAGCGCGACGGGTGTCGCGGTCCATCTCGAGGTAGCGCTGGATTTCGGGCCACGCGCCGCGAATGGAGGCTTCGCGGAAATCGTCAACCACGACGCCGACGTCCTGTTCGCGTGCATGCAGGTAATCCTCGGACACGCCCGTTGGCGTCAGGAAGGGCATGCCCGCGCAGAGGTATTCGCCCACCTTGATGCTGGAGCGGAACTTTTGGCCGGGACCGGGGGGGATGGTGATGAGGCCGAGATCACCGGCGAAGTAGAAGCGTTCGATCTCGTCATAGCTGGAATGGCAGACCGAGTAGTGCCGCCGATCTACGCCCGCCTGCTGGAACAGCCCATGCACATGCTCATCGTCATTCGGGGTCACGATCAACAGGTGGAGCCGGGGTTCATAGTCGCGGAGCCATGCAAAGGCCTGCGCGATCTCGACGTCGTAATACAATCCCCCGAATTTCCCGGTGTAGAACAGCACGGGTTGATCCGGTTCCAGGCCCAGCTGGCCACGGACCTGCGCCTCGACCTGTGGATCATGGGCGAACTTGTCTTCATTGACCACGGTCGGCACACGGAAGAACGCTGCGCGGACCCCCCATTCGTCCTTGAGACGCTCGCCCATGAAGCGTGTTCCGGACGCGATCACATGCGCATATTCCGCGGATTTGCGTTCGAAATAGCGTGCGAGGCGGAACTGGATGCTGTCTTCGCGCCATGCCCCTGCATCTCGGGAGACTTCACTATGCGGCTCATACTGATAGAGAAACAGCCGCATCCGAAGGGGAAGCGCGCACATGTAGGCAAAGGAGCCCGCCACCGAACCAAGGGCCGCGATATGGCGATACCCCTTGATGCGGAGGCGCATGACGGCAAGAAAGCCCGACGAGACATCCCGCGCTTTCTGCAACAGACCCATACCCGGATGCCAGGTGAGGGCGGTCCACTCCAACCCTTGTTCCCTCCATTTCGCCACGAGGCCCTCCTGCGCCTCTGTCAACGGGTGGCGCGGATCCTCGAAAGTGACGACATGAAATCGGACCGGCTTGTCCGGGTCGGAAAGGTAATCCCTTATGTAGAGCCAGAAATTACCCTGGATGAGTGGGTCGAACAGCCGGTTGTAGAGGAAGATGACAATGGGGGTTTGGTGACTGTCAATCTGATACGGCATGTAGGTTTTCAATTCATCAACGCTGCAAAATAAGCTCGCACACGGGTCGCAAGCCGGCGATCACCTTCGATACCGCTTCAGATGTCATGTAGGGGCCAAAGGGCAGGCTCATAACCTCTTGCGCCGCAAGATCGCTGTGCGCAAGCATCACGGCCTTATCTTCGACCGCAGGCTGTCGATGAAGAGGCAGGGGATAATGAACGGCTGTCGGAATGCCTGCATCTTTCAGGGCCGCCTGCACTTTGGTGCGGTTACTCGCGCGTATCGTGTACTGCGCCCAGACACTGTTTCGGTCCGGCCCGACCTGCGGCGGGGGGATTTCGAGCGCCGCAAGACCAGTGGCATACTGTGCCGCGATGCGCTGGCGCGCTGCGATTTCACTGTCGAACACGTCCAGCTTGGCCAGAAGGATCGCCGCCTGAAGCGTATCGAGCCGCGAATTGATCCCGACACGGGCATGGTGATAGCGCTTCGTTTGGCCATGCCGCGCGATCTGGCGCAACTGCGCTGCAAGCTCGGGGTCAGACGTGAAGATCGCGCCGCCGTCCCCGTAACACCCCAAGGGTTTGGAGGGGAAGAAACTGGTGCAGGCGATTGTGGATAGGTTGCACGAGCGCCGCCCCTTGTAGAGCGCGCCGAAACTTTGTGCGCCATCCTCGATCACGCAAAGCCCGTGGCGTGCGGCTATGGCATTGATCATGTCGAAATCGGCAGGCTGGCCATAAAGCGATACGGGAATGATCGCGCGTGTGCGCGGCGTGATCGCGGCCTCCAGCAGCGTGGGGTCCAGATTGTAGCTGACCGGATCGATATCGATATAGACGGGCTTTGCGCCCAGAAGTGCGGTGGCTTCGGCGGTGGCGATATAGCTGAAACCAGGGGTGATGACCTCGTCGCCCGGCCCCACGCCAAGCGCCATCAGCGCGATTTGCAGCGCATCGGTGCCATTGGCGCAAGTGATGCAATGCGCAGCCCCGGTATAGGCCGCAAGCCGTTCTTCCAACGCGGCCACTTCGGGGCCAAGGATATACTGCCCATGCGCCAGCACGCGCGCGATGGCGGCGTCGATCTGTGGACGCAAGCGTTCCTGCTGAGCGGCAAGGTCAATGAAGGGGATCATTGCTCAGGCCTCCCGCCGACTGACCCTGCCATCCGACAGGGTATAAAGATCACCCGTCTTCGGGCAGGTAGCGGTGCCCGCCCCCGTAAGCGGCAGATCAAGGCGTTCGCCAAATGCGCTCATCCAGCCGATCTGGCGGGCCGGAACGCCGACCATCAGCGCGAAATCGGCCACATCGCGCTGAATGACAGCGCCTGCGCCCACAAAGGCGAAGGCCCCAATCGTAACACCGCAGACGATGGTGCAATTCGCGCCAAGCGTGGCCCCCCGCCTTACCAGCGTGTCGCGATATTCATTCTTACGCTCGACCAAGGCACGCGGGTTGTAGACATTGGTGAAGACCATCGAGGGACCGCAAAAAACGCCGTCCTCCAGCGTGACATTGTCATAGATGCTGACATTGTTCTGGATCTTGCAGCGATCCCCGATCACCACCTTGTTGCCAACAAAGACATTCTGGCCCAGCGACACGCCCGCCCCGATGCGTGCGCCGGCGCATACATGGGTGAAATGCCACACGCGGCTGCCCGCACCGATCTGCGCGCCGTCATCTACGATGGCGCTGGTATGGATCATGACTGTCATGTCCGGGCCTTGTGGACAAGGGGATGGCGGTCTCCTGTGGTCAGCAAGGATGCGGTCCGGATATCGCTGACCGTCTGGATCGCCGCACGGTTTTCCTCTAGCCCGAAGCCGCGCCCGGCGAGGATTTCCTCATAGCTGCGCGTGTGCAGATCGGTGAATCCATCAGAGAATTCGACATCCTGCCCATCCACCGTGATCGCGCGGAAGGTGCGCTTGCCCTGCGCGCGTTCGGCCTCAGGCACGTCATCCACGTCGATGGACAGGAACCAGCGTACGCGGGCACGGTCATATTCCAGATAGCCCGCAGCCTTGGTGGGCGTGTTCAGATGTACGGTGTTTTCCCGGACATTGCCGAAGACGAAATACAGCATGTCGTAGAAATGCACCCCGATATTGGTGGCGATGCCGCCGGATTTCTTCTCGTCGCCCTTCCAGCTTTGCAGATACCAGTTCCCGCGCGAGGTGATGTAGGTCAGGTCGACATCATGGACATGATCGCCACTCGCCGCGACCTGTTCGCGCAACGCGATGATCGCGGGATGCAAGCGCAGTTGCAGGATCGTGTTGATCTTGCGCCCGGTATCGGCCTCGATTTCCTTCAAACCGTCGATATTCCAGGGGTTCAGCACCAGAGGCTTTTCACAGATCGCATCCGCACCCGAGCGCAGGGCAAAGCGCATATGGCTGTCATGCAGGTAATTGGGCGAAGCGATGGCCATGTAATCGACCCCCTGCCCCATGCGGCGCTGCTTGTCGACATGACGGTCGAAGCGTTCGAATTCGGTGAAGAAATGCGCCTCGGGGAAATGGCTGTCGATTATGCCCACCGAATCATTGGGATCGAAGGCAGCCACCAGATCATGCCCGGTCTCGCGGATGGCCTTCATGTGCCGGGGGGCGATATAACCGGCAGCCCCTATCAAGGCGAAGCGTTTCATGTCTTGTCCTGCATTCCTGGTCCGGCTGTGAGAGATGTGTCTGGGCATTGCGCCGCAATGATCGCCTCGATCTGGTCAAGCTTCCTAGGGTAGGTATGTTCCAGCGCATGGACCCTTCGCCTTCGGCGCTGCTCAAGCGTGTTCAGGCTGTCCAGCCGCTCCACGACAGAGGCGAAGAGATCAGGGTAGCTGCCATTCAGCGGCGCCATTTCGATCAGATCGGGCCTGTCTTCGTAATCCGACAGGTAGCTTGATGCAACGACAGCGCCGCTGTGCAGATATTCCAAAACCTTGTGGGAATTGGAAATCTGCTCGGGGTCCATCTGGGTGCGATAAAGAACCATGGCAATGTCCATGGCGCTCAGATGGCGATAGACAGTCGGTGGGTCCTGCCAGCCATACCAAATGACATTTTCCAGACCAGCCAGCGCCTGCCTTAGCGAGGTGGTGTCCGTAAAGCGCCCAAAAAGGTGAAAATCCACGCGCGGGCCATGCGCGCGCACGACCTGCGCGAATGCCTCTACATCGAGATACCGTATCTCGAGATTGCCGATATAGGCCGCATGGATCCGGTCCTTTGGCAGATTGGGGGGGGCGGCCTGTCCGGTTGGAAGGGTCAGGCCATGCGAGACCAGATGCACCGGCTTGTCCACGCCGAGGCTGCGCAGGCGGTTTGCAATGGGGGCATTCAGGGCAATCGCAATATCCGCCGTGGACGCGGCTTTTGCCGGGTGAAAATCCTGGTTGAGATCGACCTGCTGGTAGATCTTGAGACGGTCGCCGGCAAAGCCCAGGTCGTAGAACCTCGAGTTTTCGAAATTCCAGACGATATCGATGCGCTCACCCGCGAGCGCTTCCACCTGCGCCAGCCAGCGCGCTTCCAGACCGCGGCGCATGGCACCGGGCATGAAGCGCAAACCGGGGGCGACGCGTGACGCGTGCAGGACGCGCAGGTCGCCCGGCGCATCGGGGACCGGCACGAGATGCATCGGGCCACCTTCGCCCGGAGGGCCGTGGAACAGCACCCTGTGGCCGCGGCCCGCAAGCTCACGGGCGTAGTGATGCTTGCTGACGAAATGACCGTCCCAAGGCTCGGGCGAGATGATCAGGATTGTGCTCATTCCGGGCGGTCGTTGATGAGCGTATGAGATCCAATTACCCCGATCTCTTCCATCGTCGTCCGATATGAATCCCGCAAACCAGATGGCGAGAACCGTGCCTGGGCGCGATGGGCAATCACCCTCCGGTCCCAGTTGCCGTCAATCCACATAGCAATGAATTCCTCAATTGCCTTCGCCCACGCCTCTGGTGTCCGGGCAGCGACCTCCACCCTGTCTTGCGGCCCTGCATACTCCGCGATTGCGGGGATATGTGGACCGATCAAGGGGACGCCCGCCCCAAGGGCTTCGGCACAGGCAATGGAAAATGTCTCATAATCCGAAGAATAGAGGTAACCGTCGCTGGCAGCCAGCTGTGTGGCGATCTCGGGCTTGGTCATCTTGCCCGTGAAGCACGTTCGGTCACGCAAGGCGCTTTCCGCAACAAAGGCTTTCATGTCCTCGATCAGCTCGCCATACCCGCCAACCACAAGATTGAATGCGATCCCGGACTCGGCCGCCCGATGCATGCCCTCCAGCATCGGCATCGGGTTTTTCACAGCGACCCACCGGTTCACCGCGAACAGCGTCGGAACCTCGCGTGTACTTTGCGCTGCCCCATGCAGAGGCACCACATTGGGCAGAACGAAGCCGCTGAAATCGTCGCGCTCGGAGAATTCGCGGATATCCTGTAACAGGGCGTTCGATACGGCCAGCACCGGGTCCCCCTGTTGAAAGGGGCGCTGCATGTGTTTGAGGGCGCGGCTGCCCCGGGGCAAATGAAACTTGTAGTGATACGCCGACCAGTGTTCGCTGATCACGAGGGGACGACGAAAAAGCTTTCGCCAGAAACGGGAATGAATGAGCAACGGATAGGCGATGTGAAAATGCAATGCCCGAAACCGCCAGGCACGCTCGCGCAGGAGAACAAGGACGAGAAGCAGGGTCGAGAGCCATTCCAGAGGTTTGCTGCCGGGCCGCACTGGAGCATGCAGGATGTAACCGCGTGCGCCGCCGTCCAGAACGGGTCTTTCGAAACGAGGCCACTGCCCGCGGGCGGGGCGCACCTGAACCACGACCACGTCCCCCGGGAGCTCTTCTCGGAACAGTGCGATCTGGTCACGCACGAAGTTCCCTTCGACATTGTCCCAAGGGCCGGGGTACCAGTTGGCGATGTGGAGCATTATCATCTAAAAATATTAGAATTTTCAAAATCTTTAACCAATCCATACCTGGACGCAAAGCCCTTTGCAGCATTAAATGCAACCCGCACAATGATCCCCGCCCTTTGCAATATACTTAGCCGGACGCCCGAAATATTGGCAATTTGAAAAAGCCCACGGATCATTTTCACAGAACACGGCCAAATCTTAACAGTATAAAGCTCACTTTTCAGGTAGAACCACTTCATAATTTCACCTGCTTTTTGCTCATCATACCATTCAGGAAGCTTGCCTGAAAGCCAATAAGCAAATTGTATCCTCGCTTGAAGCTTCTCATCAGAATCGTCAGTTTGCGATGAGATATTGACGCCACTCATTCGAAACCCCAACCAAGAACTAGGAACGGTGACAACTGGCCCTCCTGCAGCTACGGCTAGTGTCGTCGCATGATCGCTACCCCAAGCTCGCGGCAGCGACATAAAGCCTCCCGCCTCTTCTAATGCTCGCCTTCTGTAGACCGAGTTTGCGAGTGATAATCCCGCCTCAAGCCCCCGAAGCTGACGCAGGTAAAAGTCCCCAGAGCATATGTAGGATGGCTGAGGGTGCCTTTCACCAAGAGCCACATCTTCCTTATCAATTGTAACGACAGGGATATGAATTATGTGTGACCCAATTTCATCCGCTATATATGTAGAAGCCCTGATTTCCTCGATGCACTTCGATGAAGGAAGATCATCATCGGGAACCACCCACACCCAATCACAATTGGGGACCAGCTCGAGAGCACGGTTCCACTGTCGAGCTAGGTCGATGTGACCCAACCTCTGTTCAAATCTGAAGTAATATATGTTTAAAGAATCTTTATACCCCTCACACATTTCCCGCGCAATCAATTCAGAGGCGTCATTCGCGACGACAATATTAAAATCTGAATCGCTTTGCTGAGCCAAAGCTTCAAGTAACTTCTGGAAATAAGATGATTTATAGAACGGGACTAAAACTGTTATAGTTATGCTCATATCTCTTTACCCAGCCAAGCGAAGCCAAAAACTGGCAGAATCTCCATCTCGAATGAGATTAAGGAAAATTGAATAATCGTGAAATCGCCCACCCTCCGATTTGGAAAAAATATTAGCAGACTGCTCAATAGACATGCCGCGCAGGTAAGCCTCACTACCCGAAAACTGAAATCCGCTTGAGTCATATATAATATTCTCTATTTGCAAGCCCGCCCTTTCTGCGAGCCCATACATTCCAGAAGCAGTAGGAATAAAAATATGCCGGGGCGCATCGATCTGCACCCAAAAGCGACCGTATTTCCGAAATGCATACGAATCAGCAAGCGGAACCCTGATCAAAACCCGACCACCTGCAGAAAGTAGGTCACGAGCTTCCATTATGCTCCTTTGCGGGTCTTCGAGATGCTCAAAAACATGATGCAGCATTACAACATCAAATCGCTCATCGCGCATATCTTTCATATAGGCTTTAAGAATCCTTGGGCCCTCTGCAAGTGACATATGATCATCGGGGAGAAATGGATCTATACCTGTCAGATTCGAAAACCCATAAGACGACATTTCTTGCAAAAGCGCGCCAGAACCGCAGCCAACATCAAGTATACGTGAGTCTAAACTCATGCATCCTCTAAAAATCCAATTAAAGTAAACGGGCCTCACCCAATGAGCAAAGCGATCCCCCACATTTGAGGACCCCAATTTCCCAAGGGCTGCGCGGCGCCTTATCGCAGCTTTAAATCCCACTTTGGGTCGACTGATGTTTCTGCTTGCAAATGAATAATATTTCTGCTCATAATACCAGCTTAAGTTCTCCGGAATGCTTATCAGCGACAACCCTCCGCAAGTCGAACAATGCAAATAATCAAACTCTTCTTTGGTTCCTATCATCATCTCCGGCGCGCGAATAATGATTCCATCATGCGACTCTCTGAGACAAATTCGGCATTTTTTCATTGTTTGCCTTTCCAATGGCGGCGAGAGAGAAGGGGGGCAGCGAAAGTATTCGCTACCCAACACCTCATGGTTTAGAAGTAGCAACCCAAAATCTGCATGCAAAGAAAATTTGCAAAACCGGCTTTTGGCACAGGCATTTTTTGGCGTGTAATTATTTCATGAATTTCCAAATCTCACCTCTATGTGGCCTCACTCAAGCTGGCAATGCGCCGAAAAGTAGGGCTTGAACTCATAAGCTCACTCCAGCTGTCGCAGCCCACCACACGCCCCTTGTCGAGCACGACGATCCGGTCGCACCGCTTTACCGTACTCAGGCGGTGAGCGATCATGATCACCGTCTTGTCGCCCGGCAACGCGTCGATGGCATCCATCACCTCGGCCTCGGTCAGGTTGTCCAATGCGCTGGTCGCCTCGTCGAAGACGATGAGGTCGGCGTCATGATACATGGCCCGCGCGATACCGATGCGCTGGCGCTGCCCCCCCGAGAGGCGCACGCCGCGTTCGCCGACATGGGTCTGGTATCCCTCGGGCAGATCATCCTCGACGAAGCGGTCGATCCGCGCGATCTGCGCCGCGCGGCGGATGCGTGCCTGGTCGATCTCGTGAGGGGGGACGCCCAATGCGATGTTCTCGGCCACGGGGGCATCCGTCAGGAAGATATCCTGCGGGACGTAGCCCACGCTCCGCATCCAGGCGCGCAGGGTGTCCTCGGTGATGGGGGTGCCGTCGGCGACGAGCCTGCCGGTGTCGGGGTCCAGCAAACCCAGCAAGATATCCGCCAGTGTCGTCTTGCCGGCACCGGTGCTGCCCACGATCCCGATCTTTTCTCCCGCGCGGATGGTCAAGGACACGTCGCGGACGCCGGCGTGATCCGAATTGGGGTAGCTGTAGGAGACATCCTCGAGACTGAGCGTGGTCTTGAGGCCAAGGCCCTGGGTCGGTGATCCTACAAGGCGATGCGTGGCCCCTTGCAGGAGAAGGTCCTTGTGAACCGCCTCGACCGCCGCCGCGCCCGTCTGGATCTGCGCCAGCGACTGGTAGAGCTTCGACAGCTCGGGCATCAGGCGCTGTCCCGCGAAGGCGAAGACACCGATGACCGGAAGAACCCCGCCAAGGCTGTTGCCCGACGCGATCCCGGCGGGGTCGATCAGCACCATGCACAGGATGATCACGCCGCCCAAGGCAACGGCTTGCAGCGCGAATTGCGGCACCTGGGAAATGACCGAGATCTTCACCATGACCCGCGCCATCAGGATCGAAGGTCCATCAAATCGACCGAGATACGCGCCCTCACGACCGAGAAGCTTGATGTCCTTGATGCCTGTCAGGCTTTCGTTGGCCAGTCGGTACCTCGCGCGATTGGCTTCGATCTGCTCCGCCCCCAACCGTTTCAGAGCCTCGCGCATCCCGATATAGATGACCCCATAGATCCCCCCCAGGACGGCAAAGGCGATGGCAGCCACCAGCGGGTCCACCCATAGTAGCAGGCCCACGATGGCGGCCGTCGTCAGACAGGCGGCAATGAATTCCGCTGCAGGACGCAAGAATTCGAGGACTACCCGTCCTGCTTCCGTCAGCACCCGCGGCCCCATTTCTCCGGAATGGCGGTTCAGGAAAAACGCGTAGGGTTGCGCGAGGTAGGTCGCCAGCAGCCGATGGCTGATGGAGTGCATCCGCATCATGGCAAAGCGCGCGACGGCCCAGGTCCGCAGGATCTGGATGACGCTCGACAGAACGATCACCGCGAATGAGGCCAGCCCCAGCCCCACCAGGAACCCATACTCGGTGTTGAAGCCGAACGCATCATAGGCCCATGCAAGTGCGGGGGTCGTCTCGATCCGCGACGGGTCTGCGAGGACGGCAAGGAACGGCATCACCGATCCGACCATCACCGCCGAGGACAGCGCACCGATGATGATGATCGCCAGAACGATCCAGGCGTTGCGCCGTTCACGCGCGTCCAGCAACGCCCAGGCTTTTCGCCATGTGGATGTATCGATCATGATCAGGACGGCTGCACGCGGCGCATGGGCGCAAAGCGGCGCACCCACCTGAGCGCAGGACGCTCGAACACGACATGGTATGCCGCACCCAAAGCGGTTCCGAGCCCGACGCAGATCGCAAAGACCAGCCCGCGCGGCCCAAGCGATTGAAGCAGTTCGGCCGTCACCGAGACCACCGGGCTATGAACAAGGTAGATTGCATAAGAAGCAGCCCCCAGAAACACGGCAAAGCGCAATGCCCCGGCCTTCATGGCCGGGTGATACATCGCGCCGGCCAAAACGAGCAGCGCCAGCGGCGGCCCCAAGATCGCGCGTTGCCCTGTCCAAAGCATGATGACCGCCAAGAGACTCAACATACCGAACACCAGGACCCAGCTGCGAAACTCTCGATCGAGTCGTGTGAAGGCCCAGGCCGCGAGAACACCACAGAAAAATTCCAAGACGATCGGGTTGGTGGCCGCGAAGCCTGCAGGGCTGGTTCCGGGATCGACCTGTCCCAGCAACACGAGCAAAAGCAGCACCGCCCATGCAAGGCTCGCCATCACGAACGCCCGGCGGGACACGAACGCGAGCAGGAAAAGGGCGTAGAACATCAATTCGTATGTGAGTGTCCACGCAACGGTCAGGGTGGAAATCTTTTCCATCGGCAGCAGTGTAACCGTCGCCCAGAACCCCCAGGCACGCTCTTCGATCGGACCGTCCTGAAAGACGATGAGCAAGGCCATCCACGCGAATGCCACGGGAAGGTAGGGAACGAAGATGCGCGTCACCCGTTTGAACAGGTACAGCTTCGCGGACGCGACGCCGGGCGCGTCCTGTCGATGGCTGTAATAGATGATGAAGCCGCTCAGAACGAAGAAGAAATCGACGCCATATTGCCCTCACATGAGGAACCGCTCTCGTGGCACGTCCGCGAAATGCGCCGTTGCCTGATCGGCGTGGTGAAGAACGACGAGCAGCGCGGCGATCGCGCGCCCCACTTCAAGCAGAAGCAGCTTGTCCGAGGGAGCATCCGAATGCAGCGGCGCGCGCTGCCCTATCGGCATGCCTTGTGCAGCAGTGGCCCAAGTCATTGAGCTATCGCGCCTTTGCCTTGTGTTTCGGCGTGACGATGTTTGCCTCGGATGCGTCCGCATATTTCGCAGTCGGTGCATTGACCGGTTGGGTAAAGCCACAACCGTCGGGCTGACCATGATTTTCGTTCATGGACGTGAAAAACATCGAACTCACATTCGTTTGTAGCGCGTTACCGGGCTCCAAACGCTCCAAGGCGCAGCACTTTCCCGAGTCTGGCAGCATCCGGGCTGTCAGCGGCTACGCCACTCAGCACCCACACCCGGCCACGCCCCCTCCAGCATCACCGACCGCAAGCTCACTTGCCCTCGCCCGTGGCTTGGCCAAGCTCGGCCTCGATGCTCTCGATCTCGGCCTTCAACGCCTCGTATTCCGTCATTTTCCGCGCCAGGAAGGCGCGGGTCATGCGGGTCTTTTGCGCCAAACCGGCGGGCGTCAGCAGATACACATAGCCAAGCTTGTTCTCGGAGGCCCGGAAGTTGCGCATCTTCACGTGGCCCTTTTCGATCAGGGCGTTGACGCAGTAGTTCACAGCCCCAAGGCTCAAGCCCAGCTCGCGCGACAATTCCCGTTGGCTGATGTCCGGCCGCGCCTCGATCAGGCGCATCATGCGGAAATGGGCGTCCTCGTTCGGTCGGCGGGGCATCAGCGCAACTCCGCCCGCGCCTCGACGGCTACCGCACCGGAGCTCGCTGCCGCGGTCCGCCGGAAAGACGCCCCAAGGGTTTCGCCGTTCATTCCTGAACGCTATGCCGCGAGGCCGCCTGCTGCAAGTGATATTCTCAAGACAGATGCGCGCGGCGCGCGCCCCACGGCTCGGATCGGCATCTGCACCGGGCCGCGCTCACCCGAACCAGTCGGCCAGCGGGATGCCCGCCGCGGCCGCGGCCTGCGCACGGCTGTGGAAATGCTCCACCACCTCGTGGCCGCGCAGCTCGATGTAACCGCCGAAGCAATAATGGAACAGGGGACCGCTCGCCGTCGCAAAGCCCGATGACATCCCGACCTTGCGGAATTCCGTGACCACCGTCACGGGGGCTTCTGCCGCACACAAGACCCGCTTCAGGACCGCCAGCTGTTCCGTGATCTCGGCCTGGCCAAGCCCGGCATATTGCCCACGCCCTTTTGCCAGATCCTCGAGCGGGTAGCGGTCGAGCAGGATCAGGCTGCCGTCCGGCGGCACCACATCCTCGTCGAGCGCCGCCTTCAACCGGCCCAGGTATTCGGCCCGCTGCGGCGACCAGCCTTGCTCGGCCTTGAACACGGCCGGGGTCTTCAGGATCTCGGGCAGGCTCTCGGGGGCGTAGACGAAGGGGGTGTTTTCGGACAAGGCGGCGGAAAACACGGTCGTGGCCCGACTGGTGTAATCGGGGTGGAAGAGGCCAGCCACCGACAAGCTTGCGCGCGAAAAGCCCCATACCTTCCTGAGATGGCGAAACCGCTCCAACAGCGCTGGATCGGCACCTTCCACCGGTTTACCCAATGGTGCAGGGCGGTCTGAGGCCGACCATTCCACGGGGAAACGCTGCGCGAGGTGGCCAAAGATGGCCTGCTTGATCCGTGCAATGCTGACTTCGCCGACACCGGGAACAAGCCGCAGTTGCGCCAGCACCTCCTCGGGGTCGGACAACAGGTCCGACAGGGTGGTCGTCTGCCCGAACTCGCTGCGAAGCAGGCCGGGGCGCAAGCGCAGGGAGGCCCGGTAAGGCTGCAGGATCTCGGATAGTGTTTTGTGCAAGCTTCGATACTCCGACCGACATTCCACTCTTTTGAGCTGCGGTCGTTCGCACAATTGTTGAGCGATGTAAAATATGTTGTCCTTTCGAAGGCGGACAAATGCCGGCCTGCCGCGCAGGTCGGGCGGCATACTGCTGCCGCACAAGCCATCGTCAGGCGGTCGCAGTGACGAGCCGTCGGCAAATGTAGCCGCTCGCCCGCGTCAGAGGCGCAGATCGCTCTCGGAGGGCGCGAAGCGGCTTTTCAGGTCGAAGAAGACATGCGGTTCGCGCCCGTAGCGCCGGATCGCTTCCGCCCCGCCATTGACGAACTCGTCATGGGCCACCGCACAGATCACGCCATCATAGGCCCCCGGTGCCGGGGCGTCCTGCAGGGCGATACCGTATTCATGGGCGGCCTCTTGCGGGTTGACCCAAGGGTCATGCACATCGACCGCGACGCCATATTCCGCTAGCTCGCGGACCACGTCGATCACCCGCGTGTTGCGCAGGTCGGGGCAGTTCTCCTTGAAGGCCAACCCGAGGATCAGCACCCGCGCCCCCTCGACCTGGATGCGCCGGCGGAGCATGGCCTTGATCATCTGCCCCGCGACATAGGCCCCCATCCCGTCGTTGATCCGCCGACCGGCCAGGATCACCTGCGGATGATAGCCCAGCGCCTCGGCCTTCTGGGTGAGGTAATAGGGATCGACCCCGATGCAGTGGCCGCCCACCAGGCCGGGGCGGAAGGGCAGGAAATTCCACTTCGTCCCGGCCGCGCGCAGCACCGCCTCGGTGTCCAGCCCCATCCGGTTGAAGATGATGGCCAGCTCGTTGACCAGCGCGATGTTGAGGTCGCGCTGGGTGTTCTCGATCACCTTGGCCGCCTCGGCCACGCGGATGCTTTCGGCCATGTAGGTGCCCGCCTCGATGATCGAGGCATAAAGCCCGTCCACGGCGCGGGCGACCTCGGGGGTCGAGCCGGAGGTCACCTTGAGGATGGTCGTCAGCCGATGCGCCTTGTCGCCGGGGTTGATCCGTTCGGGGCTGTAGCCGCAGAAGAAATCCTCGTTGAACCGCAGGCCCGAGACCCGTTCCAGGACGGGCACGCAATCCTCTTCGGTCGCGCCGGGGTAGACCGTGCTTTCGTAGATCACGATATCGCCGCGTTTCAGCGCGCGGCCGACCGTTTCCGAGGCCCGCAGAAGTGGCGTCAGGTCGGGGCGCTTGGTGGCGTCGATCGGCGTGGGAACGGTGACGATGAAGACGCTGGCGCGCTGCAGGTCGGCGGGATCGTGCGACAGGGTCAGACCGGTGGCGCGGCCCAGCTCCTCGGGCGTCACTTCGCGGGTGTCGTCGCGCCCGGCGCGCAGGGCGTCGATGCGCCCCTCGTTGACGTCGAAGCCGATGACAGGGCGGTGCCGCGCGAACTCCACCGCGAGGGGCAGGCCCACGTAACCCAATCCGATGACCGCGATGGTCGCGCCCCCGAGGTCGAAATCATTTGCCATGGTAATCCCTGAACCAGTCTACGAAACGGGCGATGCCGTCCCTGAAATCCGTTTGCGGCCTGTAGCCCGTCAACCGCTGCAACAGGCTTGCATCGGCCCATGTCGCGGGCACATCGCCCATCTGCATCGGCATGTAGTTGCGGATGGCCTTCTGGCCCAGGCTGTCCTCGATCGCGTCGATGAAATCGAGCAATCGCACCTTCTGCGAGTTGCCGATGTTCACCACCCGGTAGGGCGCGACCGGCGACAGGCTGTCGCCCGGCTCGATCTCGTCGGCAGAGGCCGGGCGCTCGGGCACCGCGTCGATCAGCAGGCGGATGCCGCGCACCAGGTCGTCGACGTAGGTGAAGTCACGATACATGTCGCCGTTGTTGTAGATGTCGATGGGCCGCCCATCGAGGATCGCATCGACGAACTTGTAAAGCGCAAGGTCCGGGCGGCCCCATGTGCCGTAGACGGTGAAGAAGCGGAACATCGTCGTCGGCAGGTCCCACAGATGCGCATAGGCATGGGCCATGCTTTCGTTGGCCTTCTTGGTCGCGGCGTAGATCGTGAGCTGCGTGTCGGCCTTCTCCGTCTCGGTGAAGGGCATCTCGTCATTCGCGCCGTAGACCGACGAGGTCGAAGCCATGAGCAGGTGCCGCACCTCCAGTCGGCGCGCGGCCTCCATCACGTTGAAGGTGCCGATCACGTTGGCATCGAGATAGGCGCGCGGGTTCTCGAGGCTGTAGCGCACCCCGGCCTGGGCCGCGAGATGAACGATCACGTCGGGGCGGAAGGTATCGGCCACGCGGTCGAAGGCCTCCTGGTCTTCCAGCATGGCCTCGGTCGCGGCGAAGCCGGGCTTTTGCAGCAGCATGGCATGGCGGCGCTGCTTGAGGCGGACATCGTAGTAATCCGTCATCCCGTCGAAGCCATGCACCTCGAACCCTTCGTCGAGCAGCAGCCGCGCAAGGTGAAATCCGATGAACCCGGCTGTGCCGGTAATCAGAACCCGTGTCATCTTGCGTCTTCCCCGTTCACTTCCGAACCGGCCCCGCGGCCCGTCACATCCGCCACCGCGTCCCGGTAGGCCTGCACCACGATCGCCTGGTCATACTCACGTTCCATCTTGCGGCGGCCCGCCATCCCCATCGCCGCCCGGCCCGACGGCCCGAGCGCAATCATGCGCAGGCAGGCCTCGGCGAGGCTTTCGGCGCTTCTGACGTCACATAGAAGCCCCGTCTCCCCGTCGGCAACCACGGAACGGCATCCCGGAACATCGGTCGCAACCAGCGGGCGCGCCATCGCGGCCGCCTCGATCAGCGTTCGCGGCGCCCCCTCGCGGTAGGAGGGCAGGACGACGCAATGCGCCTCGGCGATGGCCGGGCGAACGTCATCGGTGGTGCCGAGATAGTCGATCACCCCCTCGGCCTCCCAGCCGCGGACCGTCTCGATCCCGATGGCCGAGCGGTTGGCGGCATCCGCCGCGCCAAGCAGCCGGAACCGCGCCTCGGGATGGATTCGGCGGACAAGGTGGGCGGCCTCGACATATTCCAGCACGCCCTTGTCGCGCAGCAGCCGCGCGATCATCAGGAAGGCGGGGCCCTCCGCCGTCGCGGGAGAGGGGGTGGGCGCGAAACGCCCGAGGTCGATCCCCGACCCCGGCAGAAGCCGCGCTTGCGCCACGCCCACCAGCCCGCGCCCGAGAAACAGCGCGCGGTCGTCGGCATTCTGGAAGAACACCACCGGCAGCCCGTGAAAGGCGCGCCGGTAGAGCGCCACGGCGACACGTTCCAGCGCGCCGCCCGACAGGAAGGCGGTTCCCAGCCCTGTGACATTCGGCACGAAGGGCACCCCCACCGCTTTCGCCGCCAGCGCGCCGTAGATGTTGGGCTTGATGGTGAAGCCCAGCACGACATCGGGGCGCAGCACGCGAAACGCCCGCCGCAGCCGCCACAGGAGGGCGGCATCGCGGGCGGGGTTCATGCCCTTCACGCTCATCTCGAGCGGATGGATGCGGCAACCCAGCGCCTCGAGCTGCGCCGCGGTCTCGTCGCGGGGGGCCAGAACCGTCACCTCGTGCCCGTCGGCGATCAGGGCCTCGACCAGCGGGCGACGGAAGTTCCAGACGTTCCAGGTCGCGTTGACGGTGATCAGAACATGCATCGGTCCGACGCCTACCGGCTCGTGATCTCATAGACGGCGCGCCCGACCCATTCGCGGATCGCCGTGTTCAAAAGGCCGAGGTTGCGCCCGAAATTCCACCCCAGCGCGTCGCGCCAGTCGCGGGTCCGGTGATCGACCGGGTAGGGAACCAGCTCCTCCCATCCCGCCGCCTCGAAACTGGCCAGCGCGCGGGGCATGTGAAAGGCGCTGGTGACCAGCACCCAGCGCGCGCCCGCCTCGGGCTGCACGAGGGCGCGGGCCAGCCGGGCATTCTCGGCGGTGTTGCGCGACCGGCTTTCGATCAGAAGCCGTCCGCCCGTGATCCCTTGCGCCGCGAAGATCCGTTCGGCAATCGCCGCCTCGGACACGAAACCGCCCCCGATGTCGCGCAACCGCCCGCTGCCGCCGGCAAAGAGGATGCGCGCCTCGGGCGCGGCTCGCGCCAGCGCAAGGGCGGCGACATGCCGGTCGCCACCTTCGCCGAGCTGCGCTTGCCCCGAGGCGACCGAGGCGGCCACGTCCTCGCCGCCACCCAGCACGATGATGCCGTCGATCCCGTCGGGGGGGGCGATCACGGGATGGTGCTGTTCGATGGGCCGCAGCAGAAGGTCGCCCAGGGGGACGAGGCCGATCACCAGCAGGGCAAGGGCCAGCCCCGCGGAACTGCGCCGCGCAAGGCGCAGCCTACCGGTCCGGATGGCCCAGACCGTCATCAGAGCGGCCAGAACCAGCCATGTCTCGAGCATCAGCGCCGCGCCGACGAGTTTCGAAATCACGAAGAAAACTGTGTCCATCACACGCGGCCCCGTTCCTTTGCCGGGGCCTCAAGGGCACGGTTGCCGCGTCGGGTCCAGTGATTCGGTGCGTGCGGCGGCCACGGCGCGGCGGCCCCTGAGGTGGCGGCGGACCGACAGGACCGACAGGATGATGACCGGCAGGGCAAGCGTCGCAAACGTATCCCGCGCGGCTTCCGCCCACGGAATGCGGCCGGTCCAGATCACCCATTGCACGGCGTCGAAGGTCTCGTTCAGCAGCTGCAGGCCAAGCAGCCCGAGCAGCGCAAGGCCGAACCGGTGGTCCCAGCGCCGCAGCGCCACGGCCAGCAGCGCGAACACCACAAGGCCGAGCGGGACGTGCAACAGGTCCTGATCAAGGCCGAGCAGGTCCACCACCTGCCCCTTGAGCGAGGTCCAGTGGGTCATGGCTGCGTGCCCCGCGGCCCGTCACCCGCGCAGGGCACGCAGCGGCCCACGGGTGTTTCAGCGCGTGTGGCGCGGGATGCGCCACGCTGCAGGTGCATCACGTCCCGTCGGCGGCCCCGCCGCCGCCACCGCCGCCCGCAAGGCCCAGCAGCAGAAGAAGGCCGGCCCCGGCGATGATGGCACCTGTGCCGGGCTGGAACGAATCACGCAACTCCTGCGTGCTCTGCGCGGTCAGCTCGACGCAGGGGTTGCCGTCATAGGGCGTCGCCGCGCTTGCCGCGACGGGCACCCGCGTTTGCGCCACCCAGGCGCAGCCACAGGACGAGGTCAGTTGCGCGGCCTCGGGCACCGCGCAGACCAGCTGCTGCCGGATCTCGAACACCTGATTGTCTTCGACAAACGACACCAGCCGCGATGCGCCTTCCACGAGAACGCCGTCGCTCGATTGCGACGACATGCTGGGGGTCAGGGCGGCCCCGTCGGCGGACTGCGCGACGGGAGACAGCGTGCATCCCGCCAAGGCGATGGCGACAGACGATGTGAGCAATGCGAATTTCGTGCGGCCAAGGCGCGTCATGATGGATGCTCCGTGCAATTATTGCACAAGTGTGCGCAGCCACTCCGGCTTAGTCAACCGAGCGAGGCGTCATCGCGGCCGGGAGGGCGTGGTCGGTGGCCGGTGTGCATCGGGGACACACTGGGCGGCTATGTTGGGGCCGCCCATTTTCCAAGCATGGCGATCAATATGCAGGCATGAGCGTATATTCGGCGGGCGCGCGCCGCATCACACGCCATCCCGTTCGGGCGGATGGCGGCCTGTACCCATGGAGGCGTCTGGCCAATGGCCCGACCATTGGGAATCACTGACTTTCGTGTCGGGCGGGCCTGCCCTGCACGGCGGAGCGGCAGCGGGGCTATGACGGGCCACAGTCGTGTCGTTGATGGGCTCGAGGGTGTGGAAGAGAAGGATAAACTTTTGAGTAACCATTGCCGATTGGGGGTGAGCAGGTAAAAAATGGGGGTGACCACACCTTGACTCAAGGTGACTGCGCTCTCTACTCGGGTCAGTGTGACGAACGTCACAATCTTGGTGCTGATGGGTGACCTCCGCCCGGTGTTTAAAGTTGTATTTGGTTTCCCGAAGATGGATCCGACATGATGCTGCCGTATGCCATTTCAGAGATGTCCGTTTGGACCATCTTCGCGGTTTCGGCAGTGTTGTCTGTGGCCATCGTTCTGACTTCAAAGAGTTTTCGTCCGCTGTCAGGGCGTGATGGCGACCTGACCAGCGTCCAGTCCGCCCACCGGGTTGCCACCCCGCGCCTTGGCGGCATCGCCATTTTTGCCTCTCTGATCGCCACGCTGCCATTCGCGCCGGTCTATATCGAAACCGCCTATGGCAACTTTCTGCTGGCGGCCTCCGTTCTGTTCGCGGCGGGCCTTGCCGAAGATCTGGGGTGGCGCGTGCCGCCCAGGGGCAGGTTGCTGGCGGCCGTTGTCGCCAGCCTGTTGGTGATCGTCATGCTGGACGCCTGGGTGCCGCGGATCGGGTGGTCCGTCCTCGAACCGATCATGGCGAGCGGCCTTCTCGGGATTCCGTTGACCATCTTCGTGGTCGTCGGCATCTCGAACGCGTTCAACCTGATCGATGGCGTGAACGGTCTTGCCGGAACCACGGCGCTGGTCTGCGCAGTCGCGCTTGGGTGGATTTCCCACGCGACGGGCTACGACGCGATGATGACCTTCACGACCTTGCTGGCGCTGGGCATCGGTGGCTTTCTGCTTCTCAACTACCCGTTCGGCCTGATCTTCCTCGGCGATGCAGGGGCCTATACGCTGGGCTTCGTGCTGGCATGGTTCGGCGTGGCGATCGTGATGAACCATTCCGACGTGACGCCCTGGGCCATCTTGCTCACGATGTTCTGGCCGATCGCCGACACGTTGCTTGCCATCTACCGGCGCGGGCTGGGCAAGCGGCCCGCGATGCAGCCCGACCGCCTGCACGTCCACCAGCTTGTCATGCGCAGCCTCGAGATCACCTGGCTCGGCCGCGACCGGCGCGCCGTGTCCAACCCGTTGACGACCTTGGTCCTGCTGCCTTTCATCGTGGCGCCGGCCTGCCTTGGGGTGCTGCTGTGGGATCAACCCGCGCTCGCCTTCGGGGCCTTCGTCGGGCTGGTGGTGCTGTTTTTCGTGGCCTATTTCCTGATGACCTTTTTGGTCAGCAGTGGACGCTTCGGACGGCTGCGCACGACCGCGCCGCCCCCCCTGTCGGAACACCCGGCCGAGTGATCGCCGACGCCTTGGCGCGGGGCGCTATACGTGCCCCCGATCTCAGCCCTTGCCGTCCGCCAAGGATGGTTTCGCAAGGTTGGACCTGGTGGTCGTCACCGTCACCTTGCGACCCATCAGGTCGAGCAACAGGCTGATGCGGGCATCATCGGGCGCGGCCACCACCTCGGCCACCCAGTTGGCGAAGGGCCCTTGCACCACCCGCATGTGGCTTCCGACCTCGATCTCCTCGGGCGGAAGCAGCAGGCCCTGTTCGTCGGTGCGCTCCAGCAGTTCCTCCACCGCCCCGCGCGGCAAGGCGGAGGGAATCCCGTCCTGCAGCGACACCAGCCTGAGCACGCCGAAGGTGTTGTTCACCGCGGCCCAACCGGGGCGGTCGAGGTCAAGTTCGAGAAAGACATAGCCGGGAAACAAGGGGCGCTGCACGAGAACCTGACGCCGCCCGCGTTTTTGCTGACGCTCCTCGCGCGGAAGAAACGCATGGAACCCCTGCCGCGACAGGTTGATCAAGGCGCGCTGCTCCCCGTTGGGCTTGGTGCGCGCGACAAACCAGCGTGTTGTCATCTGGCCATCTCCCTGGTTCTGGGCGTGCGGTGTGGGAGTTGTCCGAAACCATCCCGCCCCCGGCGACGGGGGGACAGCCACGGTGCTCACCACGCCCGCTTTGTCGGCGAGCGAGGCGGGATTTTCAACCGGTCTTCCCACGCCGCGGCCCGGCAGGGTCAGCCCGACAGGAAATCCTCGAGGATCAGCTGGAAGATCCCCGGCTTCTCGACATGCGCCGCGTGCGATGCGCCGGGGATAACGGCCAGCGAGGCGGCGGGAAGCCGTGTCCAGAGCTGTTCCACTTGCGGCCATCGGTAGGACCGGTCCCGGTCGCCCCAGACCACCAGCGACGGCATGGTCAGGCCGGAAATCCCCGCGCGCCCGTCCCAGTCGGCCATTGCGCCCAGCGCGGCCTCGGCCGCCGATGGATCGGCTTGCGCGCCGATGGCCGCGATGGCTTCGAAGGCCGGGTGCGCCTCGCCGTGCAGGAACCACGTGGCGGCGATGCGGCGCGCCGTCGGCGCCACGCCATCCGCGAGCAGGCGCTCGAGCGACACGCCGATCGGCTCGAACCGGTCCGGCATCAGGCCGAGCGGCCCGGTGCCGTAGAGGACCAGCCGCCCGATCCGCGGCGTGATGCGGCGCGCGACCTCCTGGGCGATCATGCCGCCCATGGAATGCCCGACGAGGTTGAACCGGTCGATGCCGCGGGCGTCCAGATCGGCGATCACCTGCTCGGCGAAGCCGCCGATCGACGTGGGGGCAGGCCGCCGGCTGGCCGTCCCGAAGCCGGGCAGGTCGAGCGCCACGGTGCGGAAGCGCCCGGCAAGACCTGCCTCGAGCTCGGCCCATTGCGCCGATCCCCCGAGGTAGCCGTGCACGAGAACCAGCGGCAGGGCCTCGACATCCGGCGCATCGGCCGGGTGAAGGTGGACATCGCGCGACAGGGTCATTGCATCTGCTCGGGCAGCCACAGGGCCAGCTGCGGGAAGGCGATCAGAAGCCCGATGAGCAGCACCAGCGCCCCGATGAACGGCAGGCAGCCCCGGATCACCTGGCCTATGCTGACCTGTCCCCGGCTGATCCCCTGGATGACGTAGAGGTTCAGCCCCACGGGCGGCGTCAGCACCGCGATCTCCATCGTCACGGTGTAGACCACGCCGAACCAGATCAGGTCGAAGCCCGCCGCCGCCATCAGCGGAAAGATCGTGGGCAGGGTGATGAAGGTCATCGAGACCGGCTCGAGGAACATGCCCAACAGGATGTAGAACACCAGCACGATGGCCAGCACGGTGTAGGGCGACAACTCGAAGCTCAGGAACAGCTCGGTGAATTCCTGCGGCACGCGGTAATAGGTGAGCACGAAGCCGAAGAGCGTGCCCGCCGAGAGCAGCAGGCCGAGGTAACCCATGGTGCGCATCGTGGAAAAGAGCGCGTCCTTGAAGCCCGCCCAGCGCAGGCCGCCCACGCCGAAGGCGAGGATCACCGTGAGAAGCGCGGCCACCGCCGCGGCCTCCGTGGGCGTGGCGATGCCGCCGTAGATGGCGACCGTGATGACAAGGCCGATGAGCGCGATGGGCCCGACGGTCGCCCCGATCTGGAACAGGGTCATCCGCGCCGCCTGTTCACTGGCGGGGATGTCGTCGGGGTGGATCACGCCCCAGATCATCACGACGACGGAAAAGAGCGTCGCAAGGATCAGCCCCGGCACGACGCCCGCGATGAACAGGTCGCCGATGCTCTGGTCGGTGACGATCCCGTAGAACAGCAGGATCAGGCTGGGCGGCAACAGCACCGAAAGCGTGCCGCCCGCAGCCAGAACGCCCGACGACAGCTCCTTGCCGTAGCCGAGGCGCAGCATCTCGGGCAGCGCGACGCCGCCGATGGTCAGCGACCCCACCATGGACGAGCCCGACACCGCGCCGAAGCCCGCGCAGGCCCCGATGGAGCCATAGGCCGCCGAGCCCCGGACCCGCACCCCCTGGTGCAGGAACTGGTAGAGCCTCGGGCCGATATGCGACCTGCCGATCAGCTCGCCGAGGAAGACGAAGAGCGGCACGGCGAGCAGGATGTAGTTGATCCACACCCCCCAGAGCTTCAGCTGCGACGAGACCAGCGAGGTCTGGAAACTCTGGATCTGCCACAGGAACGGCAGCGACGCGGCCGCGAGGGCGAAGGGAATGGGCAGGCCCATCCCGATCAGCAGGACGAGAAGACCGAGCAGCCCGAGACCGACTTCATACCATTCCATCGCTTACAACTCCTCGGACGGGGTCAGGGCGACGCGCGCAAGGCGCAGCACCGCGTAGACCGTGAAGACGATCAGAGACAGCGCCCCCGGCGCCCAGAAGATCCAGCGCGGCCACAGCAGGATCTCGGAGGAGGAGCCGGAGTTGAAGGCGCGGATCGTGGCGTTGCCCGCCGCCGTCGCAAGGAACATCCCCACGCCCAGCATCAGGGCCAGGTTGACCAGCGCCACGATCTTGCGGCCCTTGGCCGGCAGCCGGTCGGTCAGCATCGTGACCCTCGGATAGGCATCCTCGCGCAGCGCGTAGGCGAGGCCTGCGAAGGCCACCGGGAACAGAAGCAGCGCGGTCGCCTCGGTCACCATGCGGTCCGGTGAATTCAGCGCGTAGCGGGTGAAGACGCCGTAGCTGATCCACACCATCTGAACGAGGATGATGCAGGCCCCGGCCGCCGCCAGCCAGACGACGAGCCTTTCGACATGTCGGATCAATCCGTCGAGTTGCGTCACTGCCGCGCCCCCGTGAAACTGTTGCCGTGCAAACGGATCAAGGTGCCGCGGGCCAAGGCAATCGGCCCGCGGTCCTTCGGTTCAGGAGAGCGTCAGGGCGCGTTCTCGGCGAACAGCTCGAGGATCTGACCGGCCAGCTCGGGGCCGCAGGCGGCCTCGACCTCGGCGTTCCATGTCTCCTGCACGCTTGCGAGAAGCGCCGTGCGCTCTTCGACCGACAGCGACACCGCCGCGCCGCCGCCGGACATCACGGCATTGCCGACGCGCTGATCGACCCAGGCCTCGTAGCGCGGCTGCAGCCAGGCTTCGGTCTCGGCGGCGGCCTCCATCACGATGGTCTGCTGCTCCGGGGTCAGCCGCTCGTAGGCGTTTTCGCTCATCATGTAGATGATGTTGCCGTAGAACAGGCTGCCGTTGACCATGTAGGGCATCACGTCCCAGAGCTGCCAGCTGGAATAGGTGGCCACACCCATGTTGATGCCGTCCACGACGCCGCGCTCGGCGGACTGGAACACTTCGCTTGGCGCCACGAAGACGGGCGAGCCGCCCCAGGTCTCGATCATCATGGAGACCAGCGGCCCGATGGAGCGGACCTGTCGGCCTTCGAGGTTGCCCAGATCGGCGATGGGTTCCTCGAACCACCATTCCTGATCGTAGGAATAGTTCGAGTTGAACAGCGGCACGAGCCCGACCTCGGCCGCCTCGGCGCGGACCAGGTCGGCATAGGCCGCGTCCATGGCCACCTGGTTCTCGAGGTCGACCATCGCCGGGTAAAGCGACGTGACGCGGTAGCAGGGCAGACGCTCGTCCGCCGGAATCCAGCTGATGTCCGACACCCCGCCCTGCAGCGCGTCGACGCCCTCGGACCAGCCGTGAAGCGTGGAGGAGGGGAAGATCTGGATTTCCACCTCGCCGCCCGTGCGCTCGGCGACGAGATCGGCGAAATGCTGAAAGCCCTCGTGACGGATGTCGATCTCGTTCACGTAGGTCGAGAGGCGGATGGTCGTCTCGGCTGCGGCGGGCAGGGCAAGCCCCGTTGCCAGAACCGTGGTCGAAAGTGCCGTCGTGATCGTCTTTTTCATGCGATGATCCCCGTTGAGATGGTTTTCGATTGGCCCGGGTTTCAGCCCCGGTGTCCCGTCTTGGCCGCACAGAGCGTGGGCAGATGCTGAAACGGTAGGCGAGTCTCCGGCATCTGCGCCAATGCTTTTCCCTCAAACAACTATTCCAAACTTGCATAACCCTGCGCCTCGCTTAGGCTCGATCTCCGGCGGAACCGGACGGGGTGCGCGATGGACATCAACTGGCTGATCGACTTCGTCTGCCTTGGCCGGACGCTGAATTTCTCGCGCGCCGCCGAGGAGCGCAACATCACCCAATCGGCCTTCAGCCGCCGCATCCGCTCGCTCGAGTCCTGGGTCGGAACCGCGCTGGTCGACCGCTCGAGCTACCCGGTGCAGCTTACGCCGGCGGGCAAACAATTCCTGTCGACCGCGCAGGTCACCATGGCGCAGCTCACCGATGCGCGGCAGGCGATTCGCGCGGCGGAAAGCAACAAGCTGCCGCTCCAGCGCATCGCGGCGCTGCACGCGATCTCGGTGAATTACCTGCAGCCGCGCCTGACGGAATTCGCAACCACGATGCCGGAGCTGCGCACCCGCGTGGTGTCGGACACCATGGCCGCGTGCTGCCAGCTCCTGACCGACGGCGGCTGCGAGTTCCTGCTCTATTACCGTCACCAGCATGTCGAGCCGATCCTCGACGAGACCCGCTTTGCCCGAAAGGACATCTGCACCGAAGACCTGATCCCGGTCGCGCAGCAGGCCGCGGCGCTGCGGCATGGCTGGACGCTGGGCGGCCCCAGCCGCGCGCCGGTGCCCTATCTCGGCTACGATCCCGACACCTTCCTCGGCAGCGTGGTGGATCGCACCATCGGCCAGCGCGAGACGACGCTGGATATCCGCTACATGGACGCGCTCGCCGAGGCCCTGAAGCGGCAGGCGGTGGCGGGCGGCGGCGTCGCGTGGCTGCCCGCTTTCTCGATTGTCGAGGAACTGGCCGACGGGCGGCTGGTGCGCATGGGCGGCCCGTCGTGGACAGCGCGCCTGACGATTTCGCTGTTCTGTTCGCCCGAGCGCCTCGACAAGATCGGGCGTGCGCTATGGGAAGCCTTCTGAGACACCCCCCGCGTTGTCGCGGATCACGTCCCAGCCCCGCTGCGCCCCCTCGCGTCCGGACCCGGCCAGGCGCAGCATCCGGATGTCGAGCGGCAGGTCCGGCCCGGCCTCCGCCACCCGCCGCAACCGCCCGTTGTCGAGGTCTGGCTGCACCAGCGCCTGCGGCAGCCACGCCACGGCGAGCCCCTCGACGGCATAGCGATAGGCCGCCAGCGTCAGAGCCGTCTCTATCCGCCGGTGCAGAACGATGTCCTCCGGCAGGTCGCGCCAGAGCTCCGCGACGAGCCCGCCGAAGAAGACATCGGAGGGGTAGGCCACCACGGGCAGGGCGCCGTTGGCCGACCGCTCCAGCCCCGGCGCGGCCACGGGGATCAACCGGTCCTGGCCGATCTGGCAGACCTCGAAGGCCGAGCCGGGTTCGGGCACCCCGTCCGCGGCGGCATAGCTGATCACAAGGTCGGCTGCGCCGGACAGCAGCATGAGCAGGCATTCGTCCTGGTTGCCGGATCGGATGCGCACCGGCTCGAACCCCGCGCAGGACAGGGCGCGCACGATGCCGGGCGACACCGTCGCGCTGATGGCGTGCTGGCAGGCCAGCGTGATCGCCCCGCCGCCCGCAGCGGCTTCGGACAGGTCCCTGAGAAGCGTGGATTGCTGCTGCAATCCCGCGCGGAGGGCAGGCTCGAGCGCATGGGTGACCGGCAGGATCTCGACGGGCTTGCGCCGTCGGTCGAACAGGGGGCCGCCCAGATGGTCCTCGATGGCGTCCATCCGCCGGGTGAAGGCCGATTGCGTGACGTGGCGCGCCTCGGCCGCGCGCGCGAAGGAGCCGGTGTCGATCACGGCGAGAATGTCGGCGATCCAATCGTGACGCATGACAGGCCTCAAGTTGCGCGTTTCGCATCTTATCATGCAAATCATCCGTTATTTTTTCAACCGATACCCTGATAACTGCCGGTTTGTTCAAATCAGGGAGACGCCGCCATGAACCTCGCCCGCTTTCCGCGCCATTTCCTCGCGCATCTGCCCACGCCGCTTGAACGGCTCGACCGCCTGTCGGCCGAGCTTGGCGGGCCGGAGATCTGGATCAAGCGCGACGACTGCACCGGCCTGTCGACCGGCGGCAACAAGACCCGCAAGCTGGAATTCCTGATGGCCGAGGCGCTGCTGCAGGGCGCGGATATGGTGATGACACAGGGCGCGACCCAGTCGAACCACGCCCGCCAGACCGCGGCCTTCGCCGCCAAGCTGGGCCTTGGCTGCCACCTGCTGCTGGAGGATCGCACCGGGTCGAACGACCCCAACTACAAGGGCAACGGCAACGTCCTGCTCGACCACCTGCACGGCGCCACCACCGAGACGCGGCCGGGCGGGGTCGACATGAACGCCGAGATGGAGAGCGTCGCCGACCGCTTCCGCGCCGAGGGGCGGAGCGTCTACACGATCCCCGGCGGCGGCTCCAACGCGACCGGGGCGCTGGGCTACGTGAACTGCGCCTTCGAGCTGCTGGGGCAGTTGAACGACCGCGCGCTGGCCGTGGACCACATCGTCACCGCCACCGGCAGCGCGGGCACGCAGGCGGGCCTGATCACCGGGCTCAAGGCCTGCAACGCCCAGATCCCGCTTCTGGGCATCGGCGTGCGCGCACCCCAGCCGGTGCAGGAGGGCAATGTCTTTGCGCTGGCCTGCAAGACCGCCGAGAAACTCGGCTGCCCCGGCATCGTGACGCGCGAGGACGTGGTGGCGAACACCGATTACGTGGGCGCGGGCTACGGCATCCCGACCGAGGGCGGCCTCGAGGCGATCCGGATGTTCGCCCAGCTCGAGGGCATCCTGCTCGACCCGGTCTACTCGGCCAAGGGGGCGGCAGGGCTGATCGACTTGATCCGCAAGGGCCATTTCGCCAAGGGCGAGCGCATCGTGTTCTTGCACACCGGGGGCGCGGCCGCGCTGTTCGGCTACGATCAGGCGCTGGCCACGGCCTGATCCGTGCGACCCCGGGCGCATCTTTGGCAAGCAGCCCCCGCCGGTTGGGGGCCCGCGTTGCGCGGGCTCCTGCTGGCCGGGATGGTCGCGGCCGCCGCGACCTTTCTGTCCGAGAGCTACGGCGCGCCGGTCATGCTTTTCGCGCTGCTGATCGGGATGTCGCTGCACGCGGTGGCCGACCAACCGGCCTGTGCGAGCGGGGTCAGGATCGCCTCGCAGACATTGCTGCGCTGGGGTGTCGCCCTGATGGGTCTGCGCCTTGGCCTCGAGGATGTCGCGGGCCTCGGGTGGCAGCCGGTCGCAGCCATCGTCGTGCTGGTGGGCGCGACCCTTGGCGCTGGGGTGTTCCTGTCCTACGCCTTTGGTCGGCAAAAGGCCTTCGGCCTTCTGGCGGGCGGCTCCGTTGCGATCTGCGGGGCCTCGGCGGCGCTGGCCATCGCCTCTGTCCTGCCGCGGCGCGAAGGGCGCGAGGCCGATACCCTTCTGGTGATCACCGCCGTGACCATCCTGTCGACCATCGCCATGGTCGGCTATCCGGTTCTCTTCCAGGCGCTTGGGTTCGGCCCGACCGAAACCGCCTTCCTGATCGGGGCCACCATTCATGACGTGGCGCAGGTGGCGGGCGCGGGCCATTCCATCAGCGAGGAGGTCGGCGTCATGGCGACCTTCGTCAAGATGTTGCGCGTGGCGCTGCTGCCCGTCGTGCTGCTGCTGGTCGTCGCCGTCATGCGCGACGGTGGCGACGGCCGGACCCGGCTGCCGTGGTTCGTCGTGCTGTTCGCGGCGCTCGCCATCCTCGGCAACACCGGGTTGCTCCCCGCCCCGCTGGTCGCGCAGCTGATCGTCCTGTCCCAAGCCTGCCTCGTCATCGCCATCGCCGCACTGGGTCTCAGGACGAACCTGGGACGCATCCTGCAGGTCGACATGCGGTACACCGCGATGCTCGTTCTTCTCACGCTGTTCCTGTTGGGCGCAGCGGTGGGTCTCGTGACGGTCATGGGCCTCTGACCCGTCGCGCCATGGCAGCGCGCCACGGCTTCGCCCCCCTTGTCTTCGCTGTGACGACGTGAAAGCCTCGCACCCGCAACAGGGGCGTCCGCTGCGCGCGGGCTGAGAAGCACCCTTCGAACCTGACCCGGATCATGCCGGCGGAGGAAGTTGCGGGGATGGCTCGATGGGGATCGCCGTCTTCCGTCCCGCGCCTCCGCCAGAAAAGGAGGCATAATGCAGACCCCAGGACCGGCCCTGAGCGCCATGCGCGCCGAGTGCCCGCTTGTTCACAACATCACCAATTTCGTGGCCATGAACGTGATGGCGAATGTCTTGCTGGCCGTCGGCGCCTCGCCGGCCATGGTCCATGCGCTCGAGGAGGTCGCGGATTTCGCAGCCCTGTCGCAGGCGTTGACCGTCAATATCGGCACGGTCGATCCCGACTGGGGTGCCGCGATGCAGGAGGCCGCCACCGTGATGGCAGCGGCCCGTCGCCCCTGGGTCTTCGACCCCGTCGGCGTGGCCGCCACGCGGTTCCGACAGGACCTGTCGGCAAGCTTGCTGGAGCTCGAGCCGACCGTGGTGCGCGGCAATGCCTCGGAAATCCTTGCCCTGGCCGGTCTCGGCGGAGCCGCGCGCGGGGTCGACGCCGGTGACAGCGTGGAGGCCGCCGAGACCGCGGCGCGCGCCTTGGCCAAGCGTACCCGCGGCGTGATCGCCGTCTCCGGCCCGGTGGATTACGTGACGGACGGCACGCGCGCAGCGCGCGTCGCCAACGGCCACCCGATGATGGCGCAGGTGACCGCCATGGGATGCGCGTTGAACGGGGTCATCGCGGCCTTCTGCGTGGGTCAGCCGCCATTCGAGGCGACCGTCGCGGCGCTGGCGGCATACGGGGTCGCGGGCGAGATCGCCGCCCGAACGGCGCAGGGGCCGGGCAGCTTTCAGCCGGCTTTCCTCGATGCGCTCCATGGCCTTGCGCCCGAGACCCTGGACGCCGCAGCCCGGATCGAGGTCGCGGCATGATCGGGCCGGTCTACGTGGTGACCGACCCTGCCGCGCCGATGCCGGTGGCCGAGCAGGCGATGGCTGCCGCCCGCGGCGGCGCCTGGGCTGTCCAGATCCGGGACAAGAGCGCCCCCGATGACGAGATCGCGCGGCTTGCCGACATGCTGCTGGGGGCGCTCGCTCCGATGGGGGTGCGTGTCTTCGTCAATGACCGGGCCGAGGTTGCCCGCCGCACCGGGGCCGACCTCCACATCGGGCAGCGCGACATCGACCCGCTGCGCGCGCGCGCACTGATCGCGTCCGATGCGCTGCTCGGCCTGTCGATCGAGACCGTGGCGCAATGCGCGGCCATCCCCGAGGGCGTGGACTATATCGGCGCGGGCCCGGTCCGGGCCACGGCGACCAAGCCCGATGCGGCCCCACCCACGGGGCCCGAGGGGCTGGCGCGCATCGTCGCGGCCTCGCCCGTCCCGACCATCGCGATCGGCGGCCTGACCCTGCACGACATCGCGGCCCTGAAACAGGCCGGCGCATTGGGGCTTGCCGTCGTGTCGGCCGTGGTGCGGGCCACCAACCCCGAAGAGGCGACCCGCGCCCTCGTCGACGCATGGAGGCAGGCATGATCCCCAACATCCTTACCATCGCAGGCTCGGACCCCTCGGGCGGTGCGGGCATCCAGGCCGACCTCAAGGCGATCTCGGCCAATGGCGGCTATGGGATGGCCGCGATCACCGCGCTGACGGCACAGAACACCCAAGGCGTGCGCGCCGTTGCCTTGACCGACCCCGGCATGGTGGCCGCCCAGGTTGCAGCGATCCGCGACGACATCCGCATCGACGCGGTGAAGATCGGAATGCTGGGCAACGCGAAGATCATCGAGGCGGTGGCGGATGCGGTGGCGGGCCTGATGGTGCCCGTGGTTCTGGACCCCGTGATGGTGGCCAAGGGGGGCGACCGCCTCTTGGCGGCCGACGCCGTCACCGCGCTGCGCGACCGGCTGTTGCCCCTCGCCTCGGTCATCACCCCGAACCTGCCCGAGGCCGCGGACCTGCTGGATGCCGAGGAGGCAACGGACCGGTCCGCCATGGCGGCGCAAGCCGCGGCCCTGTTGTCCCTCGGGCCGGATGCGGTGCTGCTGAAAGGCGGGCATCTTGCAGGGGGCGACAGTCCCGACCTCCTGCTGACCCCGGATGGCCCGCGCTGGTTCGACGGCCAGCGCCTTGCGACGCGCAACACCCACGGCACCGGATGCACCCTGTCCTCCGCGCTGGCAACGCAGCTCGGCCATGGCCTGACCCTCCCGTCGGCCATGGCCCACGCGAAAACCTACATCGCAACGGCCATAGCCCGTTCGGGCGATCTGACAGTCGGGTCAGGACACGGCCCCGTGCATCATTTCCATGAACTCCATCACAAGGCATCCTGACCATGTCCCGCGCCATCGAACAGCAGAAAGACCCGATCACCGGAGGCGCAAAGCGCGGCCCCGGCACATCGGTCGGCCGCGTGTTCTGCCGGAGCGGGGCGCGCTGAAAGATCACAGCGAACGTCAGCTCCCGCCCTTTGCGAAGCCGACAGCGACCGCGATGTAGTGTCTGTCGTGAACGGTCTTGTTCCAGCGCCAGTCGGAGCAACCTGCCTCCCGAGGTGCCTGGGCCACGTAGACCACAGCGCCGAGTCGGGAGCGCGTCATGCAAGGCCACGCGACGTGCGGCCCGGCACCCCAAGGTTCAGCGAACCCAAGAGCACGACCTTGTCACGCCATGTTTTTCCTTGAAATCTGGTCGGAGTGAGAGGATTCGAACCTCCGACCCCTGCCTCCCGAAGACAGTGCTCTACCAGGCTGAGCTACACTCCGACCGTGCTGGGCGGCATAGCCAAGGGGCGGGGGCTTTGCAAGGGGCCTGTTGGGCTATTCTCCCGGCTTCTCGGCGGGACGCTGCCACCGGACTGCGCGTGGCAGAAGCGTCGCCACCCTCGGCACCGAAGGGGCCGCCACCCGCGAGCGCGTGCGCAGCACCGGCGTGGTGGTCGAGGTGCCGCCGCGATCCTCGCGGAAGACGATGTAGACCCCCGAGGCGACGATCACCGCCGTGCCGATCACCGTCGCCCACTCCAACCCTTCGTCGAAGAAGATCGCGCCGTAGACCGAGGCCCAGATGATCTGCGAATATTGCATCGGGGCCACCGTCGCGGCGGTGGCCAGACGGTAGGCGAAGATCAGCAGCGTCGTTGCGATGAGCGCGAAGGCCGCGATCACGGCAAGCGCCAGCAGGTCGCGCCCGGGCATCGGTTCGTAGACGAAGGGCAGCGCCGCCCCCATCAGCACCACGTTGGCCATCATCGGGTAGAGGATCAGCACCACCGACCGTTCCTGTTGGCCGATCTTGCGCATGATGACCGCGCCGAAGGCCCCCGTAACCGCCGCAACAAGCGCCGCCAGGTGCCCGAGCGTCAGGTCGGTCGCGCCGGGCCTCAGGACGATCAACACCCCGCCCAACCCCACCAGCACCGCGAGCGACCGGCGGATGCCCACGCGCTCGCCCAGCAGGGGGATGGCCAGCAGCGTGATCAGAAGCGGCGAGGCGAAGAGAATCGCATAGACCTGCGCCAGCGGCAGCACGGTGAAGGCGTAGAAGGCCGTGACCGCGGTGATCACGGTGGCCACCGTCCGCAGTGCCGTCCACATCGGGTAGACCGGGCGCAGCGTGCCCTCTTTCGCGTCGCGCAACATCAGGAAGGTGACCATCGGAAACCCGAAGAGCACGCTGAAGAACACGATCTGAAAGGGCGAGTAGCTGCCGCCCAGATACTTGATCAGGACGTCATGGGTGGCGAAGACGCCGAAGGCGGCCAACGCCAGCGCAACGCCACGCAATTGGGTCGCTTTCTCGGGGGGCATGGGGCCTCTGATCGCTGGACCCCGTTAGCGTTACCAGTCCTGCGCCACGGCGCAAGGGCCGTGGCCGCTCATTTCCGCAAGGCTGGCAGTCCCACGCCGGTTGCCTCGAACCCGCCATCGACCGCAAGCGTCTGCCCGGTGATGTAGCTGGCCCGGTCGGAACAGAGGAAGGAAATCGCCTCGGCGATCTCGCGTTCGCTGCCGTAGCGGTTGAGCGGAATGGCGTCGTGGTAGGCGTCGATGATGTCCTGCGTGTGGACCGCCATGGCCAGTTTCGTGCGCACCGGGCCGGGACACACGCAATTGGCACGGATGCCATGCTCGCCCAGCTCCACCGCCTGTTGCCGGGTCAGCTGGATCACCGCCGCCTTCGAGGTGCCATAGGCCACCCTGAGCGTCGAGGCGCGCAGCCCCGAGATCGAGGCGATGTTGACGATGGCCCCCCGCGCGCCCTTGAGCGCAGGGGTCAGCGCCTGCGTCAGCAGGAAGATCCCGTCGAGGTTGGTCTCCATCACCGCGCGCCAGCGGGCGAAATCGGTGGTCTCGATCGGGCCGAAATCGGCCACGCCCGCGTTGTTGACCAGCGCGTGAAGGCCCTGCTCCAACCCCGCTTCGGTCACGATGCGCGCGACATCCGCCGGGATCGACACGTCGCCCACGACCGGCGTCGCGCCCGAAAGCCCCTTGGCCGCCGCCTCCAGCGCGGGCGCGTCGCGGTCGACCATCACCACGCGCCACCCCTCGTCGAGGAACAGCTGCGTGGTGGCCAGCCCGATGCCGCGCGCCGCCCCGGTGACGAGCGCCGTCTTCACGCTCAGACGCTCGCGGCCAGCTTGGCGATGATGGCGTCGCCCATCTCGGCGGTACTGACGGGCGTCACGCCCTCTGCGCCCAGCAGGTCGGCGGTGCGCACCCCATCGGCCAGAACCGCGTTCACGGCGGCTTCCAGCCGCTCGGCCTGATCGCCGAGGTCGAAGGAATAGCGCAGCGCCATGGCGAAGCTGAGGATACAGGCGATCGGGTTGGCCTTGCCCTGACCGGCGATGTCGGGGGCGGAGCCGTGGACCGGCTCATACAGCGCCTTGGGACGGCCGTTCTCCATCGGTGCGCCGAGGCTGGCCGAGGGCAGCATGCCGAGCGAGCCGGTCAGCATCGCGGCCAGGTCCGACAGCAGGTCGCCGAACAGGTTGTCGGTCACGATCACGTCGAACTGCTTGGGCCAGCGGGTCAGCTGCATCGCGCCCGCGTCGGCATACATGTGGGACAGCTCGACATCCGGGTATTCCGCGTCGTGGATCTCCTGCACCACGTCGCGCCACAGGATGCCCGATTCCATCACGTTGGCCTTCTCCATCGAGCAGACCTTGTTGCCCCGCTTGCGCGCCATCTCGAAGGCGGAGCGCGCCACGCGGGCGATCTCGGACTCGGTGTAGCGCTGGGTGTTGATGCCCACGCGCTCATTGCCTTCCTTGATGATCCCGCGCGGCTCACCGAAGTAGACGCCCGAGGTCAGCTCGCGGATGATCATGATGTCGAGGCCCGCGACCACGTCTTTCTTCAGCGACGAGAAATCGGCCAGCGCGTCGAAGCACTGCGCCGGGCGCAGGTTGGCGTAAAGGTCCATCTCCTTGCGCAGGCGCAAGAGGCCGCGCTCGGGCTTCACGCTGAAATCGAGCACGTCGTATTTCGGCCCGCCCACGGCGCCCAGCAGCACGGCATCCACGGCCTGCGCCTTCGCCATGGTCTCGTCGGTCAGCGGCGTGCCATGCGCGTCATACGCGGCCCCGCCGACGAGGTCCTCGGACACGTCGAACCCGATGCCCTGCGTGCCGAACCAGTCGATGACCTTCCGCACCTCGGCCATGACTTCGGGGCCGATCCCGTCGCCGGGAAGAATGAGCAAGGAGCGGGTGGTCATGGTGGCGGTCCTCTGTCTGAATGCGTCGCCACCGCGTAGCCAAGCCGTGACGGGGCGTCAAGCGAGCCTGCGCTGCGCCAGGCCCCGCTGCTATTGCGCCCGCAAGTCCAGGTCGACCCAGACCAGGCGGTGATCCGAGGCTTCGGCCACGACCGACAGGGGCGGGTCCGCCCCCTCTCCCTCGGGCCAGATCACGCCGGCCGCCACGACCGGCAGCCCGGCGGCGGGCAGGATGTAATCGACACGCAGATCGCCCGGCACCGGGTCGGGCCAGTCGGCGGTTTCGGTCCCGCCGCCGGGGCGGCGCGGCACGGGGTCTTGCAGCCGGGGATGGTCCAGCAGACCGCGGAGCCCCTCGCGCCGCCCCTCGCCACGGTCGGGGTCGATGTTCAGCGTGCCCATCAACGCAAAGCGCGTGGCGGCGAAGGGGGCCATGCCCGCGGGTGCCCAGCCGTCGAGATAGAGCTGCCAGAAGCGCAATTCGTCATGGTTGCGTCGGCCGTTGCGATCCTCGGGTCCGTCGAAGACGGGGGGCGTGGCATGCAGCGCCAACAGGTGCAGGGGCCCACCCGGCAGCACGATCTCCACATCCCAGGCGGCGACGCTGGCCAGCCGCAGCACCGGCAGCGCCTCGGGCGGGAGGACATCAGGCGCGGCGCTGCCTGGCATCTCGGACCAGCGCAGGCCCGAGAAATCCCGCACCGCGCCGACCGGGTGGCGCGACAGGAGCGCCATGCCGCCTTGCCCGCTGAAAAAGCCGTAGCCATGGGCGTCGCGCGCGCGCCAGCTGCG
Source organism: Roseicyclus amphidinii (assembly GCF_030163755.1). Taxonomy (GTDB): domain Bacteria; phylum Pseudomonadota; class Alphaproteobacteria; order Rhodobacterales; family Rhodobacteraceae; genus Roseicyclus; species Roseicyclus amphidinii. Next base: position 50,455 of record NZ_JASJOE010000002.1, read on the forward strand.
CCCGTCCCCGTCGAGGTCAAGGCCCGTGGGCCGTCCCGTGTTGGGCCGAAGCGCCAGCCGGTGCGGGTAATCGGCCCCCTCTGCCGAGAGGCGCGCAGCCAGGGCCGCAAGCGCAAGGCCGCCCGCGTCGTAATCGACCCCCTGCAGCAGCACGATATCCGCCCCCGCGGCCACGATCACCGCCAGCGTGGCGTCGATCTGCGGATCGTCCCCGCGCAGGATGTCGCGCAGCACCAGCCCCGGCCCCTGCCGCGACAGGTCACTGTGATAGGTGGCCAGGCGCAGCGTGTCGGCGACGGCAGGCATGGCGCAGAGCGCCAGCAGGCAGGCGGCAAGGCTCAGACGGGCTGCGCGCCACCTGTGTCCGGCGCAGCGACGAGCCGCGCCCGGCGCGCGCGGATCATCTCGGCGATCCTGGCCATGGCCAGGCCGCGCATCAGCATGCTGAGCGGCAGGAACATCCAAAGCGCGACCCCCCAGACCATCGCATGCGGCGCGTCGAGCATGGCCTCGTCGACATGGTCGGCGATGGTCACACCCATGATGGGAAAGACGAATGCCAGGGAAATCCCTAAGATGACGTTAACGCGCGCATCGCGGACCAGCCGGGGCACGATATCGCCCCCCGTGGTGGGGTCGAAGGTCGGAAGGTTGATCCAAACGTTGAAGGCCTCGGCCCGGTTCGGCCAGTGCTGCAGGCGCAGGAGAATGGTAAAGATCGACAGCGCCGTGACCGCAACGAACAACGCAAGCCCCGCCATGGCCGTCACCTGCAGCGCCGTGATCGCCGTCGCGCCTTCGGGCAGGCGTTGCAACACCGCTGCCAGCGGGCTGTAGGGAAAGTCCAGCAGATGCCCGATCATCAGCCCCAGCGCGTTCAGCACAAGCACGAGGCTCGAGCTCTCGTCGCCCGCGCCGCCGGCGACCACGCTCAACACGAAAAGCATGGCGAAGAGCGACAGGATGCGGACGCGGTTGAAGGGGGGGGCGTCGCGGAACTCGATCAGGGCGGGATAGGTCGCGCCGTATTCCATGGCCGTGAACAGGCCGAGCGCCAGCGCGACCAGCGTCACCATCTGCGCGCCTTCCAGGGACGTCCCCGGCACAAGCAACGATGGCGTTGCCACCACGACGACAACGACTGCCGCCCGCACCAAAGCGCCAAGGAGCCTTGAAAGCACTGCCTCTACCTCGTCACAGCTGGGGCGCGATGCCCCGGCACTTATTACCCGATCTGCCGAAAGCCGACAGCCAAGGCCTTGTTTTGTCGAGAGGTTGCCCAATGCTGTGCCGCGACGCAAGAATTGCGACGCGGTTTTGCCATAATTCCGCCCCATTCCTGCACGGGGTGTCGCCGCTTTGCATCACACCCGCGGCACCGGGCGGGCGCGCAAGGGCAGCGGCGATGGCGGCTCAGGTCAGTCTATCAGACCCAGGGACGTGCCTGCGAGGCCTGCGCCTCGAAACTGTCTATGGCCGCCGCTTTCTCGAGCGTCAGGCCGATGTCGTCGAGCCCGTTCAGCAGGCAATGCTTGCGGAAGCCGTCGACCTCGAAGCGGATCTCGCCGCCATCCGGCCCGGTGATGGTCTGGTTTTCCAGGTCGACCGTCACGGTCGCATTCGCGCCGCGGCTGGCGTCATCCATCAGCTTGTCGACGTCTTCCTGCGGCAGAACGATGGGCAGAATGCCGTTCTTGAAGCAGTTGTTGAAGAAGATGTCCGCGAAGCTGGTCGAGATCACGCAGCGAATGCCGAAATCCAGCAGCGCCCAGGGCGCATGCTCGCGGCTCGAGCCGCAGCCGAAGTTGTCGCCCGCAACAAGGATCTGCGCGTTGCGATAGGCCGGCTGGTTCAGCACGAAATCGGGGATCTCGTTGCCGTCGGTGTCGTAGCGCATCTCGTCGAACAGGTTCTTGCCAAGACCCGAGCGCTGGATCGTCTTCAGGAACTGCTTGGGGATGATCATGTCGGTGTCGATGTTGACCAGCGGCATGGGCGCCGCGATCCCGGTCAGGGTGGTGAACTTGTCCATGGGTCATCTCCTCGGTCGAACGAGGGTGCTTTAACGCTCCCGCCCGGCCCCGGCAAGGTGGCGAAAGGCTACTCGGGCACCGCGAAGGTCATGTTGGCCCAGAGCGTGCGCCACTCGGGGTCCGTCTCGGCCACGGGCTCGACCGCTTCCAGCGTGACGGCGTCGATCATGTAGCGATGCCCCGGCGTCACGGGCAGCCGCGCGATGCCCTCGGCATCGGTGCGGTGCAGCGTGACGGTGACCGTGCCGTCGGGGGCCTCGGCGAACATCTCGACCTGCTCGTCGGCGCGCAGTGCGTCGCCCAGCCAGAGCTGCACGGGGAAGCCGCCCGACAGATCGTCGGTGTAGGGATTGGCCAGCGCCACGAACTCGGTCGGCATCCCCGCGCGCGCATCCGCGCCCGCGCCAGCGCCTACGGCGACCAGCGCCTTGGCGTAGCGGAAATACTCCTCGCGCACGCCCTCCTGATCGAGGCCGCGGGCGGCCTGCATCGCGGCCACGTCGCCCAGGTCCTTGTGTTCGGCGAAGCCGGTGAACCGCTCCCACTCCGACCAGGTCAGGTCGCGCCCGGTCGTCTCGTGGACCACCACGGCCAGCCCCTCGGGCAGGTCCGCCATCTCCAGCGCGGGGATGTCGCCCAAACGCCCCTCGACGGCCCGCGTGCCCTCGGGCGTGACCACCTCGAAGCGGGTGAAATTGCGGGTGAGGTAGGGCTGGCTGCTGCCGCGCAATTCTTCGCCCACGCGCAGGTCGGCGGCCAGCACCTCGCCCGGCGCAAGCCGGAAGGCGGCGGGGTCGATCCAGAACTCGTGCGCCAGACCCTTGCCCCCGGCGGCAATCGCCGCAACTGTCAACGCAACGTGCAAAACTTTCATCGATCGGCCCTCTTCCATGTTTCCCATGATCCTGTCCCGCGCGCTCGCGCTGTCAATGGCGCTTCTGCTCACGATCTCGGCAGGTGCGCGCGCGCACGAGATCCGGCCGACCATCGCGGATGTCGAGGTGGGGGCCGATGAGGTCACCCTGACGCTGCGGATCACGTTGGAAACGATCCTTGCGGGGATCGACCTTGCCACCGTCGAAGACACCAACGATGCGCCCGAGGCGTTCCTCTATGACCGCTTCCGCGCGATGGAGCCCGATACGCTCGAGGCCGCGCTGCGCGCCGACTGGCCCCGCATCGCGCGCGGTTTCCTGATCGAGGTGGAGGGGCAGCGCCTGACGCCCGAGATCGTCGAGGTCGCCATCCCGGCGGCGGGCGACCTCGAGTTGCCGCGCGACAGCATCCTGACCATCGCCGCCGCCCTGCCCGAGGGACAGGCGGGGGTGCGCCTCGGCCTTGCGCCCGGCTACGGCACCTTCGTGCCGCGGCAGGTGGGCGGCGGCGAAGACGCCTACGAGGGGTTCTTGTCGGGCGGCGAGCTGACCCCCGAGCTGCCCCGCGCCGAGGTGCTGACCGAGGGCGCCGGTGCCGTCTTCCTGCGCTACATCGGGGCGGGGTTCGAGCATATCGTGCCGCTTGGCCTCGACCATATTCTCTTCGTGCTGGGGCTCTTCTTCTTCGCCACGCAGCTCGGCCCGCTCCTGTGGCAGGTCTCGGCCTTCACGGTTGCCCACACGATCACGCTGGCGCTGGCCGCCACGAACATCGTCACCGTCCCCGCGGCGGTGGTCGAGCCGCTGATCGCGGCCTCCATCGTCTACGTGGGCATCGAGAACACCATCGGCCGGGGCACCACCCGCGGACGCACCGCGCTGGTCTTCGCCTTCGGCCTGCTGCACGGGCTGGGCTTCGCCAGCGTGCTGGGCGACTACGGCATCGCGTCCGAGCGTTTCGCCGTGGCGCTGGTGGGCTTCAACATCGGGGTGGAGTTCGGACAGCTGGCGGTCATCGCCATGGCCTTTGCGCTGACGGGCTGGTTCCTGCATCGCAGCTGGTATCGCAAAGCCATCGCCATCCCGGCCTCTCTGGCCATTTCGGCGGTCGGGGCATACTGGGTGGTGGAACGCACCCTTCTCTGACGGTCCCCGATGCTTCGTTTCCTGGCCGAGAACCGGCGCTGGCTCGCCACGGGCCTGCTGCTCGCCTTCGGCTCGTCCTTCGGACAGACCTGGTTCATCTCGCTCTTCGCGGGCGAGATCCGGGCGGAGTACGGCCTGTCGGACGGCGACTGGGGCCTGATCTACACGGTTGCGACGCTCTCCTCCGCGGCACTCCTGCTGGGGCGCGGGGGCTGGGCCGACACCGTGCCCCTGTCGCGGCTCGCGCCGATGATCGCGGGGGCCTTCGCGGGGGCAGCGCTGCTGATGGCGCTGGGCCAGTCGCTCTGGACGCTCGGCATCGCGGTCTTCCTGCTCCGCTTCTGCGGGCAGGGGATGTTCAGCCACATCAAGATGACCGCCATGGCGCGCTGGTTCGTGGCCACACGGGGCCGCGCCATGGCGCTGACCAACCTCGGCTACCCGCTGGGCGAGGTGCTCTTGCCGCTGCCCGCGGTGCTCTTGCTGGCCGCCTTGGGCTGGCGCGCGTCATGGGGCGTGGTGGCCGCGGTCCTGCTGCTGGTCGTCCTGCCGCTGCTCGTTTGGCTCCTGGCGCAGGACCGCGCGCCGCAAGGCAGCGTAGAAGCAACGGGCGCGCCCGGCCTTGGCGGGCGGCACTGGACCCGGCCCGAGGTGCTGCGCCACTGGCTGTTCTGGGCGCTGGTGCCGCTTCTGCTGACGCCGGGCTTCATCGGGACGGTGATCTTCTTTCACCAGGTCCATGTCTCCGAGGTGAAGGGCTGGACGCTGACTGCCATGGCGCCCGGCTACCTCGCCTATGCGACCGCCACCGTCAGCACGGCCTTTGCCGCCGGATGGGCCTGCGACCGCTTCGGGCCGCAGCGCCTGTTGCCGGTGATGGTGCTGCCCATGGCGCTGGGCATCTGGCTGATCGGCCCGGCGGAGACGCCCTTGGGCTGGATCGTGGCGCTCGGCATCATCGGGGTGACGCAGGGCATGTCGGGCACGACATGGGGCACGCTTCTGCCGTCCCTATACGGCACCAACCACCTCGGCTCCGTGCGGGCCATGGCGACCGCGCTGATGGTGCTGTCCACGGCCATCGGGCCGGGCATCACCGGGGTTCTGATCGACCGGGGTGTGAGTTTTCCCGAACAGGGGAGCGCCATGGCGCTCTGGTGCGCGGCCCTCAGCCTTACCATGGTGCCGGTCCTGCGCAGGCTGGCCCGCGAGACCTGAGCGGGCCGCAGACCGCGCCGCGCCCCGAGACTACCGAAGATTTGACGCGAATGCGCCACGTCCACGCCGCCTTGGACCGCTAGGCCCGACCGGGAACGGCGGACATGCGGAGTGTCTATTGTGCAGTTTCTTGAGAACGAGAACGGCGCGGTCTCGCTGGATTGGATCGTGCTGGTGGCGGCCCTTGTCGGGCTGGCCATCGCAACCGCAACCGTGGTGTCGGGCCGGGTATCGCCCCCCGTGGAGGCGACGGGATCGGGCCATGTGGAAACGGGTGCCCCGCTGGAGCCCGCCATCAATGCCGTGCCCTTTCAATCGGGCCCGCACTGACACCTTCGCCCAGGCAGGGCAAGGAGGCGGGGGCACACAGGCCCCCGCGCCCGATCTTCACATAAGGTCGCGCACATCCGTCAGGCGGCCGGTGACCGCGGCGGCTGCGGCCATCGCGGGCGACATCAGGTGCGTGCGACCGCCGCGACCCTGGCGGCCCTCGAAATTGCGGTTCGAGGTGGCGGCGCAGCGTTCGCCCGGCTGCAGCTGGTCGGGGTTCATCGCAAGGCACATGGAACAGCCCGCAAGCCGCCATTCGAAACCGGCTTCCTTGAAGATGTCGGCCAGCCCCTCTTCCTCGGCCTGCGCGCGGACAAGGCCCGAGCCGGGCACGACCATCGCGCGCTTCACGGCGATCTTCTTGCCCTTCAGGATCTCGGCGGCGGCGCGCAGATCTTCGATCCGGCCATTGGTGCAGGAGCCGATGAAGACCGTGTCGATCTCGATGTCCTTGAGCGGCGTGCCGGGCTTGAGGCCCATGTAGTCGAGCGACCGCTGCGCGGCACCCACCTTGCCACCGGTGAAGTCCTCGGCCGCGGGAACCGCGGCGGTGATCGGCAGAACATCTTCGGGCGAAGTGCCCCAGGTCACGACCGGCGCGATGTCCTCGCCGCGGATGGTGACGACCTTGTCCCAATGCGCGTCATCGTCGGAGAAGAGCGTCTTCCACCAGGCAAGCGCGGCCTCCCACTGCGCACCCTTCGGCGCATGGGGGCGGCCCTGCACATAGGCGAAGGTCTTTTCATCGGGCGCGATCAGGCCCGCGCGCGCGCCGCCCTCGATCGCCATGTTGCAGACGGTCATCCGGCCTTCCATCGAGAGGTCGCGGATCGCCTCGCCGCAATACTCGATCACGTAGCCGGTGCCGCCCGCGGTGCCGGTCACGCCGATCACCGACAGGGTGATGTCCTTGGCCGTGACGCCCGGCGCGAGCTTGCCGGTGATCTCGACCTTCATGTTCTTCGATTTCTTCTGGATCAGCGTCTGGGTGGCCAGCACATGCTCCACCTCCGACGTGCCGATCCCGTGCGCCAAGGCACCGAAGGCGCCATGCGTCGCCGTGTGGCTGTCACCGCAAACCACCGTCATGCCCGGCAGCGTCCAGCCCTGCTCGGGGCCGACGATATGCACGATCCCCTGCCGCACGTCGGTGACGGGGTAGTAATGGATGCCGAAATCCTTGGCGTTCTGGTCGAGGGCGGCCACCTGGATGCGGCTTTCCTCGGGCATCTGGTCGGGGTTCTCGCGGCCCGCGGTGGTGGGCACGTTGTGGTCGGGCACCGCGATGGTCTTTTCCGGCGCGCGGACGGTGCGGCTCGTCATGCGCAGCCCTTCGAAGGCCTGCGGGCTGGTGACCTCATGCACGAGGTGGCGGTCGATGTAGAGAAGGCTCGTGCCGTCCTCGGCCTCATGCACGAGGTGGGCGTCCCAGATCTTGTCGTAGAGTGTCTTGCCGGTCATCGTCTCAGGGTCCTTGATGTCGGATATGTCGGGGAATGCGTGACGAGAGGGGCCTCAAAGGCCGCCGAGCCGAGACCGGCGCGCGCCATGGAATCGCCACGGCAGGCGCTCCCGATCCCCGATGTCGAATATCCCGGTCATGTCACCGCGCGGGATACATCGGGTCGAGGCGGATTCCAAGCCTCGCGCTTGTGATGCGATGCAGATCGTCCGGGCATCTCCTGCCTGCGGGGACGGGTCCGAGATGGTGCCGGAGACCCCGAGCGGGCATCACGGTCGCTGTCGCGCGGCGCGCGCTGCGGGTGCTGGAGGGATCGACGCTGCGCACCACGCCGTTGGACTGATCCAAAGGAGCGGCTGCGCCGCGTTGTTTTTTGGTCGCTTCGCTCCGGTTTGCGCGCTGCGCGCGCGGGGGGCTCCGCCCCCCATCCCTTCGGGATTCCCCCCGCCATATTTGAAGGATGAAGATGCGGTCAGAGGGATTTCGTGGTGCTCAGCATCGTCGGGTCGAGGACCAGTTCGATGAGGTGAAGGCCGCCCGTGTCGGCGGCGTCGAGGGCCGGGGCGAGATCGTCCATCGCGGTGATCCGGTGGCCGGTGCCGCCGTAGCTGGCCGCGAGCTGCACGTAATCGGGGTTGAACAGCTCGGTTCCCGAGACGCGGCCGGGGTAGTGGTTTTCCTGGTGCATCCGGATCGTGCCGTAGCGGCCGTTGTTGGCGATGATCACGGTGATGTCGGCACCGTATTGGCGCGCGGTCGACAGCTCCTGCAGGGTCATCTGCAGGCAGCCGTCGCCGGCGAAGCAGATCACCGGGCGGTCGGGGTGCTGCAGTTTCGCCGCGATGGCGGCGGGCAGACCGTAGCCCATCGAGCCCGAGGTGGGGGCCACTTGCGTCCTGTAGCCGCGGTAGCGGGCGTAGCGGTGCAGGAACGCCGCGTAATTGCCCGCCCCGTTGGTGTAGAGCGCGCGGCCTTCGTAGCGATCGGAGACGGCGCGCACGACCTGTTCCATCTTCACCGCGCCGGGGGTTTCCTGCGGCACCTGCCAGGCTTCGTAGTCCGCGCGCGCGCGTTCCGTCCAGGCGGGGTCCTTGATCCGGCCATTGGCTCCGCGCAGGGCGGCGAGAACCGCGGGGGCGGGCGCGGCGAGGCTGGCGCTGGGCTGGTAGACCGTGCCGATCTCGTCGGGGTCGGGGTGGACGTGCAGGATCGTCTTGCCCGGATCGGCAGGGTCGATGAGCGTGTAGCCGTTCGTCGCCGTCTCGCCCATCCTGGCGCCGAGGATCAATAGCGCGTCGGCCGCGCGCAGGCGCTGGCCCAGCTTCGGGTTCATACCGACGCCGAGATCGCCGATGTAGTTCGGGTGGCCGTTGTCGACATGATCCTGCCGCCGGAAGGTGACGGCCACGGGCAGGCCGGTGGCCTCGGCCAGCGCCTGCAGGTCCGCCTGCGCCTGCGCCGACCAGCCCGGCCCGCCTGCGACGATCATCGGGCGATCATGGGCGAGCAGCCGGTCGAGCAGCGCATGGGCCGTGGCCGGGTCGACCGGCTGTTGCGGCAGGGTCGCCGGCCCGAGGTCGGGGACATCGGCCTCGGCCGACAGCACATCCTCGGGCAGTGCCAGCACCACGGGGCCGGGGCGGCCCGACTGCGCGACATGGAAGGCGCGGGCGATGTATTCGGGCAGGCGCGCGGTGGTTTCCACCTCGGCTACCCATTTCACCAGCGGCGAGAAGAAGCGGCGGTAATCCACCTCCTGGAAGGCGCCGCGGTCGCGGTCGCGCAGCGCCACCTGTCCGACGAAGACCACCATCGGCGTGCTGTCCTGCATCGCCACATGCAGCCCCGAGGCGGCATTGGTCGCCCCCGGGCCGCGGGTCACGAACAGCACGCCGGGTGTGCCGGTCAGCTTTCCATGCGCTTCGGCCATCATGGCCGCGCCGCCCTCCTGCCTGCAGACGACATTCTGGATGTCGTGATCATAAAGCCCGTCGAGCGCGGCGAGAAAGCTTTCGCCCGGCACCGAGAAGACGCGGGCCACCCCGTTGATCGCCAGCTGGTCGGCCAGGATCTTTCCCCCGTGGCGCTTGGACATGGCCTCCTCCCGTTCTAGATGCCGCGCAACGGTTTTGAACGGAGGGGACAGGGAATGTCCAGCGGCACACTTCTGGGGATCTGCGGATCGCTGCGGGCGGCATCATGGAACCGCAAGCTGATGCTCGAGGCTGCGCGGATGTACGATCCGGCCGAGTTCCTCGACGCCGACCTGCGCCTGCCGCTCTATGACGGCGACCTCGAGGAGGCCCATGGCATCCCGCCCGAGGTGCAGCGCCTTGCCGACCAGATCAAGGCCGCCGACGCGGTGGTGATCGCGGGCCCGGAATACAACAAGGCGCTGTCGGGTGTTCTGAAGAACGCGCTCGACTGGGTCAGCCGGGTGCCGGGCGGGGTCTGGCGCGACAAGCCGGTGGCGATCCTCTCGGCGGCGGCGGGTCGCGCGGGCGGTGAGCGCACGCAGATGACGCTGCGCCACGCGATGAACCCGTTCCGCGCCCATGTTCTGCCGGGGCCGGAGGTGATGATCGCGGCCCCGGATCGGGAATTCGACGCCGAGGGGCGGCTGGTGAACGAGATTCCGGTGAAGCTTCTGACCGAGTTGATGGAGGGGCTGCGCCGGGCGGCCTCCTAAAGGCTCGCCTCGGGGCGGAAGGCCTCGGGGATGCGGTCGGTGCTGTCGAGGACGAGGTCGGCCATCATCCCGGCGATGCCGGGGGCCATGCCGAAGCCGATCTTGAAGCCGCCATTGGCGATATAGGCGCCAGGGCGCAGCGGGTGCGCCCCCAGCATCGGCGCGCGGGAGCGGCTGCGCGGGCGCAGGCCCGCCCACCGCTCGATCACGGGTGCCGCGCGCAGGGCCGGGCAGAGGCGGCGGGCGGTCTCGACCAGCGCGTCGAGCTGGGCATCGGTGGCGGTGGGGTCGTCGTAATCGCGCTCGGTGGTGGAGCCAATGGCCGTGGTCCCGTCCGCGTGGGGCACGATGTGCAGCGCCTCGGCGAAAAGCTGCGGCGCGTCGCGCAGATCGGCGCGCAGAAGCGCGGCCTGCCCCTTGATCCCTTGCCCGACCAGCCGCCCGCGGGCCTGCGTCAACTCGGCCAGCCCGGCGGCCCCGGTCGCCCAGACCTCGACCGCCGGGCCGTGCGACGGCACGGGCACGATCCGTCCGCCCCTGGCCCAGATCGCCGCGGCCAGCGCCGCACAGGCGCGGCGCGGGTGCATCCGGGCGCTGAGCGTGTCGTGGATCACCCAACCCGTGGGGCTGGAGAGAAGGCCGGGGAAGTCGTCCTCGGGCACGACCCTCCAGCTATACTTCCCTTGCCAGAGGTCGGCCGCGCCCCCCTCGCGTGCGCGGGCGAGCGCCAGCGCCGCCGCGTCGGTCACGGGCTGCAAGCGCCCGCCGCGCGCATAGCCGGGGTCTTCGCCGCCCGTCCGGGCCACCTCGGCCCAGAAGGCCTCGGCCGCATCGAGGCTCTCGAACTGCACCTGTTTCTTGGTGTTCCAGTTTTCCGGCACATGCGGGGCGAGTGCCCCCACCAGCCCGCCGGAGGAACCCGCGCCGATGCCATGCGGGTCCACCACTTCGACCGCGGCCCCGCGGCGGGCGCAGGCCCAGGCGATTGCAAGGCCGAAGATGCCCGCGCCGAAGACCCTGATGTCGGCCATTGCCAATCCCCCGTAGCTGGACCAGTGTCCGCCCGATTCCGGGGCAGGATTAGACGAGCCGCGCGGCATGGACCACCCGACACACGAGATCGACTGGCGCGCAGGCGGCGTGCCGGTCTCACGTCGCTTCGACGATCCGTTCTTCTCGCTCGAGAACGGGCTGGCCGAGACGCGGCATGTCTTCCTTGCAGGCAACGACCTGCCTGCGCGCCTCAGGCCGGGGTTCCACATCGCCGAACTGGGCTTCGGCACCGGGCTGAACCTGGTGGCCGCCGCCTTGGCGTGGGAGGCCACCGGCCTCGACGGTGCCCTGCGCTTCACCAGTTTCGAGGCCTTCCCCCTGTCGGGCGGCGATGCACGCGCCGCGCTTGCCGCCTTCCCCGAAGCCGCCCCCTTGGCCGCGGCCATCGCGGCGGCGCTGGACGGTGACGGGCTGATCGAGACGCCGAGCCTGTCGGCGCGGATCGTCTTCGGTGACGCGCGCGACACCCTGCCGGCGTGGGAGGGCATGGCGGACGCCTGGTTCCTCGACGGGTTCGCGCCTGCGCGCAACCCCGAGCTGTGGGAGCCTTCGCTGTTGCAGGCAGTCGCGCGCCACACCGTGCAGGGCGGCACCTGCGCGACCTATTCGGCGGCGGGCGCAGTGCGCGCGGCGCTGACAGAGGCAGGTTTCGAAGTCACGCGCGTCCCCGGCTACGGGCGCAAACGGCACATGGTCCGGGGGCGGCTGGCATGAGCGCGCAGAACACGCGGCTGGGGATCTGGCTGATGGTGGCGACGACCTTCGTCTTCGCCATGCAGGACGGGATCAGCCGCCACCTTGCCGGCGAATACAACGTGCTGATGGTTGTGATGATCCGCTACTGGTTCTTCGCGGCCTTCGTCATCGCCATCGCGGCCCGGCACTCGGGCGGGCTGCGCGCCGCGGCGGCGACGAAACAGCCGCTGGTGCAGCTTGCGCGCGGCGCGCTGCTGGCCATCGAGATCTGCGTGATGGTGCTGGCCTTCGTCCTGCTCGGCCTCGTCGAAAGCCACGCGGTCTTCACCTGCTACCCGCTTCTGGTCGCGGCCCTCTCGGGGCCGGTGCTGGGTGAACAGGTCGGCTGGCGGCGCTGGACGGCGATCGGCGTGGGCTTCATCGGCGTGCTTATCATCCTGCAACCGGGCTTCCGCGTCTTCCAGGTCGAGGCGCTGGTGGCGCTTCTTGCGGCGCTGATGTTCGCGCTCTACGGCTTGCTGACGCGTTACGCGTCGCGCAAGGATTCCACGACGGTCAGCTTCTTCTACACCGGCACCGTGGGCGCGGTCGTCATGACCGCGGTCGGCATCTGGTTCTGGGAACCGATGAGCGCGGGCGACTGGGTCTGGATGTCGATCCTCTGCCTGACCGGGGCCGGGGGGCACTGGCTGTTGATCAAGGCCTACGAGGTCGCCGAGGCGAGCGCCGTGCAGCCCTTCGCCTACCTGCAGCTGGTCTTTGCCACGACGCTGGGGATCACCGTCTTAGGCGAAACGCTGGAACGGAACGTGGCGCTCGGCGCGGGGCTGGTGGTGGCGGCGGGGGTCTTCACCCTCCTGCGCGCTCGCGCGAAGGAAAAGGCGTCGGGCTAGGCGCCAAGGGTCTTGCAAGACCCTTTCCAGCCTTTTGCAAAAGGCTGGCCAGAGCCTTGCAAGGCTCTGGTTCAGCGTCTTGCAAGACGCTGCATGGCGCCCGGTTCAACCCTTGGGCTTGTCGTCGTAATCGTCGCGCAGGATGCGATGGGCGTCGCCGTCGGGGTCGTCGAACTGCCCCTTGCGCAGCATCCACCAGAAGGCCACGAGCCCGACAAGCCCGAGAAACAGGCTGACCGGGATCAACAGGCCGAGGATATCCATCAGGCGCTCACTTCAACCGCAGGGCGTTCAAGGACACCGTAATCGACGACATCGACATCGCCAAGGCCGCGATCAGCGGCGAGCAGAGCCCCGCCACCGCCAGCGGCACCGCCAGCACGTTGTAGACCGTGGCGATGGTGAAGTTCTCGCGGATCCGCGCCCGCGCCGAGACCGAGGTGCGCATCGCATCCGCGATGGGCGCAAGGCTGCGGCCCGTCAGCACCATGTCGGACGCCGTGCGCGCCGCATCCAGCGCCGAGGCGGGCGAGATCGACACATGCGCCGCGGCCAGCGCCGCTGTGTCGTTCAGCCCGTCGCCCACCATCAGCACCCTGGCCCCCTCCGCCGACAGGTCTGCCACCAGCGCGGCCTTTTCCTGCGGCAGCGCCTCGGCGATGACCTCGTCGATGCCGATGCGTGCGGCGAAGCGAGTGACGGCGGCCTGCGTGTCGCCCGACAGCAGGATCACGCGCTTGCCCTGGGCCTTCAGCGCCTGCACCACGTCCTCCGCGCCCTCGCGAAGCGTATCGGAGAAGGCGATGGCCCGCGGCGCGCCGTCGCCGATCCTGAGGAAGGTCGCGGTCTCGGCGGGGGCCTCGGCCCCGACCCATGCGGCGCGGCCAAGCTGCACGCGCGCCCCGCGCCAGGTGCCTTCCACGCCGAAGCCCGGCACCTCGCGCAGCCCCTCGACATGGGCCGGGCGCAGCCCGCGCGCGGCCAGCCCGCGGGCGAGGCTTTCGGCCAGCGGATGCGACGAGCCCCGCGCCAGCGCCAGTGCGACGCGCGCGGCCTCCTCCGGCAGGCGGTCAAGCTCCCGCGGCGTGGGCGCGCCGTTGGTCAGCGTGCCGGTCTTGTCGAAGACGACCGTATCGGCCTCGGCCAGCCGCTCCAGCGCCGTGCCGTCCTTGATCAGGAGGCCCTTGCGGAACAGCCGCCCCGAGGCGGCGGTGGTCACGGCGGGCACGGCCAGCCCCAGCGCGCAGGGGCAGGTGATGATGAGAACCGCGGCCGCGATGTTCAGCGCCACGCGCAGGTCCTGCGTGTAGAGATACCACCCCACCGCCGAGACGAAGGACAGGATATGCACCCCCGGCGCATAGAGCTTCGCCGCCTGGTCGGCGAGCGAGGTGTAATTGTTGCGCCCGGCCTCGGCCACGGCGACGAGATCGGCGATGCGGTGCAGCGCCGTGTCCTGCCCTGCGGCCATCACCTCGACGGTCAGCGGGCCGGTCAGGTTCACCTCGCCCGCGCTGACCATGCTGTTCTCGCCCGCGAAGGCGGGCAGGCTCTCGCCGGTCATCAGGCTGCGGTCGATCTCGGACTGGCCCGCGATCACGCGGCCGTCGACGGGGATGCGCCCGCCGGGTTTCACCCGGACGATATCGCCCGCGCGCAGCTCGGCGACCGAAACGGTCTCTTCCCCCGCGGCACTCACGCGCAAGGCGCGCGGCACTTCCAGCGCGGCCAGTTCCTGCGCTGCCGAGCGCGCCGAGGCGCGGGTGCGGTGGTCGAGGTAACGGCCACCCAGCAGGAAGAAGCACAGCATCACCGCCGCGTCGAAATAGGCGTGGTGCCCCGAGAGGATCGTCTCGTAAAGCGAGGTGCCCATCGCCAGCGCGATGGCCAGCGTGATCGGCACGTCCATGTTCAGCCGCCGCGCCCTCAGCGCGCTCCAGGCCGAAACGTAGAAGGGCCGCCCGGCGAAGACGACGGCGGGAATGGCGATCAGCGCGCTGATCCAGTGCATCATGTCGCGGGTCACGCCCTCGGCCCCCGACCAGACGGCGACCGACAGCAGCATGACGTTCATCATGGCGAAGAAGGCCACGGCCAGCCGCATCAGCAGGTCGCGGCCCTGCCGGTCGGCGGCGGTGGTGGCCAGCACGCCGGGGTCGAGCTCATGCGCCTCGTAGCCCGCGCGCTCCAGCACCTCGCAGAGCGCCTCGGCCGTCACCTCCGGTCCCGCCTCCACGGCGGCGCGGCGCAGCGTCAGGTTCACCCGCGCGTCCCGCACCCCCGGCAAGGCGGTCAGCGCGCGTTCCACCCCCGAGATGCAGCCCGCGCAATGGATGCCCGGCAGCGACAGCATCAGCGTCGCGTCCACGGGCTTGCCCGCCAGTTCCTCGGCGGCGGGGGCGGCGGAACAGGCCGGGCAGGCCGACGGTCGGGAATGCTCGAAGGTGGCGGTCACCGCGGCCCCCTCAATCGAAATGGCGGAAGGTGATGTTGTGCCGGTAATCGGTGCCGTCCCGCGCCGTGCCGGTCAGGCGCAGACGCCACATCCCGTCGCCCAGCGTGACGGGCGCAACGAAGGCGCCGTTGACGCGCTCGAGCACGAGCAGCTGGTCGTCGGTCTGGTTCGTGGGCCGGGTCAGCAGAGCGGTCAGTTCGGCGGGGGCGACGGGCGCGCCCGCGTCATCCACCAGGTTCAGGACCAGCGTGCCGTCGCCGGGGATCTCGATGCTCGCGTGCCATCCCAGCGCCTCCTGCGCGTCGCGGCGTTCGTCGAAGGTCTGGCTGTCGGCGTAGCTCGAGGAGACCTCCATTCCGGGGAAGGTCGAGACGGCGCTGAAGGCCATGAACAGGTTGACCCCGATGATCAGGCCGAACCCGCCGACGAAGATCGCCAGCACATGCCAGCCGGTCAGCTTGCGGCCCCCGGCCCTGTCAGTCTCGCGCATGGTCGCATCCGCACTCATTCCGTGTCCCTCCCGAAGAACGTGGTGTCCGTATGGGTTCGCGTGTTGGTGCCCAGGTCCTCGACCCAGAAGCGGAAATCGGTCCGCTCGGCCTCGGCCGCGGGGCTGCCGGCGGGCGCGGTGACATAGACGCGCTGCAGGTAGGTCGTGTCGAGCGGGACGGGCACGGTGTTGCCCTCCTGCCCCTCCAGCTCGACCTGCAGCGACGCGTCCGACACGACCGTGACCTGGAAGAGGCTTTCGTCATGGGTCATGTTGCGGATCCGCACGTCATAGGTGTTGCGGATCGACCCGTCCGACAACACGACGAATTGCGGGTTGCGCACGGGCGCGACCGTCATGTCGATGTCCGACCGGATGAAGAGCATCACCGTCAGGCCGACGCCGATGGCCGACCACAGCACGGTGTAGATGATCGTGCGCAGGCGGAAGATGTGCTTCCACACGGATTTCCTGGGGTTGCCCGCACGCTCGTTCGCCTCGTCGGTCAGGGCCATGTAGTCGATCAGCCCGCGCGGCTTGCCGACCTTGGCCATGATGTCGTCGCAGGCGTCGATGCAGAGTGCGCAGGTGATGCACTCGAGCTGCTGGCCGTCGCGGATGTCGATCCCCACCGGGCAGACGTTGACGCAGGCGTTGCAGTCGATGCAGTCGCCGAGGGTCTCGCGCGTCTTGCCCTTGCCGCGCGGCTCGCCCCGCCAGTCGCGGTAGGCGACCGTGATCGTGTCCTCGTCCATCATCGCGGCCTGGATGCGCGGCCAGGGGCACATGTAGATGCAGACCTGCTCGCGCATGAACCCGCCGAAGACAAAGGTCGTGGCCGTCAGGATGCCGACCGTCGCATAGGCGACCATCGCCGCCTGCCCGGTGACCAGGTCGACCAGCAATGTCGGCGCATCGGCGAAATAGAACACCCAGGCCCCGCCGGTCGCCACCGAGATCACCAGCCAGACCGCCCATTTGGTCAGGCGAAGCCGCCACTTGCGGATATCCCACTTGGCGTTCCACAGCCGCAGGCGGGCGTTGCGGTCGCCCTCGATCCAGCGTTCGACAGTGAAGAACAGGTCGGTCCACACCGTCTGCGGGCAGGAATAGCCGCACCAGACCCGGCCCAGCGCCGAGGTGAACAGGAACAGGCCGAGCCCCGCCATGATCAGCAGCCCCGCGACGAAGTAGAATTCGTGCGGCCAGATCTCGATCCAGAAGAAGAAGAACCGCCGGTTCGCAAGGTCCAGCAGAACCGCCTGGTCGGGCAGTTCCGGGCCGCGGTCCCAGCGGATCCAGGGGGTGATGTAATAGATGCCCAGCGTCACCAGAAGGATGATCCACTTCAGATTGCGGAACGTCCCCGAGACACGCTTGGGAAAGACGGGCTCACGGGCGGCGTAGAGCTTTTGCGGCTCTTCGGTGGCACTCATGACGATGTGACTCCTGGAATCTGGGTGGTCCTGCGCAGGCTCTGTCTATGGGAGGCTGCGCGCCTCCTCCTTGACGTGGATCAAACGCTTCGCGGTGCACGAGATTGACCGCGTCACATGATGTCGCATGGCGGGGGCGGGCGGGGCCCGAAAGAACCGCGCCCCGCGCGCCCTTTTCGGGGCGGCGGGACGGGCTAATTGGTGGCACCGGTCCCGTAGGAAACGCGCGAACAGGACCGGGACCGGTGCCGTTCCGCCAACCGGGAGGGGTCAGCGGAAACCGTGCCTCGGCGGCTTATTCGCCGCCGCCGAGGGAATGGACATAAACCGAGACGGAGCGGACCTCGGCCTCGGAGAGGCGCCCCGCGGGCGAGGCATCCGCCGACCAGGGCGGCATCACGCCGAAGCGGGAATGCCGGACGGTCTCTTCGATGGCCGCTTCCGAGCCGCCGTAAAGCCAGATCGCATCCGTCAGGTTCGGCGCGCCAAGGAACCGGTCGCCGGTGCCGTCATCCATGTGACAGGCCGCGCAATTGTCGAGAAAGACGCTCTCGCCCGCCGAGGCGAGGGTGGCATCCGCCTCCTGCCCCGAGATGTTGCGGACATATTGCACGACCTGGGCGATCTCCTCGTCCGAGAGGATGCCCTCGAAGGCGGTCATCTCGGAATAGCGGGCGTCGAGATCGTCCTCGTTCCGGATGCCGTGGCTGATCGTGTAGTGGATGTCGTCGATCGTGCCGCCCCAGAGCCAGTCGTCATCGAGCAGGTTCGGGTAGCCCGAGGCCTGCACGCCGGCAGCCCCCGATCCGTGGCACTGCGAGCACCAGGTGGCGAAGGTCGCCGCCCCGCCCTGGATCGCGTAATTGTAGAGATCCGGGTTCTCGTCGGGGGTGATGGCGGCCAGTTCGACCTCGGTGATGCGCGCGCGAACGTCGGCGTTCATGTCGTCGAAGCGCTGGATGTCCTCGGCCACGTTGGCCCGCGTCGAGAAGCCCAGGATGCCGGGCGTCGCCCCGTTGACCATGGGCCATGCCGGGTAGAGCACCGTGTAGATCAGCGCCCAGACGATCGTGGCGTAAAAGGTCCAGAGCCACCAGCGCGGCAGCGGGTTGTTGAACTCCTTGATGCCGTCCCAGGAATGGCCGGTCGTCTCGGGGTCGCCGGCAAGCAGCTTCTGCTCTTCGGCATGGGGGGTCTTGGTGTCGGTCATTGCCGCGCCTCCTTGAACTGGCGGGACTGCGCCGGGGCGTCATCGTCGCTCATCGGGCGGTCATCGTAACGGAACGGGATATTCGCGGTGTCGCGGTGGACCTTCCGGCTACCCGGTCGCAACGTGAAGAGGATCACGCCGAGGAACACGAGAAGCATGAACATGGCCCCCCAGCTCCGGGCGATCACCTGCAGGACGGTATAGGTGTCTTCCATCTGTCGGACCCTCCCTTACCGGCTTGCCAGGGCTTCCTCGGGGGCGAAGGTCGAGAAATCGACCAGCGTCCCGAGCATCTGCATGTAGGCGATGAGCGCATCCATCTCGGTGACTTCCGGCTGCCCGTCGAAGTCGCGCTGCTGCGCGCCGGGATAGCGTTCCACCACGCCCGGATCGCCGAAATCGGTGGCCTGCTGGATGAAATCCACCTGCGCCTCGGCGATCATCTCGTCGGTGTAGGGGACACCCACCATCCGGTGCGTCTCCATCAGATCGGCGATGTAGGTGGGCCGCAGCACGGTGTCGGCGAGATAGGCATAGGCCGGCATCACAGACTCCGGCACCACCGATTGCGGGCTGGTGAAGTGGTCGACGTGCCATTCGTCCGAGTAGCGCCCGCCGACGCGGGCGAGGTCGGGCCCCGTCCGCTTCGAGCCCCACTGGAACGGGTGGTCATACTGGCTTTCGGCAGCAAGGCTGTAGTGGCCGTAGCGTTCCACCTCGTCGCGCATCGGGCGGATCATCTGGCTGTGGCAGACGTAGCAACCCTCCCGCACGTAGATCTCCCGGCCCGCAAGCTCCAGCGGCGAGTAGGGGCGCATGCCTTCCACGTCCTCGATCGTGTTCTCGAGGTAGAAGAGCGGCGCGATTTCCACGATGCCCCCGATGGTGACGACCAGGAAACTGAGCGTCAGAAGGAGGGTCGCGTTGGTTTCGATCTTCTTGTGACCTTCAAGTGCCATCTGTCAGGCCCTCCTTATTCTGCCGGTGCCGCGATGGGGGCGTCCTTGCGGACGGCACCCTTCGTCACGGTCATCCAGAGGTTCCAGCACATGATCAGCGCACCGCCGAGGAACATCACCCCGCCGAGACCCCGCACCACGTACATCGGGAATTTCGCGGCGACGGTGTCTGCGAAGGAGTTCACGAGGAACCCTTGCGCATCGACTTCACGCCACATCAGGCCTTCCATGATGCCGGTCACCCACATCGAGGCCGCGTAGAGCACGATGCCGATGGTGGCCAACCAGTAGTGCCAGCTGACCGCCCGCACGCTGTAGAGCGAGGCACGGCCCCAGAGCTTCGGGAACAGGTAGTAGAGCATCCCGAAGGTGATCATGCCGTTCCATCCCAGCGCACCGGAATGCACGTGGCCGATGGTCCAGTCGGTGTAGTGCGACAGGCTGTTGACCGCGCGGATCGACATCATCGGCCCTTCGAAGGTCGACATGCCGTAGAAGGCGACCGAGGTGACCATCATCCGCAGCACGGGGTCCGTGCGCAGCTTGTCCCACGCCCCCGACAGCGTCATCAGGCCGTTGATCATGCCGCCCCAGCTGGGCATCCACAGCACGATCGAGAACACCATCCCCAGCGTCGAGGCCCAGTCGGGCAGCGCGGTGTAGTGCAGGTGGTGCGGACCCGCCCAGATATAGAGGAAGATCAGCGCCCAGAAGTGGATGATCGACAGCTTGTAGGAGTAGACCGGGCGCTCGGCCTGCTTCGGGATGAAGTAATACATCATCCCCAGGAAGCCCGCGGTCAGGAAGAAGCCCACGGCGTTGTGGCCATACCACCATTGCGTCATCGCGTTCTGCACGCCCGACATCACGGTGACCGAGGCCGAGCCGAAGAGCGACACCGGGATCTGCAGGTTGTTGACCACATGCAGCATCGCCACGGTGACGATGAAGGACAGCAGGAACCAGTTGGCGACGTAGATATGCGGTTCTTTCCGCTTCAGTAGCGTGCCGACGTAGAGCAGCAGGAAGGCGACCCAGACGATCGTCAGCCACAGGTCGGTGAGCCATTCGGGCTCGGCGTATTCCTGGCCCTGGGTCGAGCCCAGCAGGTAGCCGGTCGCGGCCATGGCGATGAAGAGCTGGTAGCCCCAGAACACGAACCACGCGAGGTTGCCGCCCCACAGCCGTGCGGCCGATGTCCGCTGCACGATGTAGAAGCTCGCGGCCAGAAGCGCGTTGCCGCCGAAGGCGAAGATCACCGCCGAGGTGTGCAGCGGGCGCAGCCGCCCGAAGTTGAGATAGCCCTGCGCCCAATCGAAATTCAGCACCGGAAAGGCCAGCTGAAACGCGATGTAGACACCGGCGAGGAAGCCCACGACCCCCCAGAAGGCCGTGGCGATCGCCGCGGCCTTGACAGGTCCGTCCATGTATTCGTTGGCGGGCGCGGGCAGTTTGGCCTCGCCCGTCCGGCGCAGCACCACCACGAACGTGATGGCCGCGGCGCCCATGATCAGCAGGGCGTGGACCAGGTAGGCCACGTCCCGTGCGTAGTTGGCCGCGATCGCGGCACAGACCGCGACAAGGCCGAGGATCAGGAGCTTCACATAATCAAGCATTGATCGTCCCTTCGTGATGCCCCGGTTCCGACTCGAAAGCCGTCCGGGGCTGTTCCATCTGCCCCTCACATCGCGGAAGGGCCCGGACGGAGCCTTGATCCATGTCAAACGCAACGCTTTGCCCGGTTGATGCAGGTCAAGGTGCGGCGACCTGCCTCGGGCCTAGGCTGGGTCAGAGCCCATCCGAGGGAGGAATCCATGGCCTACAGATCCATCCTGACCGTTCTTGCCGACGCCAAGGACGCCGACGCGGTGCTCGATGCCGCCGCCGCTTTCGCCAGCGCCTCCGGGGCGCATCTCGACGTGCTCTGCCTTGGCGTCGACCGCACCCAGACGGGGTATTACTTTGCCGGTGCGACTGCGCTGATGCATGACGAGACCATCGCCCAGGCCCAGGCCGAGGCGACCGAGATCGAGGCCGCGGCCCGCCGCATCCTCGAGCGCAGCGATATCTCGTGGGGGATTGATGCGATGGTGGCGCAATCGGCCTCGGTCTCGGGGCTGGTCGCCCGCCGCGCGCGCTTCGCCGATCTCGTGATCCTGCCCAAGCCCTATGGCGAAGGGCAATATGCCGACGCGCCCGTCATGGTCGAAGCGGCCATGTTCCAGGGCAATGCCCCGGTGGTCGTGCTGGCCGAGGGCAAGCCGGTGCCGGTCAAGCCACGGCGCGTGGTCGTGGCCTGGAACGAGTCGGCCGAGGCGATGGCCTCGATCCGCCGCGCGCTGCCGCTGCTGCAGGCCGCCGAGGAGGTGAGCATCTGCATCGTGGCCCCCGAGCGCCACAGCACGGAGTCGTCAGACCCCGGCGCGGAACTGAGCCGGATGCTCAGTCGCCACGGCGTCAGCGTCGAGGTGGCGATCCTCGCCCAGACCCTGCCGCGCGTCTCCGAGGTGATCGCGCGCCATGTCGCCGACCTCGACGCCGACCTGCTGGTGATGGGGGCCTACGGTCACTCCCGCTTCCGCGAGGCGATCCTGGGCGGGGCGACGCGCAACATGCTGGAACACGCCAGGGTGCCCGTGTTCATGGCGCATTGACACCGACTGCCCGGACCGAGGAACGCCCCGCTGTCGGCGGGTCGTTTTTCGTCGCCCGATGACACCTGATCGTCACGTCGGTTCTTTAGTGCGGCGGCAAGGTCAACGACATCGGGACAAACAGCCATGGCCAGCACCATCGTCACGGTCGAGATGACGGACACCGCGCGGCATTACGACGCCATCGGCCTTCTGGTTCCGCTTGGCATCGACACCGAGTTCCAGCGGGTCGAAGGGCTGGACCTGCCCGACGGCTGGGCCGCCAGCCTTCTGCGCGAAGAGCGGACCGCGCAGACCGCCGCCTTCCTGACCCCACCGCACCCCGACGCGGTTGCGCGCCTGCGCCACGTCGTGTCGGATCGGCCCGCAACACTCGACCCCACGGCATGGGTGCCGGAACCCGGCCCTCACCGCGCCGCTGCCGAGGACCTCGCCCGAGACGCCCAGGCCCTCGCGGACGCAGCCGGCGGCGGTCTGCCGGGGGTCGAGGCCATCGTCCTCGATACCGCGCAACGCTTCACCTATGGCGCGGTCGAGGGGGCAGAGCGCTGGTATACCGGCCATGACGCCATTCCGGCCGTCGCCTGCGCCGTGGGCAATTGCATCGACATCAACACCTACCTGATGGCCGCCCTGCGCGTTGCCGGGTACGAGGCGGCCTATCTCACCTGCTATTTCTTCGACGACAATCCCGACGGCATCGCTGCCGGGATGCATTGCTGGGTGCGCACCCGGCTGGGCGACAGGGTCGACGACTGGGACATCGCGCATTTCAAGAAAGCGGGGCGCAGCGACGTTCACGCCGCCCTGAACCCGGTGCCGGGGTGGCGCGTGGCGCTCGCCCATGGCCGCGACCATGTCTACCGCTGGAACGGGATGGAGATCCGGCTGCCGGTGCCGTCGCGCCCGAACTGGGTTCTGGCCGATGGGAGCACCGTCTGGGGTGCCCCGCCCGTGGTCGCGCTGTCGCGCGGCTGACGTCGCCTCAGAACACGCCGCCGTCCGCGTCGTCGCCGGTTTCATCCATCAGCACGTCGAAATCCGGGATCACGATGTGGCGCTTGCCCTCCAGCCGGATCACCCCGTCACGCTTCAGGCCCGACATCTGGCGGCTCACCGTCTCGAGCGTCAGCCCCAGGTAATCGGCCATCGCTTCGCGCGTCAGTGGCAGGTCGAAGGCGACCTCGCCGCTTTTCGCGTTCTGGTTGATGGTCGCATCGCGCCGCGCGATGATCGACAGGAAGCTTGCGATCTTCTCGCGCGCGGTCTTGCGCCCCAGAAGCAGCATCCATTCCCGCGCCGCGTCCAGTTCGTCCAGCGTCATCTCGAGCAGGCGCTGGCTGACATGGGCGTTGGTCGACAGCATGTCGTGAAAAGGCACACGGCGGAAACAGCACAGCTGCAGGTCGGTCGTGGCGGTCACGTCATAGGTCGCGCGCTCGCGGTTCGGACGGCCGAGAAAATCCGACGGCAGCAGAAGGCCGACCATCTGGCGGCGGCCATCCTCCATGGTCTGCGACAGGGCCGCGACGCCATGCACCACGGAGGCCACGAAATCCATCTTGTCGCCCGCCCAGACGATGGTCTGCCCGGCCTCGTAGTTGCGGTAATACTTGATCGCCTCGAGATGCTCGAGTTCGTCGCTCTCGCAGCGGGCGCACACGGCGCGGTGCCGGATCGGGCAATCGGCACAGTCCACTTGCGGAAAGGCGAGTTGTCTCTGGGGCATGGTCCTTATCCCTTCCGCCTCTCGGCTGTCGGGCTGTGCTTGATCTGGGTCAAGGTCAAGCTGCGCGTTTCGGGGTTAAGCGTAAGGCAATGGAACACGTCAATCAACTTCGCCGCATGGGTCTCTTCGACGCGAAGGTCCCGCGCTACACCAGCTACCCGCCCGCCACGAAGTTCTCGAACGACGTGTCCGGCCCTGTCCTGCTTGACTGGATCGATGCGATCCGGCCGGGTGCGGGGGTCTCGCTCTACCTGCATGTGCCCTTCTGCCGCAGGTTGTGCTGGTTCTGCGCCTGCCGCACGCAGGGCGTGCGCTCGGACGAGCCCGTCCGCGCCTATGTCGAGACCTTGATGCAGGAAATCCGCGCCATGGGCGCGCGCCTGCCCGAAGGGGTGACGGTCGCCCGCCTGCACTGGGGCGGCGGCACGCCGACGCTTCTGTCGCCCGAGATGATGACGGCGCTTGCCGACACGATCCGGGCGTCCTTCGACATGGCCCCCGATGCCGAGTTCTCGGTCGAGATCGACCCGAACGAGATCGACGAGGCGCGCATCGCCGCGCTGGCGGCGGCGGGGATGAACCGCGCCTCCATCGGGGTGCAGGATTTCGATCCCGACATCCAGAAGATCATCGGCCGCATCCAGGGCTACGAGGTCACCCGCACCGCGGTCGAGGCGCTGCGCAAGGCCGGCATCCACTCGCTGAACGCCGACATCCTCTTCGGCCTGCCGCACCAGAGCCAGCAGCGGATTTCCGAGTCGGTGCAGATGCTTCTGTCGCTCTCGCCCGACCGGGTCGCGCTCTACGGCTACGCGCATGTCCCCTGGATGGCCAAGCGCCAGGCGATGATCCCGACCGACGCGCTGCCCACGCCCGAGGAACGCCTCACGCTGTTCGAGACCGCGCGCCGCCTGTTCCTGTGGGACAGTTACCAGGAGATCGGCATCGACCATTTCGCCAAGCCCGAGGACAGCATGGCTGTGGCCGCGCGCTCGGGGCACCTGCGGCGCAACTTCCAGGGCTACACCGATGACACCTGCGACGTGCTGATCGGCCTCGGAGCCTCGGCCATCTCGCGGTTCCCGCAAGGTTACGCGCAGAACGCCAGTTCCACCGCCGCCTATCAAAAGGCCGTCCGCGCGGGCGAGGTGGCCACCGGGCGCGGCCATGCCTTCAAGGGCGAGGACCGGCTGCGCTCGCGCATGATCGAGATGCTGATGTGCGAGTTCCGCATCGACGCCGGGCAGATCGCACAGGAATTCCGCCTGCCGCCGACGCGGCTGTCGCAGCTGTTCACCGCCGCCGCCGACCAGTTCCCCGGCATGGTTCGGATCACGCCCGAGGGCTTCGACATCCTGCCCGAGGGGCGGCCGCTGGCCCGGATGATCGCGCGGGCCTTCGACGAATACGAGATGCGCGCCGAAGGGCATTCCTCGGCGATCTGAGGCGACCGGCGTGGGGTCGGCTCCGGCCTTGCGCGCAGGGGGGCACGGCCCCCTCCGAACGGTCCGCCCGGCGGGCCGCACCCCCCGCAACGCCATGGGCGTGGGCGGGGTGATGCAATCGCGCGTCATGCAATCGAAGGTTGCACAGATTATAGCCAAAGACAACCAATGCAATCGATAGGATCGCCTCGGGATCAGGCCGCCCAGGCCTCGCCGAAGGCCGCCCGCATCAGGTCGCGCGTGTACTCGGACTGCGGATTGCGGAACAGCGCCTCGGTCTCGCCCGTCTCCACCACGTCGCCGTTGCGCATGACGATCACCTTGTGGCTCAGCGCGCGCACGACCTTCAGGTCATGGCTGATGAAGAGATACGCGATGCCATGCTTGCGCTGCAGCCTGCGCAGAAGCTCGACGATCTGAACCTGCACCGTCATGTCGAGCGCGCTTGTCGGCTCGTCCAGCACCACCAGCTTGGGCCGCAGGATCATGGCGCGCGCGATGGCGATGCGCTGGCGCTGCCCGCCGGAAAACTCGTGCGGGTAACGGTCCATCATCGCGGGGTCGAGGCCCACCTCGGCCAGGATCTCGGCCACCTGACGCCGCCGGTCCTCGCGGCCCACGCCATGCACGGCCAGACCCTCTGACACGATCTGCTCGACCGTCATCCGGGGGCTGAGGCTCCCGTACGGGTCCTGGAACACGATCTGCATGTCGCGCCTGAGCGGGCGCAGCTCGCGCGAATGCAGCCCCTGCACGTCGCGCCCCATGAAGATCACCGGCCCCTGCGAGGAGATCAGCCGCATGATCGCAAGCGCCAGCGTCGTCTTGCCGGACCCGCTTTCGCCGACGACCCCCACGGTCTCGCCCGCGCGAACGCTGAGCGTCGCGGCATTCACCGCCTTCACATGGCCCACCGTGCGGCGCAGGAACCCGCGCTGGATCGGGAACCACACGCGCAGATCGCTGGTCGAAACCACCTCGGGCGCGTCCGCCGGAACCGGGTCAGGCCCGCCCGTCGCCGCGGCCGCCAGAAGCTTCTGGGTATAGGGGTGGCTGGGGTTGGCGAAGATCTCGGCGGTGCGCCCCTGTTCCACGATCACCCCGTTCTGCATCACGCAGACCCGGTCGGCGATCCGCCGCACGATGGTCAGGTCATGGGTGATGAACAACAGGCTCATGCCGAGGTCGCGCTTGAGGTCCGCCAGCAAATCCAGGATCTGCGCCTGGATCGTCACGTCGAGCGCCGTCGTCGGCTCGTCCGCGATCAGCAGCTTGGGGTTGTTCGCCAATGCCATGGCGATCATCACGCGCTGCCGCTGCCCGCCCGACAGCTGGTGCGGGTAAGCGCCCAGCCGACTTTCGGGGTCGCGGATGCCGACCTTGTGCAACAGCTCCACCACCCGCGCCTGCGCCGCCGCCCCGCGCAGCCCCTGGTGCAGCATCAGGCTTTCGGTGATCTGCTTTTCCAGCGTGTGCAGCGGGTTGAGCGAGGTCATCGGCTCCTGGAAGATGAAGCTGATCTCGTTGCCGCGGATGTGCCTGAGCAGGCCCTCGTCCGCGCCCACCATCTCCTGCCCGTCATAGGTGACCGAGCCGGTGATCTCGGGCGCGCCGGGGATCAGGTCCACCGTCGACAGCGCCGTGACCGACTTGCCCGAGCCGCTTTCGCCCACCAGCGCGACGGTCTCGCCCTTGTCGACATGGAACGAGACACCGCGCACCGCGTGGGTCGCGCCGAAGCGGATGGACAGGTCACGGGCCTGAAGGATCGGATCGGACATCAGCGCGCCTCCGCTTCGGTCGCCGCCACCTCATCCGCGTCGGGTGCGGCGGAGGCGACGAAGGTCTTGCGCGGGTCGAAGGCGTCGCGGATGCCCTCGAAGATGAAAACCAGCAGCGACAGCATGATCGCAAAGGTGAAGAAGGCGGTGAAGCCCAGCCAGGGCGCCTGCAGGTTGTTCTTCGCCTGCAAGGTCATCTCGCCGAGCGACGGGGCCGAGGAGGGCAGGCCAAAGCCGAGGAAGTCGAGCGAGGCAAGCCCCCCGATCGTGCCCGTCACGATGAAGGGCAGGAAGGTCAGCGTCGCCACCATCGCATTGGGCAACACGTGCCGGAACATGATCGTGCCGTTTCCGACACCAAGCGCACGCGCCGCGCGGACATATTCGAAGTTGCGCGCCCGCAGGAATTCGGCCCGCACCACGCCCACCAGCCCCGTCCACCCGAACAGCACCATGAGGAAGACGAGCAGCCAGAAATCCATCACGAAGATCGCGGATATGATGATGATGATGTAAAGGCTGGGGGTGGAGTTCCAGATCTCGATCACCCGCTGGAAGATCAGGTCGAGCCAGCCGCCGTAATACCCTTGCGCCGCCCCCGCCGCGATGCCGATGACCGAGGTCAGGAAGGTCACGACAAGCGCGAAACTCACCGACAGCCGGAAGCCGTAGATCACGCGCGCCAGCACGTCGCGCGCGGTGTCGTCGGTGCCCAGCCAGTGATCCGCATCGGGCGGAGAGGGGGCCGCGCGACCGATGTCGTTGACGGTGTTGTAGCTGTAGGGAATGAGCGGCCAGAGCAGCCAGCCCTCCTGCACCTCGGTGCCGCCGAAGGCGCCGGTCTCCTGCACCTCTTCGATCACGCCCTCGGGGTCGTCCCAGCAGTCCTCAAGCCCCCCCGACACGATCAGGCATTGGACCTCGACATCGCGGTAGACCGCTTCGGTCCGGAAATCGCCGCCGAACGCGGTCTCGGGGTAGAAGTTGAAGATCGGCGTGTAATAGCCGCCCTGGTATTGCACGAGGATCGGCCGGTCATTGGCGATGACCTCGGCGAACAGGCTCAGCCCGTAGAGAATGCCGAAGATCCACAGCGACCAGAGCGCGCGGCGGTTCGCCTTGAAGTTCTCCCACCGGCGGCGGTTGAGCGGCGACAGCCATCCGCGCCGAACGGGCGGGGCAGCGACAGGGGGCAGCGGATCGGGGCTGCGCGGGGGGACGTCGGGCATCGCCATCTCAGGTCTCCCGCGTCTCGAAGTCGATCCGGGGGTCGATCCAGACATACATCAGGTCCGACAGGATGTTCACGAAAAGGCCGATCAGCCCGAAGACGAAGAGCGTTCCGAAGATCACCGGGTAATCCCGGCTGACAGCGGCCTCGAAGGCCAGCCGCCCGAGACCGTCGAGCGAGAAGATCGTCTCGATGATCAGCGAGCCGCCGAAGAAGACGCCGACGAAGACGGCGGGAAAGCCCGCGATCACGATCAGCATCGCGTTGCGGAAGACATGGCCGTAAAGCACGCGGGATTCGCGTAAGCCCTTGGCCCGCGCGGTCATCACGTATTGCTTCTTGATCTCGTCGAGGAAGGAGTTCTTCGTCAGCAGCGTCAGCGTGGCGAAGGCCGAGATGGTCGAGGCCAGCACCGGCAGCGTGATGTGCCAGAAGTAATCGCCGATCTGCTGGATCAGCGTCATGTCCTCCCACCCGTCCGAGGTCAGGCCGCGCAAGGGGAAGATCTGGAAATACCGCCCGCCCGCGAAGACGATCAGCAACAGGATCGCAAAGAGGAACCCGGGGATCGCGTAGGCCACGATGATGACCCCGCTCGTCCATGTGTCGAACTTCGACCCGTCGCGCGTGGCCTTCTGGATGCCCAGCGGGATCGACACGAGATAGGCGATCAGCGTCGACCAGAGCCCCAGCGAGATCGAGACCGGCATCTTTTCCAGAACGAGGTCGATGACCGAGATCGAGCGGAAGTAGCTCTCGCCGAAATCGAAGCGCATGTAATCCCACATCATCAGGAAGAAGCGTTCGACGCCCGGAATGTCCTCGGCGACACAGGCCTCTTCATCCAGGTCGGGAACCCCGGTGAACCCCTCCTCGCAGACGATGCGCGCGAAATTGAACTGGATGCGCAACTCATCCAGGAACTGCGGCGGCAGGCCGCGTGCGCCCTGGTAGTCGGTGTTCTCCATCTCGATCGCGCCACCGTCGCCACCGCCGCCCGAGATACCGGCGAAGACATCGCCCTCGCCCTCGAGCTGGGCGATGACCTGTTCCACCGGCCCGCCCGGCACGAATTGCGTCAGCGCGAAGTTGATCACCATGATCCCCAACAGCGTGGGGATCATCAGCAACAGCCGTCTGAGGATATAGGCACCCATCAGCGGTTACAGAACGCCCTGATCGCGCAAGGCCTGCTCGGCCTCGGGGTCGACCCACCAGAAATCGAGGTAGCCGATGCCGTAGGGCGGCAGCGTCTCGGGGTAGCGGTAGTGGTTGTAATAGGCGACCCAGCTCGAGTCGCTGAACCACTGCGGCACCCGGATGCGCAGGCTGCGCAGCACGCGGTCCAGCGCGCGGGTGGCGACCTCCATCTCCTCGCGGGTCTCGGCGCGGATCACGGTTTCCAGCAATTCATCGATTGCCGGATCGGCAAGGCCCGCCACGTTGAACAGGCTCTCGTCCGCGCCGATCGAGCCGAAATACTGCCGCAGGCTGGTGCCCGGCTCGTAGCTCATCGGGAAATGATCGGTCAGGATGTCGAAATCCGCGTCGCGCTGGCGCTGGTTCATCTGCGCCCCGTCCACGCGGGTCATCCGCGCGTCGATGCCGATGGCGCGCAGGTTCTCGACGTAAGGATTGATGATCCGGTCGAAGAGCGGGCCTGCGTTCAGGAACTCCACCTCCAGCGTGCGGCCCGTTTCGTTGCGCAAGAGCCCGTCGTCGCCCGGCACCCAGCCCGCTTCCTCCAGCAGCGCGGTCGCGCGCCGCGCCTGGCGGCGGTCAAAGGTGCGGTCGGGGTCCGATGCGGGCGTGGCAAAGGGCACGTCGGTGAAGACCTCGTCCGGGATACGCCCGCGGAAGGGTTCCAGCACGGCCAGCTCTTCGGGCGGGGCCATGCCCTCGGCCTCCAGATGCGTGTTCTCCCAGAAGCTGTCGATGGGGCTGTAAAGCCCGTAGAACAGCGTCTGGTTCGTCCATTCGAAGTTGAACATCAGCGCGATGGCCTCGCGCACGCGGGGGTCCTGGAATTTCTCGCGGCGCAGGTTGAAGACGAAGCTCTGCCCGCTTGTGATCAGCCCCTGCGGGATTTCCTCGCGGATCACGATGCCGTCGGTCAGACGCGGGAAATCATAGCTGTTGGCCCAGTTCTGCGAGGAGTTTTCCTGCCGGAACATGTAGTTTCCGGCCGTGAACCCCTCGAAGGCGGCGATGGCGTCGGCGTAGTATTCCACCCGGATCGAGCCGAAATTGTGCCGCCCCCGGTTGATCGGCAGATCGTTGCCCCAATAGTCTGCGTTGCGCACGAAGACCGTCGAGCGGCCCGGATCGACCTCGCCCAGCACGTAGGGGCCCGATCCCACCAGCGGCTCAAGACGGCTTTCGCTGAAATCGAGCCCGCTGGCCTCGTGGCTCGCGCGGCTGAAGACGGGCAACCCGCCCGCCGCCTCGATCCGCCCACGAACCTGGCTTTCGGGGTTGAAGTTGAAGCGGATCGTCCGTTCGTCGATCACCTCGGCGCTGTCGATGGTCAGCGGGATGCTCGCCCGGAACGAGGGCAGTCCCTCGTCGCGCAGGATCTCGTAGGAGAACAGCGCGTCGTCGGCGGTGACCGGCGTGCCGTCCGAGAAGCGCGCACCCTCGCGGATGGTGAAGATGACGTAGGACCGATCCTCGGGATAGGCCATCGTCTCGCACAGCAGGCAGTAGCTTTCGCCGATGGTGTCGAGCGTGCCTTCCAGCATCGACTCGAAGAAGATCGAGGCCAGCACCGCCGGGTTGCCCTGGTTGGTGTAGGGGTGCATCGAATCGAAACTGCCGCCCGCGCTGGACCAGCTCAGAGACATCTCGCCCCCCTGCGGCGCGTCGGGGTTCACGTAGGACAGATGCTCGAAATCGGCGGCGTAGGTCAGATCCGACAGCCCGAAGGTGGCGAAGCCATGCGTGACGGTCAGCGCCTCGTCCTGCGCCCGCGCGGGCAGCGCGGCCAACGCAAGGATCAGGGCGGCGCCAAGCGGCAGCGCGGCAAGGGCGGGGCGGTGGCGCGTCGCCGGGGCGGCGACCGCGAGGGCGGCGGGGCGTTCGGTCATGCGGATCTCCAGGCTCGTCCTCAGGGGGTGACACCCCCTTTATCTGTGTCGCAACACGTTAAGGACCAGCCCCTCGGGGGTTCAAGACGAGATTGCGTGATCGGCGGTGATCAGGGGCCGCACAACGAAAAAGGCCGCCACAGCGGGCGGCCCTTCGATCAGGTCGTGATCTCGGATCACTCGGAGGTGGTGGCGAGATAGGCGATCAGGTTCGCCCGGTCCTCGACATCGCGCATGCCGTTGTAGGCCATCGCGGTGCCCGGCGCGTAGCCGCGCGGGTTCTCGATGAAGCCCGACAGGTTCTCCGGCGTCCACTCACCGCCCATGCTGGCCAGCGTATCGGAATAGTTGAACCCGGCCGACGACGCCTTGGCCTTGTTCACGATCCCGTTCAGGTGCGGGCCGACGCCGTCATTGCCGTTCAGCGCGTGACAGGCCGAGCACTGGCGCCACAGGCGCTCGCCCGCGCCGGCGTCGGCGGTGGCGTAGACATCGGCAAAGGCGACCTCGACCACCTCTTCCTCGACGGCGGCCTCGCCCTCGTCCTCGATCAGGATGGCGTAGCCCGGCACGTGATCGTCGCCGTGGTTCTCGATGTTGTAGAGCCCCTCGGCGGCCCAGCCGCCCAGAAGAAGCACCAGCATTGCGCCGCAGACAGAGGCGAACGCCTTGGTGATGGTCATGGTGTCGAGCATGGTCTTCCCAATCGTATCGCGGTTTCGGGGGTATGTATGGGGTTTCACCGACCCAAGGCAAGGTGTAGGGAGCGCGACGAAACGCCCACTCGCGCCGAGGTGGAGACATGACCGCACGCATCGCCTTTCAGGGGGAACCCGGCGCCTATTCGCACCAGGCGATCCACGACGCACGCCCGGGGTTCGAGGCGCTGCCCTGCGCCACCTTCGAGGACGCGATCGAAGCCGTCCGCTCGGGCGCGGCCGACCAGGCCATGCTGCCGGTCGAGAACACGACCTACGGCCGCGTCGCCGACATTCACCGGCTCTTGCCGGAGTCGGGGCTGCACATCGTGGACGAGGCCTTCGTCCGCGTGCACATCAACCTGCTTGCCGTCCCCGGTGCGCAGCTCTCCGACATCACCGAAGCGCACAGCCACCTTGTCCTGCTGCCGCAATGCGCGCGCTTTCTGCGCGAGAACGGCATCGCGGGCCGCGTCAGCCCCGACAACGCCCGCGCCGCGCGCGACGTGGCGGCCTGGGGCGACAAGAGCAAGGCCGCGCTGGCGTCCGAACTGGCGGGCGAGATCTACGGCCTCGAGGTGCTGGCCCGCCATATCGAGGATCACGACACCAACACCACGCGCTTCCTTGTCATGTCGCGCACGCCCGACCTGACGCGCCGCGCCGATCACATGATGACGACCTTCGTCTTCCGCGTCCGCAACATCCCCGCTGCGCTCTACAAGGCGATGGGCGGCTTTGCCACGAACGGGGTGAACATGACCAAGCTGGAAAGCTACATGGTCGACGGCTCCTTCACCGCGACGCAGTTCTACGCCGATATCGAGGGGCATCCCGAGGACGCCAACGTCAAGCTGGCGCTGGAAGAGCTGGAGTATTTCACCAGCTACCTGAAGGTTCTGGGCACCTACCCGGCGGCCTCGGTCCGCGACTGACGGTGGCTATCCCCCGGCCTGCAGAAGCCGCGCCATCGCCGGATGCGGGAAATCCCGCGCCGCGGTGATCGCGTAGAAGGTCTCGACGATCCCCAGGTCACCGCGCGCCTGCATCAGCGTGCCGGCGCCGATCTCGTCGGCCATGACGACCGGCGGCGCCAGCGCCACGCCCGTGTCCTGCCGCGTCAGCAGGCGGACCATGGCCATGTCGTCCACCTCGGCAAGGATGACGGGCGTGATCCCGTGGCGCACGCAAAGCGCGTCGAACCCCGTCCGGATCGCGCTTTCCGTGGGCAGGATCAGCGGCTGCGACGACAGGAGCGACAGCGCATCCTTGCCCGCCACCCGCCCCGGCGTGCCGATCAGCGCGACGGGTTGCGCCGACAGCCGCCGCGCGGTCAGGTCGGGAAAGGCATGCGCATCGGGCGGCTCGGTCGACAGCACCACGTCCAGCGCCAGTGCCGCCAGCCGCGGCAGAAGCACCCCGCCAGAGCCGGAAACCAGCGCCAGCGGCACCTCGCCCAGCACGGGCGCAAGAAACCGCATCTGGAAGTTGCGCGAGAGGGTCGAGAGCGCGCCCACGCGCAGCGGCCGCGCGCCGCCCGCCGTGCCCAAGGCCGCGATCAGTTCCTCGCCCGTGCCGAAGATCCGGTCGGCGTGGTCCAGCGCGATCCGCCCCGCCTCGGTCAGGATCAGCTGCCGCCCCTTGCGCTCGAAAAGCGAGCGGCCCAGCCGCTCCTCCAACTGCCGGATCTGCGCCGAGAGCGCGGATTGCGACAGGTTCAACCGCTCGGCGGCGCGGGTCAGGTGCCCCTCGCGCGCGACCTCGCGGAAATAGCGCAGGTGGTGGTAATTCAGGCGGTCCATCTTCGGGATTATAGAACGGTTATAGCCAAAGCGCACAGAAAAAGCGCGCCACGGTTCCCCGCGGCGCGCCCTCTGCCTCAGACCCCGATCACCAGATCGGCCAGCGCGATCCAGAGCGGGATCGACAGGATCGCCACCGGCGTGCCCAGCCCCGTCGAGGTGCCCACATAGGCCGAAGGGTTCGCCTCGGGCAGTGCGCCGCGCAGCGTCGGCGGCCCAGAGATGTCCGAGCTGGAGGCCGCCATCACCGCCAGCAGCACCACGCCCCCCGCCGAGAACCCGGTCAGCTCATGCGCCAGCAGGCCCGCACCGAAGCCCAGCGCGCCATGCAGCAGCGGCGCGGCGATGCCGTAGGCGACATAGGCATGGGCCACCTTGCGCATCTCGCCCAGCCGCTGCCACGCCTCGATCCCCATGATCAGCATCAGGATCGACAGAAGGCCCCGGAAAAGCGGCTCGTAGAAGCTGTCGTAAACACTCTCGGGCCGCCCCAGCAGGCCGATGCCGAGCCCCAGCAGCAGCGCCGAAATGGCAGGGCTTTTCAGCGTGTCGGTCAGGATGCCCTTGACCATCGCGCCGTCGCCGCCCGTGCCGGTGCCCATGGCCACGGTCGCCACACCGCCCCCTGCGGGGGCCGCCGCCAGCCGCCGCGCGGCGCTCATCCGCGCCAGCACGATCGCCGTGACCAGCGCCGCGATGTCCATGAACGGGTAAAGCGCGCCGATGAACCCCTCGTAGGCGATCCCCTCGGCGTCCAGCATCACCATGCCCGCCGCCAGCGTCGAGGCCGAGACCGCCCCGAACAGCCCCGCCGTCGCCATCGCGTCCATCCGGCTCACGCCCCGGAAGGCCGCCAGCGCCCGACCGCCGATCAGCACGATGACCACGCCCAGAAGCGCCGCGAGAAGCGCAGGCACCGCGAGCGCCCAAAGGTCAGCCTCGCGCACCGAGATGCCGGCGCTCAGGCCCACCTTCAGCAGCAAGACCAGCACGATGAACTTGTAGACCGGTTCCGGCACCTCCAGCTTGCTGCCCATCGCGGCCAGCACCATGCCCCCGATCAGGAAGGCCAGCGTCGGTTTCTGAACCTGCGCGACCAGCGTCGCGGCGATCTCCAGAGCCATATCCATGTCGTGCGTCCCCTCGGCATGTTGCGGTTGGAGCGCGATATGCGTCGGCGCATGAAGAATGAAAAATACAGGTATTGCGGGATTTGTTCTATTTAATAGAACGATCAGCCGAGAAGCGCACCCAATGCCCAGAAGCTGCCCATCCCCGCGACGATCGCCCAGATCGCGTTCTTCGTCCAAAGCCCGACGCCCAGCCCCACCGCCGCCGCCGCCATGCGCACCGGGTCGAGCGTGCCGCCCGTCGCCTCGGGCCACAGGACAAGCGGCGTCACCATCGCGGGCAGGATGCCCACCGCGGTGTAGCGCAAATGCCGCAGCAGCCACGGGGGAAGCTCCCGGTTGCCAAGGACACCGAGAAACGAGAACCGGATCAGGAAGGTGCCCACCCCCAGGGCCAGGATGATCACCCAGAGCTGCGCGTCGGTATAGCTCATCGCCGCGCCTCCATCCGGCGCTCGACCTCGGCGCCGACGATCATCGCGGCCAGCCCCGCCGCCAGCAGCCACAGGTTCCACGGCAGGAAGCCCAGAAGGATCGCCATGACGACCGAGGTGACGGCGGCCGCCACATGCGCCAGCGTCCTGAGCGCGGGCGCGATCAGCGCGATGAAGGTGATCGGCACCGCGAAATCGAGGCCAAGCGCAGGCGGCAGCGCCGCACCGACCCAGATGCCCACCGCCGTCGCCCCCACCCAGACTGGGATGATCGGCGTCGCCGTGCCGAAGAAGAAGGCCATCCGCTCGGCCACCGTCATCCCGGGCCGGGCCTCGTATTCCGCGTGGCCCAGCGCATAGGTCTGGTCGACGTTCATGTAGGCGGCGAGCGCCCTCTGCCAGAACGGCGCCTGTCCCAGGTAGGGCGCCAGCGAGGCGGAATACATCGCCATCCGCAGGTTCACCGCGAGCGCCGAGGCCACGACGATCAGCGTCGGCGCCCCGTCCGCCATCAGCTGCAGCGCGGTGAATTGCGACGCGCCCGCGATCACCAGCACGGTGAAGCCCATCACCTGCGCGATATCGAGCCCCGCCTCGGTCCCCACCACCCCGAAGAGCAGCCCGAAGGGCGCCACGACGATCACGAAGGGCAGCGCGGTGCGCAGGCCGCGGAGATAGGCGGCGCGGGGGCTGGATGCGGACATGGGGGCGGGATAGCCTTTGGCGTCGGGTTCGGTGCAGGCTTAGGGCAGCGCCGCAAGGGATGCAATTCAAGCGCCGTGAGACGCGGCATCAGGAGGGGTGATGGACCAGCGCGCAGCCGTGGGCGTGATCCTCGCCGGCGGGTCCGGGCGGCGGATCGGCGGCGACAAGCCCTTCGTCCCGCTGGCCGGGCGGCCGCTGCTGGCGCATGTGATCGCGCGCCTCGCCCCGCAGTGCCGCAGGCTGGCGATCAACGCCGCGCAAGACCCGCGCCTTGCCGCCTTCGGCCTTCCGGTCATCCCCGACGGCACCGAGGGCGGGCAAGGCCCGCTTTCGGGCATCCTCGCCGCGATGGACTGGGCCGCGGCGCAGGGCGCGGCCCGCGTCCTGACCGCGCCGGTCGACACGCCCTTCCTGCCGGAAGACCTCGCTGCGCGTCTGGCAGGCGTCGACGCACCCATCGTGCTCGCCCGCACGGCGGACGGGCTGCAAGGCACCTGTGGCCTCTGGTCCGTGGATTTGCGTGATACGCTGGCCGCGGCGCTGGCAAGCGGCACCCGCAAGGTGACCGGGTTCACCGAGGCCCAGGGCGCGGAAAGCGTCCTCTTCCCCGAGGGCGACCCGCCACCCTTCCTCAACGTGAACCGGCCCGAGGACCTTGCACGGGCCGAGACCGCGCTGGCCGGGACATGAGCCGAGCGGAGTGCATCGTGATGGTGGACTGGTCGGCCCGCTCCGCCCCGTCCCCCGCGCGCCCGGTCAAGGACGCGATCTTCATCGCCGAACACGGGCCCGAGGGCGAAAAGGTCACCTACCACCGCACCCGCGCCGCGGCGCAGGCGCATCTGGTGGCCCGGTTCGACCATGCCCTCGCCGAGGGCTGGCGCGTGACGGCAGGCTTCGACTTTCCCTTCGGCTACCCAAGCGGTTTCGCCCGCGCGGTGACCGGCTCGGACGACCCCTTCGCGCTCTGGGGCTGGCTGGCGGAGGTCATCACGGATGACGAGCGCAACGCCAACAACCGCTGGGAGGTGGCGGAGAAGCTCAACGCCCTCTTCCCCGGTGTTGGACCGTTCTGGGGCTGTCCTGCCGCACGGGGCACCCCGACGCTGCCCGCGCGCGGCAGCCTGCGCCACGGGCACGGCATGCCTGAGCGCCGCGCGGTGGAAGAGCGGTTGAAACGGGCGCAACCCTGCTGGAAGCTGTTCACGACCGGCTCGGTCGGCAGCCAGACCCTGCTCGGTCTGCCCCGGCTTCAGGCGCTCCGCCGCCGCTACGGCGACCGGCTTGCCGTGCGCCCCTTCGAGGACCGCGACGCGCCGATCCTGCTGGCCGAGGTCTATCCCTCGCTGCTGGACCGCGAGGTCCGCGCGCGGCAGCGCCCCGGCGAGATCCTCGACGCGGCCCAGGTGCGTGTGCTGGCCGCGGCCTTCGCCGGGCTGTCGCCGGACCGCCGCGACGCGATGCTGCGCGAAGGCGACCGGGAGGAAGGCTGGATCGCGGGCCTCGGCCACGAGGCCGAGCTGATCGCCGCGCTCGCGGCGTGAGGGGGGCGTTTTCCTGCAGGAAAACGAAACCGGAAAACTGCAGTTTTCCGCGGTGTCCGCGCGGACACCGCCCGCGCCTCAATCGAAGGTGCCCGCCACCCGGCCGATCAGCATGAAGGCCCGCGCCGTGCGCGTGCCGGCCAGTTCCACGATCTCGGCGTCGCTGGCGTTCTTCTCGAACTCCATGAAGGTCCGGTCGAAATGGCGCAGGAAATGATGCGCCGCATCGCGGAAGACCGGGTCCTTCTTCATCCGCCCCGAGGCCAGCACCAGCGAGGACCGGTCACGAATGCCGCCCAGTGCCGCGATGGCCCGCCCGCGTTCGCCTTGCGCGAAGCGGCGCCAGACTTCGGGCCGGGCGCGGTCGGGGCGCAGGTCGTCCATGTAGATGCCGTCCTGGCTGAGGAGCGTCAGCACGTCCTGGCTGGCGCGGATCAGTCGCTCGGTCGCGCGATCCTCGAGCGCGCGGCGCAGCGTTCGGAAGCCTTCCTTGTCGTGCTCGTTCTCGGGGAAATTCAGCGCCTTGATGAAATCGGCGACCGAGATCGGATCCTTCTGCGCCGGGGTGGCCAGCGCCAGACCCGGCTGCGGGGCCTCGGGCGCGAGCGCGGCCTGAACGACGGCGGCACGCTCTTCGGCGGGAGGCAGGGCGCGCAGCGACGAGAAGACCGCCGGCGCGGCCCCGGCGGCCGCGGCCTGTCGCTGTCCCTCGATCAGCTCTTCGAGCTTTTCGACGACGCCGGGTTTCAGGTCCAGCGCCGCGCGCTGCTGCTGATCGACATAGGCCGCGCGCATCGCGTCGATCGAGGCTTGCAGCCGCGCCGCCTCCTCGCGCAGCCCGCGGGCGGTGCGCGCGGCGGTGGCCGCCACCCAGATCAATGCGATCGGCATCAGGATGGCGAGCGCCGTCAGAACCCCGTCGGCGAAGCCGCCGCCGCCCTCCGCCCCGCCGCCACGGATCAGCACGAGAACCGCGCCGAGCCAGAGCAGCGTCAGGGCAATCGCCGCGATCTCGATCCCGGTGATGCGTTGAGACGGCTCTTCGCGGGCATAAAGGCCCAGCTCGAGGGTCGAGGGCTTCCGGTCATCGGTCATGCGCGGAGCGTCTCCGGGCGGGCACAGGATACTCAGACGTAGTTGACCGACAGGATCTCGTAATCCTTGTCGCCACCGGGCGTCTTGACCTCGACGCTATCGCCCTCGTCCTTGCCGATCAAGGCGCGGGCAAGCGGCGAGTTGATGTTGAGCAGGCCCTTCTCGATATTCGCCTCGGCCTCGCCGACGATCTTGAAGGTCTTCTCGACATCATCCTCGTCCACGAGGACCACGGTGGCACCGAACTTGATCGGCCCCGAGAGCGTCGCCGGGTCGATCACGTTGGCCCGGCTGATCAGCCCTTCCAGCTCCTTGATGCGGCCCTCGATGAAGGACTGCTTTTCCTTGGCCGAATGGTATTCCGCGTTCTCCGACAGGTCGCCATGCTCGCGCGCCTCGGCGATGGCCCGGATGATCGCGGGGCGTTCCACGGATTTGAACTGCTTGAGTTCCTCGTTCAGGGCCTTGTAGCCCGCCGGGGTCATCGGGATCTTGTCCATGGAACCTGCGCCTTGGTGACTGCTGCTCGGATACGTATCGAGCGCCGGAGGTTAGGGCCGAACGGCCCGCTGTTCAACGGGGGTTGTGGCCGGGTGGCTAGAGCGTGCCGGCAAGGCCGACGCTGACCGTCCCGCCGATGCTGACGCCCGCGGTCGGGCGCGGCTCGGGGCGCTCGGGCTCGCCATCCGCGCCGCAGGCGGCGAGAAGGCCGAGGGCGAGGGTCGCGGCGATCATGCGAAGGGTCGTCATGCGAGTTGCTCCTTCCAGCGAGCGACCTGGGCCCGGACCTGTTCTGGCGCGGTGCCCCCGTAGGACATGCGCGAGGCGACCGAGTTGTGGACGCCCAGCACGTCGAAGATATCGGCGGTGATGCCCGGATGAACAGAGCGCATCTGCTCGAGGCTCAGGTCCGGCAGATCGACGCCGCCCTGCTCGGCCATGGCGACCAGCGCGCCGGTGACGTGATGCGCCTCGCGGAAGGGCAGGCCGAGCACCCGCACCAGCCAGTCGGCAAGGTCGGTCGCTGTGGAAAAGCCCGAGCCCGCCGCGGCCTCGAGCGCCGCGCGGTTGGCGGACATGTCACGCACCATCCCTTCCATCGCGGCGAGCGCCAGCATCAGGTTGTCGGCGGCGTCGAAGACCTGTTCCTTGTCCTCCTGCATGTCCTTGGAATAGGCGAGCGGCAGCCCCTTCATCACCGTCATCAGCGCGACATTGGCGCCGAAGATCCGCCCGATCTTGGCGCGGATCAGCTCGGCGGCATCGGGGTTCTTCTTCTGCGGCATGATCGACGACCCGGTCGAGAAGCGGTCGGACAGCCGCACGAAGCGGAACTGGGCCGAGGACCAGATCACCAGCTCTTCGGCGAAGCGCGACAGGTGCATCGCGCAGATCGACGCGGCGGCCAGGAACTCCAGCGCGAAATCGCGGTCCGAGACGGCATCGAGCGAATTGGCCGCGGGCCGGTCGAAGCCGAGCGCCCGCGCCGTCATCTCGCGGTCGATGGGAAAGGAGGTGCCGGCCAGCGCCGCGGCCCCCAGCGGGCATTCGTTCATCCGCGCGCGGGCATCGATGAAGCGACTGCGATCGCGGGCGAACATCTCGACATAGGCCATCATGTGATGGCCCCAGGTGACGGGCTGGGCGGTCTGAAGATGGGTGAAGCCCGGCATCACCCAATCCGCGCCCGCCTCGGCCTGCGCGAGAAGCGCGCGCATCAGCGCCTCGAGCCCGGCGATGGCGGCGTCGATCTGGTCGCGCACCCAGAGCTTGAAATCGGTCGCCACCTGATCGTTGCGCGACCGGCCGGTGTGGAGCCGCCCGGCGGGTTCGCCGATCACCTCTTTCAGGCGGGCCTCGACGTTCATGTGGATGTCTTCCAGCGCGGTGGAGAACCGGAAGCTGCCGCCTTCGATCTCTGACAAGACCGTGAGCAACCCTTCCCGGATCGCCTCGGCGTCGCTATCACTCAGGATACCCGTGGCCGCCAGCATCGCCGCGTGGGCGCGGGATCCGTCGATATCCTGCTTCGCCAGTCGCTTGTCGAACCCGATCGAGGCGTTGATCGCCTCCATGATCGCGTCCGGGCCCGCGGCGAAGCGCCCGCCCCACATGGCGTTGGTCGTGGTCTCGGTCATCGGTTCCGGCCCTCTGGAGGTGTTCACATGATCCGCGTTCTGCGTTCCGCCGTGCTTTATATCGGCGCAGCCCTCTGTGCAAACGGCGCTGCGGCGCAGGACCTGTCGGAATACCTGACGGGTGAGATGCGGGGGCTGGTGATCCATGATGCGCCGGTGGCGGCATCCGCCCTGCCGTTCGTGCGGGCGGACGAGACCGAGGGGGCACTGGCCGATTACGCGGGGCAATACGTGGTGCTGAACTTCTGGGCCACGTGGTGCGCGCCCTGCCGCGAAGAGATGCCCTCGCTGCAGAACCTGCAGACGCAGCTGGGCGGCGAGGCGTTCGCCGTGGTCACGCTTGCCACAGGGCGCAACCCGCCACAGGCGATCCGGCGGTTTTTCGAGGAGATCGGGGTCGAGAGCCTGCCGCAATACCGCGACATCAACCAGCAGATCGCGCGCGAGATGGGGGTTTTCGGCCTTCCGATCACCGTGATCCTGGACCCCGAGGGGCAGGAGATCGCGCGGCTGAGGGGGGATGCCCATTGGGACAGCCCCGAGGCCGTGGCGCTGATCGAGGCCTTGCTGGCGGGAAGCTGACCGGGGTTTCGCCCGCTGTCGCGGGCGACCCGCGCGCCGCTTGCGCGGCGCGGTGTGAATTTTCATACGAAAATTCGGGGGGCTCTGCCCCCGTCCTTCGGACTCTCCCGAGATATTTGTGAAACGGAGAAGCGGGGGGCGTTCAGCGCAGCTCGGCGTGGCGGAAACAAGTCGTCACATGGTCGTTCACGAGGCCCGTCGCCTGCATCCAGGCGTAGGTGATCGTGGGTCCGCAGAAGCGGAACCCCTTGCGCTTCAGATCCTTGGAGACCCTCTCGCTGAGCGGCGTGAACGCCGGCACGTCCGCATCGCTGGCCCAACGGTTCTGCACCGGGCCGCCCCCGACATGGCCCCACATCAGATCGGCGAAGGCCTCCGGCCCGCCCACCTCGAGAAGCGCGCGGGCGTTGGTGATCGTGGCCTCGATCTTGCCGCGGTGGCGCACGATGCCGGGATCGGCCAGCAGGCGCGCGACCTCGGCCTCGCCCCAAGGGGCGATCACCTCGGGGTCGAATCCTTCGAACGCCGCGCGAAAGGCCTCGCGCTTGCGCAGGATGGTGATCCAGGAAAGCCCCGCCTGGAACCCGTCGAGGATCAGCTTTTCCCACAGCGCCCGGCCGCAGCGTTCCGGCACGCCCCATTCGGTATCGTGGTAGGCGACGTAGAGCGGATCGGTTCCGCACCAGCCGCAGCGGCCCGGTCGGGTCATGCCGGAAACTCCCTCGCATAAGAACAAAATGCAAACTTTCATCCTTTCTTAAGGCGCGCCGTGTCAGATCGGCAAGGAATTTGCAGGCGGAGAGAGCGGGATGGGCCATATCCGGGGCAAGCTGGTGGATGCCGGGCTGGAAAGCCCGCTCGACGCCGCCATCACCCAGCGCGACCGGGGCACGCTGGCGCTGGTGCGCCAGGCGCTCGAGCGTGGCGATGTCCTGCTGGCCTACCAGCCCGTGATGCGCGCCGATGGGGCCGGTGTCGCCTTCTGGGAGGGGTTGATCCGCCTGCTGGACGATACCGGGCGCGTGATCCCCGCGCGCGACTTCATCCACGTGGTCGAGGATCAGGATCTCGGCCGACAGATCGACTGCGCCGCCCTCAGGATCGGGCTTTCGGCGCTTTCGGTGCATCCCGCGCTGCGGCTGGCGGTCAACATGTCGGCGCGGTCGGTCGGCTATCCCGGCTGGATGCAGATCCTGCGCAGCGCGCTGAAGCGGCGGCCGGAGGTTCTGAACCGGCTGATCCTCGAGATCACCGAAACCTCGGCCATGCAGATGCCCGAGATCGTGCAGGCCTTCATGGAGGAGTTGCAGGACAAGGGCATCACCTTTGCGCTGGACGATTTCGGCGCGGGCTACACCGCGTTCCGGCACCTCAGGCATTTCTGTTTCGACATCCTCAAGATCGACGGCCAGTTCGCCCGAGACGTGAACGCCGATGCCGACAACCAGGTCCTGTGCGAGGCGCTGATCTCGCTCGGTCATCACTTCGACATGCTTGTCGTCGCAGAGGCCGTCGAGACCGAGGCGGAAGCGCGCTGGCTGGCCGCGGCCGGTGTGGACTGCCTGCAGGGCTATCATTTCAGCGCGCCGAGCATGACACCGCCCTGGGCCGCGGCCGACCGACGGGGGCGCAACATGTCAAGCGGCTGAGACACCGTGTCAGGTGGGCCAAAGGCACCACAGCGGTTACCAGATGTCCCGAGAGAAGAACCCGTCACGGCGACTGAAACACCGCGTGGCGCACTCCAGGAAAGGGACCTCCATGACCAATGTCGTCATCGCCTCGGCCGCCCGCACCGCCGTGGGCAGCTTTCTCGGCTCCTTCGCCAACACGCCCGCGCACGAGCTGGGCCGCGTGGTGATCGAGGCCGTCGTCGAACGTGCAGGCATCGACAAGTCCGAGGTCTCGGAAACGATCCTGGGCCAGGTGCTGACCGCGGCGCAGGGCCAGAACCCCGCACGCCAGGCGCATATCAACGCGGGCCTGCCCAAGGAAGCGGCGGCCTGGGGCATCAACCAGGTCTGCGGCTCGGGCCTGCGCGCCGTCGCGCTGGGCGCGCAGCACATCATGCTGGGCGATGCCTCCATCGTCGTGGCCGGCGGGCAGGAGAACATGTCGATGTCCCCCCATGCCGCCGCGCTCCGCCAAGGGCAGAAGATGGGCGACATGTCCTACATCGACACGATGATCCGCGACGGTTTGTGGGACGCGTTCAACGGCTACCACATGGGCCAGACCGCCGAGAATGTCGCCCAGCAGTGGCAGATCAGCCGCGAGATGCAGGACGAGTTCGCCGTCGCCAGCCAGAACAAGGCAGAAGCGGCCCAGAAGGCGGGCAAGTTCGCCGACGAGATCGCCGCGGTGACGATCAAGACCCGCAAGGGCGACATCGTGATGGAGAGCGACGAATACATTCGCCACGGCGCCACGATGGACGCCATGGCGAAACTGCGCCCCGCCTTCACCAAGGACGGGTCGGTCACCGCGGCCAACGCCTCGGGCCTGAACGACGGCGCGGCGGCGACGCTTCTGATGTCGGCCGACGAGGCCGAGCGCCGCGGGATCGAGCCGCTGGCGCGGATCGCCTCCTACGCGACCGCGGGGCTCGACCCGTCGATCATGGGCGTCGGCCCGATCTACGCAAGCCGCAAGGCGCTGGAAAAGGCGGGCTGGTCGGTCGATGACCTCGACCTGGTCGAGGCGAACGAGGCATTCGCGGCGCAAGCCTGCGCGGTCAATAAGGACATGGGCTGGGACCCGGCGATCGTGAACGTGAACGGCGGCGCCATCGCCATCGGTCACCCGATCGGCGCCTCGGGCTGCCGCGTGCTGAACACGCTCCTGTTCGAGATGAAGCGCCGCGACGCGAAAAAGGGCCTCGCCACGCTCTGCATCGGCGGCGGCATGGGCGTCGCGCTCTGCGTCGAACGGCCCTGAGCCAAGGGATAGGGGCGCCTTCGGGCGCCCTTTTTCTTGTGCCGCGTCAAGATGACATGAGTAACATTGTTGCGCAGAATTTGCTCTCGGCGTAACAGCATTACCCGAGAGATACGCCAGACTGGAGGAACCCATGGCAAGAGTAGCGCTCGTCACCGGCGGCAGCCGCGGCATCGGAGAGGCCATTTCCAAGGCCCTGAAGGCCGAAGGCTACGAG
The DNA here is from genome assembly GCF_030163755.1 of Roseicyclus amphidinii. Classification (GTDB taxonomy): domain Bacteria; phylum Pseudomonadota; class Alphaproteobacteria; order Rhodobacterales; family Rhodobacteraceae; genus Roseicyclus; species Roseicyclus amphidinii. The sequence continues at coordinate 94,608 of NZ_JASJOE010000002.1, forward strand.
GTCGCCGCCACCTATGCCGGCAATGACGAAAAGGCCGCGGCCTTCACGGCGGAAACCGGGATCAAGACCTACAAGTGGAACGTGGCCGATTACGACAGCTCCAAGGCCGGCATCGCGCAGGTCGAGGCCGATCTCGGCCCCATCGACGTTGTCGTCGCCAACGCGGGGATCACGCGCGACGCGCCCTTCCACAAGATGACGCCCGAGCAGTGGAAAGAGGTGGTGGACACCAACCTGACCGGCGTCTTCAACACCGTCCACCCGGTCTGGCCCGGCATGCGCGAGCGCAAGTTCGGCCGCGTGATCGTGATCTCCTCGATCAACGGCCAGAAGGGCCAGTTCGGGCAGGTGAACTATGCCGCGACCAAGGCGGGCGACCTCGGCATCGTGAAATCGCTGGCACAAGAGGGCGCGCGCGCGGGCATCACCGCCAACGCGATCTGCCCCGGCTACATCGCCACCGAAATGGTCATGGCGATCCCCGAAGAGGTGCGCGCCAAGATCGTCGCGGGCATCCCGGCGGGCCGCCTGGGCGAGCCCGAGGAGATTGCGCGCTGCGTGGTCTTCCTCGCCTCCGAGCAGTCGGGCTTCATCAACGGCTCGACGATCTCGGCCAACGGAGCGCAGTTCTTCGTCTGACCGATCAAGCCTGAAACGACGAAGGCCGGGGCGTGACCCCGGCCTTTTTCATGTCTTGCCCGCGGATCAGCGCCTCGTGAAGAGCGAGGCCACGCCACGCCAGAAGTAGCTGGCGCATTCCTGCCGGGCCGCCGCGATGCGGGCGCGCATTTCGGGGGTGTGTGCGAAGGTTTCCATCTGTCTCGTCCTCTGTGGTCAATTCCTTGACCTCCCTTGAGACGAGATATGGGTCAGCATGGGTGACCTTACCACTGCCGGATCGGCAACCCCGGTCTTCGGGATTTGCAGGGCTTCAGCCGGTCACAACACGGATGGACGCCGCATCGCGGCGGATCATTCCGGGGTCAAATGAGGTCGCGGCCCCGTCGCCGGGGCGCGACCCCAAGGGGCTCAGGTCAAGCCGGGCTCAGGTGCCGAGCCGGGTGATCTCTTCCTTGAGACGGAGTTTCTCTTTCTTCAGCTCCCGGATCGCAAGATCGTCGATCCCCGGGCTTCGCTGCGCTTCTTCCACCTTCGCCGAGATGTTGGCGTGCTTCCTTTTCAGTTCCTGCAGGTGAGCGCCAAGCGACATGGTCAACCTCCTCTCGTTGATGACGGCCGTATGACAAGTGCATCACGGAAGCTGAGTCGTGTCACGCAAAACAACCAACGGGATTCTTCAAATGCAACAGACCGCCGATCAGTCGAAGGGCAGCGCCCCGCCATGGCGCAGCACCGTCTCGGCCAGATCGGTGTAATCGGGCGCATCCGCGCCATGCGCAGCACCCGCGTGGATCGTCACCGGCGCCAGCAGGCGAAACGGCGCACGCGCCCCTTTTCGCGCCCGGATCACCACGCGCCCCGCAGGCCGCCCGGCCCGCGGCTGCAGGGGCAGCACCGCGACCGCGCCGAACCCCTCAAGCGCGGACAGGCAATCGGGCAGCCGCTCGGCCAGGTGGATCAGAGTCAGCCAGCCCTTCGGCTTCAGCCGCGCCCGCGCGGTGGCGATCCAGTCGGACAGCGGCGTCTCCTCGCGGTTCGCCGCTTCACGCCCGGCATCGCGCGCCGCCGTTCCGTCGCCCGGCGCGAAGAAGGGCGGGTTGGCGAGGACATGGTCGAAACTCTGCGCCCGCAGATCGGCGGGCAGGCGGCTCAGGTCGGCCTCGACCACCGCCATCCCGGCCCCGGCCGCCGCCGCATTGGACCGCGCCAGCGCGGCATAGCCCGCCTGCCGCTCCACCCCCGTCAGGTGCAGCCCCGGCACCCGCGCCGCAAGGCAGAGCGCCGCTGTGCCCACGCCGCAGCCCAGCTCCAGCACGCTCTCGCCCGCGCGCGCCGGGCAGGCGGCGGCCAGGAACACCGGGTCGGTCGCGGCGCGATAGCCGTCGCGGGGCTGCTCGATCACCAGCCGCCCGCCGAGAAAGGCGTCGCGCGTGGTCGCGCTCACTCGCTCACCGGCAGGGCGTTGTCGCGCAGCACGATCCGCGCGCGATGGGCGTCCGCGCGGCGCACCAGAAGCCGCCGCGGCAAAATGCCGATGGACCCTTCCAGCGCGCTCATGTGGACGTCCATCTCGAACACCTCTATATCCTCGCCGGACAAAAGCGCCGAGGCGAAGGCGATCTCGGTGGGGTCGGTGCTGCGCATGATCTCGAGCATGACAGTCATTTAGGCAGCCCATGGCCCCGTGTCGACCTTGTCGATCATGTCGGGCCGGGCGGCGACAAAGGGGAGAGCGGCGGATGAGCCTCGATGATGCAGCCACCAAGCCGCATGAGCGGATGCAGACCGCCCTTTCAGCGGACCTCGCGGCGGTCAACGCCCTGATCCGCGCGCGGATGGCGTCGAAACACGCTCCCCGCATCCCCGAGGTGACCGCGCACCTGGTCGAGGCCGGCGGCAAGCGCGTGCGCCCGATGCTGACGCTCGCCGCGGCGCGGCTGTGCGGCTACGAGGGCGACGCGCATCAGAAACTCGCCGCCACGGTCGAATTCATCCACACCGCCACGCTGCTGCATGACGACGTGGTCGACGAAAGCCAGAAGCGCCGCGGGCGGCCCACGGCCAACCTGCTCTGGGACAACAAGTCGAGCGTCCTGGTGGGCGACTACCTGTTCGCGCGATCCTTTCAGCTGATGGTCGAGACGGAAAATCCCCGCGTTCTGAGCATCCTGTCGAACGCCGCCGCCGTGATCGCCGAGGGCGAGGTGCTGCAGCTCACCGCCGCGATGAACCTCGCCACGACCGAGGAGATCTATCTGCAGGTGATCCGCGGCAAGACCGCCGCCCTGTTCGAGGCGGCCTGCGAGGTCGGCGGCGTCATCGCGGGCAAGCCCGACGAGGTGGTGCAGGCGCTGGCGACCTATGGCGACGGGCTCGGCATCGCCTTCCAGATGGCCGACGACCTACTCGACTGGGGCGGCAGCACTGGTGAGATCGGCAAGAACACCGGCGACGACTTCCGCGAACGCAAGCTGACCTTGCCGTTGATCCGCGCCGTGGCCCGCGCCGACGCGGCCGAGCGCGCCTTCTGGGTGCGCACCATCGAGAAGGGCGACCAGCAGGACGGCGACCTGGAACAGGCGATGTCGCTTCTGCAGCGCCACGGCACGCTTGAAGAAACCCGCGACGAGGCCTTTGCCTGGACCGCGCGGGCGCAACAGGCGCTCACGGTCCTGCCCGAGCATCCGCTGCGCGACATGATGCACGACCTTGCCGATTACGTGGTCGCGCGGCTGAACTGATCTTTTTCAGGATTACGCGAGAACCGGCGCGGCGGCGACCCACCAGTCGGGCTTGTCGCCGGTCAGCTCCTCGGCGGCGGCCTTGGCCGCACCCTCTTCCGCGAAGAGGCCGAAGCACGTCCCGCCAGACCCCGACATCCGCGCCAGCAGGCAGCCGGGTTGGGTGTTCAGGCGGTCCAGCACCTCGGAAATCGCCGGAACGAGGGCACGGGCCGGCGGCTCGAGGTCGTTGCGCGCGCTGCACAGCCAGCCCGCGAAGCCTGCCGCATCGGGCCAGCCTTCGGCGGGCAGATCGGGAAGCGGTGGATTGTCGCGCCGCTCGAGCGTCGAGAACACCGCGCGCGTCGGCACCTCGACGCCTGCGTTGACCAGCACCAGCCAGAGCGGCGGCAGGGGCGGCAGGGGGGCCAGCAGCTCGCCGATCCCCGACATGCGCATGGGCCGCCCCGCGGCACAGACCGGCACATCGGCCCCCAGCGACAGAACCGCCGCGTCATCCGGCATCGCCGCCCGCCACAACTCCGACAGCCCGCGCAGCGCCGCGGCGGCATCCGCCGAGCCACCGCCGATCCCGCCCGCGTGCGGCAGGTGTTTTTCCAGCGTGATCGCAGCGCCGTGCCCCGGCGCGAACAGCTCGGCCGCGCGCCAGATCAGGTTGCGCCGGTCGGCGGGCACGCCCGCGGCACGCGGCCCGGTGACCGTCAGCGACAGCGCGTCCGAGGGCGCCAGCGTCAGCCAGTCACCCACGCCCGCGAAGACCACGACAGAATCGAGCAGGTGATACCCGTCGTCCCGCCGCCCCGTGACATGCAGCGCAAGATTGACCTTGGCCGGCGCGAACAGCCTCACTGGCTTTCGCCCGCGCCGCCTTCTTCCTCGAGCACGCCGTCGAGGCCGATCTCCAGCTTGCGGCGGATGCGCTCGGCATCCTCGTCGGTCGGCTCGAAGCTCAACGCACGCTCCCATTGGAAGCGCGCCTCGCGCTCGCGTCCGACCATCCAGTAGACGTCCCCGAGGTGGTCGTTGATGATCGGATCGTTCGGCAGCAGCTCGATGGCGCGTTCCATCGGGGCGACGGCCTCCTCATATCGGCCGAGGCGGTAGAACACCCAGCCGAGACTGTCGGTGATATAGCCCGAGTCGGGCTGCAACTCGACCGCGCGCTCGATCATGCCCAGCGCCTCGTCGAGGTTGCGCCGCTGCTCGACCAGCGAGTAGCCGAGGTTGTTCAGAACCTGCGGCTGCTCGGGGTTCAACACCAGCGCCTGCCGGAAATCCGCCTCGGAGGCGATGTAGTCGCCCGTCACCTCGTGGCAGATGCCGCGGGTGAAGAACAGAACCCAGTAGCGGCCTTGCGTGGTGTCCACCAGATCGAGGGCGGTGGTGTAGACCGGGATCGCCTCTTCGCATTGCTCGGTGCGGCGCAGCGCATCGCCCAGCGAGGCCTGCACCGTGACCAGGCTTCCATGCGTCTCGGCAAGCGCGCGCAGGGTAGCGACGGCCTCGTCGCCGCGACCGTCCTCCAGATAGGCGTCGGCGCGGGCCAGCTGCGCCTCGACGAACTGCGGATCGTCGGGCGGCACCTCGTCGAAGGCATCCGCGGCCAGGTCGAACTGCCGCGCCTCGGTCAGGATCTGCGCGGCATAGAGCAACGCCTCGGTATGGCCGGGGTCGATGCCATGGGCGGCGCGGGTGTAGAGCAGCGGCAGCGTGGTCGAACCGCCCTCGCCACCCAGCGCGCGGGCGATGGTGTAGAACACCTCGGCCAGGCCCTCCTGCGGGGTGGTGATGAAGCCGTAGGGCGGCACCGCGTCCAGCGCCGCGATGCGCGCCTGAAGCTCGAGCAGCGCGGGGTCCGGCACCGCCGTGGTGTAGCGTGCCAACAGCGCCAGCGCGTCGTCGCGGCGGTCAAGCTGCACGAGGATCTCGGCATGGGCCTTGAGCGAGCGTTCGGTGGTGGGGATCGGGCCAAAGGCCGCGCCCGACAGGATCGCGTCGGCGCCTTCAAAGTCACCGACCGCGGCACGGGCGAGCGCGAGGTGGACCAGGGCGATACCGGCGAGCCCGTCATCGGCTGCAATGGCCTCGAAGGTCTCGGTCGCGCGGCGCATGTCGCCCTCGCCGAGGTGGATCCAGCCGAGCACCAGGTCGTCGATCAGCGGCCCGCCACCCCGGCCGGCCTCGATCGCGGCGCGCGCGCCGACGAGATCCCCGGCCGACAGGCCGCGCACCATCCGCACCAGGTTGACCAGTTCGCGCCCCTCGGACGTCTCGGGCAGCATGTCCGCGATTTCCGAGGCACGACCCCATTGACCCAGCGCCGCATTGGCGAAGATCGCGTTGCCGATCAGCATCGGGTTGCCGGGGTCGGCGGCCAGCGCGTTCTCGAAATACCGCGCCGCGGCGCGATGGTTGCCGTCGATCACGGCGGTGCGCGCCGCAAGGTAGGCACCGGCAAGGCCCGGTCCGATCTCCTGCGCCGGAGCGGGGGCGCCGAGGATGAGGGTCAGCACAAGCGGCAGTATCGGCCGAAGGCGATGCGGCATGAATGTTCTCCCTGTCATCGGCCGGAGACTAGGGCCGGTGCGGGGCGAGGGCAATGCACCCACCCGCCCCGCGGCACGATAACACGGTCACATGTTCGGGTAGTTCGGCCCGTCGCCCCCCTGCGGCACGGTCCAGTGGATGTTCTGGGACGGGTCCTTGATGTCGCAGGTCTTGCAGTGGACGCAGTTCTGGAAGTTGATCACGAAGCGCGCGTCCTTGCCCTCTTCCTCGACCACCTCGTAGACGCCCGCCGGGCAATACCGCTGTGCCGGTTCCGCGTATTCGGGCCAGTTCACGGCGATAGGGACGCTCGCGTCCTTCAGCGTCAGGTGCGCGGGCTGGCTTTCCTCGTGGTTGGTCATCGAGTAGCTGACATTGGTCAGCCGGTCGAAGCTGAGAACGCCATCGGGCCTGGGGTAGTCGATCGGCTTGAAGTTCTTCGCCTTGCCTGTCGCCTCGGCATCCGACTTGCCGTGGCTGATCGTGCCGAAGACCGAAAAGCCCAACAGGCTGTTCGTCCACATGTCGAGCCCGCCAAGGCCAAGCCCGCCCAGCAGCCCGTATTTCGACCAGAGCGGTTTCACGTTCCGGACCGGCTTCAGGTCGCGGGCAATCGGCCCGTCCTTGTGCAGGTAATCGTCATAGGCGGTCAGCTCGTCGCTTGCGCGGCCCGCCGCAATCGCCGCCGCCGCGGCCTCGGCCGCCTCGATGCCCGACAGCATCGCGTTGTGGTTGCCCTTGATCCGCGGCACGTTCACAAGCCCCACGCCACAGCCCAGGATCGCCACGCCCGGCGCGACGGCCTTGGGCATCGACTGCCAGCCGCCCTCGCTGATCGCCCGCGCGCCATAGGCGATGCGCTTTCCGCCCTTCAGAAGCTCGGCCACCATCGGGTGATGCTTGAAGCGCTGGAATTCCATGTAGGGGTAAAGATAGGGGTTCTCGTAGTTCAGGTGGACGACGAAACCGACATAGACCTGGTTGTTGTCGAGGTGGTAGATGAACGACCCGCCGCCGGCGTTCTTGCCCAGCGGCCAGCCCATCGTGTGAACCACGGTGCCGGGCTTGTGCTTCTCCGGGTCGATCTCCCAGATCTCCTTCATGCCGAGGCCGAATTTCTGCGGGTCTTTGCCGGCCTGCAGGTCGTATTTCGCCAGCACCTCCTTGGTGAGCGACCCGCGCACGCCTTCGCCCAGCAGCACGTATTTCCCGTGCAGCTCCATCCCCGGCTCGTAGCCGTCACCCGGCGTGCCGTCGGGGTTCTTGCCGAACTCGCCCGCTACAACGCCCTTCACCTCGCCGTTCGCGCCATAGACGATCTCGGAGCAGGACATGCCGGGGAAGATCTCGACCCCCAGCCCCTCGGCCTGTTCGGCCAGCCAGCGGCAGACATTGCCCATGCTGACGATGTAATTGCCGTGGTTGTTCATCAGGCCGGGCATGATGGAATTGGGGATGCGCAACTGCCCGCCTTCGCCCAGCATGTAGAAGCTGTCGCTCTGCACCGGCACGGTGACTGGCGCGCCCTTGGCCTTCCAGTCGGGGATCAGCGCGTCGAGGCCGACCGGGTCCAGCACCGCGCCCGAGAGGATATGCGCGCCCACCTCGGACCCCTTTTCCAGCACCACGACATTCAGATCGGCGTCGATCTGCTTCAGCCGGATCGCGGCCGACAGGCCCGCAGGCCCCGCACCGACGATGACGACATCGTATTCCATGCTCTCGCGTTCGATCTCGGACATTTCCCTACCCCTGGCTGACGTCAGGGCCGCGTTTGGCGGCGGCTCACGCAATAATGTTTCGTGACTGCGTAGGGAAAGCTGGCGCACGGGTCAATCGTGACGCGGCATCACGGTGTCGCAGGAGGGGGGGCGGATTAGGTCGGGCGTTCTGCATACACGGTTCGAAATGTGCAGGTGGCGTCGGCGAAGGCATGTGTTCCAAGGCACATTGCAGAAACGGCCCGTTGAAGGTCTTGATATCGCGTTTCCAGCGGGAGGTCATACAGGGGCTCGTGGTGCGCGATGCGGTTGCGCAGGGTCAGGGTATTGTCGCAGATCTTCCATGCCGTTGCGCGGTCGAGCGCAGGATCTTTCGGGAAAATACGGGGCAAGTTGTACCTCCACGCGTAGGGGATGTCGTATTTCGAGGACAGCAAGGACACCCAAAACCCGGCTGACAGGTCAGCGACGATGCCGTTGGTCGGGGCCGGGCTGACTTGCCTGCTTGCCTCTTGGCGCAGTCGACAATCGCGCAGTCTTCTTTGGTCATCCGACTTCAGATTTCGCACCGCTCGGCTCTCATCGTATGGCCAAGCCGAGTTGTACTTCCAGCAAAGAAAGTCGTTGAGCTTGTTGCGCAAACAGATTTCCCAGCACTGGATGTAAACATAAAGAGACTGCGAAATCAGTGAGTTCCATTGATACAGGCGGATTGCCTGGTCGTCGTCGCCACCGCAGGAGGCGAGGTAGCGCCCGAAACGGGGTGCACTTAACGAAGCCTTCATGCTTTTCACAAGTTCGGGCGATTGAACGAAAAAATCTTGCACCAACGAAGGCCCTGAGCGATACGTCTTCCTGTGAGCTCAGGGTAACGGTCACTGCCTATCACGGCAAACCCCTCTGGGACGAGATTGCGAGAGCGGGCCGGAAACGGCTCGCTCTTTTCGCATGGAGGCATGGGTCTCTGCCTTGAGCGCAAGCGGGAAGACCCCTCCAAGGGCTAAGGGGCTAGAACCACCCGCCGCCGCGGCCTAGGTCTGGGGAAACCCCTTCGGAGTGTCCCCCATGCCCCTGCGCCTCACGCCCCTGCGCCTCGTCTACCTCGCCCTCGTCATCGTCGGCGCGATCCTGCCCTGGACGTATTTCTACGCTTGGTTCGACGCGAACGGCTGGTCGCTCTCGGCCATGATCGACGCGTGGTATGTCAACGACGCCACCACCGCGCTGGTCTATGACCTGACCATCGCCGCCGTTGCCCTGACCATCTGGGCGCTGGTCGAGGCATTCCGCGGCAACCGCTGGTTCCTGTTGGTCATCCCCGCGACCTTCGGCATCGGGGTCAGCTGCGGCCTGCCGTTGGCCTTGCTGCTGAAAGCGCGCGACACCGCCTGAGCCTAGACCCGTTCGATCAGGCCGTATTTCAGCAGGAACACCCAGGCCCGCTCCACGGTCAGGACATTGACCTTGATCGCGCTTGCGACGGCGCGCGCATCGGTGCCGTCCTGGCCTGCGCGCACGATCGCCCCAAGCACGGAATGCAGGGTGGCCGTTTTCTCGAAGATCCCCCCGATCTTGTCGTAGCGCCGCGCCGCGAGGACCTTGTCGAGCGCCGCGTCATCGCCTTTGGCCACCGCGCGGCACACGCCGGGCGCGGCGATCCGGGTGGGGTAGCTGCGGAACAGGTCGGTCGGAGAGGGGCCCACCGGGTTCGGGCGCGGGGCGTCCAGCGTGCTCTCGGCCAGCTTGCGCCGCATCGCGCCCTGTTCGGCCCAGAGATCCTGCATCCGGGGGATGATGCTGGCCCAGTCGAACACCTCCCGCGCGCGCTTGCGCCCGGCCATGCCCATGGCCCGCCGCTTGCCGTCGTCCAGCGCAAGGGCGACGATGGCCTCGGTCATGGCGCGCAGGTCAAGCTCGGTCATCGCCGAAAGGTTGTTGCCGTATTGCTGGTAGGTCAGCCCGCCATGCAGGTGCCGCCAGGCTTCGGGGGCGGTGTGATCCGGGCCGACCGTCAGGGTGGGAATGCGGATGCCCACATCCTCGCTGACCGTGTCGCGCATGCCGTCCCAATCCGAGGTGATGACCGGCAGACCGGCGGCCATGGCCTCGATCGGGGCCAGACCGAAGGTCTCCTGGATGTTGTCGATGGGGAAGGTGAAGATATCCGCCCCCGACAGGGTTTCGCGGCGGGCCGTGGCATCGCCACCGTCGAGGTGATGATAGCTCACGCCGGGCATGAAGGCGCGGGCACAGCTTTCGAACACGTTCTGCGAATGGCTGTCGCCATAAATGCCGCAGGCGAGGAAATGCAGCGTCCTGCCCTTGGGCATGCGCGCCTGCGCGCGCTCGAGCGCGATGAACAGCGGGCCGGGGTCGAATTTCCCGTAAGGCAGAAGCCGCGACAGCGTCGCCACCACGATGTCGCCGTCACCCCAGCCCATCCGCTCCCGCAGGTCCCGGCGCGCCTGTGGGTCATGGGTGAACTCGTCGCAATTGATCCCAAGCGGGATGACCGGCATCAGCGGTTTGGGCGGCACCGCCCCGAAACGCTGCAGCAGGTGCTCGTCGGCCAGCTCGATGTTGCGCAGCGTCGCCGCGTGAACCGCCCGCGAGGTGCAGATGATCGCATCCCACGGGGCCTGCGGCGCGGTGCGCAGGTCCAGAAGCCCCCGCATCACGGCCTGGGTGGCGGTGGTATGGGTGATGCCGCAGATCGCATGGGACGCCATGCCGAACCGCTGCCGTTTCCAGCATTCGGCCCCGAAGTTGGGCGAGGGGAAATAGAGCGTTTCCACCGGGCGCATCTTCAGGGGGGCGCCGTTGTAGACGGGTCGATGCGGCAGCTGGCGGTCGGTCGCCGAGGCGTAAAGCGCGGCGAAACTCGCCGCCCCGTTCGGGCCCTGCGTCAGTGAGATGAATTCATCGACATCGGCATGCCGGAAGAACCCCTTGAGGAACGAGGCCCCGGCCACGCGTCGGCCATTCACGCCCTTCTTCTCGGGGCTGTAGCCGTCGTCGGCGTAATAGATGGCGGCGTTGCGGAGGGGATCAGCCATGGCGTTGCATCCAGAGCCAGGGGGTCGGGCCCGCGCGCCATTCCCAAAGGGCAAGCGCGCGGTCGAGATCGCCAAGCGTCTCCATCCAGCCCGGCAAGGCGCTGCTGTCGGTGGCGCGGTTCAGCCGGGTGACCGCGTGGCTGGCCTCGAACCGGCGCGCGATGCGGTCGGACAGGCCGGGCACCATCCCGTCATGGCATTCCACGAGGATATCGGCATGCACCAACCCCGGCGCCTGCGCGGGGTCGAGCAGCGCGTCCTCGGCGCCCTCGATGTCGCAGATCACCAGCGTGTCCTGCGCGCGGCAGATGTCGAAATCGGCATGGGCAAAGCGCCCGCCCAGCTCGACCCGGTCGGCCACGCCATTGGCCTGCGCAAGGGCGGCGCAGCTCTCCATCGCCCTGGGGTTTTCATCGCGCGCCATCACGCGGGTTCCGGGCATCCGGGTGGCGAGGCCCACGGCGTAATAGCCCTCGGCGCAGCCGATATCGATCACCAGCGGATAGCCCCGCGCGATGGCCTGTTCGATGACCGGCGCAAGCGTCGCCTCGTAGCACCCCAGCAGACGCGCGACCCGCGCCCCTTCCGTCGCGCGGCTGGGATAGGCCATGCCCTTGAACGGGCCGCCCTGCACCTCGACGCCATCCTTGCGCACCAGAGTGTTCTCGATCAGCTGCGACCGCCATTTCGCCAGGTGCCGCAAGGCGCGCTCCAGCGCCGCGGTCGAGGGTGGGCCGGACAGGAGCGTCTGAACATCCCGCGTCACGGCCTCGGTCAGTGTGGGCGGCGTGTCTGCCATGATCGTTACCTGCACAAATGTCCCTGCCGCGACCGGCCTCCCCGATCCGGGGACATCCCCGGAGGCAGATGGCGCCCCCGGCGCGGCACCGGGGTCGGGCCATCTTACGGCACCGGCAGGATTTTTCGAGAGGATAAGTCGGGGGTCATCCCGCAAGCCATCATTCGGGATCGTCAGCCCCCGATTTGCCCCAGCGCCCCGCGATCTGCTTGAAGCGGGCGGCGTCACGGGTATGGTTCAGGGGCAGGCATGGACGCGTGGGGGCGGCGTCGGGCCTCCCGCATCGTGTCGCGTTCACCAACCTGTCAGGAATACCGATGCGCCTTGCCAGTTCTTCCGACCACGGCCCCCACCTTGACGGAGGTGGACATGACCGATGACACCGGCAGCGCGCTTGCGCCGATCGTGGTGTTCGCGTTCAACCGGCCCGACCACGTGCGGCAGACCCTGTCGGCACTCACGGCCTGCGCCGAGGCCCGGATGTCGGACCTCCACGTCTTCATCGACGGTCCAAAATCCCTGCTGGACAAAAGGAAGGTGCGGCAGGTTCACGACGTGGCCAAGGCCGCCTCGGGCGGCTTCCGATCCTGCAACATCGTCACCCGCCCCGTGAATGTCGGCCTTGCCGAGAACATCATCACCGGGGTGAGCCGCGTGATCGGCGATCGCGGGCGCGTCATCGTGCTCGAGGACGATATCGTCGTCTCCCCGGACTTCCTGACGGTCATGAACGCGGCCCTTGCGGAATACGCAACCGATACGCGTGTCTGGCACATCTCGGCCCACACCATCATCAACGACACCTCGGCGCCCGACGCGTTTTTCTTCTGGCGCGTGATGAATTGCTGGGGCTGGGCGACATGGGCGGACCGTTGGGCGCATTACGCGCGCGACCCGCAACGGATCGTGGACAGCTTCACTCCGGATGACATCCACGCCTTCAACCTAGACGGCCATTACGATTTCTGGAGCCAGGTGCTTGCGAATGCCCGTGGCGACATCAAGACATGGGCGGTGTTCTGGTATGCCACGATCTTCCTGAACAAGGGTCTGTGTCTCAACCCCAAGCTGAGTTTCGCAAGAAACGTGGGCTTTGACGGAACCGGGGTGCATTGCGGAAGCGACCTGAGCTTTCAGGAGGGGCAGGACCTGAACCCCGGTGGGGTCTTCATCGCCCCGGCCGAGGTGGCGGAAGACCGCGAGATGGTCGAGAAGGTCAAGGACCACTACCGGGCCGCGGCCGCCGTCCCGCGGCGCAGGAATTACACCCCGAAAATCCTTCGCAACATGAAGCTGCCCGCCGCCTTGCGCAGAGGGCGGCGCAAGTGACGGCCCGGCCGTTCCGCATGACCGCCCCGGCGCTTGACGTGCCGGCCCCCGTGGCCTCGCCGCCTGTTGATTTTGTATCAGTGAGAGGTCACCCTCATGACCCGCGTTCTCCATGTCTCCACCCATGACCTGACCGGCGGGGCGGCGATTGCCGCCAACCGGTTGCACAAGGCGCTCACGGCGCAGGGCGTGGCCTCGCGCATGGCGGTGCGCAGGCGTCGGTCCGAGGACGAGACCGTCCTGCAGATCCGCATGGCTCCGCTGGCGCGGGTCGCCCCGCGACGCCTTTGGACCAAGCTGGCGCGGCGGATGGGCGGGGAACAGGCGGCCATCGACCGCGCCATCACCAGCGGTCACGCCTATTTCTCGACCCCCTGGGCTCCCGGCCATGACCTGCGGGCCGCGGCCGCGGGGGCGGATATCGTCAACCTGCACTGGGTGACGGGGTTCCTCGACTACCGGTCCTTCTTTGGCACCCATGCCCATGGACAGCCCCTTGTCTGGACCTTGCACGACATGGCCCCGATGACCGGCGGCTGCCACTACGCCCTGAGCTGCGACCGCTTCACCGGTAGCTGCGGGGCCTGCCCCCTGCTGGGGGGCGGGCGCGAGACCGACCTGAGCCGACGCATCCACGACAGCAAGCGCGAGGCGCTGGCGCGGCTGGCCCCCGAAACGACCCGGATCGTCGCGCCAAGCCGCTGGCTGGCGGCCGAGGCGCGGCGCAGCAGCCTATTGTCGCGCTTCGACGTGGAGGTGATCCCGAACGGGCTCGACATCGACGGCTTCGCCCCCCGCGACCGCGCGCAGGCGCGCAAGATGCTGGGGCTGCCGCAGGATGACCTCATCCTCCTGTTCGGGGCGCATGGCCTGTCGGACCCGCGCAAGGGCATGGATCTTCTGCACGCCGCGCTGGCCGGGGTGGACCGGTCAGCGCGGCCCGTGACCCTTGCCACCCTGGGCGGCGGCAAGGGGCCGGACGGCAGCATCGCGCTCGGCCATATCGACGATGTCGGGCGCATGTCCCTTGCCTACAGCGCCGCGGATCTGCTGGTTCTGCCGACCCGAGCAGAGGCCTTCGGGCAGGTGTTGTCAGAAGCCATGTCCTGCGGCACGCCCTGCGTCTCGTTCCGCGTCGGCGGCGTGCCCGACGTGGTGCGGCACGGACAGACCGGGCTTTTGGCGGAACCCGAGGATGTCGCGTCGCTCAGGCAGGCCATCGAGACCCTTCTGCACGATGACGTCCTGCGTCAAAGGATGGGCCGCGCCAGCCGCGAGATCGCCGTCAGCGAGTTTGCCGACACAAGCATCGCGGGCCGCTACGGCGCGCTCTACGATACCCTGATCGACGCCTCTCGCGCGGTGCAAGGCCGGGCAACCCCGTCGCGCTGAGGCATCGCTCCCCGCGCCAGCCCCCCGATGCGCTGTCTGACGGGGCGCGGCAGCATGAAACGTGGCTTTCACGTCACGCAGGGCCGCAGAGATCGGCCGAGGCCTTGCAGTGCCACCGCTGTTTCAACGATCAGATTCATATGTCATTGCCCACTATCTTGGGCGTCAATCAGCCACCAAGGAGATCCCCATGAAGACCCTCGTCGCATCCGCTGCGATCACTCTCGCGCTCGCCACCGGCGCAAGCCACGCCGGCGGCGTGGTCGAACCGGTCATGCCGCCCGCGGTCATCATCGAGGACACCTCGGCGAACACCGGCCATCTGCTCGTCCCGGCGCTTTTCGTGATCTTCGCGCTCGCATCGCTGAACTGACGCCACCTGCACCGGGCCGGGCCGCGCGCTGTCGCGGCCCGGCCCGACAACCTGCCTCGGCACCTTAGCGGCACGCAAGACCGGGTTCCGGTCTGGCGCAACACGCTCACTTGAGATCGTCCTCGTCACCGTCGCGGCGCACCATGTCGGGCACGCCCAATCGGTCGATCAGGCGGTTGGTCTCGCGCTGGACCAGCGCAAGGTTGCTGTCGCGCACCGTCGGCAGCAGCGCCCGCGCGCGCCGCGTGTCGGCGTAATCCAGTCGCGCGGTGATCAGCTCTTCCTTCAGCCCGGCCTGCGCCAGCACCCGCCCGAACGGGTCCACGATCCGCGAGCCGCCCCAGAAGTTCAGGTCGCCCTCGCGGCCCACGCGGTTCGTCATCACCACGGGCGCGCCATACATCATCGCGTAGAACTGGATCGTGGTCGCCCAGGACAGCGGGTTGTCGAACTCGTCGCCCACCGCCTCGCGCCCGCTTGAAATAGGCGCCGCCAGAAGCGTCGCGCCATGCAGGAAGGCAAGATGCGCCAGCGCCGGGTTGTAGAGATCGGCACAGATCAGCAAACCCAGCACCCAGTCCTCGGTCATCATGTGCGTGTCCACGAACCGGCCATGAGCGTAGTATTTCGTTTCGATCAGCCGCCCGTAGGAGGGCAGGTTGATCTTGCGATGGATGTAGCGCAGGCGGCCGTTCCGCAGCACGGCGGCGGCATTGTAGAATTGCGCGCCGCGGGCCTCTTCGACGAAACCGACGATGATCTCCATGTCGCCCGCCGCGCGGCTGAGTTCCAGCAGCCTCGGGTCGTCGCGGGTCATCACCACGTCGAGCAGCGCCTCGGCCCCGTAATGACCGACGAGCGACAGCTCGGGAAAGACCAGCAGGTCCACCCCCAGCGCCGCGGCCCGCGCGACATAGTCGTGGTGCTTGGCGAAATTCGCCGCGAGATCACTGGTGGCCGAGGCGATCTGCGCCGCGCCGATGGTCAGAAAACGGCTCATGGCCCGCCCTCCCTGGGTGGTGTCGGACGGCGTCAGACAGCCACGCGTTGATCCGTCCAGCTGCCCGCGTTCTGCAGGATGCGCTCGGCATCCTCGAACTGCGCGCGCAGGATGCGGGTGTATAGCGCGGCCTCGGCCGTGCGGTCGACATGCGCATCGGTCCCGGCCAACCGGCGCAGGGCCTGTTGCAGCGCGTCCACCGTGCCCGATCCTTCGTCGAACTGCGCCTTCTTGCGCCACACCAGGTCGGCGGGGAGCAGGTCGGCGCAGGCCTTGCGCAGGATCCATTTCTCGGTCGTGGGGCCGGTCGCCTCGATCGCGTCGGGGTCGGTCCGCCGCATCTTGAGCGCGGCCGGGATGGATTGCGCGAAATCGATCAGGTCGCGGTCAAGGAAGGGCGTCCGCGCCTCGAGGCTTTCCGACATGGTGACACGGTCCACCCGCTGCAGGTTGATGTTGTGCATCGTGCCGAGCGAGCGCGTCAGCTCGTCGGCCAGCGCGCGCGGGTCGTCGACGTAGTCGTGGTGATAGGTGTAGCCGGCGAACAGCTCGTCGGCGCCTTCGCCGGTCAGGACGGCCTTGACCTCGCGCCGGGCGAGACGGGCGGCGAACAGCGTCGGGATGGCGCTGCGCACAAGGTCCACATCCGCCGACTCGAGGTGGTAGATGACATGCGGCAGCGCCTCGGCAAGATCGTCGGCGGTGAAGACATGCTCGCGGTGCAGCGACCCGATGTGCCGGGCGACAGCCCGCGCCGCCATGAGGTCGGGCGCGCCCTCGACGCCGACCGCGAATGTCCTGAGCGGGCCGCGCCCGGTCTCCTGCCGCACCCTCTGCGCGATGGCCGCGATGATCGAACTGTCCAGACCGCCCGACAGGAAGGAGCCGACCTCCACGTCGGCCACCATCCACTTGGCCACGGCCTCCTCGAGAACCAGCCGCAACTCCTTGGCGGTCTGCGCGATGTCGAGGCCCTCTTCGGCCTCGGCGGCACCGTGCGGTGTGCGATACCACTGCCGCCAGCCGTCCCGCGTGTCGTAGAGCCCGCCGGGCGGAATGAACTCGACCGAGGTGACGGGCACCCCGTCAAAGGCCTTCAGCTCCGAGGCAAAGGCCACACCGTCGCCCAGTCGTGCCATGTAGAGCGGCTTGATCCCCAGCGGATCCCGCGCGGCGATGATCCGGTCGCGGGTCGCCAGAACGAAGGCGAACATGCCGTCGAGCCTGCTGATCCAGCGGCTCGCGCCCGAGCGGAAGAGATGCAGGATCGTCTCGCTGTCGCTGGCCGTCTCGAAGGCGCTTTCGCCCAGGATCGCGCGCAGGTCCTCGTGGTTGTAGATCTCGCCGTTGACCACGAGCAGATCGTCGGTCTGGTGGATCGGTTGCGCGCCATCCTCGGTGCCGATGATCGACAGCCGGCAATGCGCCATCACGACCGGCGCACCGGGCAAGCGCGCCACGGCCAGTGCATCGGGCCCCCGGTGCGAGATCTGGCGGATCATGCGCCCGGCCAGATCCTCGTCGCCGACACCCCAAAGACAGACAAATCCGCACATATTCCCAACCTCATAGCGCTCGCTACGACAAATTCGCACGAATCAAAACCCGAGGAGGCCGAAAACCCCGAAATATCCCGGTCAGACCGGGACGTCGTCATAGCCGCGGGAATGGCCCGATTTCAGGTCCTGCGCGATATCGGTCGAGGCCGTGACCGTCATCTGCATCAGGCGTGCGGCCTCCTCGGCATAGGTCTGCATGGCCTCGCTCAGGAAGGCTGTCTGAACCTCCACGACCTCGGCCGGAGACGTGCAGGACATCAGCGCCGTCTGCGTCTTCAGATCGGCCTGCAACCGCGCCGCCACGAAGCGCGCGCTTTCGGCCATCATGTCCATCCATGCCTGTGCGAACACCGGGTTCGCCGCCATGAACATCGCCATGCCCGGTGGAAGTTCGGGCCCGGTGTCGGGCTGCGTGGCCTTGGTGCTGGTCATTGTCGATCCTCCTTCATCGCTGGCGTCGGCCCTTGCGCGGCACCGATCAAACGATTCTGCCGGACCCTGCCGCCCGGTGCCTTGATCTCCCACAAACCGGCAGGAGAAACTGTTGGTCCGCTCAAATGGCGACAGGGCAGATGCCGTCAGGGGCCGGACAGCAGCCCGCGCGACCGGCCCTCAGCGCCAGATCAGCCCTTCGGTGTCTTCAAGGTTCGAGCGGTGGTAATCGGTGACCAGCTCGTGCAGCCGCCCGTCGACCGAGAGCCGCGCGCCACCGTCGCGCTGCACCGGACGCAGCGTCGCGGCCCGGTCGGTGCGGCTGGCGGTGCCGGTGAACCAGCTCATCGGCACGACGATCTCGATCCCCTTGTCGAAGGAGCCTTCGCCGAACTCCTCGAAGGAGACATCCGTCAGGGTGGCGAAGGCGCCCACGCGCCATCCGTTGTCGAACTCGCGGTCGACGCGAAGCGTGGTCCCCCAGTCGCCGGCAAGGTAGCGGCCGAGGTCGACCTGCCCGGTGAAGTCGCCCCAGACCGGGAAATAGGCCGAGACATGGCCGGTCGTGACCGAATAGTCCTGCAGCCCGAAGCCGCCGTCGAAGTTCCGCCGCCAGACGCGGTTCACCTCCAGCCCGAGGCCGAGGCGGCTGTCCACCGGCTGCCACAGCAGCTCGCCCGAAATGCCCGCGAACATCCGTTCGAGGTAGCCCGCACTGAGCCGCGAATAGAGGTTCCCGCCGAGGTGCCCGTAATGCGCGAAAGTCAGCCGCTCGATGCGCGCCGTGCTGTCGCGGTTGTAGAGCGCCAGCTCGGAGCGCACGGGGAAGGGGCCGCCCGGCTGGACGCCGTCCACGACGCGCGAGCCCGACAGGTTGCTCAGAACCGGCAGGCGGGCCACGCCTTCGGCGACGAACCCGCGGCCGAATTCGAGGCGCGCACGGGCCTCGGCCCCGATCGCGCCGCGGATCGGTGCCTCGGGGTCGAACAGGAAGGTCTCGGCATAAGGGGCGATGCCGTAGCTCAACCGGGTCCATTCGCGCCCCCTGATCCGCATGGTCTGCGGGTCCTGTGCGCGGTCGGGGGCCAGCACCTCGACCGGGCCGAGCGAGGGCAGCGCCACCGGGGACAGCACCGGCACCGCCTCCAGTTCGGAGCGGCTGACGCGGGCACGGCTGGCATCCGCCCCGTTCACGGTGAAGATGACGTCGAACAGCTCGATCGAGGCCGGCATCGTCTGCGTCAGGATGCGCAGCACCCGGCCCAGCGCCTGCGCCTCCTGCCCGTAGCGCAGGTTGCGCACGCGCACCGCGACGCGGTCGGGGTCGATCTGCAGCGTCACCAGCTCCAACCCGCCATCCTCGGCGAACCGCCCTTCGACCGCGTCGCGCAGGTCGTAGGGCGTGCTGGGCACCGTCAACCAATCCATGTCGCGGCGCGCCTCGCCCACGGGGCGCTGCGCCAGCGGCCGGGGGACCGCGTAGGAGGTCCGGTCCGGCGCGCCGCGGCCGGGATTGTTGCTGAACGACAGGCTGAGGCCGAAGGTGGTGCCGTAAAGGTAATGCGCGCCCAGCCGCCCGACCGACTCGAGGTCATAGGTCAGGCCGAAGTTCCACGGGCTTGCGATCTCGATCAGCCCCTGCGATGCCTCGTCGGAATAGAGGTCCGAGGAATACTCGACCTGCAGCCGCAGACGGTCGGTCGCCGCGTAGTCGATCCCCCCGAAAATCGCTGCGTCGCCGCGGAAGAACTGGTCGAAGTTGAACGTCCCGCCCTGGCCCGGTGCCGGTCCCGGCCGCGTGTCGAGACCGAAGGGGTTGGAAAACCCCGACCGCTCGCCCAGCCGCCCGAAGCCCAGACCGGCAGTGACGGCAAGCCTGTCTTCCGCACCGAAATGGCGCGTCGCCACGATGTATTCGCTGCTGTAGATGCCGGTCCCCGCGATGTCGCGGATGCCCACGGCCACGGCGGGCAACCAGTCGCTTTCGCGCAGCACCTGCCAGTGGATGTCGAAGCTGCGGTCGAGCCGCACATCCTCGACCCCGAAATCCTCGATCCCGGCATAGCGGAGGGTCAGGGTCAGCCGCGGCGTCGCCTGGAAGGCCAGCGTGCCGCGAAAGCTGCCGTCGAAGAAGGCGGCCGTCACCGCAAGCTCGGCATCGGGCATGACCTGCGCCGTGGGCATGTCGACGAGGCCCGGCAGCCCGTAATAGTTCAGCGTCGGCTGGCCGATCTCGGCGGCCGTCTGTCCCTGCACCGGCGCGGCCAGAAGGACCGCACAGACCGCACAGGCCACCCGCCCGAGGCCACCTGTCGTGCGCATGGACCTCCGCGGGCGCATCGGTCCGGGCTTGCGGCCTCGCCCCGTCATGCGGCCGCCATGGCGTCGCCAAGCAGCACGAGCCCGGCCAGCATCGACGCGAGCAACAGAAAGCCGGCCGCCCGCAGCCGAACATGCGGCGGCTCGCGCAACAACGCCTGCCGCGCCGCGACGGCATCATCGGACAGCTTCGCGCGCAGTGCCTCTTCGGCCATTCGGCGATTGCGCTCGGACCGGCCCTGCCACAGCCACGCAATGCCCCCGGCCATGATCAGGGCGGCGATGGCTGCGCCGCCGCTTGCAACCAGCCCGAGCGCCGGCGCGCCCAGCACCACGGCCAGGACCAGCACCGCAACCTGGCAGGCGGCAAGCAATCCGCCAAGCAGAGCGGACGGCATCGGACGGCTCAAGATCGGAACCGATGTCAGGCGGGCCCGCTGGTGCGGGTATTGCCGACGCACCAGCGCGCCCCAGGACAAGGTCGCGTAAACGCCGACCACGCCGAACAGCCAGGACATCACAAGGGCCGCCACACGCGATCCACGCGGCGAGGCTGCGTTCTCGTCCATCGCGGGGGGCGTCGCCTCGGGCAACGCGATATCGAGCGGCTCCACACCGTCGGCTTCGGTCGCGGTCAAGTCCGGCATCACGGACGCCGCCATGCGACCAACAAGGATTTCGCGCTGCTCGCCATAGGCCCGTTCCTCGAGCCGCGCCTCGATCTCGTCGCGCATCTTTTCGGGGGCGACCGGTGCCGGAACCCTGTCGAGCAACATCAGGATGCGGGCGACCCCATCTTCGTCGGCCACGTCCAGCAGGCGCCCTTCCGCGGCCATCGCCTCCAGCCGCGTGCGGGTCTCGGCGGCCAGGGCATCGGACGTGGTCCAGCGCGTGAGAACCGACGCGGCAGGCCCGTTGTCCTGCTCGAGTTCGACGGTCAAGGCGTGCAGTCCGGCCAGGTCAGGCCCGGCATCGCGCAGCAGCTGAAGGATCTGCGCCACGGCCTCTTGCCGGGCCTCAGGGGTGTCACTCTCGACCGATATGTCGAGGAAACGGAACAACGCACGGTCCGAGAACAGGTGCGGGTTGTCCGCGACGAAAGCGGCGATATCGGCGTCGGTGACGGTCGGGGGCGTGAACTGTGCCCGTGCGAAATCCCGCAACAGCAGCTGCCGCCGCGCGTCTGCCAATCGCTCACGCGCATCCTCCGACAGGTCTTCGGGGGTATGGGCATAGAGGTAATCGACCAGAACCTCGGCAACCAGCCGCTGCAGGGCGCGCTGGCTGCGATCCGGTTCGGGCAGGTCCGCAAACAGGTCGGGCCGCGATTGCAGGGCGCGGGCAACGTCCTCTTGCGTGATCTCGGCAGGGCCGATCACCTCAAGAACGTCCGGGGCCTCGGCATCTTGCGCAGCCGCCGCCAAGGGGGCGAAGACAAGCACCATGATGATGGCCAAATGATGCAGCAGTGGTCTCATCGCTGCTCGAACCTCCGTAGAGGGATGGTGTGACACGCACACGCGATGCGATACTACCCGTCAACTATTACCATTTTAAACTTGATGCCAGTGCAAAGTGCATCTTCTTCGGGCCCGGCGTCCCGGCGGATCGACCGTCGAGCACGACCGCAACCACGACCAAGGGGGCCGCGCCGGGGGGGCGCGACCGTGCAGGCCGGTTAGAGGGTCATCGGACCCTGCGCGAATGTCAGGACTTGTCGTCGCTCGTTTCGTAGCTGTAGCGATAGCCGCCGTAATACTGGCCATATCGGCCGCCGTATTGACCATACCGGGTGCGGCGTTCGTCGAACTGGTTCAGGATCGCACCGGACAGGCGGACGCCCGCGGTCGCCAGCACCTTCTGCGCCGACTGGATATCGGCCACGGTGGTGTGCAGATGGCGCACCACCAGCATGCTCAGGCCGACGTGTTGCCCGATGATGGCCGGATCGGCCACCGCAAGGGCGGGCGGCGCGTCGACGATGACAAGGTCGTATTCCTCGTTCGCGGCGTTCAGCAGATCGAGGAAGGCCTGCCCCTCGAGCAGCTCCGAGGGGTTCGGCGGGAAACGCCCCGTCGGCATGAAGTCGATCGACAGATCGGGCACATGCGTGACGCAGTTTTCGCGCGTGCCCGCAAGCGCATCGGACAGGCCGGGGTGGTTCTTGGAGAACTTGAAATACCGTCTCAGGAAACCTCGCCGCATGTCGGCGTCGATCAGAAGGACGCGCGCGCCGGTCTGCCCTGCGACGATGGCAAGGTTCAGCGAGATGAAGGATTTGCCGTCGCTCGGCGCGCAAGAGGTGATCATCAGCGACTTGGATGAGGCCGCGGCCAGCGCGAATTTCAGCCCCGTCCGCAACCCGCGCAGGGCTTCGACGGTGACGTTGCCGGGATCATGCTTGGCAAGCCCGTATTCGGGCTGGTCCGATTTCAGCGACACCAGCTCGCTTGCCTTGTTCACCGTGGCGAAAAGCGGCAGGCCCAGCCCCTCGATATCGCGCGCGTCTTCGACACCGCGCCGCAGCATGTTCAGGCCCAGCACCCCGGCGATGGCAAACACAAGCGCCAGCGCCGAGCCGATGTAGATCGGCCGGCGCCGATCCGGGCCGATCCACACGGCGGTTTCCGCCGGCTCCAGCACGCGGATGTTGCCCACCGCGCTGGCGCGAAGGATGCGCAGTTGTTCGACACGCTCGCGCAGCTGCTGCTCCAGCGTCTGCGACCGCTCCACGCGTTGCACCAGAACGGCCAGCTCCTGCTCGACCGCGGGCACGCTCTCGAGATCGACGCGCAGCTCGGCAAGCCGTTCCTGCAGGCGCGTCGCCTCCACGTCGAGGCGCTCGATGTCGGGGTGATTGACCGTCAGCACCTGCAAGAGCTGCTCCCGCTCGAAGGCAAGCTCCTCGAGCCGGGCTTCCACCGCGACAGCGGCCTCCAGCAGTTCCTGCGTGCCGACGCTCAGCTCGTCGAACTGCCGGGTCTGCCGGTAGGTGTTCAGGTCGGCATTGGCCTGCCGCAGCTCGCCGGAAATCGTGGCCAGTTGCTGCTCGATGAAATCGATGCTCCGGTCGATCTCGACGGATCGGCGGCGCAGGTTCTGGTCGATGTATTCGTCGATCACCGCGTTGACGATGGCGGTTGCCTCGCGGCCATTCTCTCCGATGTAGGAGAAATCGACGACACCGCTGTTCCCGCGTTCCCGGATGATCAGGCCCGAGCTGATGCGCCCCACGCTGTTGCGGACAGGCTCCTGGTAGACCGTGTATTCCCGGCCCGCGGGCGCATTGATCGCGGTGACGCGCAGCGCGCCCCCCTCCGGCAGCGCGAGGGGCTCGCCCAGCCGACCCTCGAGCGTCAGCCCCGACGCAAGCGTCAGGGTATAGGTCGCGGGCCCGGTGACGTGGACAAGGAAACGCTCCTCGGCATGGCCCGCGCCAAGGTCCGACAGGGCCGCGGTGATGGACTCGTTGGCGCGCGCATACTCGCTCCCGACAAGCGGACCGACCACCGGCAGGGTGCGGCGCTGCATGATGCCGCCGATCACCGGGGCTGCTGCGGGTTCCACCCGTGTCCGGGCATTGAGCCGGTCCACGACCGGCCCCAGCACCAGCCGCGAGCGGATGATGTGAACCTCGGTATCCAGGCCGCTGTTCGTGGATGTGCCACCGGTCAGCAGCTCCCCGATCAGCTCCGACGGAAGCGGGATACGGTCCGCGCGCTGTTCGATCTGCACGACGGCGCTGGCCCTGAACTCGTTGGACGGCAGTTGCCCGATGAAGGCCCCGACCGTTGCCCCGACGATCACCGCAATGGCAAGGATCACCTTGCGCGCCATGAGTTGCGCCAGGATGTCCTTCAGATCGATTTCGCTGTCGTCGCCGACCGCACTCGACGGAAGCGGGGTATTCCTAAGGTCAACCATACTCAAAAAGAACCGATATTCGCGGCCCAGAGCTTCGAGCTTTCGAAGACCTGCTCGGCCATGTGGATGTGCAGCATGCGGCCGCGGCGGTAGGGGTCCGCGATCTCCTTGTCGCCCTCGAACTGCCCCAGAAGAAAGGTCTTGCCCAGGAACTGTGGCCAGCGGCGGCCGATCTCCTGCCGGTGATGGGTCTCCATCACGATCAGCAGGTCGGCACCTTGTCCGATTTCCGAAGAAAACTGTCGCGCGACGTGATCCTGCGGGGCGATCCCGAACAGGTCCGCCGCCGCCTTGCTGTCCCGGTCGATGCCGCGCCCGACCAGCGCATGCAGGCCGGCCGAGGACACGGCGACATCGGGCATCAGGCTTGCCAATGCACCTGCAGCCACGGGCGACCGGCAGATGTTGCCCGTGCAGATCGTGACGACCGAGCGGATCACCCCGCGAATTCTTCCGAGATCGCCCGCGCCCGCACGATGCCCGTGACCGGCGACAGAAGCCGCGCCACGCTGTCGTTCCAGCGCGCGATGGGATCGGTGGTGACGAAGACGACATCCAGCGGCGACATCGAGAACTGGGAGGTCATCATCAGGTAGCTGGCGTCGGACAGGTCGAACTGGAAGACGTTGAACCCTTCGACCTGGCCGGGCGGCCGGCGGAAGACGAAGATGCCGCTGGCATTGGCGCGCAGGTTGATGCCGCCCATCTCGGCCAGAACCTCGGTCAGGGTCTTGCCCGCGGCACCAAGCGGCACCTCGCCATTGCCGATCGAACCGAAGACGAAGACCTTGTTGTCGTTCATCGCCGGCACATAGACCACGTCGCCAGGAAGCATGATCGGGTTGTGGCCCGAGGCCCCGAATTCCATGAAGGCGCGCAGGTTCACCGAATAGGATCGCCCATGCCGCCGCACCTCGACGCGCCGCAGGTCGGAAATATCGGTGGTCCCCGCCTGGTTGATCAGGTCCAGCAGGCGCAGCGGCACATTCGTCAGAACCGTGGAGCCTGCGTTGCCGACCTCGCCCACCAGCGTGACGCGATGCGCGTTGAACTGCTCGACATCCACCTCGACCTGCGGATCGTTGAGATAGACGCGCAACTCCTGTTCGAGCGCGGCGCGGATTTCCGTGACCGAGCGCCCGCGCGCGTTCATCATGCCCACGTAAGGATAGAAGAATTGCCCGTCTTCGTTGACGATGGGCCCTTCCGAGATCGACTGCCCCTCGCCGACCGACCGCCTTTCCGGCGTTGTCCAGGTCTGCACGCGCAGCTGGTCGCCGGTGCCGACCGGGTAGACGTAGACCGAGGGATCGCGCGGCGGGTTCGACGGCACCGCGGTTACCGCTTCGCCATTGGTATTGCCCAGCACCTGCACGTTCTCGGGCGTCACGCGAAGCAGGTTGATGCCGCGATCGACAAGATCGGCCTGGCCTGCTTCGGTGGTCGGGAAATCCATGCCGGCACAGGCCGCAAGGGCTGTGCTGCCCAACAGCAGCATGACGTTACGGCGAGACAGCCCACCCGTTTTCCGCATCAATCAATCGCCCCCGTCAATATTCGGACCTGAATCGTCGCGGAATGGCTAACACGGATCAAGCCCCGAGGGGTAGCCGCGTTGCCGAGGAAAGATGGGGATGTGACCTGCTGCACCCACTCGCTCCCTAAAGATCCCGCGCCGAAACCTTTTCGCTCTTTTGCACTCTCTCCGGTGCGGGGCTCAAGGGTGCTGGCCGCGCAGCCCGTAATAAAGCCCCATGACATGCTCGGCCTCGGCGAAAAACAGCCAGCGCGAGGCGAGCATTCCCGCAAGATGGCTCAGCACGGCAAGACCGCCGAGCAGATGGCCCGCGCCGGGCGCAAGGATCAGGGCGATCGGCAGGGCATAGCCGAACAGCGCGGCAAGGATGCGGAGCTTGCGCGCATGTTTGCGGCCCACCGCGAATCCCATCTCGCGCAGCAGGTAATTGGGTCCGGTATGCGGCGGCTCGAAGGCTCGGACCCGGCCCGGCTGGCCGAGCCCCGTGGCGCTGGCAAGTGTATGGCCTGCCTCGGAAAACCGCGCGTCCCCGACGCGCCAGTGCCCCAGTTGCACCATGCCTGCGAGCAGCAGAAGGACGGCTGCGGGCATGATCTGACCGGCCAGCAGCGCGCCGCCTGCGAGGCTGGCGGTCAGGAAGTGCAGCGGCGTCAGCACCTGGTTCCAGCGCGGCACGGTCTTGAGCTGCGCGTAGATCATCGAGGTGGTGAAGACGGTGGCAAGCGACAGCGCCGCGCCGATCAGGCCAAGGGCTGCGATGCGGGTGCCGAGGAAGACCGCCGCCGCGGCGTAGAGGCCCATGGTCAGAAGGGCCGCGACCGCCGCCCAGGCCTCGCGGCTGAGCCAGCTGGTCTGCCACTGGCTGAAGGCCTTGAGCGCGCGTTCGGGGTGGCCGAGATGGAAGGTCGAGGCCAAGAGGCCGCCGACCGCAAGTGCATGGGAAATCAGGAAAAACCAGAAGGCCGTCCAGCCGGTGACGGCGGGTTCCCCGAGCCCGAGAAAGACCATCAGGCCGAAGCCGAGGCCCGAGAGCGTGGTGAAGGCGATGACGGAGGGCGCGGGGTGCATGTCAGAGCCTGTCCAGCGCGCGGTCGAGCCAGCCGAGGAAGCCTTGCGGCGTCTCGGCGACGGGCTCGAGGAAGGGGGCGAGGATGTCGGTCTCTTCCAGCCGGTCTTTCGGGCGGGGGGGGAGGTACTTGTTGACGGGTTTCGTGCCCTGCTCCGGCATCAGGTCGACGCCGCCGCGGGCGGCCACCAAAAGGCTCACCTCGCTGTCGGGATCGGCGAGGTCGCCGAAGTGGCGGGCGCCTGCGGGGCAGGTGCGGACACAGGCGGGTTCGCGGTCTTCCGGCGGCAGATTCTCGTTGTAAATCCGGTCGATACAGAGCGTGCACTTCTTCATGACGCCTGCCGCGGCGTCCATCTCGCGGGCACCGTAGGGGCAGGCCCAGGCGCAGAGGCCGCAGCCGATGCAATCGGCTTCGTTCACCAGAACGATGCCGTCCTCGACCCGCTTGTAGGAGGCCCCGGTGGGGCAGACGGTGACGCAGGGCGCGTCCTCGCAATGGAGGCAGGATTTCGGGAAATGCACCAGCTGCGCTGCGCCGGTTTCCGGCGTGATTTCAAAGGAATGGACGCGGTTGAGGAAGGTGCCGGAGGGCTCGGCGCCATAGGGGTCCTGATCGCTGAGGGGCGCACCGTAAGTCTCGGTGTTCCAGCCCTTGCAGGCGATCACGCAGGCGTGGCAGCCGACGCAGGTGTCGAGGTCGATGACGAGGCCGAGCTTGGCGTTTGTCTGGGTGGGAAGCTGGGTCATGAGCTTGTGTCACACCCCGTACACACCGCGTGCACACTGTGTACATACGTCTCAGGCATCGGCCGCCTCCGTGTTGGCCATGGTCACGAACTCGGAAAGGTCGGCGGCGAAGCGGTCGGGGGCCTCGAGAAAGGGGGCGTGGCCCACGCCCTCGTAGCCGAGGAAGCGGCCCTTCGGCATGAGACCTGCCGCCGTCTCTCCGGTCCTCGCCGTGACGACCGTGTCGGCGAGCCCGTGGATTGCGAGGCCGGGGCGGGTGAGGGCCGCATAGGCGGGGCGCAGGTCGACATCCGCGCCGAAAAGCGCGCGGCGGACATGGGCGGGGCAGAGCATGTTTGCGCCCACCAGCTCGGCATAGGTGGTGCGGTCGAGCGGCTCTGCCGTGCAGGCCGCGACGAAGCGGGCGGTCGCCGCGAGGCGGCGCGGCACGTCCTCGGTATAGAGGTCGCGGTCGAGGCCGGGGGAGCTTGCGCCGACCATCCAGTCTTCGCGCGCTTTGCCTATGGCGAGGATGCCGCCCGCCAGCACCACGCCCGCGAGATGGGCACAGCCCCGCGTGGCGAGATGGGCGGCGATGACGCGGGAGCCGTAGGACCAGCCCACCAGCGTGGGGCGGGCGAGGTTTGCGGCCGCGATGACGGCGGCGACATCATCGGACCAGAGCTGGGTGTCGGTATAGGCGGCGGGGTCTTCGGGCTTGCCCGAGGCGCCATGCCCGCGCAGGTCCATGGCGACGAGGTGGAAGCGGTCTTGCAGCCGGTCGATCGTGGGCTGCCAGCAGGTGAACTGCTGCGCCCAGCCGTGGATCAGGAGGATGGCGGGCGCGCCCCTTGGCCCGGCCTCGGTCCAGGCGATCTGGGTGCCGTCGGTGCTGGGGGTGATGTGTGTGGTCATCTCGGGTGTTCCGCGTGTGGCTGCCTGGTTTCGCCGCCTTCGGCGTCGACCCGCCGGGGGGCTCTGCCCCGTCGCCATTGTCGCTCGGACCAATGGCGCTCCAATGGCGACCCCCGCCAAGGGGGGCTGTCTGCCCCCCTTGGAACCCCCCGAGAGTTGTATGGCCAAGATGAAGTTGTCTTGTGTCATGGGCCGGTCTTCCATCTCAGCTCATCCGGGCCCTGGCCGACGGGGGAGGCGATGGGCGGGAAGCCCGGTTCGGCCTCTGTCAGTGGGGCGGTCTTTTCGATCCTCACGCGGAGGTCGAACCAGGCGGCCTGGCCGGTGACCGGGTCGGAGTTGGCCCAGCGGTGGCCGTCGCCCTTGGGCGGCAGAAGCTCGTGGATCAGGTGGTTGAGGAGGAAGCCGCGCGTGGCCTCGGGGGCCTTGAGGTCGAGCGCCCAGGCGCCCTTGCGCTTGCCGATGGCGTTCCATGTCCAGACCGTCCGGGGGTTGAGCGCGGCCATATGGGCGACAGGCACGGTGATGGTTCCGTGCGGAGAGGTGACGCGCGCCCAGTCGCCCTGGGTGAAGCCGTGCACTTCCCAGAGGTCTGTGGGCAGGTAGAGCGGGTTTTCCCCGTGGAGCTGGCGGAGCCATGCGTTTTGCGTGCCCCAGCTGTGATACATCGCCATGGGGCGTTGGGTGAGCGCGTGGAGCGGGTAGGCTTCGGTGTCGATGGCCGCGTCCTCGAAGGGTTCGTACCAGAGGGGGAGCGGGTCCATCGTGGATTTGATGCGGTCGCGCAGGTGGTCGGGGGGCTGGTGCTCTCCGTGGCCCTCGGCGGCGCGCTGGAAGCGGCGGAGGGGTTCCAGCCAGAGGTTGAAGAGATAGGGCTGCGGGCTGTCGTAGAGGCCGAGGGCGACCGCCCAATCCTGGTAGGCGCGGTTCCACGGTTTGTAGAATTGCGCGGCTTCGGGGATGTGGTGGGTGTGGAAGCCGCCCGCCGCGATGTAGCGGTCGAGCTGGTCGGGGTTCGGGTCGCCGCGGCCCGTCGATTGGCCCTCGCCGCGGAAGCCCATGAGAGGGCCGATGCCGGGGCGGCGCTGGTGGGTGGTGATGTAATCGGCGTAATCGGCGTATTTCGGTTGGCCGTCCTCGGTGACGAAACCGGGCAGATCGAGGCGCGCGCCGAGGTCGATCAGAACGGACTGGAAACCGCGGACATCCCTGTCTGGTTGGATGACCGGCCAGCGGATCGCGTCGGCCGCCGCCTCGGCCTCGGAAATCGGGCGGTCGAGGAGCGAGATGCAGTCGTGGCGTTCGAGATAGGTCGTGTCGGGCAGGATCAGGTCGGCATAGGCGACCATCTCGGAGGAATAGGCGTCGGAATAGACGATGCGGGGGATGATGTAATCGCCCGTCTCGGGATCGGTGTCGGTCAGCATGTCGATGACGCGGCCGGTGCCCATCGACGAGTTCCAGGCCATGTTCGCCATGTAGAGAAAGAGCGTGTCGATCTTGTAGGGATCGCCCGCGTGCGCATTGGCGATGACCATGTGCATCAGGCCGTGGGCCGAGAGCGGGTTTTCCCAGGTGAAGGCCTTGTCGATGCGTTGGGGGGTGCCGTTTGCGTCGAGGGCGAGATCCTCGGGGCCTTGGGGGAAGCCGAGGTGGGGGCCCTTGAGCGGCTGGCCGGGGGTGGCCTGCGCGTGGGGCTTCGGGTGTGCCTCCATCGGTTTCGGGTAGGGCGGTTTGAAGCGGAAGCCGCCGGGGGTTTCGACCGTGCCGAGCAGGATCTGCAGGAGGTGCAGCGCGCGGGCGGTCTGGAAGCCGTTGGAATGGGCCGAGATGCCGCGCATGGCGTGCATGGCGACCGGGCGGCCGGTCATGGTGGCGTGGGTTTTCCCGCGGAAATCGGTCCAGGGCTGGGCGATCTCGATCGCCTCGTCGAAGGCTGTGCGGGCAAGCTCGGCGGCCAGCGCGCGGATGCGGGGGGCGGGGATGCCGCATGTGGCGGCGACCTGTTCGGGGGCGTAGTCGGGCGACAGGTAGCGCTCGGCGAGGTGCTGGAAGACCGGGCGGTGGGTGATGCCCGCGCGGCGGTAGGTGTGGGCGAGGTCCGGCGTGACGCCCTGGGTGTCGAAGGGGACGGGCTGGCGGGTCTTGCGGTCGAGGACGAGGGGTTTGCCCGCGTCGTCGCGCAGGAAGAGGCCGTGGTCGGGGCTGGTTTCGTCGCCGTTCACGAGGACGGGGGCGTTGGTGAATTGCGCGAGATAGGGGAGGTCGATCTTGCCCGCTTTCAGCAGGCAATGGACGAGGGACAGGATCAGCAGGCCGTCGGTGCCCGGCGTGATGCCGAACCAGTCGTCGGCCACCGCGTTGTAGCCGGAGCGGACGGGGTTGATGCCGATGACGCGGGCCCCGCGGGCCTTGAGCTTGCCGATCCCCATCTTGATGGGGTTGCTGTCGTGATCCTCGGCCACGCCGAAGAGGAGGAGGAGCTTGGTGCGCTCCCAATCGGGTTGTCCGAACTCCCAGAAGGCGCCGCCCATGGTGGTGATGCCCGCCACGGCCATGTTGACGGAACAAAAGCCGCCATGGGCGGCGTAATTGGGGGTGCCGAATTGTTGCGCCCAGTAGCTGGTGAGGGATTGTGACTGGTCGCGGCCGGTGAAGAAGGCGAGCTTTTCGGGGGCCGCGGCGCGGAGGGGGGCCATCCAGGCCACGGCGGTCTGCAGCGCCTCCTCCCAGGTGATCTCCTCGAACTGGCCGGAGCCGCGGGGGCCGGTGCGGCGCAAGGGTGCGCGCAGGCGCGAGGGGGCGTTGACCTGCATGATCCCCGCCGAGCCCTTGGCGCAGAGCACGCCCCTGTTCACCGGGTGGTCGCGGTTGCCCTCGATATAGGCGACGCGGCCGTCCTTCAGGTGCACGTCGATCCCGCAGCGGCAGGCGCACATGTAGCAGGTCGTCTTCCGGATCTCGTCGGAGACCTTCGGCGACAGATCGAGTGTCGGGTGCCGATGCGCCATCCGCCCTCCCCGCGGGTTGGTTGCGGGGGCAAGGATTGGCCATGTCAGGCGCGGGATGCAATGGGGGAGCGGGATTTTGCCGGAGCTGACGGGGCAAATGTAAACCAAAGTTGACACTTGGGGCGCACGCGCCGATACTGGGGTGACTCTGGACCGGACCCTCCCCATGCCCAAGGACTTGACCCACCCCGGCCTTGTCGTGCCGTCCCTCGGCGGGGTGGCGCGCCCCGGCCTCTGCACCGATTGCGGGGTCAGCCGGATGGGCGATGGCCGCGCCTGCGGGCGGGCCTGCCAGTTCATCCAGCCCGACTACGAAAGCGCCGAGCACCGGGTGCATGGCCGCGTGGCCGATCCCGCGCTGGGGGAAGAGGCGTTCTTCGGCGTGACGCAGAGCATGGTCCGCGCGCGGCTCGCGCCGCCTGCCGAGGGGGCGCAATGGACCGGGATCACCACCGCGCTGGCGGCCTCGCTGCTGGAGCGGGGGCGCGTCGACGCCGTGCTGGCCGTGCGGCCCCACCCCGAGGACCGCTGGCGGCCCGAACCGGTGATCGTGACCGACCCCGCCGAGCTGGCGCAGTGCCGCGGCATGCGGATGGGCTACGCGCCGACGCTGGCCGCGCTGGAGCCCGCGGCGGCGGCGGGGCACAAGCGGATCGCGGTGATCGGCATCCCCTGCCAAGTCTACGCGCTGCGCGCGCTGGAGGCCGAGCTGGGTTTCAAGCGGATCTACGTGATCGGCACGCCCTGCTCGGACAACACCACGACCGAGCGGTTCCACGAGTTCCTCGCGCTGCTGGACGAGCGGCCCGACACGATCTCCTACCTCGAGTTCCGCGCCGATTACCGGGTCGAGCTGCGCTTCGACGACGGGCGGCCGATGCGGGTGGTGCCCTTCCTGAAGCTGCCGATCTCGAAGCTGCCCGCGGATTTCTTTCCGATGACCTGCAAGACCTGCGTGGATTACACCAACCGGCTGGCCGATATCACGGTGGGCTACATGGGCGGCGACGGCGACCAATGGGTGATCGCGCGCAACCACCGCGGGGCGGAGATGCTGGAGGGCATCCGCGACCGGCTGACCGAACGGCCGTTGACCGACAAGGGCAAGCGCGAGGGCGCGGTAAAGGGGTTTCTTGCCAACACCGAACGCGCCGCGGGCGGGCTGCCGCTCCGGTCGATGCCCGATTGGGCGCGGCCGATCGTGGCCTTTCTTCAGCCGCGGATCGGGCCGCGGGGGCTGGAGTTCGCCCGCGCGCGGGTGGAGATGAAGGCGATCGAGACGGTGCTGCACCTGCGGCGGGCCTACCCGGCGCGCGTGAAGAACATGGTGCCGCCCCATGTCTGGCGCGTGGCGGCGCGCTACGGGCTGGTGCCTGCGCAGGATGAGACCCGCGACAGCTGACACGAGGGGTGTTTCGGGGCCTTCGGCCCCGACCCGGCGGCGCGCGGCGTCGGGCCCCTTTGGGGCCACTCCTTCGCGCGCTGGGTGCGGGTGGCGGGACATCGTGACCAAGGCCCGATCCGCTGCGCGGGTGACACTTGCGGAGGTGCCCCCCTGTCGACGGCACGGCGAGCTGTCGGGCGCTGTGCAGGGATATTTGAAAAACGGAGAAGCGGGGGATGGGGAGATCCACCCCGGCCGGCACGGGGCCAAGCCGGGGCTTCTCCGCTTGCGGTCATCGGCGTCCCCGCCTGTCCCGCAGCGACAGC
>NZ_JASJOE010000030.1 GCF_030163755.1 Roseicyclus amphidinii
AGCCCGCCGTGCGCAGCGTCGCCACCACGCCGCGCCCGATGGCCACGCAGCCGCGCAGCATGGCCACGACCGCGCGGCCGATGCCCACAGCACCGGCGGCGACCGGGGCCTGTCCGAACCTGCCCGCCGATGTGCGCGGCTATTTCACCGGCCCGAACCCGCGCTGCGGTCCGCAGGCGGTGCATCCCGGCGACGCGGCCCGCGGCATCGACCGCACCAGCGCGCTGCAGGGAGCCACCCCGCAGGTGGTGCGCTACGCGGTCAACCCGCCCGCAGGGTATCGCGCGGCGTGGGAGGACGGCCGCATCAACCCGCATCGCGGGCTGGGGACGGCCAGCGGCCAGCGGCAGATGGAACAGGTCTGGACCAACACGCTGCCGCGCCGTCTTGTCACCGATCCGCCGCCGCGCGGCTTCCGGGCGGTCTTCACCCGCGCCAACCGCCCGGCCGAGGTGACGCCGGCCCTGGTGACCGTGATCCGGCCCTGAGCCTTGGCCTGTCCCTGCGCCTTGGCCTGAGCCCGCGCACGATCCTGAACCGCGTCAGCGCCCGCAGATGTCCTGCAGGCTGACCCAGTCGGCATCGCCCAGCAGCGGGGCCGTGTCTGCGCCGCGCATCGGGTCGGCCTCGATCAGGCCGAGCACGGTTTCGCCCGACACGTCGCGGGCGAAGGCGTAGGGCTGCGACGAGATCCCGGCCGCCTCGAACCGTGCCAGAAGGGGCGGCTCGGTCACCGGTGCCGCTTCGCGCGACAGAAGCGTCGCGGCATGGGCGTGCAGCGCCGCCTCGTCGATCTGGCCGGTGGTCAGAAGGCCCAGGGTCGCGCCAAGCCCCGCCTCGGTCAGCAGCCGCAGCATCGGGTCGGTCTGGTCCCGGCGCACATCCTCGGCCAGCAGGTAGCCGGCAAGCACCTCGGGCGTCTCGTAATCCTCGGCAAGGCCCGCGTTGGCGACAAGGATGTCACCGGGCAGCGACAGGGTGTCGGGGATGGGCGAGGGCAGCAGCGCGACGCGCGGCGCGTCCTCGCCGAAACTGCGCCGCGCCAGCCGGTTGAGCGCGGTCGAGCCGCGGGGACTGGTGCAGATCGGCCCGGCCAGCCGCCCGATCTCCTGCAACAGGCGGTTGCCGATCTCTTCGCGGCTGGCCTCGGGCAGAAGGGCGACGGTCTGCCGGGTCAGCGCGCCGGGCAGCCAGAACACGGCAAGCCCAAGGACCAGCGCGGCCATCCCGCCGCTGATCCACAGCCTGAGGCGGCCGGGATGCGGGCGGCGTTTGTCGATGGCGGCGCGCACGGTCTCGATGGCGGCGATCATGTCGGGATCGTCGATCTCGAGCCGCTCTTCCGTGTCCGCGCCGGGGGCATAAAGCGCCGGGCGGCGGCCGGGGTTCAGCCGGGCTACGGCCGGCAGCGACCAATGGGTCAGCGCGACCTCGGACTGGGTCGAGATCATCAGCGTGGCGTCGCCCAGCGACACCAGCACGTCACGGCGCTGCGCGTCGGGCGCTTCGCGCCAGAGGCCTGTCGCCTCGAGACGGCTGTATTGCTCAAGGGCTGTCATGCGGGCGCGCTGCTCGGGTCCGGTTGGCGCGCAGCATAGCCCGCGCGGGCGCGTTTCTCAACGCTCGCGCGCGGGCTGCGTCACAGCTCGGCCGCCGCCTTGCGCAGCTCGAATTTCTGGATCTTTCCCGTGGATGTCTTGGGCAGTTCGGTGAAGACGACATGCTTGGGCGTCTTGAACCCGGCAAGGCGCTGGCGGGCGAAGGCGATGATCTCTTCCTCGGTCACGCTGGCCCCTTCCTTCAGCTCGAGGAAGGCGCAGGGCACCTCGCCCCATTTCTCGTCCTGCTTGGCCACCACGGCGGACAGCAGCACGGCGGGGTGATGCATCAAGACGCCCTCGACCTCGACCGAAGACACGTTCTCGCCGCCCGAAATGATGATGTCCTTCGCGCGGTCGGCGATCTGGACGTAGGTATCGGGGTGCTGCTTGGCGATGTCGCCCGAGTGGAAATAGCCGCCGCGGAACGCCTCGTTCGTGGCGCGGGGGTTCTTGTAATAGCCCTTCATCACGGAATTGCCGCGCATCATGATCTCACCCAGCGCGGCGCCGTCCATCGGGACCTGCTCCATGGTCTCGGCGTCCATCACGGTGATGTGGTCCATGTTCGGCATCGGCACGCCCTGCCGCGCCTTGACCGCGGCGCGGTCCTCGCCCGTCAGCGCGCCCCACTCTTCGTCCTTGAAGGTGCATTCCGTCGCCGGGCCATAGGTCTCGGTCAGCCCGTAGACCTGCGTGATGTTGAAGCCCATCGTCTCGATGGCGGCCAGAGTCGCGGGGGCGGGGGGCGCGCCTGCGGTGAAGACCTCGACCACGTGCTCGAAGGCGCGGCGGTCGGCCTCCTTGGCGTTCACCAGCATGTTCAGCACGATGGGCGCGCCGCCGAAATGGGTCACGCCTTCGTCGGCGATGGCGTCGTAGATCGCCTTGGCCGTGATGTCGCGGCAACAGACGGTGGTGCCGCCCACGGCGGGCATGGTCCAGACATGGCACCAGTTGTTGCAGTGAAACAGCGGCACGATGGTCAGGTAGGACGGATAAAGCGTCATCCGCCAGCTGATCGGCGTGCCCATGGTGATCAGATAGGCCCCGCGGTGGTGATAGACCACGCCCTTGGGACGCCCCGTGGTGCCGGAGGTGTAGTTGAGCGCAAGGCTTTCCCATTCGTCAACCGGCATGATCCAGTCGAACTCCGGGTCGCCCTCGGCCAGCAGTTGCTCATAGGTCAGGTGACGGCCCGAGGCGTGGTAGCCCGCTTCCTCGTCGGGCACCTCGACGACAAGCGGCAAATCCTCGGCCTCCTGCACCTTCATGGCTTCCTCGACCACGCCGAGGAACTGGGTGTCGACCAGCACCACCTTGGCCTCGCCATGGTCGAGGATGTAGGAGATCGTTCCGATATCGAGGCGGATGTTGATCGAGTTCAGCACCGCGCCGCAGGCGGGCACGCCCCAATGCGCCTCGACGTGGGGGGCGGTGTTGGGCAGCACGGCGGCGACCACGTCGCCGGGGGTCACGCCGCGGGCGGCCAGTGCCGAGGCGAGGCGGCTGGTGCGCGCGTGAAGCTCTGCGTAGCTGCGCCGCGTGCCGCGGTCGACCAGCGCGGTGCGGTCGGTGAAGATGCGGTTGGCGCGGGCCAGGTGGCTGAGGGGTGTCAGCGCCACGTAATTGGCCGCGCGCTTCTCCAGCCCGGTCTCGTCCTTCATCCAGCCCATGATCTGCCCCTCCTGCGCAAGCTTCTGTCGCAACTCATGGCAAGGGGCGCAAGAAAAGGAAAGGGGAGAAGGACGCTTGCCGCGGTCAAGTAGTCCCTTCGCCGGGGCGTGGTGCGTCACGACGGCGGCGCAGGCGCGGCAGGGCATAGGGCGTGCGGGCGCGGTAGGCCGCGAACCGCGCGCCGTAGCGGGCGGCGAAGCGGCGTTCCTTGAGGATGGGGGCAAGCAGGCAATAGGCCGTCAGCGTCAGCGCCACGGCCAGTTGATCGGGCGTCCAGACCGGCACCGCCCATGTGGTCAGCGCGAAAGCCACGTAGATCGGTTGCCGGATCACGCGGAAAAGGCCCGTCTCCGGCATGTCGGGGAAGACCGGCTTGCGCCCCGCGGCCAGCGACATCCACCCCAGCGCGCCCGATTGCACCTCGGCACCCGCGTCGAAGCTGGCCTTCATCAGCAGGAGCCACGATCCGGCGTAAAGCGTCAGCATCAGCCACAGCGCCGCGCCCTCGGCCCGCCACCAGATCACGCCCGAGGGCGTCCAGAGCGCGAAGAGCGCAAGCAGTTGCGCCGAGGCGATGATCGCGTAGGTCGTGGTGGCCAGCGTGCCCCCATGGGGCAGGAGGCGTGACAGCCAGCCGCCGCCCCGGCGGGTGAGCAGCAGGGAATGGGCCAGCGGGAATTGCAGCAGCAGAGCGGCGTTCGCGGCAATGCCCCAGGGCCACGGCACGCGGCCGAGGCTTTCGCTCATCCCGAAGCCCATGGCGAGCACCATCGCCAGCACGGCGACGGCGAAGACGGAATGGCAGAGCGCGCCATAGGCCAGCGCGCCCCAGAAGCGCGCGCCGCGCCAAGGGGCTGTCAGGACGCCGCCGATCAGCGTCAGAAGGCGGTCGATATGTCCGGGCGGTTTGACCATGGCGGCAAAGCTAGGCGGGGCAGGGGCCGGGGCCAGCCCGGTTGACGAAGCGTCGCAGAGGAGGATCGCGGCCCGCCGCGCAGCGGGCTAGGCTGCCCGTAGAGCCACCCGCAACCGGACCTTTGCCCATGACGCCGACACCCCCGCCCGCCCCGCGCCTTCCCCTGCGCCTTGCCGCCTCGGTCCACCGGGCGGGGGCCGCGCCGGGCGATCCCGCGCCCTATGCGGGCGAGGACAGTTTCACCTTTGTCCGTCTGACCGTCACCGATGCCGAGGGCGCAACGGGCCACGGCTTCACCGGGCGCTTCTGCGCGGCCGAGGTGGCGCATCTGCTGAACGGGGCCGTGGCCGAGGCGCTAGGCCGCAAAGGGCCGATGCCCGACCTCATGCGGCAGCTCAATCCGCGCGGGATGACGGGCGTCGTGGTCTCGGCGCTTTCGGCGCTCGACATCGCGCTCTGGGATCTTGCCGGGAGCCGCGCGGGGAAATCCGTGGCGGCGCTTCTGGGGGGCGCGCGCCCCTCCGCTCCGGTCGATGTGACCTGCGGCTTTCCCGCGCTCGACACCGACGCGCTGGTCGCCGCCTGCGCGGCCGAGGTCGCGGCGGGGGCGCAAGGCGTCAAGGTGCTGGTCGCCGCCAAGGGGCGCAGCGTGGCCGAGGATCTTGCCCGCCTCGCGGCGGTGCGCGCGGCCATCGGCGACGGCCCGGCGCTGATCGCCGATGCCAATTGCGGCTGGGATGTCGAAGCTGCGCTGGCCTTCGCCCGCGGTGCTGCGGGGGTGGGCCTGTCCTTTCTCGAGGAACCCGTGCGCGGCAACGACCGCCGCGCGCTGGCGGCTCTGGCCGCCGAGGGGATCGTGCCGCTGGGCGCGGGGCAGATGGAGCAGAGCGCCGACCGTTTCGCGCTCTTGGCTGAGGCGGGGGTGCGCGTGATCCAGCCCAACGCGGTCTTCGTGGGCGGCATCGGCGCGGCGCTGGCGGTGGCGAAAGATGCGGCGGCGCAGGGCTGCGCCGTCTCGCCCGCGGGGGGCTGGGACATCGTCAACCTGCAGTGGATGTGCGGCGCGATGACCGGCGGGTCGGTCGAACTGCACCGCGCGCAGGCGCGCATCGCGCGGCTGTTGATGGAGCGCCCGCCCGATATGACGGAGGGGCGGCTTGTGGTGCCGGATGCTCCGGGCCTTGGCCTGAACCCGGACGAGGCGGCGCTGGCCGCCTGCCGGGTGGGGTAGGTCAGCGCGACGCGCGCGAAAAACTGCAGTTTTTCGTAGGGGAAAACTGCAGTTTTCCCCGCGTCACGCGGCCTTGCTGTCCACCCCGGTGCCGAAGCGGGCGTAGAAGCCCTGGCCCTTTTCCGCCATCTCGCGCAGCAGCGCGGGGCAGGCGAAGCGGTCCCCGTAGGCCTCGGCCAACTGGTCGCAGCGTTCCGCGGCATAGGGCGTGCCGAGCATGTCGAGCCAGCTGAAGGGGCCGCCCGACCACGGCGCGAAGCCCCAGCCGAGGATCGCGCCCACGTCGCCCTCGCGGATGTCGGTCAGCACACCCTCTTCCAGCGCGCGGACGGCTTCCAGCACCTGCACGAACAGCAGGCGATGCTGCACCTCGGTCAGGCTCGGTTGCTCGGGGCTGACGGGGTAGTGCTCGGCAAGCCCGTCCCACAGGCCCAGCCGCTTGCCGCTCTCGTCGTAGCTGTAGAAACCCGCCTTGGACTTGCGGCCGAGCCGCCCTGCCTCGACCATGCCGAAGATCACCGCGTCGGCCGCGTCGTCATAGGCCTCGCCCATGGCGGCCTTGGTCGCCCGCGCGATCTTGGCGCCAAGGTCGAGCGAGGTTTCGTCGGTCAGCTGCAGGGGGCCAAGCGGCATCCCCACGAGCTTGGCCGCGTTCTCGATCAGGGCGGGCGCGACACCCTCCTGCACCATGCGCACGCCTTCGTTGACGTAGGGCAGGATGCAGCGGTTGGCGTAGAAGAAGCGCGCGTCGTTCACCACGATGGGCGTCTTGCGGATCTGGCGCACGAAATCGAGCGCCTTGGCGACGGCGCGGTCGCCCGTGGCCTTGCCCTTGATGATCTCGACCAGCGCCATCTTGTCGACCGGGCTGAAGAAATGGATGCCGATGAACTGCTCGGGATTGTCCGAGGCCTTGGCAAGCTCGGTGATCGGCAGGGTCGAAGTGTTGGTGGCGAAGATGCAGTCGGGGCCGACCGCGGCGAGCACCTTTTGCGTGACCTCGGCCTTCACGCCGGGGTCCTCGAAGACCGCCTCCACGATCAGGTCGCAGCCTTCCAAAGCGGCGTAATCGGTCGTCGCCGTGATCCGGCCCAGCACCTCGGCCTTCTTCGCCTCGGTGACCTTGCCGCGCTTCATCCCCTTGTCGAGGATGCCTTCGGCATGGGCGCGTCCGCGGTCGGCGGCCTCCTGCGCCGCGTCGATCAGCACCACCTCTATGCCCGCATTGGCCGAGACATAGCCGATCCCCGCCCCCATCATGCCCGCGCCGATGACGCCCAGTTTCTTGACCCGCTGATCGGGCGCCTCGGGGCGGTTCGCGCCCTTCTCCAGCGCCTCCTTGTTGAGGAAGAGCGACCGGATCATCGCCGAGGACGACGGGTTCATCAGGATCGAGGTGAACCAGCGCGCCTCGATCCGGAGTGCCGTGTCGAAATCGACCAGCGCGCCCTCGTAGACCGCCGAGAGCAGCGCCTTGGCCGCCGGGTAGACGCCCTTGGTCTTGCCGTTGATCATCGCGCTTGCGCCGACGAAGGTCATGAAGCCCGCCGGGTGATAGGGCGCGCCGCCGGGCATCTTCCAGCCCTTCTGGTCCCAGGGCTTGACGATATCGGCGTCCCCCGCCGACAGAACCCACTCCTTCGCCCGCGCGAGCAATGCGTCCGCCGGCACGACCTCGTCGATCAGGCCCGCCGATTTCGCCGCCTTGGGCTCGAGCATCTTGCCCTCGAGCAGCACGGGCGCCGCGGCCATCGCGCCGACCATGCGCGAATAGCGCGTGGTGCCGCCCGCGCCGGGGAACAGCCCCACGAGGATCTCGGGCAGGCCGATCCGGGCCTTGGGGTTGTCGGCCATGAAGCGGCGATGGGTGCAGAGCGCCAGTTCCGTGCCGATGCCCGCGCAGGTGCCGGGAATGGCGCAGGCCACGGGCTTGCCGCCCTTGTTGGTCTTGGGGTCCATGCCCGCGCGCTCGATCTTCCGCATGAAGCGATGCGCCCCCATGGTGAAGTCGAAGAGCGCCTGCGCCGGGTCCTCGCCCGCCTCCTCGCGGATGGTCGCCAGAACGTTCAGGTCCATGCCGCCGGCGAAGCTGTCCTTGCCGCTGGTGATCACGATGCCCTTGACCGCATCATCGGCCAGCGCGTCGTCGACCAGCGCCTCGAGCACGCCGATCGCCTCGCGGCGCAGCACGTTCATGGACTTGTCCTGAAGATCCCAGGTGATGAGTGCGACGCCGTCGGCGCCCTTTTCCATCGTGAAATCGGTCATTGGTCCGGTCCCTTCATGGGGGGCTGCCCTGTCGGCCCGCCCGTTTCGACAGCGCGCCGGACCCGGTCCGACGCCTCGATGAAATCCGCGCTCAGCATCGTGACGGCGAGATCATCCGCATCGGTGTCGAGCCAGATGCCCTGCCACGTGCCGTTGATGCGCATCATGGCCATGCTGCCGGCATATTCCGGCAGGACGGGCACCCCGTGCGACAGCGCCTCGGTGCGATGGCGGCCGACGATCATGTCGGGCACGCCCGCGACGAAATCGGCCTCGATGCAGGTGCGGCGGAACTCGGTCACGTTGCGCGCCAGCAATTGCGCGCGGATGTCCGAGACGATGACGTCCATCTCCTCGGGGCAGGTGGCGACCACGCGCTTGGTGCGGGTCGACATCATGTTGGGCAGCGCGATGTGCTGCAGGATCGTCGCCAGGTCCCCTTCGAGCACCGCGCGGGAAACCGTGTCGAGGTGAGATTGATACAAGCGAAAGGGCATGATGTTCGAACCGCGTATGGCATGCGTTGGGCTGGCTTTTGCGGCCCGAGAAACGCGTTCCTTTCGGAGTGTTGTCAACCCGGAGACCTGCAAACCGCGCGGCGCTGCGCGAGGGCCGCGTAGACCTGTTTCTGCTTGCGCACCATCTCGGGGTTGAGCATCTGCAAGTCGCGCTCGTCGAACGCGGCCTGTTCCCAGACCGCCTTCCACAGGCCGCCGATCTTCATGAACGCGACATGGCACAGGAACGGCGCCACCACGTAACGCGCGTTGGCCATGATCTCCGAGCGGTGAACGCCGACGATCATGTCCGGGTCGTGCGGCTGGAACGCCGCCTTCAGGCAGGTGCGCCGATACTGCGTCACGCCGGTCTTGCGCAACTGCGCATGGTAGTCGCACAGGATGAGATCGAGTTCCTCGATCGTGGTGATGATCAGCTGCGAGGTGTTCGTGGTCACCAGCAAGGGCAGGGCGATGCGCCGATGCAGCGCCGCGAGGTCCCTGGCCAGGATCGCCGCGTTGATCGCGTCCACGGCTTGCTGGTAGATCTCCTTCGCCATGGGCTGACCTCCCCGACACCGTTACTCCGTATCGGGCTGGACCCCGATACCACTCGCGCGGCACTTTTGATCCGATGTCATCGATTGTCAATGTAAGCGGTTGCAAGGTGACGCGAGGCCTCTCGGACCGCGGCGCAGGGGACATGCGCATCACAGCCGCTCGATGATCGTGGCGGCCCCCATGCCCGAGGCGACACAGAGCGTCGCAAGGCCGGTGCCCTTGCCCGACCGCTCCAGCTCATCCAGCAGCGTGCCCAGGATCATCGCGCCGGTCGCACCCAGCGGGTGCCCCATGGCGATGGCACCGCCGTTCACGTTGACCCGGTCGTGATCCACGTCGAAAGCCTGCATGAAGCGCAGCACGACCGAGGAAAACGCCTCGTTCACCTCGAACAGGTCGATGTCCGAGATCGCCATGCCGCTGTCGGCGAGGATCTTCTCGGTCGCGGGCACGGGGCCGGTGAGCATGATCGTGGGATCGGTGCCGATCTTGGCCGTGGCGCGGATGCGCGCGCGCGGTGTCAGGCCGAATTTCTCCCCGAACTCCCGGTTTCCGATCAGAAGCGCCGCCGCCCCGTCCACGATGCCCGAGGAATTCCCGGCATGGTGGATATGCTCGATCCGCTCGAGATGGGGGTATTTCATCAGCGCGACCTGGTCGAAGCCGGGCATCATCTCGCCCATCTCCTTGAAGGCGGGCTTGAGGCTGCCCAGCGTCTGCATGTCGGTGCCGGGGCGCATGTATTCGTCATGCTCCAGGATGGTCAGCCCGTTGATGTCGGTCACCGGCACCACGGACCCGGCGAAACGCCCCTCGGCCCAGGCCTGCGCGGCGCGCCTCTGGCTTTCGACGGCCAGCGCGTCGGCGTCATCGCGCGAGAACCCGTATTCGGTGGCGATGATGTCGGCGCTGATGCCTTGCGGGACGAAATAGCTCTCCATGGCGATGGAGGGATCGACCGCGATGGCCGCCCCGTCGCTGCCCATGGCGACGCGGCCCATCATCTCGACCCCGCCCGCGATATAGGCGGCACCGGCGCCGCCCCGGACCTGGTTCGCGGCGAGGTTCACCGCCTCGAGCCCGCTCGCGCAGAAGCGGTTGATCGCCAGCCCCGGGATGCGCTCGTCGAGGTCGGAGGCCAGAACGGCGGTCCGCGCAAGGCAGCCGCCCTGTTCCATCACCTGCGTGACATTGCCCCAGATCACGTCCTCGACTGCGTGCCCGTCAAGCGCGTTGCGCTCCTTCAGGGCGTTCAGCGTGAAGGCCGAGAGCCGCGCCGCGGTCACCTCGTGCAGCGCGCCGTCCTTGCGGCCCTTGCCGCGCGGGGTGCGGATCGCGTCGTAGATATAGGCGTCGGTCATCTGTCGTCTCCGGTCAGGTGGCGGGAAAGGCCCGCTGCATCAGCGCGTAGGGGTGTTTCCAGCCCGGCACCGCCGCGATACGGGCGAGCCAGGCGTCGATCGCCGGATAGTCGGCGCGGTCGAAGGTGAACGGCTCTTCGTAGAAGAGATAGCCCGCGCAGGAGATGTCGGCGCAGGTGAGCATGTCGCCCGCCAGCCAGTCACGGCCGGCCAGTTCGCCCTCCAGCACCATGAGCGCCGCCTTGAGGCGGCCCGCCATGAAGCCGATCACCTCGGTCGGGCGCTTGTCCTCGGGCAGGAAGTTCATCAGGAACCGCAAGGGCCCGGCCTGGCCCGAGACCTTCTGGTTGTCGAAGATCGTCCAGCGCAGGATCTCGCG
Organism: Roseicyclus amphidinii; assembly: GCF_030163755.1. Lineage (GTDB taxonomy): Bacteria > Pseudomonadota > Alphaproteobacteria > Rhodobacterales > Rhodobacteraceae > Roseicyclus > Roseicyclus amphidinii. Next base: position 10,489 of record NZ_JASJOE010000030.1, read on the forward strand.
GCGCGTGGCCGCCGACCCGTCACCGCAGAGCTTGCCGGTCTCGGCCATCACCCAGTCCTGGATCACCCCCGACTGCGTCAGGATCAGCCCGTCCGCGTCCAGCACCGGCACCTCTCCCATCGGGTTGATCGCCCGGAACTCCGGGCCGCGCGCCTCGCCGTTGAAGAAATCGACATGGCGCGGGGTCCAGTCGACACCGGCCAGCTCCAGCGCCAGCGCCGCCTTGTAGGCATTGCCCGATTCTCCGAAGCAATACAGTGTGTTGGTCATCGCGCTTACCCCTGGTTCTGCAAGCGCCAACCTTGGTCGCCGCCGTATTTGAAGGAAGATGAAGGCTCGTAACGACTTGTTAAGGTTAACGTGCCACGATGAGGGCGCGGTACAGGCTGCCGAGCCGATGACCGCGGAAGGTGAAGGCGCCCTGTCCGGTGGTGCAGCGCCCCTCGGTGTCCGGACGCCGCTGGGGAACACTCGACCGGGCAGGGCGCTGGACCCCCGGCTTCATCTTCCTCCAAATACGGCTGCCCGACAGCTGACACCGGGCGGATGGCGGGGCTGGTGTGCCGGTGGCTCATCGCTTGCGCTCCTCCAGTTCGGAGTTGAAGAGCCGCAGCCGGGCGACGAATTTCTCCTCGTTGATCACGCTGCCCCAATGCTCGAAGAGGAAGGACAGGAATTCCCCGTCATCGAGCCCCGCCTCCTGTGCGAGGCTGCGCAGCTTGCGATAGCCGTCCTCGCTCATGGCGATGTTGGGGCGGCGCGTGAGCCGCAGGCGCTTTGGCATATGTCCCCTCCCTCGGGCCGGTGTCGGGGCGGCGCCCTCCCGCGCCGCGCCCTGTCCGACCTTAGAAATTCGCGGCGTCGAGCGCCATGACCGGTTCGGCGCCGGACTGGATTCGCGCCAGATGCGTCGCCGTCATCGGCAACTGGCGGGCCATGTAGAAGCGCGCGGTCGCCAGTTTCGTCTCGTGGAACACCGGATCCTCGGTGCCCTCGGCCAGCGCCTTGAGCGAGGTTTCGGCCATGCGCGCCCACATCAGCCCGAGGCAGACATGCCCGAAGAGGTGCATGAAATCATAGCTGCCCGAGAGCGCCGCGTTGGGGTTCTTCATGCCTTCGGCCATGAAATACATGCCGGCGGCCTGCAAATCCTTGGAGGCGCGCTTGAGCGGCTCGACGAACTCGGCCATGCCGTCCGTCTCGCCCGCCTCCTTGCAGAAGGTCTTTACCAGGTCGAAGAAGGCCATGACGTGCTTGCCGCCGTCGGCTGCCAGCTTCCGGCCCACGAGGTCGAGCGCCTGCACGCCGTTCGCGCCTTCGTAGATCATGGCGATCCGGGCGTCGCGGGCGTATTGCGACATCCCCCATTCCTCGATGTAGCCATGCCCGCCGTAGACCTGCTGGGCCTGCACCGTCATGTCGAAGCCCTTGTCGGTCAGGAAGCCCTTGATCACCGGCGTCAGCAGCGAGATCAGCCCGTCGGCATCGGCATCCTGCCCGCGATGGGCGCGGTCGATCAGCGTCGCCCCCCAGAGGATGAAGGCGCGCGCGCCTTCGGCAAAGCTTTTCTGCTCCAACAGGTTGCGGCGGATGTCGGGGTGAACGATCAGCGGGTCGGCCGGGCCGTTCGGGTTCGCGGGGCCGGTCACGTCGCGGCCCTGCAGCCGGTCCCTGGCATAGGCCAGCGCGTTCTGGAAGGCGATCTCGGCCTGCGCCAGACCCTGCATGCCCACGCCCAGCCGCGCCTCGTTCATCATGGTGAACATCGCGCGCATGCCCTTGTGTTCCTCGCCCAGCAGCCAGCCGGTCGCCCCGTCGTAGTTCATCACGCAGGTGGCGTTGCCGTGGATGCCCATCTTCTCTTCGATCTTGCCGCAGGAGACGCCGTTGCGCGGCCCGAGGCTGCCGTCCTCGTTCACGAGGAACTTGGGCACGATGAAGAGCGAGACGCCCTTGATCCCCTCGGGGCCGCCGGGGATCTTGGCCAGCACGAGGTGGACGATGTTCTCGGCCATGTCATGCTCGCCGGCCGAGATGAAGATCTTCTGCCCGGTGATCCTGTAGCTGCCATCGTCCTGCGGCTCGGCCTTGGTGCGCATCAGCCCGAGGTCGGTGCCGCAATGCGGCTCGGTCAGGTTCATCGTGCCGGTCCAGTCGCAGGCGACCATTTTCGGAAGATAGGTCGCCTTCTGCGCCTCGGTGCCATGGGCGAGGATCGTCGAGGCCGCGCCGTGGGTCAGACCCTGGTACATCATGAAGGCCTGGTTGGCCGACGAGAAATACTCGCCCACCGCGGTGCCCAGCACGTAGGGCATGCCCTGTCCGCCGAACTCCTCGGGCATGTCGATGCCGGGCCAGCCGCCCGCCTTCATCTGCGCGAAGGCCTCCTTGAAGCCGGTGGGCGTGTAGACCACGCCGTTCTCCATCCGGCAGCCCTCGGTATCGCCGACTGGGTTCAGCGGTGCGAGCACCCCGGAGGCCAGCTTGCCCGCCTCCTCGAGGATGGCGGCGGTGAAGTCGCGCTCGATCTCGGCGTAGCCGGGGATGCCGGCCTCGGTCACCTTCAGCACATCGTGCAGGATATACTGCATGTCCTTGGTGGGGGCGGTGTAGCTGGGCATTGTCGTCCTCCCGAAACGTCCTGGTCTTGGTCCTGTCGCGTCACTCGGCCGCGTCGCGTGCGCTGCCGCGGGTCTCGAGCATGTCCTCCACCAGGCTCATCTGGCTTCGCAGATCCTCGATCGCCGCGTCCAGCTCGGCGCGCTGGCGCTCCATGTCGGTCAGCCGGTCGCGCGCGATGTCGAGCGTGCGGCTGAGCTGTGTTTCCTGCTGGTCGCCCACGTAGTAGAGATCGAGCAGCTGCCGGATCTCCTCGAGGCTGAAGCCGAAGCGCTTGCCGCGCAGGATCAGCTTGAGCCGCGCCCGGTCGCGCCGGGTGAACAGCCGCTTCTGCCCTTCGCGGATCGGGAAAAGCAGTTCCTTCTGCTCATAGAAACGCAGCGTGCGCGGCGTCACCTCGTAGGCGTCGCACATCTGGCGGATGGTCATCACGTCGTCGGTCATGATCGGATCGTCCATGTCGAACATTGGGTGTCTGGCCTGCCTGATGTGCGAGTCGCTCACCAGTTTACAAGGTTGCATGACGTTGACGTAAACAGGACGTCACGTCACTTTGATGCTTGACGAAACGTCAGCAAAGGTGACGCTGGGGAAAGCGCAACTTTGTATCGTCACGCGCGGTCCGCGACGCATCCGCAGGCCGCCCGGACGGTCAGCTCCAGGAGGCCTCGGTCCTGTCGCGCATGCCCTGCAGCTCGTCGATGATCTCGTCCAGCTCGGCGCGCCTCTGGCGCAGCTCGCACAGCTGACGGTCGGCCAGCGCCAGCCAGGCCTCGCGCTGCGCACCGCCCTGCGGGTCGGCATCATACATCTCGAGCCATTGCCGGATCTCCTCGAGCGCGAAGCCCCAGCGCCGCCCGCGCAGGATCAGCGTCATCCGCGCCACCTCGCGCGGGCCGTAGAAGCGCGCGCGGCCCTCCCGCTCGGGAAAGAGCAGCTCGATATACTCGTAATGCCTGAGCGTGCGCGGCGTCACCTCGAAGCGCGCGCACATCTCCTTGAAGCTGAGGCGGGTTTCCTCTCGCATCGGGTCCCTCGCAGCTGTCCACCCGCACCGATCATACCGGGCATGACGCGCCGGGAAAAGCGCGCCCTCGTGCTCTTCGCGCGCCTCATGCCCCACGCGCCCTTGCGCCCGCCGCGGCCAGCGGAGAGATTGGCAGCCAAGGCACAAGGACGGCAGGGATGACCACCCACCCCGAGGACAAGGCCCGCATCGCGCGGCAGTTCATCGAAGCGATCCCGTTTTCGCGGGCGTTGCAGATGCGTCTCGAAGAGATCGGCAACGGCGTCGCGGTGATCTCGATGCCCTGGTCGGACGCTCTTGTCGGCGACCCCAGGGGCGGCGTGATCCACGGCGGCGCGGTGTCCGCGTTGATGGACACCTGTGGCGGGGCCGCCGTCATGAGCCACCCCGAGGCACTGGCGGGCACCGCCACCATCGACCTGCGCATCGACTACATGCGCGCCGCCGCCCCCGGAGAGCGCATCACCGCGCGCGCCGAGTGCTACCATCTCACCCGCTCTGTCGCCTTCGTGCGCGCCACGGCCTGGGACGCGGACGAGGACCGCCCGGTCGCCACCGCCACGGGCGCCTTCACCGTCGCGCGCGCCGGGGCAGGGGGCACCGCATGACCAGACGCCCCCCCGAACCCGTCGCCGTCATCAAGCAGCGCCGCGACCGCACGCTCGCGGCCCTTGTCGGCGCGGTGCCCTATATCGGCTTTCTCGGCGTCAGCTTCGACCGCCGCGGGGACGAGCTGACCGCGGTGCTGAACTACGACGACAAGCTGATCGGCAACCCGCTTTTGCCCGCGCTGCACGGTGGGGCCATCGCCTCGTTTCTCGAGGTGACGGCGATCATGGAACTGAGCTTCAACATGCTCTGGGACGATGTGGAGGAGGGGCGCATCGACCCCGACCGGCTCACGCCCGAGACCCTGCCGCGCCTGCCCAAGACCATCGACTTCACCGTCGATTACCTGCGCTCTGGCCTGCCGCGCGACGCCTATGCACGGGCGCGGGTGAACCGGCAGGGGCGACGCTATGCGAGCGTCCATGTCGAGGCCTGGCAGGACCAGCGCCAGCGCCTTTTCGCGCAGGCCACGGGGCATTTCCTGATGCCGTCCCGCGATGGCTGAGACCGCAGCAGGCGCGCCGCTGACGCATCGGCGCGTGCTGAAGATCGCGCTGCCGGTGGTGCTCTCGAACGCGACGATCCCGCTTCTGGGCGTGGTCGACACCGCCGTCGTGGGCCAGCTGGGCGACCCCGCGCCCATCGGGGCCGTCGGCCTCGGCGCGGTGATCCTCACCTCGATCTACTGGGTCTTCGGCTTTCTCAGGATGGGCACGGTGGGCCTTGCCGCTCAGGCGCTGGGCGCGGGCGACCGGGCCGAGGTCGCGGCGCTGCTCACCCGCGTCCTGCTGATCGGCGGCGCGGCCGGCCTTGCGCTGATGCTTTTGCAGATGCCGATCTTCGCCGCCGCCCTCTGGCTCTCGCCCGCCAGCCCCGAGGTCGAAAGCCTCGTGCGCGCCTATCTTCAGGTGCGCATCTTCTCGGCGCCCGCGGCCATAGCGATCTACGGCATCATGGGCTGGCTCATCGCGCAGGAACGCACGGGCGCGGTTCTCGCCCTGCAGCTCTGGCAGAACGGGCTGAACGCGGCGCTCTCGATCTGGTTCGTCCTCGGCCTCGACCTCGGCGTCGAGGGCGTGGCGCTCGCCACATTCCTCGCGGAATGGTCGGGGCTGATCCTCGGCCTCTGGCTCTGCCGCCGCGCCTTCGCGGTGCCCGCATGGCGCGACTGGGCGCGCATCTTCGACCGGGTGATCCTGTGGCGCATGGCGGCGGTGAACACCGACATCCTGATCCGCTCGGTCCTGCTGCTGCTCGGCTTCTCCTCCTTCCTCTTCTTCGGGGCGGATTTCGGCGACGTGACGCTGGCCGCGAACCAAGTGCTGATCCAGTTCGTCTACGTCACCTCCTACGCGATGGACGGCTTCGCCTTCGCCGCCGAGGCGCTGGTGGGCCAGGCCGTGGGCGCCCGCGCCCGCCACCGCATCCGGCGCGCGGCGATCCTGACAAGCCTCTGGGGGCTGGGCACCTGCGCGGCGCTGGCGCTGGCCTTCACGCTCGCAGGCGGTGCGCTCATCGACCTGATGACCAACGCCGAGGGCGTCCGGGCCGAGGCCCGCGCCTTCCTGCCCTGGATCGCGCTCGCGGTTCTGATCGGCTGCGCCTCGTGGATGCTCGACGGCATCTTCATCGGCGCGACCCGCACCCGCGACATGCGCAACATGATGGCGCTGAGTTTTGCGGGCTATGCCCTGCTCGTCGCGTTCCTCATGCCCGCCTTCGGCAACCACGGCCTCTGGGCCGCGCTGACCGGCTTCTTCGCGCTGCGCGGCCTGACCCTCGCCCTGCGCTACCCCGCCCTCGAAGGCGACGCGGCCCGCTGAAGCGACCCGCACCCGCCTTCATCTTCCCCCAAATACGGATCCCCGACCTCAGCGCTCCGCACCACCCCGAGGAAAACCGGGCGCACCCGCACCGCGTCAGCGGTGCCACCGCCGTCGCTGACGGAGGCCGCAGGCCGAGACGCGCGGCAAAGCCCCCTTCGGGGTCAGAGGAGGTCGAGGATCCTTTCTGGCGGTCGCCCGATGACCGCGCGATCTCCGGCGACAAGGATCGGCCGTTCGATCAGGATGGGATGGGCGGCCATGGCGGCGACAAGGGCGGTGTCACCGCCGTCGGCCAGGTCGAGATCGCGGAACAGACGCTCCCCGGTCCGCACCAGCCCGATCGCCGGGATCTCCAGCATCCGAAGCAGCTCGACGATCTCGCTCTCCGTCGGCGGCTCCTTGAGGTACAGCCGCACCGCGGGCGAAAGCCCCCGCTCGGTCAGCAACGCCAGCGCCGCGCGCGACTTGCCGCAGCGCGGGTTGTGCCAGAGCGTCAGAGCCACGCGTCCACCCCCGTGCCCGTCACATCGCCGATCCGCGCCACGCCCTCGGCGGCGCAGCGCTGATCCAGCCCCTCGGCGATCCGCGCGGCCAGCGTCAGCCCGCCATAGACCAGCGCGGTGTAAAGCTGCACGGCGGTGGCGCCCGCGCGCAGCTTTTCCCAGGCCTGTTCGGCGCTCGACACGCCGCCCACGCCGATCAGCGGCAGCCGCCCCCCGGTCAACCGGTAGAGCCGCGCCAGAACCCGTGTCGAGGCCTCGAAGAGCGGTTGGCCCGACAGCCCCCCCGCCTCGCCGCGGTGACGGCTGGCGAGCCCCTCGCGCGAGAGCGTCGTGTTGGTGGCGATGATCCCCGCCACGCCCGAGCCAAGCGCCACCTCGGCGATCTCGGCCAGCTCGTCACCGGTCAGGTCCGGCGCGATCTTGAGGAACACCGGGATCGGCCGCGCCAGCCCGGCGCGCGCCTCCATCACGCCGGCCAACAGCCCCTCGAGCGCCGCGCGCCCCTGCAGCTCGCGCAGCCGCTCGGTGTTGGGCGAAGAGACGTTGACCGTGGCGAAATCCACATGCGGCCCGCAGCGCGCCAGCACCCGCGCGAAATCGCCCGCGCGGTCGCGGCTTTCCTTGTTCGCGCCGAGGTTCAGGCCCACGGGCACCGCGGGCTTCGCGGCGTCAAGCCGCGCCGCGATGGCCTCCATCCCCTCGTTGTTGAAGCCGAAGCGGTTGATCGCCGCGCGATCCTCGGTCAGCCGGAAGAGCCGCGGTTTCGCGTTGCCGGGCTGGGCCAGGGGCGTGGCCGCCCCCACCTCTATGAAACCGAAGCCCGCGCGCGAGAGCGGCCCCACGGCTTCCGCGTTCTTGTCGAACCCCGCCGCCAAGCCCACCGGGTTCGGCAGGGCCATCCCCGCCAGCTCCACCCCCAGCCTTGGCGAGGTCACCGGCCCCGGCGCGGGCAGAAGCCCGGTCTGCAACGTCTTGATCGCCAGCCCATGCGCCCGCTCGGGCTCCATCCGCTGCATCACCGACAGGCCGAAGCGTTCCCACATCGCGGTCACATCCCCTCGGGAAAGACATGCACCCCGCCGACCAGCGGCAGGGGCGCGTGCCAGATCACGTCCGACCGGCGCAGGGGCGCGTAGAGATGCGGGAACTCCGCCCCCCCGCGCGACACCTCCCACTTCAGGGCCTCGCCAAGCGCCCCTGCGTCGAAGGCGGCAAGGATCAGGCCCTCTTCACCCGAAAAATGCTTCGCCGCCGTCTCGGCCACCTGCCCGGCGGTGGAGAAGTGGACGAAGCCATCCGCCACGTCCACCGGGGCGCCGGATGTCTCACCCAGCCGTTCAAGCTCTGCCCAGTCTTCGGGCCGAAGGATCTTGTAGATGTGCATGTCTTCCCATTGCCCGCCGCTGACGCGTCGTCAAGCCCGTCCCGGCGGCATCCGCCCGCTGCAGGCTGCTTTACTTGTCACATTCGGGCGGTAACACTTTCGACAGGGAATCCCATCAAAAGGAAAATGTCATGCTTTCGAGAATCCTCGGCTCCACCGCGATCCTCGCGGGGCTCGGCATGGCCGCACCGGCCGCGGCCGAGACCACGCTGCATATCCTGCACATCAACGACCTGCACAGCCGCATCCAGCCGATCAACCGCTTCGACAGCACCTGCCCGGCCGAGGATGACGCCGCGGGCGAATGCTTCGGCGGGGTGGCGCGCATCGCCACCGCGGTGAACCAGATCCGCGCCGAGCTGGAGGCCGCGGGCGAGAACGTGATCGTCCTCGACGCGGGCGACCAGTACCAGGGCAGCCTGTTCTTCACCACCTACCGCGGGGCCGCGGCGGGCGAGTTCATGGAGGCCATCGGCTTCGACGCCATGGCGCTCGGCAACCACGAGTTCAACAACGGCCCCGAGGGGCTGCTGCCGCTGCTCGACGCGGTCAGCTTTCCGGTCGTCTCGGGCAATCTCGACGTCACGCAGGACCCCACGCTGAACGGCCGCGTCGGCGATACCGTCGTTCTCGACGTCAACGGCACGCAGGTCGGCATCGTCTCGGCGCTGACGCTCGACACGCAGGAAATCTCCTCGCCGGGCGAGAGCGTGGCGTTCGAGGCCGAGGTCGAGGCGCTTCAGGCCGATGTCGACGCGCTCACCGCCGAGGGCGTCGAGATCATCATCGCGCTGACCCATGTGGGCCTGCCCGCCGACATCCGCATCGCCGAGGCCGTGACCGGCATCGACGTGATCGTGGGCGGCCATTCCCACACCTATCTCAGCCAGGACGACCCCGACCGCGACGGACCCTATCCGACCTTCATCTCGAACCCCGAGGGCATGATGGTCCCCATCGTGCAGGCCTATGCCTATTCGAAATACCTCGGCCATCTCGAGGTGACCTTCGACGACGCGGGCGAAGTGCTCTATGCCGAGGGCAACACCATGCTCCTTGACGCGAGCGTGACCCCGGACGAGGGCATCGCCGCCCGCGTGGCCGAGCTGGCCGGCCCGATCGAGGAGATGATGGGCGAGGTCGTGGGCGAAACGGTGGAGTTCATCGAGGGCGACCGCAGCGTCTGCCGCGCGATGGAATGCCCGATGGGCAACCTTGTCGCCGACGCGATGCTCGACCGCGTGGCCGACCAGGGCATCCAGATCGCCATCGCCAACGGCGGGGGCCTGCGCGCCTCGATCGACGCGGGCGAGGTGACGATGGGCGAGGTCTTCACCGTGCTGCCGTTCCAGAACACGCTGGCGACCTTCCAGCTGACCGGCGCGGGCGTGCTGGCCGCGCTCGAGAACGGCGTGAGCCAGGTCGAGGAAGGCGCGGGCCGCTTCCCGCAGGTCTCGGGCCTGCGCTTCGTGTGGAACCCGGCGGCCGAGCCGGGCAGCCGGATCGTCTCGGCCGAGGTCGACATGGGCGGCACCTGGGAGGCGCTGGACCCCGAGGCGACCTATGGCGTGGTGTCCAACAACTTCATGCGTGGCGGCGGCGACGGCTATTCCGTCTTCGCGCGCGACGCCGTGAACGCCTATGACTTCGGCCCCGGCCTCGAAGAGGTCGCCGCCACCTATATCGGCGAGAACAGCCCCTACACGCCCTACACCGACGGCCGGATCTCGACCGCGGAATAAGCATCTCAGAACATCATCCCGAGGCCGGCGCGGCATCCCCGCGCCGGCCTTTTTGCTGCCATGCAGCAAGAGCAAGGCGGCTTTGGAAAACCGTCAATTGTGAAACGCGTTAGCGCTACCACATTCTGCTCACGAGAGACGAAACGCCAATCCCGAAAGGAGCCGCCTGAATGACCTCGATCATCACCCGCCTGCGCAGCGCCGCCGCGAAACGTGCGGCCTATCACCGGACCGCCCGCGAGATCGCCAATCTGCCGCTCGACGTGGCGCTGGACCTTGGCATCTTCCGCGAGGATGCGGAAAAGATCGCCCGGACCCACGTTTACGGACGCTGACCGGGCGGGCTAGACTGCGCCCATGTGCGGGCGCATGACCATGACCCACCCCAACGACGCGATGGCGCGGCTGTTCGAGGCTGCGCCGTCGAACGACCTGCCGCCGGTGCCGCGCTACAACATCTGCCCGACGCATCCCGTGGCCGTGGTGACCGCGGGGCAGGGCGGGCGGCGGCTGCGCCCGATGCGCTGGGGGTTCGTGCCGCAGTGGTACAAGACCCCCACCGACGGCCCCCTCCTGATCAACGCGCGCGCCGAGACCATCGCCGAAAAGCCCGCCTTTCGCGCCGCCGTCCGCGCGCGCCGCTGCCTCGTGCCCGCCACCGGTTTCTACGAATGGACCAAGGATGACGCGGGCAACCGCCTGCCGTGGTATTTCGTGCCGAAGGACCGCGCGCCGCTGGTCTTCGCGGGCATCTGGCAGGACTGGACGAAGGGGGACCAGCCGATGACGACCGTCGCCATCGTCACCACGGGGGCAAGCGACTGGATGTCGGCGACCCACCACCGAGAGCCCGTGCGCCTTGCGCCGACGGACTGGGCGCGCTGGCTGGGCGAGACGGGCGAGAAAGCCGCCCCCCTGATGCAGCCCGCACCCGAAGGCTACTACGACCGCTGGCGGGTGGACGCGCGCGTCAATTCGAACCGGGCCGAAGGGGCCGTGCTGGTGGAACCGCTCGCGGCGTGACGGGGCAGGGGAGAGGCTGGAGCGGGCAGCGGGAATCGAACCCGCACCAAGAGCTTGGAAGGCTCGTGTGATACCATTTCACCATGCCCGCCTCTGACGCGGTGGGTAACCGCCCCCGCGCGATCCGTCAAGACGACTGCCGCGCGAGGCTGGACGCGCCACCCCGGGTAGAGGGCGGCGCGCCGGTCAAGGGGATCAGTCGAAGGCCCCGAACAGGAAGTCATCCGCGCCGATATCGCCCAGCACGACCCCTTCCAGCAGGATGGAACCCTGCGCGCTGGTCACCAGCACCCCTGCGCCGACGCCGGTCACCACCGCGCCGTCCCCGGCCGCGGTGATGGTCAGGTCGGCAAGCTCGAGGGCGAAGGCCGAGACGTCGATCCGCTCGCCATCCGCGTCGAAATCGCGGATCACGTCGGCGCCGTGGGTCAGGCCGAAGACGAACACGTCGGTGTCGAAGCCGCCGAACATCGTGTCATTGCCGGTGCCGCCGTCGATCAGGTCGCCGTCGCGGCCGCCGAAGAGCCGGTCATCGCCCGCCCCCCCGATCAGCGTGTCCGCCCCTGCCGCCCCGAAGAGACCGTCCTGCCCGTCGCCACCGTCGAGCAGGTCGTTGCCGACGTTGCCATACATCTGGTCGGCCCCGCCCTCGCCGTAGAGCGTGTCATTGTCGAGACCGCCCTGCATCAGGTCGAACTGTGCCCCGCCGTAAAGCAGGTCGTCGCCCGCGCCGCCGCGCAGCGTGTCGAAGCCGTCGCCGCCGTAGATCGTATCGTTGCCGACCTGGCCCACCACGAAATCGGTGCCTGCCTCGCCATGCAGCTCGTCATCCCGGTCGCCGCCGTAGATGCTGTCGGCATTGGCCCCGCCATAGATCAGGTCATTTCCGAAATTGCCGAACAGCGTGTCGAACCCGTCGCCGCCGTAGATCGTGTCGGCGTTCAGGTTGCCGCGGATCACGTCATCGCCCGCGCCGCCCTCGATCCAGTCGAAGCCCTGCCCGCCCGAGATCGTGTCATCGCCCGACCCGGTCGAGAAGAAGTTGTCGGCGGCGTCGCCGATCACGTTGGCGGCAATCGCGCCGGTGAACTCCAGCGCCTCGATCTCGTAGACCTCATCGGCGCCGTTCGGATTGCCCTGCGCGCCGGCGAAGTTGGTGGACAGGTCCAACTCGTAGACGAAAGCCCCAGCGGCGAAGCTGCTCACATCGACGACGAGCGTGTCGTGCCCGTCGCCGCCGATGTAGGCGTCGTTGCCGGTCAGCGCGACGATCCGGTCGTCGCCGTCACCGCCCACGAGGAGGTCGTCACCCGCCGTATCGATCAGCGTGTCGTTGCCGAGGCCGCCCAACAGCACGTCGGACTCAGCCGTGCCGGTCAGCAGGTCGTCGCCGCCCAGACCCAGCAGCACCGCCCCGTTCGCGCCGCCGTTCAGCGTGTCGGCGTCTTCGGTGCCGCGCACCTGTTCCAACGTCGCGTCGTTCAGCTCCAGCACCTCGACGCCGGTCACGGTGATCGTGTCCGTGCCGTTGCTCAACGTCGAATTGCCGAAATCGTCGATGATGAAGCCGACATCCTCGAGCGTGGAGAAGAACCGCAGCGTGTCGGTGCCCTCGCCGCCGTCGATGCTGTCATCGCCGCCCGTGTGGATGATCCTGTCGTCGCCCGCGCCGCCCGAGATCGTGTCATCGCCCGAACCGCCCTCGAGCAGGTTGTCGGCCGCATCCCCGGTGATCACGGCGTCAAGACCGCCGACGATCTGGATCGCCTCGATGTCCAGCAGCTCGTCGGCATTCGTCGGGTTGCCCAGCTGTCCGAAGATCCCGGTGGCCAGGTTCGCCTCGATGGTGAACAGACCCGGCGAAAACGCCGAGACATCCACGCGCAGCGTGTCGAACCCGTCGCCACCGTCATAGTAGTCGCTGCCGGTCGTGCCGATGATCAGGTCGTCGCCCTCGTCGCCGAAGATCAGGTCGTCACCGCCATTGTCGATCAGCGTGTCATTGCCCGCGCCGCCGATCAGCACGTCGGGGTTCTCGGTTCCGGTCAGAAGGTCATCGCCCTCGAGCCCCAGCAGAACGGCCCCGATGCTGCCCCCGCTCAAGCTGTCGTTCCCGGTCGTGCCGAGTTCGAGCGCGAAGCTCGCGTCGTTCAGTTGAAGCACCTCGATGTTGGAGGCGATCACCGTGTCGATCCCGTTCGAGATCGTCGAATCCCCGTTCGGCGCGATGACGAAGAAGAAATCCTCGTTCAGGTAGGAGTCGAAGAAGCGCAGCGTATCCTGCCCGTCGCCGCCATCGACCGTGTCGAGGTCCCCGGCCCCTTCGGAGGGGATGAGAAAATCGTTGCCGGCCCCGCCCGAGATCTCGTCGTCACCGACCCCGCCACTCAGGACGTTGTCGCCCGCGTCACCGATGATCGTGTCGTCGAAGGGGGTGCCGAAGACGTCCTCGATGTTCTGCAACGTGTCGGTGTTGCTCCAGCTGTCGACCGCAAACCCGTTCTCGAGGTCGACCTCGACGCCGATGCCGTCCTGCCCGAGGAATTCGTAATCCACCTCGTCGAACCCGCCGCCGCCGTCGATGAGATCGGCCCCATCGCCGCCTGCGAAGATGTTGTTGCCGTCATCGCCGATCAGCACGTCGTTGAAATCGGTGCCCGCGACGGCCTCGATGTTGGTCAGCTCATCGGTGTTGCCGAAACTGTCGGTCGCGCTGTTCGTCCCGAGGTTGACGGTCACGCCGTTCGGCCCGCCCTCCAGCACGTAGGCCACCGCATCGACGTGTTCGCGGTCGTCCTCGTCCAGGCTGCTGCCGCCGTCGATCGTGTCGTTGCCCGCGCCGCCGACGATCACGTCGGCACCGCCCCCGCCGCTCAGGCTGTCATTGCCCGCGCCGCCGTCGAAATACTCGCCGAAGTCGAAGCCGCTCCAGGTGTCCTGGTCGCTGAAGCTGTCCAGAGTCGGCCCAAAGATCGCGTCGAAGTCGATCGGTGCGCCAGGCGCGAAGGGGCCGCTCGTGACGGGGGCCACGGACTCGAGGCTGCCGAAGAAGGCGGCGAAGGCTGCAGGCGTGTTCGGAATGGCAAGGTCCGGGTCCGAGCTGGACAGCACGAAGACGTGATCGCGGTCTTGCTCGGGCGTCTCACCCTCGACGAAGATCGACAGCAGGACGGCGGTCTGTTCGGCATCTTCAGCGTCGCGGTAGGTGACCTCGAAGAAGAAGGTCGCGTTGCCCTGATCCTGCCCATACGGGCTGAGCGTGCCGAAGGAATTGACGTCGGGCGGGATCGTTTGGGTGTTGTCGGGGAAGAACGCCTCGGGGATCGAGGCCTCGGCAAGATCCAGTGTCAGGAAGCCCGGATTGGTCTCTTCGGTCGAATATTCATATGTCAGCAGCCGTTCGTCCGAGAAGACGATGGTAAGCTGCGTCGCCGCTTCGAAAACGACTTGAAAAACCGGATCAGGCGCAAGTGTCACGCCGTTCAGAACAAAGGTAGCCATACCCGCCATACCCCTTACAAAACCTTTGCGAGATGTTAACCGGATCGGCGGCGCGAATCCAAGACGCGTCGGGCCGAAAACATCGCGCCGAGGCAAGTTCGGCACCCCCTGCGGACTGGAGGACACATGAGCGTCACGCTACTGGACGGCGGCATCGGGCAAGAGATGGTGGCGCGCGCCGGTGACCGGCCCACGCCGCTGTGGTCGACGCGCGCGATGATGGATCACCCCGGCCTGTTGCAGGGCATCCACACCGATTACTTCGCCGCGGGGGCCGACATCGCCACGACGAACACCTACGCCATCCACCGCGACAGGCTTGCGCCCGACGGGCTGGAACACCTGTTCGCGCCGCTCCACGCCACCGCCCTGGCCGAGGCGCAGTCCGCGCGCGACGCGCATGGGGCTGGCCGCATCGCGGGCTCCATCGGGCCGCTCGCCGCGACCTACCGGCCCGAACTGCACCCCGACGCGGCCACCGCCGTGCCGCTTTACGCCGAGATGGTGCGCATGGTCGCGCCGGGCGCGGACCTCGTGCTGTTCGAAAGCGTCGCCTCGCTCAGCCATGCCGAAACGGCGCTTGCCGGGGCGGCAGCCGCCGCGACCGGCCTGCCGGTCTGGCTGTCGGCCACGCTGGATGACGAGGACGGCACGCGCCTGCGCTCGGGCGAGGCGGTGGCCGACCTGCTGCCGATCCTCGACGGCGGCGGCGCGGCGGCGGTGCTCGCCAATTGCTCGGCGCCCGAGGCGATGCCCCCCGCGCTCGAGGTTTTCGCGCGCTCCGGCCTGCCCTTCGGGGCCTATGCCAACGGCTTCACCATGATCACCAAGGCGTTCCTCGAGAACCGTCCGACCTCGGACACGCTGACCGCCCGGCGCGACATGGGGCCCGAGATCTACGCCGATCACGTCATGGCCTGGGTTGGACAGGGCGCGACCATCGTCGGCGGCTGCTGCGAGACGGGCCCCGCCCATATCGCCGAGATCGCACGCCGCCTGCGGGAGGCCGGGCTGCACGATTGAAGAATTCGATTGATTGATGTGCCCTCGATTGCGATCCTTGGCGCATGATCAACAAGCTCGAAATGTTCATCGCCGTCGCCAAGGAGGGGCATTTCGGACGCGCCGCCGAAAGCCTCGGCATCACGCAGCCGACGCTGTCGACCGGCATCAAGCAGCTCGAGGAGCAGCTGGGCGTCCAGCTGATCTTTCGCGGCTCGCGCTACGGAGGGCTCACGCCCGAGGGGCAGCGCGCGCTGGTCTGGGCGCGCAGGCTGGTCAGCGACAGCCGCGCCTTCCGCGAGGAGATGCGCGTCAGCCGCCACGGGTTGTCCGGCCATTTGCGGCTGGCGGTGATCCCCACGGCGCTCACATGGGCCGCCCGGCTCTCGGCGCGCTTCGCCGAGGCGCATCCGAACGTGCGCTTCACGATCCTGTCGCGGAACTCCTCCGAGATCTTGAAAATGCTGGAAAATCTCGAAGTGGATGCCGGGATTTCCTACCTCGACAACGAACCCTTGGGCCGCGTCACCACCGCCCCCATCTACACCGAGCATTACACGCTGGTCTGCCACGCCGACAGCGCGCTTGCGCTGGAAAGCGAAGTGACATGGGCCGATCTGTCGGGCGAAAAGCTGTGCCTTCTGACCCCCGACATGCAGAACCGGCGGATCATCAACCAATGCTTCATGGAGGCCGATGTGACCCCCGAGGCGCTGGTCGAATCGAACTCGACCGTCGTTCTGGCCGCCCATGTCGAAGAGGGCGGCTGGGTCACCGTCTTACCCTCTGACATGGCTCGGTTTTTAGCCTCGGGCAAACATCTGTCGATCGTGCCCATCACGGGCGGACACGTGGCCCATACCGTCGGCCTCGTCGCGCCCTTTCGCGAGCCGCACACCCCGGTTCTGGACGCGCTCCTGCGCGAGGCGGGCAACCTGGGCGGCTGACATCGCGGAAAAGGTCGCTTGCGGGGCGAGGATGGTCGCGCCTGTTCCATTCGGATTTCAAATCAACCAACGGAAAGGCGATATTGATCTTCGATCAATCGCTGCGATGCTGCGGGCAGAGTTCCGGAGCAAGCCATGACGACCAAAGCCGCCCCGACGCCCGAGATCGACACGATCATCGCGGCCCATCTTCATCTCGAAGGTCCGCTGCTGCCGATCCTGCATGCCTTGCAGGCGGCCTACGGCCATGTCCCCGCCGAGGCGCATGCGCCCATCGCCGCGGCGCTGAACATCACCCGCGCGGAACTGCATGGTGTCATCAGTTTCTACCATGATTTCAGGGACAAGCCCGCCGGAGTTCATGTGGTCAAGATCTGCCGGGCCGAGGCCTGCCAGGCGGTCGGCGCCAATGCGCTCTCCGAGGCGGTGTTGGCGAAACTGGGCCTCGACTGGCACGGCACCACGCCCGATGGGCGCGTGACGGTGGAACCGGTCTATTGCCTTGGCCTCTGCGCCTGCGGCCCCGCCGCGATGGTGGACGGCGCGTTGAAGGGCCGGGCGAAGGCCGACGCCCTGTTGGCGGAGGTCTCGGCATGAAGGTCTACGTCCCGCGCGACGCCGCCGCCCGCGCGCTTGGTGCCGATGCCGTCGCCGCCGCCTTCGAGGCGGCCGGGCATGCGGTCATCCGCAACGGCACCCGTGGCATGATCTGGTTGGAACCCCTTGTCGAGATTGAGGAAAACGGCCAGCGCCGCGCCTATGGCCCGGTTGCGCCGGGCGATGTCGCGGGCATTCTCGACGGCAGCGTCGAAAGCCTCGGCCGCGTGGAAGACATCCCCTTCTTCGCCCGCCAGAACCGCCTGACCTTCGCCCGCTGCGGGCTGATCGACCCGCTCGACCTTGCCGCCTACGAGGCGCATGGCGGCCTCGCCGGTCTGCGCCGCGCCATCGAGCTTGGTCCCGAGGGGATCGTCGCCGAGGTCAAGGAGAGTGGCTTGCGCGGCCGTGGCGGCGCGGGTTTCCCGACCGGCATCAAGTGGGAGACGGTGCAAAAGGCGCAGGCCCCGCGGAAATACATCGTCTGCAATGCCGACGAGGGCGACAGCGGCACCTTCGCCGACCGCATGATCATGGAGGGTGACCCCTTCACCCTGATCGAGGGGATGGTGATCGCGGGCCTCGGCGTGGGCGCGACGAAGGGGTATGTCTACATCCGGTCCGAGTATCCCGACGCCATCGAGGTGATGAGCCGAGCGGTGGAAATTGCGCGTGAAAACAACATCCTCGGGCGCGTTCTTCATGCATCACATGAATTCGACATCGAGATCCGCGTGGGCGCGGGGGCCTATGTCTGCGGCGAGGAAACCAGCCTTCTGAACTCGCTCGAGGGCAAGCGCGGCGTGGTTCGCGCCAAGCCGCCGCTGCCCGCGCTCGAGGGGTTCATGAGGCGGCCCACGGTCGTCAATAACGTCATCTCGCTCGCCACCGTTCCGGTGATCTTCGAGAAGGGCGCGGCGCATTACGCGGGTTTCGGCCTTGGCCGGTCCAAGGGCACGATGCCGGTGCAGATCGCGGGCAACGTCAAGCACGGGGGGCTCTTCGAGACCGGCTTCGGGATGCCGCTGGGCGAGCTGGTCAACGACATCGCGGGCGGCACGGCCAGCGGTCGCCCGGTCAAGGCGGTGCAGGTCGGCGGGCCGCTCGGTGCCTATTTCGCGCCCGCGAAATTCGACACGCCCTTCGCCTACGAGGAGTTTGACGGGCAGGGCGGGCTGATCGGTCACGCCGGCGTCGTGGTCTTCGACGACAGCGCCGACATGCTGGGCATGGCGCGTTTCGCCATGGAGTTCTGCGCGGTGGAAAGCTGCGGGAAATGCACCCCCTGCCGCATCGGCGCGGTGCGCGGCGTCGAGACCATCGACCGCATCGCGCAGGGCGACGGCAGCGCCGTGCCGCTTCTGGTCGATCTGTGTGAAACCATGAAGGACGGCTCGCTCTGCGCGCTGGGGGGCTTCACGCCCTACCCGGTGATGAGCGCGCTGGAACAATTCCCCGAGGAATTCGCCGTGGCACGGGAGGCCGCAGAATGAAAGATTTCATCATTCCCTGGGACAATGACCGCGACATGGGCACGCCCGCGAAACAGGGCGCGCCGGTCACGCTGACCATCGACGGTTTCGAGGTGACCGTGCCCGAGGGCACATCGGTGATGCGCGCCGCGGCCGAGCTGGGCATGTCCATCCCAAAGCTCTGCGCCTCCGACAACCTGGAGGCTTTCGGCTCCTGCCGCCTCTGTGTCGTCGAGATCGAGGGGCGGCGCGGCACGCCCGCCTCCTGCACCACGCCGGTGGCCCCCGGCATGGTCGTGCGCACCCAGTCGCAGAAGGTGAAGAAGATCCGCAAGGGTGTGATGGAGCTCTACATCTCCGACCACCCGCTCGACTGCCTGACCTGTGCGGCAAACGGCGATTGCGAGCTGCAGGACATGGCCGGCGCGGTCGGCCTGCGCGACGTGCGGTACGAGGCCCCCGAGGACGGCATGCGCAGCCATTTCGCCGCCCGCAACACCAGCGGAGAGGCCAATCCGGAGTGGCTGCCCAAGGACGACAGCAACCCCTATTTCACCTATGACCCGTCGAAATGCATCGTCTGCAACCGCTGCGTTCGGGCCTGCGAAGAGGTGCAGGGCACTTTTGCCCTGACCATCGAAGGCCGCGGGTTCGAGAGCCGCGTCTCGGCGGGCGGCGCGGGCGACGATTTCCTGTCGTCCGATTGCGTCAGCTGCGGCGCTTGCGTGCAGGCCTGCCCGACCGCGACCTTGCAGGAGAAATCGGTGATCGAGCTGGGCACGCCCACGCGCTCGGTCGTCACCACCTGCGCCTATTGCGGGGTTGGCTGCTCCTTCAAGGCCGAGCTGAACGGGGATGAGCTGGTGCGCATGACCCCCTACAAGCACGGGGCCGCCAACCGCGGGCATAGCTGCGTCAAGGGCCGCTTCGCCTATGGCTACGCCACCCATTCCGAGCGCATCCTGAACCCGATGATCCGCGAGACCATCGACCAGCCCTGGCGCGAGGTCAGCTGGGAAGAGGCGATCGGCTTCGCCGCCGACAAGTTCCGGGCGATCCAGGACAAACACGGGCGCAAATCGGTGGGCGTCATCACCTCGAGCCGCTGCACGAACGAGGAAACCTATCTCGTGCAGAAGATGACGCGCGCGGTCTTCCGCAACAACAACACCGACACCTGCGCGCGGGTCTGCCATTCGCCCACGGGCTACGGCCTCGGCCAGACCTTCGGCACCAGCGCGGGGACGCAGAATTTCGACAGCGTGCAGCATGTCGATGTCGCCGTGATCATCGGCGCGAACCCGACCGACGGGCACCCGGTCTTCGCCTCGCGGCTGAAAAAGCGGCTGCGCCAGGGCGCGAAGCTGATCGTCATCGACCCGCGGCGGATCGACCTGGTGAAATCGGCGCATATCGAGGCGGCCCATCACCTCGCGCTGCGCCCCGGCACCAACGTGGCCGTCGTCACGGCGCTGGCGCATGTGATCGTGACGGAAAAGCTCTATGACGAGGCCTTCATCCGCACGCGCTGCGACTGGGACGAGTTCGAGGAATACGCCGAGTTCGTCTCGGATGTCCGCCACTCGCCCGAGATGACCGAGATGCTCACCGGCGTCCCGGCCGAAGAGTTGCGCGCCGCTGCCCGGCTTTATGCCACCGGCGGCAACGGGGCGATCTACTACGGGCTGGGCGTGACCGAGCATTCCCAGGGCTCAACCACCGTCATGGGCATCGCCAACCTTGCCATGCTCACCGGCAACATCGGGCGCGAGGGCGTGGGGGTGAACCCGCTGCGCGGGCAGAACAACGTGCAGGGCTCTTGCGACATGGGCTCCTTCCCGCACGAGCTGCCGGGCTATCGCCATGTCAAGAACGCCGATGTGCGCGCGATCTTCGAGAGCGCCTGGGGCGTGGAGATCGACCCCGAGCCGGGCCTGCGCATCCCCAACATGCTGGACGCCGCCGTGGGCGGGCAGTTCAAGGGGCTCTACTGCCAGGGCGAGGATATCCTGCAATCCGATCCCGACACCAAGCATGTCGCGGCGGGGCTGGCGGCGATGGAATGCGTCATCGTCCATGACCTCTTCCTGAACGAGACGGCGAATTACGCCCATGTCTTCCTGCCCGGCTCCACCTTCCTCGAGAAGGAGGGAACCTTCACCAATGCCGAGCGCCGCATCAACCGCGTGCGCGAGGTGATGAAGCCCCGCAACGGCTATGCCGACTGGGAAATCACCCAGATGCTCGCCAATGCGATCCTGAAGGCCGAGGGGCGGCCCGCATGGCACTACACCCACCCCGCGCAGATCATGGAAGAGATCGCGGCGACGACCCCCGGCTTCGCCCATGTCACCTATGACATGCTGGAGGAGCGCGGGTCCGTTCAGTGGCCCTGCAACGATGCGGCCCCCGAGGGCTCGCCTATCATGCATGTCGAGGGCTTCGTGCGCGGCAAGGGCCGCTTCATCGTCACCGAATACGTGGCGACCGAGGAAAAGACCGGCCCGCGCTTCCCGCTGCTGCTGACCACGGGGCGGATCCTGTCGCAATACAACGTCGGCGCGCAGACGCGGCGGACGGCCAACACCGTCTGGCATGCCGAGGACGTGCTGGAGATCCACCCCCATGACGCCGAGGTGCGCGGGATCACGGAAGGGGCCTGGGTCAAGCTCGCCAGCCGGTCGGGCGAAACCTCGCTGCGCGCGCATCTGACCGACCGGGTCAGCCCCGGCGTGGTCTACACGACCTTCCACCATCCGGGCACGCAGGCCAACGTGATCACCACCGATCATTCGGACTGGGCCACGAACTGCCCGGAATACAAGGTGACGGCGGTGCAGGTGGGCCTGTCGAACGGCCCCTCGGACTGGCAGGACCGCTACGAGGAACAGGCGCGGCTCTCGCGCCGCATCCTGCCGGCGGCGGAATGACGCCCAGCCGGTCCATAAGGGCCACGGCCCTCGGCCCCGACGGCGCGCGGGAGGTCACCCGCGCGCTGCCCGAGGAGGTGCCGGTCGCCGTCACCTGCAACGGCACGACGCAGGCGGTGATGATGTGCACGCCCGCCGACCTCGAGGATTTCGCCCGCGGCTTCGCCTTCACCGAGGGCTATGCCCGGCCTGACCAGGTCGAGCGGGTCGAGATCATCGAAGCCGATCAGGGTATCGAGGCGCGGCTCTGGATCGCCGAGGAAGCGGCCGAGGCGCTTGGCGCACGGCGGCGCGCGATGATGGGGCCGGTGGGGTGCGGGCTTTGCGGGATCGAAAGCCTCGAAGAGGCGTTGCGCGATCTGCCGCCCGTCACGGGCGCGCTGGTGCTCGACGCCGGTGAGGCCGCGGGTGCCGCCGAGGCGCTGCGCGCCCACCAGCCGCTCCACGACCTGACCCATGCGGTCCATGCCGCGGGCTTCTACGTGCCGGGGCAGGGCATCGTTCTGGCGCGCGAGGACGTGGGCCGCCACAACGCCCTCGACAAGCTGATCGGGGCGCTGCTGCGCGCCGGGATCGACCCTGCCTCCGGCGCCATCGTGATCACCAGCCGCGTCTCGGTCGAGATGGTGCAGAAGGCCGTGCTGGCCGGCTGCCCTGCCTTGATCGCCGTCTCCGCCCCGACGGCGCATGCTCTCAGGCTGGCCGAGGGCGCGGGGCTGACCGTCGCCGCCTTTGCCCGTGGCCGCCGGATCGAGGCTTTCACCCATACCCACCGGATCGTCACGGGAGAGACCGATGTCGCCTGACAAGCTGAGCCGCATGGCCAACCAGATCGCCACCTTCTTCCGCAGCCAGCCGGGCCAGGATCAGGCCGAGCGGGTGGCGGGCCACCTCAAGGATTTCTGGGGGCCGGAGATGCGGGCGGAGCTGAAGGCCTACGCCAAGGGCCACGAGGATCAACTCGACGACCTCGTCCGTCGCGCGCTGCCGCTGATCTGAAGCGCCACCAGCGTCTTGCAAGACGCTGCCCAGAGCCTTGCAAGGCTCTGGGTAAGGCCCTTGCAAGGGCCTTACCGCGCGCCTGTCACAGGTCGCGCCGGTCCACCACCGTCACGCCATCGGCCACCGCGTCGCTCGGATGGGTGACGATCCGCTCGCCTGCGGCAAGCCCCTCCAGCACCTGCGCCATGCGCGCGCCGCGCTGGCCCAGCGTCACCGCGCGTTCCTCGACCACGCCATCGGCCACGACAAAGACCGCCCAGCCCTCGCCCCTCCGGAAGAGTGCGCCGAGCGGCACTTGCAGGACGCTTTCGTCCTCCCACTCCACCACGCGCAGGAAGACAGAGAAGCCGTGGCCGAGGCCGGGGCGTGCCTCGACCGGGGTCACGATGTCGAAGATCACGTCGACGCGCTGCTCCTCGATGCCAAGCGCCGAGACGCGGGTTTCGGCGGCGGGTTCGATCCGGGTCAGCACGGCCTCGAGCGGGTCCGGCCCGCCCCAGCGCTCGACGATCGCGTGGGTGCCCGGCGCGATGCGCACGGCGTCCGACGACAGGAGATCGGCCACGATCTCCAGCTCGGCGGGGTCGCCGAGGGTCACCAGCGGCGCACCGGCCTGCACCGGGTGCTCGCTGATCGTGGCGATGGACAGCACGACGCCGTCCGCGGGTGCGGTCAGCGCGACGCAGCAGTCCCCGCCGTTCTCGCCGCCCTCGGGGCCGAGGAGGGCCGCGCGCGCGCGGTCGAGCGTGCCTTCGGCCATGATGATCCGCGACCGGGCGGCGGCGACCGTGGCCTCGGCCACGGCCAATCCCTGCGTCGCCGTCTCGAGCTGGGTCACCGTGGACACCCCGCGTTCGACCAGCGTCTGTGTCCGCTCGAACTGGAGCCGCGCAAAGCTTTCCTCCTCCTCGGCGCGGGTCAACTCGCTGCGCGCGACGGCAAGCGCCGCCTCTGCCTCGGCCACGGCCGCCTCGGCCTGCGCGCGGGACCGCGCGTCGAGCAGCGTGGGCGTCGCGGGTTCCACCCGCGCGACGACCGTCTCGCCCGCGACCACGGGGTCGCCCACTGCGACGGGCGCGCGCAGGGCCGTGCCCGCGATGGGGGCTGCCACCTCGTAAAGGTCGCGGATGCGCGTGCGCCCGTCGGCGTCGATCGTCACCTGCATCGGGGCCGCCGCCACCTCGATCAGATCGACCGGCACCGGGTCCTCGCGGAAGGCGACCCAGGCCAGCCCCCCCAGCACGGCGACACCCGCCAGCGACAGTCCGATCGTTCGCGTGGTCCAGACCATATCCGTTACTCCCGTGTCTTCATGACGGCCACCAGGTCCATCCGGTCGATGCGGCGGCGCACAATCATCACCGAGGCGAAGCTGGCGGAGAGCACCACCAGGCTTGCCCATGCGAAACTCGCCGGTTCCAGCACCAGCGGGATGGCATAGAGGTCCGAGGTGAAGCTGTTGGTCAGCGCATGGGCGATCCATGCGCCGAGCAGCCAGCCCAAGGGCTGCGCGATCAGCGCCAGCAGCATCGTCTCGCCCACGAGGACCTGGCTCACCTCGGCCCGCGTGAAGCCCAGGATGCGCAGGCTCGCCAACTCGCGCGCGCGCTCCGACATCTGGATGCGCGCGCCGTTATAGGCGACGCCCACCGTGATCAGGATGGCGATGGCGGCATAGACCGTGTTCACCACCACCACGTTCTCGCTGATCGTATCCTCGAAACTGGCGCGGTTCTCGTTCATCTCGATCAGCCCCGACAGCATCGGCGTCTCCTGCAGCGCCGCGTGCAGCGCGGGCAACTGTGCGGGGTCGACCAGCACATTGGCGACCGAGACCTGCGGGCTGCGCCGGAACAGCCGGTCGAGAGTGCCGATCTCGACATAGGCCCCCAGCCCGAAATACTGCTCCACCAGCCCCGCCACGACCAGCTCGTGCGTCTCGCGGCGACCGGTCATGAACGCGACCTCCAGCACGTCGCCGACACCGACCTCCAGCTGCTCGGCCAGCCGGTCGGACAGAAGGATGCCGCCCGGCGGCGGGTCGATGGGCTTGCCGCTCGCGCCGATCACGCGGGACAATTCCGCGCCGACGGCGCGCGCTTCGATGGAGACGCGCTTTTCCAGCGGCCCGTTGCGAAGCGTCGCGGGATGGACCTGCATCGCCTCGACCTTCAGCACGCCGGGCAGGGCCGCCACGTCGGCGAGCGCGGTTTCCGGCAGGTCTTCGGCAAACAGGATCATCGCGTCCTGCCGCATCGACTGGTTGAAGGCGAGGTCGACGATCCGTGTCAGCGCGTCGAACATGAACCCCGACGCGATGACCGAGGCCGTGGCGGCGCCCAGCCCCAGCGCGGTCAACGCGCTGCGCAGGGGCCAGCGGATGACGCTGCGCAAAACCATGATCGTGGTCTGCTTCAGCTGCAGCGCGGCCATCGCGCGGTCGGCCAGCGTCTTCCGAAAGACCGGCGGGGCAGGGGGTTGCATGGCGACGGCAGGGGCGAGCCGCGCGGCCATCAGGGCGGCGCGCAGGGCACCCGCCATCGTGGTCAGAAGGGCGGCCAGCCCCGACATCGCGTAGACCCAGGGCGGCACGCGGAAGATCAGGTAAGGGAACTCGAAGAATTCCGCGTATTGCGCCGCCATCCCGCGCGCAAGGATCGTGCCCCCCGCCCATCCCAGCGCCACGCCGATCACGGCGATGAGGGCGGCCAGCAGCAGGTAATGCAGCGAGATCTCGACATCGGAATATCCCAACGCCTTCAACAGTCCGATCTCGGCCCGGTCGAGCGCCACGATCCGGCTCATCACCATGCCGACGAGAAAGGCGGAGATGGCGAAGAAGATGGGCGGCACCACCATCGCCATGCCGCGCAGCTGGTCGATCTCGGCCGAGACGAAGGCATCCGACATCTGCTGATCGCGCCCATAGGCGCCCTGCCCGCCGTAAGAGTCGAGCAGCAGGTCGAGCGCGTCTTTCACCTCCTCGAGCCGCGCGTCGGCGGTCAGGCGCAGGGCGACATGGTTGAATGCGCCCGCCATGTCGAAGGCCGCCTCCATCTCGGGCTCGGGCATCCAGATGATGCCGAAGCCCTCGTTGTCGGGCATCAGCGCGCCGGGGCCGATGGTGTAGATGAACTCGGGGCTGAGGGCCGTCGCGGTGATGGTCAGCGCGCGGCGCTGGCCGTTGAGGTTGGCGTGGAAGACATCGCCGATGGCAAAGCCGTTGGCCCGTGCGAAGGCGGTGGTGACCATGACCTCGCCCGGCCGCACGGGCGGCACGCCGCCGCGCAGGATCGGGACGTTCAGAAGCGGGTCACCGCCCGTGGGCCAGGACAGCATCTGCCCCATCGCCACCTCGACCCGCTCCGGCAGGTCCAGCACGGCAAAGCCCTGCACCCGCGCCTCGGCCCCGGTCACGCCGGGGATCTCCATGATCTCGGACATCAGCCGGTCGGGGGCGCGGCGGGCCTCGGCGAAGACCTCGGCGAAGCGGTTGCGCTCGTAATAGGCGTCGCGCGTCTCGGTCAGCGCGGTGTGCATGCCCACCGCCGTCAGCAGGATCGCCACCCCGCAGGCCAGGACCAGAGCGATGGCCAGCCCCTGCAGCCAGAGGCGCTGAAAATCCCGCAGGAGCTTGATGTCGATCGCCTGCATCGCCGCCCTCACCAGCTGATCTCATGGGGGGCGAGGCGGCTCTCGTTCACCTCGACGCCCGCGATCTTTCCGTCGGCGAAGTTGATGACCCGGTGCGCCATGGCGCGGATGCCCGCGTTATGCGTGATGACCACCGTCGTGGTGCCCAGATCATCGTTGATCTGCCGCAGCACCTCGAGCACCGCGACACCGGTCTTGCTGTCGAGCGCGCCCGTGGGCTCGTCGCAGAGCAGCACCTCGGGCTGCTTGGCGATGGCGCGCGCGATGGCGACGCGCTGCTGCTCGCCGCCCGACAACTCGGCCGGGAAATGGTCGAGCCGGTGGGTCAGGCCGACGCGCGCCAGCGCCTCCTCGGCGCGCATGGGCTTGGGGGCCACGTCGGTGACAAGCTGCACGTTCTCGCGCGCGGAGAGCGAGGGGACGAGGTTGTAGAACTGGAAGACGAAACCGACATGGTCGCGCCGGTAGCGCGTGAGCGCCCGGTCGCCGAGGTCGGTCAGCTCCAGATCGCGGAACCAGACCCGTCCGGAACTGGCGTGATCGAGCCCGCCGAGAATGTTCAGAAGCGTGGATTTGCCCGAGCCCGATGGGCCGAGCAGAACCGACAATTCACCGCCGTAAAGCTCGAGGTCCACGCCCGCGAGCGCGTGAACCTTGATCTCGCCGGTGTCGTAAACCTTGCTCAGGTCCTCGGTGCGAAAAACGGTCTGGGGCATGGCCTGTCCTGTCTTGGTATATCTCGCACAGGTGCGGACGGGATGATTTGACCTGCCTCAAGCCCGCGCCGATTGTTTGCCTTGAGGGGGAGGGGGCGCTTCCGCTAGGACTGTCACACGCCGTCTCATTATTCGGCCCTTGGTTT
Organism: Roseicyclus amphidinii; assembly: GCF_030163755.1. GTDB lineage: Bacteria > Pseudomonadota > Alphaproteobacteria > Rhodobacterales > Rhodobacteraceae > Roseicyclus > Roseicyclus amphidinii. The sequence continues at coordinate 37,189 of NZ_JASJOE010000030.1, forward strand.
CACTATATGGAACACTCCATGTCCGACACCCGCGCCAACCGCCGCTATCGCAGCCAGGAATGGTTCGACAATCCCAACAACCCGGGCATGACCGCGCTTTACCTGGAGCGCTACCAGAACCAGAGCTTCACCCGTGCGGAGCTGCAATCCGAACGGCCCATCATCGGCATCGCCCAGACCGGCAGCGACCTTGTGCCTTGCAACAAGATCCACGTCTTCCTGATGGACCGGATCAAGGCGGGTATCCGCGACGCGGGCGGCATCCCGATGGAATTCCCGGTGCATCCGATCCAGGAGACGGGCAAGCGGCCCACGGCGGCGCTGGACCGCAACCTGCAATACCTGTCGCTGGTCGAGGTGCTGCACGGCTACCCCATCGACGGGGTCGTGCTGACCACGGGCTGCGACAAGACAACGCCTGCCATGCTGATGGGGGCGGCGACCGTGGACTTGCCCGCCATCGCGCTGAACGGCGGGCCGATGACGGATGGCTGGTGGCAGGGCAAGCGCGCGGGCTCGGGCACGATCATCTGGGAAAGCCGCCGCCTGCTGGCGGAGGGCAAGATCGACTACGACGAGTTCATGGAACGCGCCTGCGCCTCGGCGCCCTCGCTGGGGCATTGCAACACGATGGGCACGGCCTCGACCATGAACGCGCTGGCGGAAGCCTTGGGCATGACCCTGCCGGGGGCGGCGGCGATCCCCGCGCCCTTCCGCGAGCGGATGGAAATGGCCTATCTCACCGGCCGCCGCATCGTCGAGATGGTCGAGGCCGACCTGAAGCCCTCCGACATCCTGACCCGCGCGGCTTTCCTCAACGCGATCAAGGTCAACACCGCCATCGGCGGTTCCACCAACGCGCCGCCGCATCTGCAGGCCATCGCGCGGCACATGGGGGTGGAACTGGATGTCACCGACTGGCAGGCGCACGGGCTGAAGCTGCCGCTTCTGGTGAACATGCAGCCGGCGGGCGCCTACTTGGGCGAGTCGTTCTTCCGCGCGGGCGGGGTTCCGGCGGTGATGGGCGAGCTTATGGCCGCGGGCCAGCTTGAAGGTTCGGTGATGACCGCCTCGGGCCTGCCGCTCTCCGAGGCGCTGGCAGGCGCGCGCAGCCGCGACCACGACGTGATCCGCCCCTTCGACCAGCCGCTCCGCGAGAACGCCGGGTTTGTCGTGCTGAACGGCAACCTCTTCGATTCCGCGCTGATGAAGACCAGCGTCATCTCCGAGGATTTCCGCGCGCGCTTCCTGACAGGCGGCGTCTTCGAGGCCCGCGCGGTGGTCTTCGAAGGCCCCGAGGATTACCACGACCGCATCAACGACGCCGCTTTAGGCATCGACGAGCGCACGATCCTCTTCATCCGCAACGTGGGCTGCGTGGGCTACCCCGGCTCGGCCGAGGTGGTGAACATGCAGCCGCCCGATGCGCTGATCCGCGCGGGCATCCGGCACTTGCCCACGGTCGGTGACGGGCGGCAGTCGGGCACTTCGGAAAGCCCCTCGATCCTCAACGCCTCGCCCGAGGCGGTGGTGGGGGGCGGCCTTGCGCTGTTGCGGACGGGGGACATTGTTAGGCTCGACCTGAACGCAGGCACGCTCGACGCGCTGGTGGACGAGGCCGAATGGCAGGCCCGCCGCGATGCGTGGCGACCGCCCGAGATCACGCACCAGACCCCCTGGCAGGAGATCTACCGCAGCCACGTGGGCCAGTTGGCCCAGGGCGGGTGCCTGGAGCTGGCGACGGCTTACCAGCGGATCGCCCGCGATCTGCCGCGCGACAATCATTGAGCGCGCCCACGGTCTTGCAAGACCGTGGCCAGAGCCTTGCAAGGCTCTGGTCCGGCTTTTGCAAAAGCCGGTTCAAAGCCCTTGCAAGGGCTTTGCCGCGCCCCGTTCGGAACGAAAAAGGGCGTGCCGATGGCACGCCCTTTGCCGTAATCCGGAGGGACCGATTACATCAGTTCGATGTTCACGGCGCTTTCGCGGCCGTCACGGCCCTTTTCGAGGTCGAACTTGACCTTCTGGTTGTCGGCAAGGCCGGTCAGGCCCGAACGCTCGACGCCCGAGATGTGGACGAACACGTCCTTCGAGCCGCCGTCGGGCGCAATGAAGCCGTAGCCTTTGGTGGTGTTGAACCATTTCACGGTGCCGGTGGCCATATCCGTGTCTCCTGTCTGTGTCGCTGCCCGCGACATGCGGCAGCTTCGGCGTCACCCATGCAAGATCGAGAGCACAAGCTTGGCCGTTTGGGGCAAAGACAGGGGTCGATAGAGTAGAGATAGCGGCCCCCGTATGCGCCGATTGCGGCTGCAAGTAAAGTGAAATCCGTGTGACCGCCGCGGCGCAACCCCGGTTTGACGGGCTGACATGGATCAAGTTTCTTTCATCTCGAACCGCTAGGGTGTCCCCACCGGACCTGCAGCCCGAAGGACAGCGATGACCGTTCTGACCAGCACCCCCCACGCCGATCTCAGGGTCGGACAGGAGGCGCGCGTGACCCGCCTCTGCCGGGCCGAGGATCTCCATGTCTTCGCCCATGCCAGCGGCAACCTGAACCCGATGCACCTGCCCGACCGGGACGGCGACGGCGATGGCCGGGTCGAGGCCGTTGCCCCCTCGGCCTGGGTGGCGGCGCTGATCTCGGGCGTTCTGGGCAACCAGTTGCCGGGGCCGGGCACGCTCTACCTGTCGCAGGCGCTGCGCTTTGTCGGGCGCGCCCACGCCGGCGAGACGCTGACCGCGGGTGTCCGCGTCGCCGAGCTGCTCGCGGGCCGCGCCGTGCGCCTCGAGACCTGGGTCGACGGCCCCGCGGGCCCCATCGCCGAGGGCGAGGCCGTGGTCGAAGCCCCCGATGCCGCGCGCCGCTTCGACGGGGTCGAGGTGCCGGGCCTGATCGTGCAGTCGCACCGCCATTTCGACGCGCTCTTGGCGCGGGCCGAGCCCTTGCCGGCGCTGCCGACCGTGGTCGTCTGTCCCGAAAGCCCCGACGCGCTGATGGGCGCGCTTCTGGGGCGCGACCATACGCTGATCGACCCGGTCTTCGTCGGCTGCCCCGTCAAGATCGCCGCCGCCGCGGTCGAGGCCGGGGCCGACATCACCGGGATCGAGATCATCGACATTCCCGACCACCGCGCCGCCGCGCTGCGCGCGGTCGCCCTGGTCCACGAGGGGCGCGCGCGGGCGCTGATGAAGGGGCATCTGCACACCGATCAGCTTCTGCATGCGATCCTGAAGAAGGAGACGGGGCTGAGGACGAACCGCCGCCTCTCCCATGTCTTCGTGATGGATGTGCCGGGGCTCGACCACCTGCTCTTCGTGACCGATGCCGCGATCAACATCGCGCCGGATCTCGCGTGCAAGGTCTCGATCGTGCAGAACGCCATCGACCTTGCCCGCGCGCTGGGGCTGGAGCAGCCCAAGGTCGGCATCCTCTCGGCGGTGGAAACCGTCACGCCCTCGATCCCCTCGACGCTCGATGCCGCGATCCTGTCGAAGATGGCGGATCGGGGCCAGATCACGGGCGGTCTGGTGGACGGGCCGCTTGCCATGGACAACGCCGTCGATCCGGGGGCCGCGCGCACCAAGGGGCTGACGGGGCTTGTCGCGGGGCGGGCCGACATCCTCGTCGCGCCGAACATGGAGGCGGGCAACATGATCGCCAAGGAGCTGACCTTTCTCGCCCATGCCGAGGCCGCGGGGATCGTGATGGGCGCGCAGGTGCCGGTGATCCTCACCAGCCGCGCCGATGACGACAAGGCGCGCCTCGCCTCCTGCGCGGTGGCGGCGCTTTACGCCGAAACTCAGCGATGAGCCTGATCCTGACGCTGAACGCGGGGTCCAGCTCGATCAAGTTCGGGCTCTACACCGCCGCGCCCGAGCCGGTGGAACAGGCGCGCGGACAGATCGACGCGCTGGGCGCGGAGGCCCGGCTGATCGTGGAGGCGGGCGGCGACCGCAATGTGACCGCCATCGGCCCGGCCGATCACGCGACGGGGCTTGCCGCCTTGCTCGAGGCCCTCGCGCCCCTGATGGCGGGACGCCCCATCGCGGCGGTCGGGCACCGGGTGGTGCATGGCGGGCCCGAGATCGACGGGCCGCGGGTGCTGACGGCGGAGCTGGTCGCGTATCTCGACACGCTCTCGCCGCTTGCGCCGCTGCACCAGCCCCACAACCTCGCCGGTGTGCGCGCGGCGCTCGCGGGTTTTCCGGGCGCGGTGCAGGTCGCAGCCTTCGACACCGCCTTTCACCGGGGGCACCCGTGGGTGAACGACACCTTCGCCCTGCCGCGCCGCTTCTACGAGGCGGGCGTGCGGCGCTACGGGTTTCACGGGTTGAGTTACGACCACATCGCCGGGCGGCTGGCCGCCGATCACCCCGACCTGGCCAAGGGCCGCGTGATTGTGGCGCATCTGGGCAACGGCGCCTCGCTCTGCGCGATGCGGGGCGGGCGCTCGGTCGCCTCGACGATGGGGTTCTCGGCACTCGACGGGATGCCGATGGGCACGCGGGTGGGCCAGCTCGATCCGGGGGTGGTGCTCTACCTGATGGAACAGGGTATGAGCGCCACCGAGATCACGACGCTGCTCTACACCGAAAGCGGCCTCAGGGGCCTGTCGGGGATCACTCACGACATGCGGGTGCTTCTGGCCTCGGACGCGCCCGAGGCGGCGGAGGCGATTGCCTATTACACCTTCCGCCTGAAGCGCGAGATCGGCGCGCTTGCCGCGGCGCTGGGCGGTCTCGACGCGCTGGTCTTCACCGGGGGGATCGGCGAGAACGCGGCCCCCGTCCGGGCCAAGGCGCTGGAGGGGCTGGGGTTCCTGGGGCTGGAGCTGGACGCCGCGCGCAACGCCGCGCAGGCCGCGAAGATCCATGCGGGCCGGGTGCCCATCCTTGTCATGCCGACCGACGAAGAGCGGATCATCGCGCGCGCCGCGGCCCATGCGCTCTTGACGGCGGACGGCGAAGCGCCGACCTAGAGAGGCATGCGTATCCTGATCGGTCTTGCCGTCCTCCTCGTCCTTCTCGTCCTCGCCGTGATCGGCGCGGGGGTCTATTTTCGCAACGTCTCGATGCCGGCCGAGACCTGGCACGTGGACCCGGCGACGGTCACGCCGCCCGCCAGCCCCAATTACGAGTTGCGCCTGGGCGACCGTGCGCCCGTCTTCGACGCGGCCCCTGACGTGATGGCCGCGCGCATCGACGCGGTGGCGACGGCGGAGGGCGCCGTGCTGATCGGCGGGGCGGTCGCCGAGGGGCACATGACCTATGTCGTCCGCTCGCGGCTGATGGGCTACCCCGATGCGATCTCGGTGAAACTGGTGCCGGTGGCGCAGGGCACGCGGGTCGAGATCTACTCGCGCGCGCGCTTCGGCTATTCCGACATGGGCGTGAACGCGGCCCGCGTGGACCGCTGGATCAGTCGTGCGCGCGGCATGACAAGCCCCTGACAAGCCCCTGACGGCTCTTGACGGCGCGGCCCTGCCGCGTCACGTGACGCCCATGTTGCCCGAGGATCGCCTGCGCCAGATCACCGACCGTTTCGAGTATCTCGAGGCGAAGCTGAACGCGGGTGCTGCCACGGGCGAGATCGCGCGGATCAGCCGGGACTATGCCGAGCTGAAGCCGGTCGTGGCCCAGATCGCGGGCTGGCGGCAGCTGGTGGACGATATCGCCGAGGCCGAGGCGATGCTCGCGGACCCCGAGATGCGCGACCTTGCCGAGGAAGAGCTGCCCCGCCTGCGCGCGGCCCTGCCCGAGGCCGAAGCGGCGTTGCAGCTGGCGCTTCTGCCCAGGGACGAGGCCGACGCGCGCCCCGCGATGATCGAGATCCGTCCCGGCACCGGCGGCGAGGAGGCGGCGCTGTTCGCGGGCGACCTGCTGCGGATGTATACCCGCCATTGCGAGGCCCGCGGCTGGCGGTTGGAGATCGTGGACCTGCAGGAGACCGAGCTGGGCGGCGTCAAGGAAGTGACCGCGCGGATCGAGGGCGATGGTGTTTTCGCAAGGCTCAAGTTCGAGAGCGGCGTCCACCGGGTGCAGCGGGTGCCCGAGACGGAATCGGGCGGGCGCATCCACACCTCGGCGGCGACGGTCGCGGTCCTGCCGGTGGCCGAGGAGGTGGACATCGACATCCCGGCCGCCGACATCCGCATCGACACGATGCGCGCCTCGGGCGCGGGCGGGCAGCATGTGAACACCACGGATTCGGCGGTGCGGATCACGCATTTGCCCACCGGGATCGTGGTGACGAGTTCCGAGAAGTCGCAGCACCGCAACCGCGAGATCGCCATGGGCGTGCTGCGCGCGCGGCTCTACGACCTGGAGCGGCAGAAGGCGGCCGATGCCATGGCCGCCGACCGCAAGGCGCAGGTCGGCTCGGGCGACCGGTCCGAGCGGATCCGGACCTACAATTTCCCGCAGGGCCGGGTGACCGATCACCGGATCAACCTGACGCTCTACAAGCTCGACCAGGTGATGGCGGGGGACCTCGACGAGGTGATCGACGCGCTGGTCTCGGATGCGCAGGCGCGGCAGCTGGCGGCGATGGATGGCTGAGGCGCTGGCGGTTTTCCCGGGCTTCGCCCGGGACCCGGCGCGCGGGGGGCCTGCGGCCCGTCCGCGCG
>NZ_JASJOE010000031.1 GCF_030163755.1 Roseicyclus amphidinii
GCTCCCTGCGCGCCCGCGGCCTTGGCGGGGTCAGGCTGGTGATCAGCGACGCTCACACTGGCCTCAAGGCGGCCATCGCCCGGGTCTTCGAGGCCACCTGGCAGCGCTGCCGCGTTCACTGGATGAGGAACGCGCTGGCCCATGTCTCCCGCGGCCAGCACACCGTCGTCGCCGCCGCGATCCGACAGGCCTTCGATCAGCCCGACCGCGCCCACGCCGGTGAAACCTGGCGAAAGGTGTCCGAACAACTGCGCCCGCGCTGGCCCAAGCTGGCCGACCTGATGGACGCCAGCGAGCATGACGTGCTGGCCTACATGTCCTTCCCGCGCCAGCACCGGACCAAGCTTCATTCCACGAACCCGATCGAACGCTTGAACAAGGAGGTGAAACGCCGGGCCGACGTGGTCGGGATCTTCCCCAATGAGGCTTCCATCATGCGCCTGATCGGCGCCGTTCTGTTCGAGCAGAACGACGAGTGGCAGACCTCGAGCCGCTACATGATGGTCGAGGCCTTCGCCCAGATCGACAAGGAGGAGATCGACCCCATTCTTAGCATAACCACGAAAGCCGCCTGATCATGCCCTCAGGCCATCAGGGAAATTACACCAGCTTGACGGACGTGACCCAGAGGTGGATGCAAGTCCGAGTGTCGAACCTACGATCCAAAGGCCGTTGAATGCCTGCTTGATGCTTTCGGGCACGCGCCTCGCGCAGTTGCAGCGAACTTCCGCTTCCCGCCTTTGCTGCCTTTGGCGGTTGGTCGCCCCCAGCCATTAGCGCCACGTGAATGCAAGAACCTCACTTTGCTCCCCTGCTCATGGATACACGATAGCTGTACGGACCAAGCTGCTCCACCAGCACGGACTCACCTGGCTTGGCGTCGTTCCGCTCGAAGAACTCACGGATCCAGCTGCGCTTGCGGAAGAACCGCTTCGCTCCGTCCAGATCAGTCATGACGACGGCGTCACCGCCCCAATCGACGGCAATCTCGCGCGGGGCGGCAGAGGCTCGGTTCGATCCGCCGATCGCGTCGGTCGGGAACTTCTCGAAGAAACTTCTGAGGTAGATGTGGCTGTGGTCGATGTTGCCTTGCGTGATTTCGACCATTCCGATGTGCCGCGAGACATGTTGTGCTGGGCCCTGTGGTGAAGGCATCGCTGCCGCGCCAGCTTCGCGCATTGGTATCGCGAAGTCGTCCCCATCGTCGATCAAGTCGCAATCCTCGGCATCCATATTCGGATCCCCACTCGCCTGCACCAAGCCCGGAGCTGCTACAGGCTGAACACCTTCGGCTCGCAAAACCACCTCTGCGGCGGCCCGCGCATCTTCACCTGCGTCATGGTGCTCGAACATGAGGCCAAGGTGCTGCTTGAGGTTTGCGAGACCATGACCGCCCTTGCCCCGCAATTCGGGCCAGGCCGCACGGGCGACGTGAACGCTGTCTCGCCAGACCCACTGGGGGACCGGCAGGCTGGAATTCCCGCAAGCAGCAGCCATCGCACTGCGGTCAAAGCCCGAGTGCTGATAGACGATCCCGCCATGCAGCGCTTCCTGCAGGACCGGCAAGACCTCGGCAAAAGTCGGGGCACCTTGGACCGTGCGGGCGTTGATCCCGTGCAGATAGGTGAATACCCAGCGGTCAACCTGCGGATCGACATAGGTCATCCAGGTTTCGATGGAGTTGTCAGGGCGCACGCATGCAACACCGATCTGGCAAATGCTGCCACGGTCATTATTCGCCGTCTCGACATCCAGCGCGAAGAAGCGGAAAGGCCCCTTCGGAAAGGGCGCGACACGCGCTTGCCGGATTGCTGCGGCCTCTGGTGCAGGCACCTTGACGAGGCGTGTGATTGGGCCAGCTGCAGGACCGACCTTGGCGGCAAGGAAGCGCAGACGCTGGCGTTCGATGGCTGCCAATTCCTGCGGGCCCCATCCAAGGCGGCGCAACGTTGCCTCGACCAGGTCGACCGGTTCATCATAGGAATGCATTTTGCGCCGGTTCCAAGCGATGGCGTGATCCGGAGCCATAGAAAGCACCTCGGCCTCAAGTCGCGCGATGTCGAGCGTGTCGGGCAGGGGCAGCCAGATTGCGCGGCAATGGTCTGCAATGAAACCGTTACGAAGCGCCTTCGCGAGGTCGCCATCGGCCTTCGTCGTCGGGTCCTTGCGATCGCGCCACATCCGGCCGGTGTTGTACATCTGCGAGAAGTAGTGGCTCATTCCTTCCGAGCCGGTGCGATGGCGCTGGTGGATCCGCTGGTAGAAGGTCTGATCGGCCGAACTGGTCGATCCGATGTAACGAAGGTCCCCATGATGATCGACCAGGCCGTAAAGACCTCGGGACTCGCGTGGTGCCTGAACGGTCGGGAGAGGTGGTGCTTCGAGAAGGGCGGCGAGCAGGTCTTCGGCAGAAAAACGCATGATTAAACTCCGGTTCAAATCGATATCAGATGGCGGCGCTCGACGCCGATGCAGCTGCCCACCGCGTTCGGGTGGTGCCAGCTCCGCGTGACCCTCTCCTGCAAGGAGGACATGGCATCCATGGAGATGGAAGATGACGGCGATTTTCGCTCACGAGGAGGAGTCGCGGATCACGGATGCTGCGCGCGACGATCAAGGCGGATTGATATGTCGAAAACGGCATGGCGGTTTTCCCAATTGGGATGGAGATCAGAAAGTGCTTTTGCCGCGACGGCGACTGCGACGGCCCCGGTGCCGCCTGGTGTCGTGGCAGACTGTGACCACCGTTTCGGCTGCGAGGATCGCATAGATCCCAAGGCGACCGCGCATTTCCGGGTGCTCTCGTTCGAGTTCGAGCCGCATCTCACGGTCAAGTCGGACCAGGGTTCGGCCCCCGTGGGCCTTTTCCTCGGTGCCGTAGTTCAGGACCGTGTCGAGCGATTGCGCCCGGATGGCTCGGCCCTGCATGCGGGCGCGGGCGTGGCGACAGGTCCGGAAGGGCGAGCGGACAGAGCGGGTCATGTCAGGTCTCCCGCGTCGCGGCGCAATGCCAGTTCCAGCGCCTTGCCCATGAAGGTCGGCACGTCCGCCCCGATCGCCACGGCGATGTCGCGGGCCATCCCGGCGTCGAAGGTGTAGCTGCCGTCGAGCCATCCGGCGGCGTCCGCCCCGAGCGCCTCGGCCGAACCGAGTCGCCGCACCGCATGACGGCCTACGAAATCCGTCAGCTGCTCCATGCGGTCGAAGCCGCGAAGCCGGTCGGTCATCACCGGATCATCAGAAGGACCGGTCGGGGTCGGGCGGAACCCGCGGCGCCCGGGCAGCCAGCGGCGGGCTTCGTCGAGCGAGACGCGGACCGGCTTCGCGCCCGGGATCGCTGTGAGACCGCCGGCACCGCCTTGGGAGAGGGCATTGCGCACCGCACCTTCGGTGATGTCTGCCAGAAGCGCCAGCTGCCGTGTCGAGAGGTGGTCGTCCCACGCGCCCTCCTGGCCATCGAGGGCGGCGCGCGCGGAGGCCGCGTCGAGCACGTCGGCCATGGCGGACGGCCCCCCCCTTGCCGGGAAGCCATGAACGCTGCCGTCCCAATCCTCTCGAGGGAGGCTGGAGAGGAAGTGCGCCAGGCCATGCAGCGCATTCACGTCGTAGAGATCGTCCACCGTGGGTGTGAAGGCATAGGCGTGCAGCGCTTCGATCTCGGCCGCGATGGGGAAGCGGTTCAGGTCCACTGCCTCGGCGCGGGCTGTCTCGGGATCGCACCCGAGAAAGGCCTCACCCTGTTCCGGGCTGTCGGTTGCGAGAACGATGTGCTTGGCCTGCACGATGAGGGTGGCGGCAAGCTCTAGGCGAAGGTCGGGAAGAGAGGGGCGAGACATTGTGATATCCATGCAGCGTGTTTACATGTATTTAATATGCCTAGGCCCGTGTGCTGTCAAGAGCATTATGCGAACGCGCAACATAAATGCGTATCACGGAGCGGGCTAGGTTATGTGGTTCCGTAAGACTGCCTAACGGCGCGCTTTAGGACATCGAGCGCGAGATCAACGGGCAGACCGCCGAGATACGTCTCGACGCGCGGCAGAAGCACAGCGCTCCGAAGGTCGAGGCCTACTTCGAGTGGTCCGAAAGCCAGCTCACGCGGATCCCCGGCAAGGGCGATCTGGCCCGTGCGTACCTCTATGGGCTGGCCCCCCGGGCCTCCTTAAGTCGCTTCCTCACCGATGGTCGGGTGGCCATCGACAACAATCCGGCGGAGCGCGCCTTGCGCCCGATCGGCATCGGCCGGAAAAACTGTTCCTTCGCGAGCGCCGATAGCGGCAGCGAAACGCTGGCCCGCGCCATGACGATCATCGAGACCGCAAAGCTCAACGGCCTCGATCCAAAGGCCTATCTCACCGACGTGCTCGACCGCATCCACGACCACAAGATCAACCGGCTCGACGAGCTCCTGCCGTTGAACTGGACACCGATCACCGCCGCTCAGGCTCAGGCCGCCTGATAGAGCGCGGTGCCAACCGAACGGCTACCTCATGTCGACAAGGGTCAGATTAAGTGGCGACCTGACACGACAGAATGAGCGCTTGGATGCACAACAATCTGGTTGGGACTTTTCTTGTAACTCATTGATCCCATTAGGTGGGGAAACGCCCCATTTGGGAAATTTCTTCCGAAAAAACAATGATGCGGAGCGGAATCATAATCCGCGTGTCGGGGGTTCAAGTCCCTCCTCCGCTACCAAAATCCCCCCGAGAATGTCGTGATCCTTCCGGAAACGTCCTCCTCCGGTGCCGCACGGATGTCGCGGCCGTTCACCTGAGCCGGGCCATCCATTCGAGCGTGTCATCGGTGGGGCCCGTGGGCCTGTATTCCGCGCCGAGCGGCCTGTCCCAACCCAGCGCGGCGATTTCCCGGAAGAGCGTGCCGTAGTCGACCGTGCCATGATCGGGCGGGCCGCGGTCGGGGACGGCGGCGAACTGGATGTGGCCGACCATCGGCATCAACGCCTGGAGGCGGCCCGACACGTCGCCCTCCGTTCGGCCGACATGGTAGCAGTCGAACATCAGCCTGAGGTTCGGCGCGCCGATCCGCTCGATCAGCTCCGCCGCCTGTGCCGTGGTGTTCAGGAAATAGCCCGGCGCATCGAACCTGTTCAGCGGCTCGATGAGGATGATCCGGCCCGCCCCGGCCGCGCGGTCACATGCGTAGAGCAGCGTCTCGACGAAGGCCGCCTCGGCGGCCGTGCCCGAGCTTGCGCCCGCCATGACATGCACCGCCGCCGCGCCAAGCGCCTCTGCATGGTCAAGCGCCTCGTCCACCGCGGCCCGCGCCTCGGTGCGGCGGCCGGGCAGGGCGGCCAGCCCGTTTTCGCCGCTCTCCACATCGCCGCGCCTCGTGTTCAGGCTCAGCATCGGCAGCCCGGTCTCGTCGAGCGCCCTGCGCAGGTCGCCGACCGGCAGGTCATAGGGCCAGTGGCATTCCACCGCGTCGAAGCCCGCCACTGCGGCGGCGCGGATCGCATCGGGAAGCGGTCGGTCGGTCCAGAGAAACCCGAGGTTGGCGGAAAACCGGGTCATGCGCGCGCCGTCATGCCGGGGCGCTCAATAGGGGTTCCGCGCCGACCGGTCGGCGGAGAGCGAGGCGTGCCGCCGCGCGACCAGAAGCTCGATCGCGTCGGCAAGGTGGACCTTGTCGATATGGTGATCCCCGCGGGCAACGCGGATGCGGTGCGCCTCGATCATCACGTCGGCGTGGCGGCAGCCCTCGGGTGGCTCGAACCGGTAGGAGGCCAGCTCGATCCTCAGTCCCAGCGGATCGCGGAAATAGATTGAATCCATGAAGCCGCGGTCGACGGGACCGGAATGGTTCACGCCCCGCGCATCCAGGCGTTCCGCGATCTGCCAGAATGTCGCCTGGCTGACCGAGAGGGCAAGGTGATGCAGCGAGCCGGTTGCCTCGGGCACTGGCGTGGCGTCGGGTTTGCGGGTCTCGTTGGTGAAGATCGTGATCAGCCGCCCGTCGCCCGGATCGAAATAGAGATGCCCCTCGTTCTCGTCGTCGAGGTTCGGCTGGTCGAAGACGAAGGGCATGCCGAGCACGCCTTCCCAGAAATCGATGCTCGTCTGCCGGTCCGCCCCGGTGAGCGTGATGTGGTGCACGCCCTGCGTCTGGATCTTGCGATATGCGGTGTCTGCCATGCCTGCGTCCTCCTGTCCGTGGCGGGACCATAGGCCAATCCGCTCGACACGTCCCGTGCGACGTTGCACAGAGGCTGTGACGCCGGGGGCTGCCATGGCCGCGCCCGAGCCAAAGGCATGAGCAGGAGGGACCATGACCACCGATCACGGCACGACCCATGACGCCGAGGATGATCCGCGCAACCGCGACATCCTGATCTACGTCAACGGCGAGCTGAAGCACCGCGACGAGGCCAAGGTGTCGGTCTATGACAGCGGCTTCCTTCTGGGCGACGGCATGTGGGAGGGGATGCGGCTTTACGATGGGGTCTGGGCCTTCTTCGACGCGCATATGGACCGGTTCTTCGACTCGTGCCACGCCGTCAGCCTCGACGTGGGCATGGACCGCGCCGGCATCGCCGAGGCGCTGGAGATGACGCGCCGCGCCAACGGGATGGAGACGGATGTTCACTGCCGCCTGATGCTGACCCGCGGGGTGAAGGTCAAACCGTTCCAGCATCCCGCCCTCAGCCGCTCGGGGCCGACGCTGGTGATCATCATGGAGCATTCGAGGCCGGTGGACCGGCTGCAATCGGCGGGGATCAGGTTGGCCAGCGTGCCGCAGGTGCGGGGGCTGCCGCACAGCCAGGACGCCAAGTTCAACAGCCATTCCAAGCTGAACTGCGTGATCGCCTGCCTGCAGGCGGAGGCGGCGGGTGCCGACGAGGCGCTGATGCTGGACCCGCATGGCTTCGTGAACACGACGAACGCCTGCAACTTCTTCATCGTGCGGAAGGGCGAGGTTTGGACCTCGACCGGGGATTACTGCATGAACGGCGTCACGCGGGCCAAGGTGATCGAGCTGTGCCGCAAGGACGGCATCCCGGTCTTCGAGAAGAACTATTCGCTCTACGAGGCCTATTCGGCCGACGAGGCGTTCCTGACCGGCACCTTCGGGGCGCAGACGCCGGTGGCCTCGATCGACGGCAAGCGCGTGGGCGACGGGTCACGCCCCGTCACCGCGCGGATACAGGCGCTCTACAAGCAGGCCGTCGCCGAGGATATCGCGGCCCACAGGTAGGGTGGGCTGCACGGCCCACGCTACGCCCGTTCCACCTCGACCAGCGCGGAATGCGCGCTGGTCCCTTGCCCCAGCCGCGAGGTGCCCACGTCGCGGGTCAGCACATTGGGGTTGCCGTTCGGGTCGATGTTGCCGCCCGGCGGGCCGACCCATGCGCCGGTGGGCAGCGCGACGACGCCTTGCAGGATATCCGCCGTCACCCGCGCCCGCGCCCGCACCGCGCCGCGACCGTTGAAGACGCGGACCAGGTCGCCCGTGGCGATGCCGCGCGCGGCGGCATCCTTTTCATGTATAAGAATGGTCTCGGGCCGCGCGCCCTCCAGATCCGCCAGCGCCGCCTCGAGCTGCGAATGCAGCTTGTCGCCCGGCTGCGGCGAGACGAGGTGCAGCGGCGCCGCCGCCGTCGCGGCGCCGGGCCATTCGGCGGGCGGCAGCCAGACTGGATGGCCGGGGCAATCGTCGTAGCCGAAGCCGTCGATCCGCTCCGAAAAGATCTCGATCCGGCCCGAGGGGGTCTTCAGCGCCGCGCCTTCCGGGTCGGCACGGAAACGGCGCAGCACCGGCTTGGGCTGTTCATCCACGGCGATGTCTAGCTTGACCCAGTTCTTCGCGCGCAGCTCCTCCAGCGTTGGAACGGCAACGCCCGCGGCGGTCGCGCGTGCCTGAAAGCCCTCGTAGAGATGCGAAATCCACGCGCCCGCGTCGCGCCCCTCGGTAAAGGCGTCCTCAAGCCCCATGCGCTCGGCCAGCCCCGCGAAGATCGCGTAATCGTCGCGCGCCTCGGCCACGGGCGGGATAAGCGCGGGCATGTGGAACAGGTAATCGTCGAGCGGGCTGCGCCCGATATCCTCGCGCTCGTAAGGCGTCGTGGCGGGGAAGACGATGTCGGCGCGCTGGGCGGTCGCGGTCCACCACGGCTCGTTGACGATGATCGTCTCGGGCTGAAGCCATGCACGGTGCAGGCGGTTCAGGTCCTGGTGATGGTGGAACGGGTTGCCGCCCGCCCAGTAGACAAGGCGGATGTCGGGGTAACTCCGGCGCGCGCCGTTGAAGTCATAGGGCTGACCGGGGTTCAGCAGCATGTCGGCCACGCGGGCGACCGGGATCACGTCCGCCACCGGGTTCGTGCCCTGCGGCAGAGTCATGCCGCCCACGCTGCGGAAATCCTTGCCGATGCCGCCTATCGCGCCGTAGCCATAGCCGACGCCGCCGCCGGGCAGGCCGATCTGCCCCAGCATCGCCGCCAGAACGGCGGACATCCAGTAGGGCTGTTCGCCATGTTCCTGCCGTTGCAGCGACCAGGCGACGGTGATGAGCGTCCGGCTGCCCGCCATGCGGCGCGCAAGCTCGCGGATCGTGCCGACCGGAACGCCGGTGAGCGGTTCGGCCCAGTCTGGGGATTTCGGCGTGCCGTCGGCCTCACCCACCAGGTAGGGGCGGAAGCGGTCGAATCCGACGGTGTAGCGGTCGAGAAAGGCGCGGTCGGTCAGCCCCTCCTCCTCCAGCACGAACGCCAGCGCCAGCATCAGCGCAGTGTCCGAACCGGGGCGGCAGGGCAGCCACTCGCACCCCTCGGGCGCGTCGCCCCGCTGGGGGCCGATGTTGATGCGCGTCATGCCCCGTTCCGCAAAACGCTCGAACCATCCGGCGGTTGCGTGCTCGGTGATGCCGCCCATGGACACCATGGAGTTCTTGGGGTTGATCCCCCCGAACATGACCAGCGTTTCGGTGTGTTCGGCGATGGTGGCGTAGCTGTCCTGCGCCTCGTAGGTCAGCGTCAGGAAATTCTCGCCGAAGACATGGGGGATGATCGACTGCGCGCAGCCGGTTGAATAGCTGCCGAAGCTCGAGACATAGCCACCGATGCAGTTGAGAAAGCGATGCACCTGCCCCTGTGCGTGGTGGAAGCGCCCCGCCGAGGCCCAGCCGTAGGAGCCGCCGTAGATCGCGCCATTGCCATGGGTCTTGCGGATGCGGTCGATCTCCTCGGCGGCGATGTCCAGCGCCTCGTCCCAGGGGGGTGTGACGTAATCGCCGTCGCCCCGGCCCGCGCGGTCGCGGCTGGCCAGCCAGGCGCGGCGGATCGAGGGTCGCGCGACGCGCGAGGCATGGTGGACGGCGGCGGGCAGGATCGCGGGAATGCCGGGCGGCGCGGGGTCGGGGCCGAAGGGGCGCGTCTCGACGATGCGGTCGCCCTCGGTCACCACCTCGAAGGCGCCCCAGTGGCTGCTCGTGATGCGGGTCTGGCGTGTGGTCTCGGTCATCTTGTCCTCCGCTGCGTCACGGCTTCGTAACGTGGCGCGGGGACAAGGGGAATGGGCCGCTCTTGCGCCGGGTCGCGGGCGCGGGCATGACTCGGGCCAAGGGCAGGGGGCTGGACATGACCATCAAGGTGGCGATCAACGGGTTCGGGCGCATCGGGCGCTCGGTGCTGCGCGCCTGGCTCGGGGGCGGCTGGCCCGAGATCGAGATCGTGGCGCTGAACGACATCGCGCCGCTCGCCACCTGTGCGCATCTGTTCGAATACGACAGCGTTTTCGGGCCGTGGCCCGAGCGGGTCGAGGCCGGCGCTGGCGTCTTGCGCATCGGTGACCGCGCGATCCCCTTCACGCAGGTGGCCGACCTTGCGCTTCTCGACCTGTCGGGCATCGACGTGGTGATGGAATGCACCGGCCTTGCCCGCACCCGGAGCTTCGCCGAGGCGGGGCTCGACGCGGGCGCGACCCGCGTTCTGGTCTCGGGGCCGTCGCCAGAGGCGGACGTGACGGTCGTTCTGGGGGCCAATGACGCGGCGCTGACCGCAGCGCACCGGATCGTGTCCAACGCCTCCTGCACCACCAACGCGGTTGCGCCGCTGGCCGCGATGATCGACGCGGAATGGGGGCTGGAAAGCGCCCTGATGACGACGGTCCATTGCTACACCGGCAGCCAGCCGACGGTGGATCAGCCGATGGGCGAAGACCTGGCCCGCAGCCGCGCGGCGGCGCTGTCCATGGTGCCGACGACGACAAGCGCGGCGCAGCTGGTGGACGTGGTGCTGCCGCATCTGGTGGGGCGGATCACCGGCTCGGCGGTGCGGGTGCCGGTCGCCTCGGTCTCTTGCGTGGACCTGGCCGTTATCACCCGCGACAGGCCGCAGGCCGAGGCCGCGCAGACCTTTTTCCGCGAGCGTGCAGGGCCGATCGTGGGCTTCACCGACCGGGTCCTGGTCTCGACCGACCTGCGCGCGCGGCCCGAGTCCGTGGTGCTGCAAGGGCCCGAGATCAAGCGCGCCAAGGGCGGCATGCTGCGTGTCTTTGGCTGGTATGACAATGAATGGGGCTTTTCGTGCAGGATGCTGGACGTGGCCCGCAAGATGGGAGCGATGGGATGACCAATTGGCAAAGCTGGCAGCGCGAGGCGAATTACATCGGCGGCGCGTGGGTGCAGGCCGACAGCGGCAAGGTGATCGAGGTGACGAACCCCGCCACGGGCGAGGTGATCGGCACCGTGCCCGCCTGCGGCGAGGCCGAGACGATGCGCGCCATCGACGCGGCGGCGGGCGCCTTCGCCGATTTCGCGGCGATGGACCTGATGAGCCGCGTGGGCCTGCTCTGGAAGCTGCATGATGCGCTGATGGACAACCAGTCGGCGCTGGCGGAGCTTCTGACCGTCGAGATGGGCAAGCCGCTGGCCGAGGCGAAGGGCGAGATCGCCATCGGGGCGCAATACGTGCGCTGGTTCGCCGAGGAAGCCCGGCGCGCCAAGGGCGAGATCGTTCCGGCGGGCGTGAACGGTCGGCGCATCCTCGTCACCAAGCACCCGGTCGGCGTAGTGGGGATGATCACGCCGTGGAACTTCCCCTCCTCCATGCTGGCGCGCAAGGTGGCCCCGGCGCTCGCCGTGGGCTGCCCCATCGTCGCCAAGCCCGCGACGGCGACGCCCTATTCCGGCCTCGCCTGGGCGGCGCTGGCCGAAGAGGTGGGCTATCCTGCGGGCGTCGTGAACGTGGTGACCGGCTCGGCGCGCGCCATCGCGGGCGCGATGATGGAACGGCCCGAGGTGCGCAAGGTGACCTTCACCGGCTCGACCGAGGTCGGCAAGGAGCTGATCCGCCAGTCGGCCGACACGGTGAAGAAGGTGTCGATGGAACTGGGCGGCAACGCGCCCTTCATCGTCTTCGAGGATGCCGATCTGGATGCCGCCGCCGAGGGGGCCATCGTCTCGAAATACCGCAACTCGGGGCAGACCTGTGTCTGCGCGAACCGGATCTACGTGCAGGCGTCGGTGCATGACGCTTTCGTCGAGAAGCTCGTCGAGAAAACCCGCGCGCTCAAGGTCGGCGACGGGCGCGAGGAAGGGGTGGCGCAGGGGCCGCTGATCGACCTCGATGCCGTGGCCAAGGTCGAGGAATTGCTGGACGATGCCAAGGGCAAGGGGGCGACCGTGGTTCTGGGCGGCGCGCGCCACCAGCTCGGCGGCAGCTTCTTTCAGCCGACCGTCCTGACCGGGGCGACGCAGGACATGGCATTCGCCACCGAAGAGATCTTCGGCCCGCTCGCCCCCGTCTTCACCTTCGAGACCGAGGATCAGGCCATCGCCATGGCCAATGACACGGTCTTCGGCCTCGCCTCCTACGTCTACACCCGCGACCTTGGTCGGGCGTTCCGGCTGAACGAGCGGCTGCAATACGGGATGATCGGCATCAACTCGGGGCTGATCACGACCGTGGAAGCGCCCTTTGGCGGGATCAAGGAAAGCGGCCTCGGGAAAGAGGGCGGAAGCCAGGGGCTCGAGGATTACCTCGATACGAAATACGTCTGCATCGACGGGATCTGACGTGATCGGACGGCTCCCGGCTTGCGGACGGCGCGCCGGTGTCGGGTGCGGGAGCCTCCCCTTTCGGCGGCAAAGCCGCCTGTCGGGCAACGGGCGGGGATAGTTTTGAAACGGAGAATTGGGGGGCGCGCGCGATAACCTTAACAGCGCGTCAAGGCCCGTAGGTCACCCCATCCGCGATCAGGCGCAGGGTCTGGCGGGCGATGATGCGCCCCTCGGGGTCGGTCGCCGTGCGGGTCAGCACCAGAAGCGCCGTGTAGCGGTCGCAGGAGAGCGCGACCGACTCCGACATCGTGGTCACGGCGGCTGTCAGGCTGTCGGTGATCCCCTGCGGTGACAGGCCCGCCTCGGCCAGCAGGTCTGCCAGGTCGACGGCGGCGTCTTCGTCCAGCGCCGGAAGCAGCGCCTCGGGCACCGCGATCTCCTCCAGTGCGGCCCGCGCGCCGCTTCGCGTCAGGGTGCGTTCGAGCACGGACAGGCGGGCCGCGCCGAACAGGTCGGCCTCCTCTGGCCCGGCCCCGCGGGCACCGGCGCGGGCGCGGTAGACCTGCAGCCCGAGGGGCGCGCCATCGGCCCCCTTGAGCGACAGCGCGGCGGTGGGGGGCGCTGTCGCCTCAGCCTTGCCGGGCAGGCTCACAAGCGTGCCGCGGCCCGGCTTGCGGTCGAGATAGCCCATCGCCTCGAGCGACATCAGTGCCCGGCGCATCGTGCCCTGGCTGACGCGAAACTCCTCGGCCAGGACGAACTCGTTGGGCAGGCGGCGTCCCACCTCCCATTCACCACTTTCGATCCGGCGGACCAGCTCCGCCTCTGCCGCCTTGTAGAGTGGAACGCGTGCCATGGCGGCGACCTTTCCCTGTTGCCTGCCTCCCGGCTTACCCGAGCCGCAGGCTTGGTCAATTCAGATGTTCGATCAACCGGCTGTGCCGGTCGAAGGCCTTGATCAATGCCCCCAGATTGGGCAGCTCCGCCGCTTCGAGCATCGGGATCATCTTGCGGAACGCCTCGGCGGTGCCGATCGCGTCGCCGATCGCGGTGTGGCGCGCGGCCTCGGGGATGCGGATGTGCAGCCGGTCGCAGAGCGCGTCGAGCGTATGCTCGGCGGATTGCCCGTAGAGGATCGCCGAACAGAGCACCGTGTCGAGGATCGGCTGGTCGAAACGCTTGCCGATCTCGGCCTCGCGCCGGCGCAGGAAGCTCATGTCGAAGGGCGCATTGTGGGCGACAAGGACCGAGCCCTCGGCGAAGGCATGGAAGCGGCGCAGCGCCTCGGTCACCGGGGGGGCACCTTTGACCATCTCGTTGGTGATGTGATGCACCGCGGTCGAGGCGGCGGGGATCCTGCGGCCGGGGTTGACCAGCATGTCGAATTCCTCGCCCTCGACGATGCGGCCATTGACGACGCGGACGGCGGCGATCTGGCAGACCTCGTCGACCTGCGGATTTAGGCCCGTGGTCTCGGTGTCGAAGATCACGAAGCTGAGTGATTTGAGGGCGGCGGCGGCCAGGTCGTCGGGAATTTCCGCGTTCAGCAGGTCGAAATCATACATCACCACGCGGGTCGGCCCCGTCATGCGCGCCTCGGCCAGCGGCAGGGTCAGGCGCAGGGCGTGACGGCCCGGCCCCGCCGGCTCCACGCCAAGCCGCGTGCCGTGGCTGAGCAGCACATCGGCCCCCGCGAAACCGGACAGGCCCGGCGAAAGCGGGGTGGCCAGCCACCCGTCCAGCTGCGGGCCGGTGGGCGCGTCGCCCTCGGCCTCTAGGCTGAGGACGGCGCTTTCGCCCCCTTCGGACGCGAAGGTCAGGACCAGCCCCCCGGCCCCCGCGCCGATCCAGTCGAGCGCAAGGCGCTCCAGCATCCGCGTGATGGCGAAGCCGTCGCACCTGAGCCGTGTCGGGCCGAGGTCGCAGGTGATCCCGACGCCCTTGCGCGCAAGGCGCGCGGTCAGGCCAGCGCCGAGATCCTTGGCGGTCAGGTCCTCCATCGGCCACCATTTCGTGTCCGTCGCGGCCTTGCGCGCGGCGGTCTCCTCGGCAAGGCCTTCCAGCGCCGCCTTGGCCTCGCCCTCGGGCAGGGCGGGCAGCGATGCCTGGACCCGTTCGAGCAGGTGGTTCAGCAGGTAGGCGCGTTCGGCCTGCACCTTGAGATCGGCGGTCACGTCGCGCAGCGTCAGCACATAGCCCGCGCCCTCGGTCTCCTGCCCCTCGAGCCGCAATAGGCGCAGCCGCGCCTCGAGCAGGCGCGCGCCGGCCCGCGTGGTCACGAGGATGTCGGTCCCCTCGTCGCTGCCGTTGGCCGCAAGCCGGTCATAGGCCTGCGTGATCGGTCCCATCCGCAGCAGCCCTGCGACCGGCCGGCCGAGGCCAAGCGCGTCGCTTTCGCCCAGGATGTCGCGGGTATGGCCGTTGTAGAGCGCGATGGTGTGATGCGGCGTGCAGAACATCACGCCGTCGGGCACCTCGGCCAGCAGCGTCTCGAGCCGTGTTCTCTCGGTGGCGAGCCGTGCGGTTTCGCGCCCCACCGCCAGCGCCATGGCGTTGCGCGTCTCGGTCAGGTTCGCGGCGACCGCATCGGCGGCGGGCGCGAGGTCGCCGAGGTACCGCGCGACGGCCGGGTCGATCCCCTGGTCGACATCGGAATGCGCGCGCGCGCGCAGGTCGGCGGCCAGCCGCTCGACCGGTCGGGCGACATGTTCGTCGAACAGCACCCAGATCCAGGTCGTCAGCCCGGCGATGGCGAAGACCGCGACCACCCCCGCGATGACGAAGGCGCTGAGGGCATGCGCCTCGCCAAGGCGGATATAGCCTACGATCAGCCCCGCGATCACGAGGGCCGATCCGCCGAGCGCGATGAGGGCGAAGAACAGGAAGATGCGCAGACGCAGGGAAAGTCGGGTCAGCATGATGCGGGGCCCTCCTCCGTGCCCCTGTCCGTATGACGGTCCGGCGCGCCCCGTCCCGGTGGTCCGCGCGACATCCGGGGCTGGGCACCGGGGCGGGCGCTGGCCCGTCCCTGCCGGTGTGCCGTGGTCTCAGTCCTCTGCGGTCTCCCGGTCGCAGAGGGCGGCGATGATCGGGTCGTCGGGGCCTGCCGTGCGCCAATCGGTGTCGACGGGAATGCCTGCCTCGGTGAACTCGGTCGATGCGGTCAGGTCGGCCCAGCGGCTGCCGGCGCAATCTACAAGCGCGGGGCGGATCATCTGCGGGTTCCAGCGTTCCTGGATGCGCAGCTGCACCACCGAGATGCCGGAGCCGGGCGCGGTTTCGACGGTCTCGGCAGGGGAATACGAGATGAAGCCCCGCACCCAGGGCCGGATATAGGTCCAGGGCTGATACCAGGCCTGTTGCTCGCGCGTGGTGACGATCACCAGGTCCTCGGGCATGGTCCTGCGCATGCCGTCGGCCCATTGGTATTCCAGCGCGACCGTCGCTGCGATCATGGTCAGGCCCGCGCAGATCGGCACGATGCCCTTGGGCAGGCGCTTGCGCGTGATCTGGCGCAGCAACAGCCCGATACCGGCTCCTGCGAAGCCCGAGATGAAAACGGTGACGAGGGTCCAGAACATCGTGTCTCTTTCAGTTCAGGTAGCCGCGGCCGGAACCGGCGGCGTTCTGCATGGTCTTGATGACGACGAAGGCGTCCCTCAGGTGGCTGCGTTCGAAGTCGGAGAGGTCGGCGGGCGCCATGAAATTGTCGGGCGGATCACCGCGCTTGATCTGCGTGGCCTGGTGGGCAAGCCGCGTGTCGGCGATCATGTCGTAGGCGTCCAGCAGGTCGCGGCCTCCCGAGGTCGACACGACGCCTGTCTCGATCGCCGCAAGCAGCCGCGCGCGGGTATTGGCCTCGGTCAGCTCGCCCTTCAGCGCGTAGATGCGCCCCAGGTCGACCACCGGCACGACGCCGTTGTGCTTGAGGTCGATGGTGTTCTTGTGTTCGCCCGAGCGCACGGTGGCAAAGCCGCGGAACAGGCCCAGTGGCGTGTGATGCTTCAGCGAGTTGGAGATCATGTGCGAGACGAAGATCGAGTTCTTCGCAGCCGCCGCAAGCGTCTCGGCGTGCAGATCGGGGAACAGGCTTTCGGCCCCGCCGATGGGGCGCAGGTCGAACATGACCGAGGCCAGCATCTGCGCCTCGGGGTCGGGCCGGTTGATCCAGCCGCGGAAATACTGCTTCCAGACGCGCAACGGTTGCCGCCACTTGATGTTGGTCGCCATCATGTCGCCGGGGCAGTAGAAATACCCAGCCTCGTCCAGCCCGTCCGAGACGAAGCCGGCCAGCGCGGCGAAATATTCGTCATCGGGCGGTGTCGCGGCATCGTCGAGGATCAGGCAATTGTCCTGGTCGCTGACGCCGGTCTGCTCCTGTCGCCCCTGCGAGCCGCAGGCGAGCCAGAGATAGGGCACCGGCGGCGGACCGAGCTTTTCCTCGGCCAGCGCCAGCAGGCGGCGGGTTATGGCGTCGCCGATATCGGTGATCAGGCGCGTGACGACCTGGTGCGGGTTCTGCGCACTCACCAGCTGGACAAGCAGGTCGGGGATGCGACGGGCGGCCCGCGCAAGGGCGGCGCTGTCCGAGGCGGCGGCGATGTCATGGATCAGCGCCGCCGAGGAGGTCGCCTGGAACCGGGTCAGGTCGGTCTGGGTCAGGATGCCGACAAGCCGCCCGCCCTCGACCACGGGCATGTGGGTGATGCCGCGCTCGACCATCTTGTGCAGCACGTCGGCGACAAGCGCGGCGGGCGGCAGGGTGATCGGATCGGGGGTCATGACCTGCGCCACCGGCGTCCGGGGCGGCAGCCCCTCGGCCACCGCGCGCGAGGTGATGTCGCCCGTCGTCAGGATGCCGCGCACGGACTGCCCTTCGCAGGCGATGATGCAGGACACGCCAAGCTCGCGCATCTTCCGGGCGGCCTCGATCAGCGGGGTCTCGGGCGCACAGGTGAGCGGCCCGCGCGTCATCAGCGCCGACAGGGCCATCGTGGTGACGTCCTGCCGCCGTGCCGAGGCCGGGCGCGTGCGGTCGAAGAAGCGCAGGATGCGGGGATGGGCGGCGACCAGCGCGCGGAAGACATCCGCGGGAATGGTCAGCATCTCGCCCGGTTCGGTCGCCGTCGCGGTGACGGGCGCGATACCGTCGCGCATCAGCCCGCGTTCGCCGAAGGAATTCCGGGGGCCGAGAATGGACAGCAAATCGCCGTCCTGATCGGTGATCTCGATCCGCCCCGACAGGATCAGGCACAACTCCGTGACCGGCTGACCGATCGCGTAGATCACGTCACCCGCGGCCATCGTGCGGCGCCCGACCTTGCCGGCCAGCGCGTCGCGCTCATCGGGCGCAAGCAGGTCGTAGGGGTGCGTCTGCGCGAGCGTGGCGGAGATCTCGGTCGTCATGGCTGCCGTCCGGGGAAACGAAAAAGGCGCACCCCGAAGGGTCGGGATGCGCCGGGTGATTGGCCAGAGCCCGCGGTGTCGCAGGCCCTGGTGACGGGTCACGTTCAGTGATCGACGGCGGCGCCGGCACCACGCGGGATGCGAACGCTTTCGACGAGGTCCTGGATGTGCTGCGGCGGAGCTGCCGTCGCGTTCGACACGACATAGGCGACCGCGAAGTTGATCACCGCGCCGATCGGGCCGAAGTGGGTCGGCGGGATGCCGAGGATCCAGTTGTCGGCCGTGTTCGCCAGCATGTTGGTGCCGGGGATGAAGAACCAGCCAAGGTAGGTGAAGAGATAAAGGCAGGTCACTGCGAGACCGGCGATCATCCCCCAGGTTGCACCCTGGGCGTTCATCCGCTTGGAGAAGATCCCCATCATCAGCGTCGGGAACAGCGTCGCCGCGGCAAGACCGAAGGCGAGCGCCACCACCTGCGCGGCGAAGCCGGGCGGGTTCAGGCCGAGGTAGGTGGCCAGCACGATCGCACCCGCCATCGAGATCCGGGCTGCCAGAAGCTCGCCCTTTTCCGAGATGTTGGGGTTGATCACCGACTTGATGAGGTCGTGGCTGATGGCCGAGGAGATGGCCAGCAGCAGGCCTGCCGCGGTGGACAGGGCCGCCGCGATGCCGCCTGCGGCGATCAGCGCGATCACCCAGCCCGGCAGGTTGGCGATTTCCGGGTTGGCCAGAACCAGGATGTCCCGGTTGAAGTTGGTCAACTCGTTGCCGGCCCAGCCGCGCTCTGCGGCCAGTTCGGCCATGCCTGCGCCGTTCTCGTTGTAGTACTGGATGCGGCCGTCGCCGTTCTTGTCTTCCCAGCCCAGAAGGCCGGTGGCTTCCCAGGTGAGCATCCAGTTGTAGGCTTCATCGGACTGGATCGTCTCGAGCGACACCGCCTCGCCCTGGACGCCTTCGGGCCAGAACTGGGTGGTGATGTTGAGACGCGCCATCGCGCCCACGGCGGGTGCCGTCAGGTAGAGCAGCGCGATGAAGACCAGGGCCCAACCGGCCGACCAGCGGGCATCGGACACCTTGGGCACCGTGAAGAAGCGGATGATCACGTGCGGCAGACCCGCGGTGCCGATCATCAGCGACAGGGTGAACAGCGCCATCAGGAACGGCGTGTTGCCCGAGGTGTACTCGTTGAAGCCGAGGTCGGTCAGCAGACCGTCCAGCGTCACCAGAAGCGGCGTGCCGGCACCGGGCTGACCTTCGGCCATGTTCGAGAACAGGCCCAGGCCCGGGATCGGGTTGCCGGTCAGCTGCAGCGAGATGAAGACCGCCGGGATGGTGTAGGCGATGATCAGCACGACGTATTGTGCCACCTGCGTGTAGGTGATGCCCTTCATCCCGCCGAGAACGGCGTAGACGAAGACCACCGCCGACGCGGTCAGAAGGCCTGCGGTCGAGCTGATTTCCAGGAAGCGCGAGAAGGCCACGCCTGCGCCGGTCATCTGGCCGATCACGTAGGTCACCGAGATCACGATGAGGCAGATCACCGCCACGACGCGCGCGGCGTTCGAATAGTAGCGGTCACCGACGAATTCGGGGACCGTGTACTTGCCGAACTTGCGCAGATAGGGCGCGAGCAGCATGGCCATGAGAACATAGCCGCCGGTCCAGCCCATCAGGAAGGTGGAGTTGGAGTAACCCACGAAGGCGATGAGACCCGCCATCGAGATGAAGGAAGCCGCCGACATCCAGTCGGCCGCGGTGGCCATGCCGTTCACGACCGGGTTCACGCCCCGGTTCGCGGCATAGAATTCCGACGTGGAGCCCGCGCGGGCCCAGATCGCGATTCCGAAGTAGAGCGCGAACGACAGCCCCACCACGATGAAATTGAGTGTTGTCTGATCCATGGTCTGGTCCGTCCCTTATTCTTCGTCCACGCCATGTTCCTTGTCGATCTTGTTCATGCGCCAGGCATAGAAGAAGATCAGGACGAGGAAGACGAGGATCGATCCCTGCTGGGCAAACCAGAAGCCCAGGTCCGTGCCGCCCACCGCGATGCCGCTCAGCATCGGGCGAAGCAGAATCGCGAAGCCGTAGGACGCGATCGCCCAGATCACCAGACAGATGGTGACCAGACGGATGTTCGCGGCCCAGTACGCGTTGTTATCAGGCTTTTCGGCCATTGCTTACTCCCTTCGAAGGTTCCTGCCCGCCGGTCCCTCCTTGGTCCGACGAGCATGTATCCACCGGCACGGAGCCTCTCCGCCCCGGTGAATTCTTTCAGGCGGCCGTGAGTTTCCCCACGATCGCCTCCATCTCTGCGCGCACGCGCCCGATCTCGGCCATTGCATCGACCTCGGTCAGGGTGCCGCGGGCGGCGTAATAGTCGATCAGCGGCGCGGTGTCGGCGTGATACGCCTGAAGTCGCGTGCGCACCGTCTCGGCGTTGTCGTCGGCCCGGCGTTTCATCTCGGTGCCGCCGCACTTGTCGCAGACGCCCGGACGGGCGGGCTGCTTGAAGCTGTCGTGATAGCCCTCGCCGCAACCGGCACAGGTGAAGCGGCCCGAGACGCGCTCGACCATGGCTTCGTCCTGAACCTTCAGGCTGATCACGGCGTCGATCTGCTCGCCGCGTTCGGCAAGAAGGGCATCGAGCGCCGCGGCCTGCCCCGCCGTGCGGGGAAAGCCGTCGAGGATCGTGCCGGCCGCCACGTCGGGCTGTGCGAGGCGCTCTTTCAGGACCGCAAGCACGATCTCGTCCGAGACAAGCTCGCCCTTCTCCATCACGGCCTTGGCGGCAAGCCCCGCCTCGGTTCCGGCCGCCACGGCGCCGCGCAGCAGGTCGCCGGTGGACAGCTGGACGAGGCCGAAGCTCTCTTCCAGCATCCGGGCCTGCGTGCCCTTGCCCGCCCCCGGAGGGCCGAGCAGGATCAGGTTGACGGGGCGGGTGTCCACGGCGGTCTCGGTCATCTGCGCGCTCACTGGTTCGCCCGGTTGGCGATCAGTTCGTCCACGACCGACGGGTCGGCCAGCGTCGAGGTGTCACCAAGGCTGCCGAAGTCGTTCTCGGCGATCTTGCGCAGGATGCGGCGCATGATCTTGCCCGAGCGCGTCTTGGGCAGGCCGGGGGCCCACTGGATGACGTCCGGTTTTGCGATCGGCCCGATCTCGTTGCGGACCCAGTCGCTGAGCGTCTTCTTCAGCTCGTCCGAGGGCGTCTCGTCGGCCATCAGGGTGACGTAGCAATAGATGCCCTGACCCTTCACCGGATGCGGGTAGCCGACCACGGCGGCCTCGCTGACGGTCTCGTGCGCGACCAGCGCGCTTTCGACCTCGGCGGTGCCCATGCGGTGACCCGAAACGTTGATCACGTCATCGACGCGGCCGGTGATCCAGTAATCGCCATCGGCATCCCGGCGGCAGCCGTCGCCCGAGAAATAGTAGCCCTTGTAGTCGCTGAAGTAGGTCTTCACGAAGCGGTCGTGGTCGCCCCAGACGGTCCGCATCTGGCCCGGCCAGCTGTCGGCGATGACCAGAACGCCCTCGACGCCGTTGCCTTCGATGACCTCTCCGCTCGTGGGGTCGAGCACCAGCGGCTTCACCCCGAAGAACGGCTTTTGCGCGGCACCCGGCTTGAGCTCATGCGCGCCCGGCAGCGGCGTCATCATGTGGCCGCCGGTTTCGGTCTGCCACCAGGTGTCGACGATGGGGCAGTTCCCCTTGCCGACATTCTCGTTGTACCAGTTCCACGCCTCGGGATTGATCGGCTCGCCGACCGAGCCCAGCAGCTTGAGCGAGGACAGGTCGTATTTGTTCACGAAATCGGTGCCCTTGCCCATCAGCGCGCGGATGGCGGTGGGGGCGGTGTAGAACTGGTTGACCTTGTGCTTTTCGCAGACGGCCCAGAACCGGCCCGCGTCGGGGTAGGTCGGCACGCCTTCGAACATCAGCGTGATCGCGCCGTTGGCCAGCGGACCGTAGACGATGTAGCTGTGGCCGGTGACCCAGCCCACGTCCGCGGTACACCAGAAGATGTCACCGTCCTTGTAGTCGAAGGTGATCTCGTGGGTCATCGACGCATAGACGAGGTAGCCGCCGGTGGTGTGGACCACGCCCTTGGGCTGACCGGTCGAGCCCGAGGTATAAAGGATGAACAGCGGATCTTCGGCGTTCATCTCTTCCGGCGGGCAGTCCGTCGATGCGCCTGCGGCAAGGTCGTCGTACCAGTGATCGCGCCCGGACACCCAGGCGACCTGCTGGCCGGTGCGCTTGACCACGAGGCATTTCACGTCATCCGCGCAATGAAGCAGCGCCTTGTTCACGTTGTCCTTCAGCTCGGTGATGCGGCCGCCGCGGGGGGCGCCGTCCGAGGTGATGACCAGCTTGGCATCGCAACCGTTGATCCGCGCCGACAGCGCGTCGGGCGAGAAGCCGGCGAAGACGATGGAGTGGATCGCGCCGATCCGGGCGCAGGCCAGCATCGCGTAGGCAGCTTCGGGGATCATCGGCAGGTAGATGACGACGCGGTCGCCCTTCTGGACGCCAAGCCCCTTGAGCACGTTGGCGAAGCGGCCCACCTGCCCGGACAGTTCGTTGTAGGTGATGTGCTGGGCCTCGTCCGTCGGCTCGTCCGGCTCGAAGATGATCGCGGTCTGGTCGCCGCGGGTGGCGAGGTGGCGGTCGATGCAGTTGGCGGCCACGTTCAGCGTGCCGTCCTCGTACCAGCGCACATGCACGTCGTCATGGGCAAAGGACGTGTCCTTCACCTTGGTGTAGGGCTTGATCCAGTCGATGCGCTTTCCGTGCTCGCCCCAGAACGCCTCGGGGTCGTTGATCGAGGCGGCATACATCGCGTCGTAGCGCGCGGCGTCGACATGTGCGTCGTCAAGCAGGGCGGGGCCGGATTGAGTATCTGTGGCCAAGGTAGTTCTCCCTCGAGTGTTACGCGCCGTCAGGCGCATGAAGGCGCTCCGTGCCGATCCTGGCACGGACCGGTTCGCGGATGTGATCTGCCGCATCCAGCCGACAGGCTTGCGGCACGCGGACCCCGGACGGGGCATCGAAATATGGTCAGCCTCCCCTGACGTGCAGACCCGTTTCCCGGAGCGCTTGATCGGATCGGTCCCTAGTCCCATCCGTTCCGATCTGCGCCGACCGACAGGCCGCATATCCATCGGGGGTCAATACGCGACCCACCAACGGATGTGGCGAGAAGATGACAGGTCCGTCGTTAATCACGAACATCTGACTGAGGGTGCAGAAGTTTTATGTAAACGCTTTTCTCTTCACGCTGCAGAAAGAGTAAATTAATTTACAATTTGCAACTCAAGGCTGCAGTTGCAGGGGGTTTTCGCCTCGGCCGGACCGCGGCGGCGCGGCTGGACCGCCCCGTTTTCTGCGCCGCAGCGCAGATGGCGCGATCTGTCGGCCTTGAGATGGCCCGAGGTGCCCCTAGGCGGGGCTGGAATCGCCGCCCGTCCCGGTCCCGTCATCCCGGCGCAGGCGAAAGCTGTCGCCGAGCCAGGGCATCCGGCTGCGTCCGGGCTCCGCGAAATGTTCCTCGATCAGGTCGCGCGCGCGCTCGGCGATTTGCGCCGGGATCGGGCCGGTCCAGTCGTCGGTCGCGTAAAGAACGATCCGCCGCGAGATCGGCGCGCCCGGCAGGGGATGCGCGTCGATGCGGTCGGCGAAGCGTCCCGCGCGCAGCAGGCTGAGCGGGGTGGTGATCGTCCAGCCGCTGCCGCCTGCGACAAGCGCGCTGATCGACTGGTTCGAATCCATCTCGAAGCGTTGCGGCGGGCTGAGACCCGCACCGGCCAGGTAGCGTTCGATCTGCTGGCCCATCACCTGGTCCGGATCGCGCCGCACGAAGGTCAGGTGCGACAGCGCCCCCAGCCCGCCCGCGACCGAGGTTCCGGCGGGCACGGCCAGGATATAGGGGTCTTCGATCAACGGATGCGCCAGCGTACCGAGCGGATCGGGGCTGCCGGCAGCGCAGATCACGATATCGAGCTCGCGCGCCGCGATCCGCGCGTGCAGCGCATGGCTCGCCCCCGTCACGAGGTGAAAGGCGCAATGGGTCATCGCCTCGGCCAGGTCGATGGCCAGCTGCGGGGTCACCTCGTTCTCGAAATCGTCGATCACCCCCATCGACAGGGCCGAAAGCTCGGCCAGGTCCAGCATCGACAGGCCGCGTTGGCCTGCCCTCAGCGCCTGCAGCGCCGCCTCGGCCCGGCCGAGGAACAGACGCCCGGCAGGGGTCAGCACCATCGGGCGGCGCGAGTGATCGACCAGTTCCACCCCCAGCGCGAGGCTCAGGTTGCGCAGCTGCTGCGACACCGCGGGCGCGCTCATGCCGAGACGGTCTGCGGTGACGGCGACCGAGCCGGTCCGCGCGAGCGTCTCGAACACCTCGAGCCCGCGCAACGTCAGCCCCTTGAGCAAGGTTTCGGGCATCAGGCGGTCACGATCTGTTCGAGCAATTCGACGGAAAAGGCGATTTCATGCGTCGGCGGCAGCGGGTCGGGCGCATCCGTGAGATCGGCGTCGAACAGGCTTGCGCCCAGCCCGTCCTCGGTCAGCGCGACCAGCCAGGCGGCGTGGTTCACCGGCCCGCCCAGCGGGCTGTCGGCGGGCTGCCCGTTGGCCACCGGGGCGAACAGCGGCGGCAGCCGCTCGGCCGCCATGCGCCCCAGCCGAACCGGTGCGACCAGGTCGGGATGCGCCAGCCGCACCGGCCCCGCGGGGCCGAAACCCAGCGCGATCAGGCCGCGGCCCGACAGCCGGTCGAGCGCACGGATCATCGCGCCTGGCGCGCTTGCGCGTTCCAGCCGGGCCATGGCGATGCCCTGTGCGAGCGCCATCTGCGCCAGCTCTGCCATCGCCCCGGCAAGCGCCGGTGCCGCGAAGCCATGTGCGGCGTCGATACGGATCAACCCGGCACGCGGTCGGGTCTCGGTCGGCGGCGCGTCGGCGTGAATGCGCCCGTAGCGCAACAGGCGGATGTCGCGCAGCAGCGCCTCCATCCCGTTGTGCCGTTCGCCCGCGGCCTCGGCCGCCGCCACCTCGGCCGCGACATGCCGGGCGACCGGGTCGGGAACACCGGCGCGGGTCAGGCAATCGCAGGCCAGCGCATGGACATCGGGGAGGCTCAGAAGCTGCGTCATGTGCGCAGTCTTGTCATGGCCAAGCCGGGCGTCAATGCCGCAGGTTCACCCCTCGATCACGAGGTGCGGAAAGCGCCCTGCCGTGGCGCGGATCGCGGCGGCCAGCCGTTCATAAGCCGGCCCGGCACCCGAGGCCGTGCGCCACACGAAGCCGACGGAGCGCGCGAAGCGGCGGCCGCGGAACGGCCGTATGGCCACGTCGCGCGCGCGGCCCGCGATCTCGCTTTCCACGTAGAGCGCCGGAAGAAAGGTCAGGCCCATCCCCATCGCCACCATCTGCCGCAACGCATCGAGCGAGGTGCCTTCGTATTCCCGTGACAGGTCGGCCCCGGTCTCGGCGCAGACGGCGGAAATCAGGTCGTAGAGGGCATAGGCGGGCGACAGCGACAGGATGGTCTGCCCGGTCAGGTCGTCGTTGCTGAGCATCTCGCGCGCGGTCAGCGGGTGATCCACCGGCAGGGCGACCGACAGCGGCTCGCGGAACAGCCGCGCGGTGGACAGGGTCGCGCCCGACACGGGAAGCTGCGTCAGGATCAGGTCATGCACGCCGTCATGCAGCTCGCGCAGCAGGTCGCGCGGCACCGCCTCGCGGATGTAGAGCCGCAGGTCGGGATGCGTCTCGCGCAGGTCGGCGACCACATGCGGCATCAGGTAGGGCCCCAGCGTCGCCGAGGTGCCCAGCCGGATGGTGCCGCCAAGCCCGGATGTCAGCGTCACCGACAGGTCGAGAATGCCTTGTGTGGCGTCGAGGATCTCGCGCGCGCGGCGCGTCACCTCGCGCCCGGCCAGCGTCAGCCGCACCGGGCCGCGCCCGCGCTCGACGAGGGTCAGGCCCAGCGTCTCCTCCAGCGTCTTGATTTGAACCGACAGCGAAGGCTGCGAGATGCCGCAACTTTCCGCGGCCTCGCGGAAATGCTGCGTTTCCTCGAGCGCGATTAGGTATCGCATCTGCCGCAGGGTGATCGGTGGGACGCTGTTGGCCATGGCGCGAGATTAGCTTTTTCCAATCGAACTTCAATACAAGACTGTATTTTCCCTATGCAAGTCCTGCGCTAACTCTCCACGTGTCAACAGACAGGATAACGGGACGTGGGCACGCGCGGACCGTTGTCGGAGGGGTCGCAAAGCTGGTGGTTGTCCCTTCCAGCGTTCACGGACCTTGCGGACCCTCCATTCCGGGTGCATCCCTTCGGCCCCTGCCGTCAGCCGGGGGGATGCATCCGGACCTTTGGTTCCCCCGACCCGGCTCAGTCGATCACCGTCACCTCGGGGGCGGTGCGCCGCAGGATGCCGCGCAGGATCTGCG
Organism: Roseicyclus amphidinii; assembly: GCF_030163755.1. Taxonomy (GTDB): domain Bacteria; phylum Pseudomonadota; class Alphaproteobacteria; order Rhodobacterales; family Rhodobacteraceae; genus Roseicyclus; species Roseicyclus amphidinii. The sequence continues at coordinate 25,891 of NZ_JASJOE010000031.1, forward strand.
CAAGCTCCATGTGTTCGGTGGCGCGGGCCGCGCGTTTGCGCCAGACCATGCCGACGGTGCGGAACGGCTGCGGCCCGGCCAGCGGCCGCGCCGTGACAAGGCGGTTGGGCTGAACCTCGGACCGCACGTAGAGCGCGGGCAGCAGCGACAGACCCAGACCCATGCCGACCATCTGCCGGATCGTGTCGAGCGACGTGGCGCCGTAATCCAGGCTGATCTCGGCGCCGGTGTCCTCGCAGATCTGGCGCACCTGTTCATGCAGTTTGTGCCCCGGTTCCAGCGACAGAATCGTCTCGCCCTTCAACCGGTCGCGCGGCACCGCGTCGAGTGCTGCAAGGGGGTGGTCGTTCGCCGCCACCGCCAGCAGCGGCTCGCGGAACAGGCGCGCGGTCTCGAGCTCGTGACCCCGCACGGGCAGGGGCACGAACAGCATGTCGAGGGTTCCATCGTCGAGCCGCGCCAACAGGTCCGCCGCGGCCCCTTCGCGCACGTAAAGCCGCAGGTCGGGGTGCGAGGCGTGCAGATCGGGGATGACCAGCGGCAGGAAGTAGGACCCCAGCGAGGCGACGACACCGACGCGAACGGTCCCGCCCAGCGGTTGCCGCCCGCGATGCGCGAGGTCCATGATCTCGTCGACCTCGCGCAGGATGCGCCGGGCCCGCGTTGCGATGTCATGACCTTCGGGTGTCATGATGACCCGCGACCTGGATCGTTCGACCAGCATGAGCCCCAGTTTTTCCTCCAGCGCCGACAGCTGCGCTGAGAGGGTGGGCTGGGTCACATGCGCCCGCTCGGCCGCGCGACGGAAGTGCAGCGTTTCATCGAGCAGGGCGAGATATCTGAGTTGCTGAAGCGTCGGCATGAGGCTTTTCTTATAGACAACTTCTATCAATATCCAGTTTCGTTTCGATTGGACCTATGTCGTCTCGCCCCCTATCTCGCCTGCCAACACGGGTGAGGTGGATGACGGCATTCAATTCCATACTGGCGGTGCAGGGGGCGGGGACGGCGCAGGATGCCGTCGTGGCCGAGGCCGTGCGCCTCGCGCAGGCTAATGGTGCCGCCCTGACCGTCGTTGATGTGATCGAGCGGCACGGCACCAGTGCTGACGACCTTGCCATGCGTCGCGCACGGCTTGCCGAAGCTGCCGAGACAGCGCGGCAGGCCGGGCTGGACGCAAGCGAGGCCGTCTTGCACGGCGATGCGGCGGTCGAGGTGATCCGCATGGTGCTGCGCGAGGGGCATGATCTGGTCGTCGCGCTCACCGGTCCGGTGGCCGAGGGATTGGTTCGGGATTGTCCGTGTCCGGTGCTGGTGGTGAAGCCGGCCGGCTTCTCGACACCGGTCACGCTGCATGATGCGGATGCGACAAGCACATAACGAAACGCCATGGCGATGACGGCCTAACAACAGAGGGACCAAAGGGGTGGCGAAATCAAGCGCAGAGGTGCCGCGGGTCTACGGTGGCCCGGCGGGTTGGATCTCGGTGGCGATACCCGCCGCGATCTTTGTCTGGATGCTGCAATATGTCGGCCCGGTCTCGGCCGGGAACACGGTGCTGCTGGCGCTCGACTGGGTGCCGTCGATGGACATCCGGCTGTCCGTGCTGATCGATGGGCTGTCGCTGACCTTTGCGCTGCTGATCTCGGGGATCGGGGCGCTGGTGACGCTCTATTCGACGAAATACCTGGGCACCCACCCCGAATACCCGCGCTTCGTGCTGTTCCTGATGATGTTCATGGTGGGCATGCTGGGCCTTGTCCTGTCGGACAACCTGATCGCGCTCTTCGTGTTCTGGGAGATCACGACGATCTCCTCCTACCTCCTGATCGGCTTCTCCTCGGACGAGGCGAAATCGCGCCGCTCGGCGCTGCAGGCGCTGTTGGTCACCGGCACCGGGGGCCTTGCGCTGCTGGCGGGCATGATCCTTCTGGGCAACGTGGCGGGCAGCTTCGAGCTGTCGGTCATCCTGCAACAGGGCGACATGATCCGCGCACACCCGCTTTACGTGCCCATCGTGATCCTGTTCCTTGCCGGTGCCTTCACCAAGTCGGCGCAGTTCCCGTTCCATTTCTGGCTGCCCAACGCCATGGCCGCGCCCACGCCCGTGTCGGCCTACCTGCATTCTGCCACGATGGTGAAGGCGGGCGTCTACCTGATGGCGCGGGTCAACCCGGCGCTCGGCGACAGCGAGCTGTGGTTCTGGACGCTGGTCATCGCGGGCGGCTTCACCACCGTCTTCGCCTCGATCCTTGCGGTGCGGCAGACCGACATCAAGCAGGTGCTGGCCTATACCACGCTGATGGCGCTGGGCGCGCTGACGCTCTTCATCGGCACCGGCTCGCCCGATGCGATCAAGGGGATGATGGCGTTCCTCGTCGTCCACTCGCTCTACAAGGCGGCGCTCTTCCTGATGATCGGGATCGTCGATCACGAGACCGGCACGCGCGAGGCCGACCGTCTGCGCGGCCTTGGCCGCAAGATGCCGCTGACCTTCCTCGGCGGCGCGCTGGCCGCGATCTCGATGGCGGGCATTCCGCCCTTCGTGGGCTTCATCGGCAAGGAGTTCCTCTACAAGGCGGGCCTCGGCCACGAGCAGGCGACCATCTGGATCACCGGCACGATCTTCGCGGCCTCGGTGCTGATGTTCGTCGCCGCCGGTATCGCGGTGCTGCGCCCCTTCACGGGCAAGCTCGCCGATGCCGACACGCCCCAGACCCCGCATGAAGGGCCCTGGGCGATGTGGATCGGGCCGATCATCCTTGGCGTGTTCTCGCTGGGCTTCGGCCTGTTTCCCGATACGGTCGAGGCCTGGCTGGTCGCGCCCGGCACCTGGGCGGTGTATGGCGACTACGACTATACCGTCGATCTCTACCTCTTCCGCGAGGTGAACGCGGCCTTCCTGCTGTCGCTGGCCACCTTCGCCACCGGTGCGCTGCTCTACACGGTCCACCGGCCCATGCGCGCCTGGCTCGGCCGGGTGATGGAGGCGAACCCGATCAAGTTCGATCCGGGCTGGGACCGCGTGCTCGACGGGCTGAAGGCGCTGGCCGCGTGGCAGACCGGCATCCTGCAATCGGGCGTGTTGCAACGCTACATCTTCACCATCTTCGCCACGCTCGCCATCGGCGTGGGGGCCACGATGTATCTCAAGGACGTCCTGAATTTCCGTGTCGACTGGGCGGGCGAGTTCGACGGGCTGCTGTTCAAGCACTGGGCCGTGCTCGTGTTCATCACCGCCGGCGCGATCCTGACCGCGATCACCCAAAGCCGGATGACCGCCATCGCCGCGCTGGGCGTGGTGGGCATCGGCGTCGCGCTGATCTTCATCATGTTCTCCGCGCCCGACGTGGCGATCACGCAGCTTCTGGTGGAAACGCTGGTCGTGGTGCTGGTCGCCGTGGCCATGCTGAAACTGCCGCATCTGGGTCTTGCCAAGGATCGCAAGCGGCGGCCCCTCCATGCCGCGCTTGCGGGCGTCGTGGGCGTGCTGGTCACGCTGGTGATGGTCGCCGTCCTGCAGGGCGACATCGACCGCCGCATCACCGATTATTTCGAGGTCGCCAGCTGGCCCGAGGCCTACGGGCGCAACATCGTCAACGTGATCCTCGTCGACTTCCGCGCCATCGACACCTTCGGCGAGATCGCCGTGGTCGTGATCGCGGCGCTCTCGGCCTATGCGCTGCTGCGCGGCACGCGCTACGGCAACACCGATGACGAGATCGAGGAGGGCCGGAAATGAACAACTCCATCATCCTCGTGGCCGCGACGCGGCTTCTGACCTCGCTTCTGCTGCTGTTCTCGATCTTCATGCTTCTGCGTGGTCACAACCTGCCCGGCGGCGGCTTCATCGGCGGGCTGATCGGGGCCACCGGCTTCGTGCTCTATGCCATCGCGCAGGGGGCCGAGGCCACGCGCCGCACGCTCCGCTACGAGCCGCAGAACATCGCCATGGTCGGCCTCGGCATCGCGCTGGCCGCGGGGGTCTTCGCCGCCTTCTTCGGCGAAGCCTTCTTTACCGGGCAATGGTGGTTCGCGGGCGCCGACCCCGCCGACCCCGATGACAAGGGCCTGCCGATCAGTTCGGTCCTCGTCTTCGACATCGGGGTCTATCTCGTGGTCTTCGGGTCGATCCTGACCCTTGTTCTCGCGCTGGAGGAGGAAGTCTGATGGAGATCCTTGTCGCCATCATGGTCGGCGTCCTCGTCGCGGCCTCGGTCTACCTGATGCTGGCGCGCAACGTGCTGCGCTTTCTCTTCGGGCTGATCCTGATCTCGAACGCGGCCAACCTGATCATCTTCGCCTCGGGCCGCCTGACGGCCGAGGCGCCGCCGCTGATCCCCGAGGGCGCGGACGCGCCGCTGGGGACCGTCGCCAACGCGCTGCCGCAGGCGCTGGTTCTGACCGCGATCGTGATCGGCTTCGGCCTGTTCGCCTTCGCGCTGACGCTGGTCTACCGGACCTACCAGAACCTCGGCACCCTGAATTCCGACGAGATGCGTCTCGCCGAGCCCGAGGAGGGCGGCAAATGAGCTGGGTTCTCGCAAGCCCCATCATCATCCCCTTCGCCACGGCGGTGCTGGCCTTCCTGTTCCGCGCAGGCCCCGAGGGGCGGTGGCTGTCGGTCATCGGTTCGGCGGGCCTTTTGGTCGCGTCCATCATCCTGATGGTCGACGTGCTCGACCAGGGCGTGATCGCGGCCCAGATGGGCGAATGGGCGGCGCCCTTCGGCATCACGCTGGTGGCAGACCTGTTGTCGGCGGTGATGGTCGTCATCACCGGGATCACCGGGCTGGCCGTCGCGGTCTACGCGCTGTCGGACATCGACACCAAGAAAGAGGCGCTGGGGTATCACGCGCTGTTCCAGGTGCTGCTTGCCGGGGTCTGCGGGGCGTTCCTGACCGGCGACCTCTTCAACCTCTATGTCTGGTTCGAGGTCATGCTGATCTCGTCCTTCGGGCTGCTGATCCTCGGCGGGCGCAAGGTGCAGCTTGACGGCGGGATCAAGTACGTGACGCTGAACCTCGTCTCGACGATCCTGTTCCTGTCGGGCGTCGGCCTGCTCTACGGCATGACCGGAACGCTCAACATGGCCGACCTGCACGGCGCCGTGCAGGAGGTCGAGAACGAGGGCCTGCTCGTTCTGATCGCCATTCTCTTCATGATCGCCTTCGGGGTGAAGGCCGCGGTCTTCCCGCTCTTCTTCTGGCTGCCGGCGAGCTACCACACGCCCGCGATCGCGGTCTCGGCCATATTCGCGGGGCTGTTGACCAAGGTCGGCGTCTACGCGCTGATCCGGACCTTCACCCTGATCTTCACGACCGACATCGCCTATACCCACACGATCCTTCTGTGGGTGGCGGGCTTCACCATGGTGACGGGCGTCCTGGGGGCGGCGGCGATGAACGACATCCGGCGCATCCTGTCGTTCCACATCGTCAGCCAGATCGGCTACATGATCCTCGGCCTTGCGCTGTTCACGCCGCTCGCCATCGTCGGCGCGGTCTTCTACCTGGTGCACCACATCATCGTGAAGGCGAACCTGTTCCTCGTCGCGGGCGTGGCGCAGCGGATCGCGGGGTCGACCGACCTCGACCGGATCGGCGGGCTTTATCGGTATGCGCCGTTCCTGGGTTTGTTGTTCCTGATCCCGGCCTTTTCGCTGGCGGGCTTCCCGCCGCTCTCGGGGTTCTGGGCGAAATACGTGCTGGTCAAGGCCTCGCTGGACGCCGGGGCCTGGTGGATCGCCGCGGTGGCGCTGGTCGTGGGGCTTCTGACGATCTACTCGATGACGAAGATCTGGGGCTATGCCTTCTGGAAGCCGCACCCCGAGGGCGTCGAGCCGCGGCTGTCGCGCCTCGAGGGCAAGGACCGCGCGGCGCTCCTGACGCCCATCGCGGCGCTGGCGGTGCTGACCTGCATCATCGGCTTCTTCCCCGAACCCTTCGTTCAATTCGCCGAACGCTCGGCCGCGCAGCTTCTCGACCCGTCGGACTATGTCGCCGCCGTGCTGGGCGCGACGGCCGAGACCGAAGCGCCCACGGGCCTTGCCCTGATGGAGGTGACGGAATGATCAACGTCTTCGCGCTCAACATCCTGCTGGCGCTCGCCTGGGCGGCGCTGACCGGCAACATCACGCTGGGCGGTCTCGCGGTGGGCTTCGTGATCGGCTCGGGTTGCCTCTGGCTCACGCGGTCGCTGTTTCCGGGATGCGAAAGCTATTTCCGCCGGGCGACGAAATGGGCCAAGCTGATCGTGCTGTTCCTTTACGAGCTGGTCGTCTCGTCGCTGCAGGTGGTCTGGGACGTGCTGACCCCGCAGCACAAGGCCCGGCCCGGCATCATCTCGGTGCCGCTCACCGTGCGGCGCGAGATGGATGTGCTGCTGGTGACGAACCTGATCACGTTGACGCCGGGCACCCTCAGCCTGGACGTGACCGAGGATGGCGAAACGCTCTACATCCACGCCATGTTCGCCGATGACCCCGACGAGATCCGGCGGCAGATCAAGGACGGGATGGAGCGTTGGGTCATCGAGGCGACGGAGTAGGGACATGGATATTCTCGGCACGGCAATCGACATCTCTTTCGTTCTCGTGATGCTGGGCGTGGCCTTCGCCTTCATCCGGTTGATCCTCGGTCCCAGCCTGCCCGACCGGGTGGTGGCGCTGGACATGATGACGGTTCTCATCGTCAGCTTCTGCGGGCTCTACGCGATGCTTTCGGACGACACGGCCTTCATCGACGTGGCCATCGTGCTGGCGCTGGTCGGCTTCCTCGCCACCGTCGCGCTTGCCCGCTACGTCGAGCGGCGCAACACGACGGTAACGCGCGACACCAAGCAAGAGACACCGGCGGCGGAGGGCGAAAGCAATGGCTGAATGGATCATGGCGGCCATGGTGCTGCTGGGCGGTTTCTTCTGTTTCGTGGCGGGGCTTGGCGTCTTGCGCCTGCCGGACGTGCTGATCCGGATGCATGCCTCGACCAAGGCGGGCACGCTGGGCTCGGGGCTGATCCTGGGCGCGGGGGCGATCTATTTCGCGGACGCCGCGACGATCACGCGGGCACTTGCCGCGATCCTGTTCCTGCTGGTGACGGCCCCGGTGGCCGCGCACATGATCGGGCGCGCGGCCTTCCGCAAGGGCGTGCCCCTGTGGCAGACCCGGATCGAGGACGGGGCCGAGGAAAAGCTGAACCGCTGAGGCGCCCGCCCCGGTTCAGGTCTGAAGAAAGGCGTGGCTGCCGTCGGGCTTGATGGCGACGGCGGTCAGCTTGCCGGTGGACCAGGCCGCGGTATCAAGCGCGATCCGCCCCTCGGCAAAGACCGGCCTGTCCCGCTCGACATGGCCATGGGCGATCCACGCGTCATCGCCGCGGATCGCGCTGTCGAACTCGGGGTGGCCCCACAGCAGAACCCGTGGGGTCTGGTCCGCCATCCCGCGCGCCGGGTCGGCGCCCGCATGCACCGCCCAGAGATTGCCCGAGTGCCAGCTGAGCGGCAGCCCGTTCAGCCAGTCGCGTCCCTCCGCGCCAAGCGCCTCGGCCAGCCGTGCGGCGGCGCTGATCCAGGCGTCGGGCTCCGGCGCGGGGCCCAGCAGCGGGTCGCTGCGGATGCCGAAGCTGTCCAGCGTCGCCGCCCCGCCCTCGCGCAGCCAGCGCGGGCCGCGCAAGGCCGGGTCGGCCAGCACGTCGAGCAGCATCCGCTCGTGATTGCCCATCAGGCAGGCGACGTTCTCGGGGAAATCGCGGGTCAGCTCGCGCAACCGGGTCAGCACCCCCGCGCTGTCGGGGCCGCGGTCGATGTAGTCGCCCACGAAAACCAGCTTGGGATCGGCGCTGCCGGTGCCGCCGATATGCGCGTCGATCAGTTCGAGCATCAGCTCGAGCAGGTCGGCGCGCCCGTGCAGGTCGCCCACGATATAGCACGTGCTCTGCGGGCGCGGCAGATCCTCGTGCCTCGGCCCCCCCTCGGGGGGCAGGTCGGCGGCACGACGGCCGAAGAGGGAACGAAACGGGCGCAACATGCGCTGCAGGTGCGCCCTTCGCTGCCGATTGGCAAGGGTGCCCGCTGCGTCCTGCCTGCGTCAGTCGCGCGCGCGCAACACGCGGGCGGGGCGCGTGGCCAGCGGCCGCCACGCAAAGGCAAGCCCCGCGAGCAGCGTGGCCAGCGCCCCGCCCAGCACGATGGCAATCGCGGACACGGGCTCGAAGCGATAGGACGTGTCCATCACGAAGGTCATCACCGCCCAGCCCCCCAGCGCGCCCGCCAGGATCGCCACCGCCCCCGCCGCTGCGCCAAGAAAGGCGGAGCGGAGCGCGAAGCTCAACAGGATGCGCCCGCGCGTGGCGCCCAGCGTCTTCAGCACCGCCGCTTCGAAGACGCGCCCCCGCTCGCCCGCCGCCGCCGCGCCGATCAGCACGATGAACCCCGTCACCAGCGTCGCCCCCGCCCCGTAGGAGGTCGCGGCGGCAAGGCTGCGCAACGCCTCGGCCACGCGGTCGAGCGCGTCGCGCACGCGGATCGCGGTGATGTTGGGCGCGGCCCCGGCCACGTCGCGCAGGATGGCGGCCTCGGCCGCCTCCTCGGCGTAGACGGTGGCGATATGGGTGTGCGGTGCGCCCGCCAGCGCGTTGGGCGACATGGTCACGACGAAGCCGATCCCCGCGTTCTCGAAGCTCACCTCGCGGAGCGCGGCGATCTCGGCCTCGATGTCGCGGCCGAGGATGTTGACGGTGATCGTGTCGCCGACGCCGATGCCGATCTCCATCGCCTCTTCGGCGGCGAAGGCCATCAGCGGCGGGCCGCTGTAGTCGTCGGGCCACCATGTGCCCGCGACGATCTCCTCGGCGGGCGGGGCGGTGGTGGTGTATGTCACGCCCCGGTCGCCCTGGATCACCCAGTGATCGCCCGCCACCTCCTGCGCGCGCGCGCCGTTAATCCGCGTGATGATGCCGCGCAGCATCGGCGCGGTGTCCACCCGGCTGACGGCAGGGTCGGTGGTGACGCGGTCGAGGAAGGGCTGCAGCTGGTCGGGCTGGATATCGACGAAGAAATACGACGGCGCGACCTCAGGCAGGTCACGCTGGATCGCGGCGCGCAGGTTGCTGTCGATCTGCCCGACCGACGCCAGAACGGCCAGCCCGAGGCCGAGCGACAGGACGACGCTCGTAGCCTCCGACCCCGGCCCGCCGACCGCGCCAAGCGCCGTGCGCAGCGCGGTGCGCCCGCGGACGGCTTTCGACCGCGCCAACCGGCGCGCCAGCGCTCGGATGCCGCGCGCCGCCAGCGCCAGCAGCAGAAGCGCGCCAAGGATGCCGCCCGCCGTTCCAAGCGCCAGCCGTTCGATCCCCGACAGCCATGTCGCGGCCCCCACCAGCGTTGCCGCCAGCGCGAGGGTCAAACCCACCCAGATGGGCCGCGGCCATGCCCTCACCGGCCCCGAGGCATCGCGGAACAGCGCCGCCGCGCGCACCTGTTCGGTGCGGGCGAGCGGCCAGAGCGTGAAGATCAGCGCGGTCAACGCACCGTAAAGCGCAGCCTCGGCCAATGGGCCGGGGTAGACCGCGAAGGCGATGGGCACCGGCAGTTGCGCGGCGATCAGCGGGGCGAAGACGAAGGGCAGGGCGGCCCCGAGGGCCAGGCCCATGGCCAGCCCTACCAGCGTCAACAGCCCCACCTGCGCGAAATAGGCAGCGAAGATCGTCCGCCCCTCGGCCCCCAGCGTCTTGAGCGTGGCGATGGTCTCGACCTTGCCGTCGAGATAGGCGCGCACGGCGGCCGAGACGCCGACACCGCCCACGGCGAGCCCGGCCAGCCCCACCAGCACGAGGAAGGCCCCGATCCGGTCGACGAATTCCTGCACGCCCGGCGCGCCGTTGCGGCTGTCGCGCCAGCGCATGCCGGTGTCCTCGAAACGCGCGCGCGCGTCCTCGGCCAGCGCGGCAAGCTCCGCCCTCTCGGGCAGGGCAAGGCGATACTGGCTGTCGTAAAGCGTGCCGGGCGCAAGCAGGCCCGAGCCCTCCAGCCCCTCCAGCGTCACGATGGTCCGCGGGCCCAGGCCGAAGCCGCCCGACGCCCCGTCCGGTTCGGTGACAAGTGCCGCGCGCAGCTCGAAGTCCTGCGTGCCGAGGCGGAAGGTGTCACCCACCGCAAGCGCCAGCCGGTCGATCAACAGCTGGTCCATGACCGCGCCGGGGCGGTCCGTGGTGGCCAGCGCCTCCTCCAAGGGAATGGCGGGGTCCAGCGCGACCGTGCCGTAAAGCGGATAGGCCCCGTCGACGCCGCGCACCTGCGTCAGTCCGCGTTCGGGGGTCTCGCCGCGGTCGACCACGACCATCGAGCGGAAATCGACCGTCTCGGAGACGCGCAGCGCGGTGGCCTCCATCCACGCCCGCTCGACCTCGGAGGCGAAGCGATAGGTAAAGGACATCTCGGCATCCCCGCCGAGGATCACCGCCCCCTCGCGCGTCAGCCCCGACTGGATCGCCTCGCGCACCGATCCGACCGCGGCGATGGCGGCCACGCCAAGCGCAAGGCAGGCAAGGAAGATGCGAAACCCCTTCAGCCCCCCGCGCAATTCCCGCCGCGCGATGCGAAGCGCGACGCTCATTCCGCGGCATCCCTCAGCGCGTCGGCGTCCAGCCGCCCGTCGCGCAGCCGCACCTCGCGGTCGCAACGCGCGGCCAGTTCGGGGGCGTGGGTGACCAGAACCAGCGTCGCCCCGTGCCGGTCGCGCAACCCGAAGAGCATGTCCATGATCGCCTGCCCGTTGGTGCCGTCGAGATTGCCGGTCGGCTCATCGGCCAGAAGGATCGCGGGCCGCGGTGCCGCGGCACGGGCCAGCGCGACGCGCTGCTGCTCGCCGCCCGACATCTGGCTGGGGTAGTGATGCGCGCGGGAGGCGAGGCCCACGGCGGCCAGTTCCGCCTCGGCCCGCTCGAAGGCATCGGCGTGGCCTGCCAGTTCCAGCGGGGTCGCTACGTTTTCCAGCGCCGTCATCGTCGGGATCAGGTGGAAGGATTGGAACACCACCCCCATATTCTCCCTGCGAAAGCGGGCGAGCTGATCCTCGTTCATCGCGGTCAGGTCCTGCCCCAGCGCCCGGACCTCGCCCCCGGTGGCACGTTCCAGCCCGCCCATGAGCATGAGGAGAGACGACTTGCCAGACCCCGACGGCCCCGTAAGCCCCACGGTTTCCCCCTTGCCCACCTGCAGCGTGATGCCGTGCAGGATATCGACGCGGCCGGCGTTGCCATCGAGCGACAGGCGCGCATCGGTCAGGGACAGGACGGGATCGGTCATCACTAAACGCCTCGGTTCACTTCGGTCCTTGGCATATGGGGCCTTGGCCCGCACGGGCAAGGCGCTGGCGCTGGCGCTGATGGTCGCGTCGCCCGCCGCGGCGGAAGAGCTGACCATCGCCGCACTGGGCGACAGCCTGACCCAGGGCTACGGGCTGGTGCAGGACGAGGGGTTCGTCCCGCAGCTTCAGGCGTGGCTGCGCGACCGCGGCCACGAGGTGCGCGTGATCAACGCGGGCGTCTCGGGCGACACCACCGCCGGCGGGCTGGCGCGCGTCGGCTGGACGCTCACGCCCGAGGTGGACGCGATGATCGTGGCGCTTGGCGGCAACGACCTGCTGCGCGGCATCCCGCCCGAAGCGAGCCGGGCGAACCTCGACGGCATCCTGTCCGCGGCAGCCGAGGCCGGGGTGGAAGTGCTGCTGGTGGGCCTGTCTGCGCCGGGCAACTACGGGCCGGAGTTCAAGGCCGCCTTCGACGCGATGTATCCCGAGCTGGCCGAAGCCTACGGCGTTCTCCATGTCGACAGCTTCCTCGGCGCGCTGACCGACGCGGCCGAGGCCGATCCGGCCACCGCCCTTGCCACCTACATGCAACCTGACGGCATCCACCCCAACGCCGCGGGCGTCGCCCTGATCGTCGAGGCGCTCGGCCCCGAGGTCGAGCGCCTCATCGCGCGGGTTCCGCAATCGTGACCCGCGTGCCCGCCTCGGCGCAGAGCTGGCGCAGCGCGGGCGGGGGCGCGGCATCCGTCACCCAACGGTCGAGATCGCGGAGCGAGCCGATCCGCACGGGCGCGGCGCGCTTCAGCTTGCCCTGATCGGCCACCAGCATGGCCGCGCGCGCCTGTGACAGGATCGCGCGGCTGACGCGCACCTCGTCGGGGTCGAAGTCGAGCAAATCGCCCTCGCTGTCCAGCGCCGAGGCGCCGATCACGGCGATATCGACCTTGAATTGCCGGATCGTCTCGACCGCCATGTCGCCGGTCAGCCCGCCATCGGCGCGGCGCAGCCGCCCGCCGGTCAGGATCACCTCGGCGGTCGGATGGGTGCTCATGATCTGCGCCACGTTCAGGTTGTTGGTGACCACCATCAGGTTCGGCGTCTCGGCCAGCGCGCGGGCCACGGCCTCGGTCGTCGTCCCGATGTTCAGGAACAGCGACGCCCCCGCCGGGATCAGCGCGGCGGCCGCGCGGCCGATCGCCTCTTTCGCATCCGCCGACAGGCGGCGGCGTTCCTCGTAGGCGATGTTGGTCACCCCCGAGGGCAGCATCGCGCCGCCATGGGTGCGGGCAAGCAGCCCCGCGTCACACAGCTCGGTCAGGTCGCGGCGGATCGTCTGGACGGTGACGCCGAAGGTCTCGGCAAGCTCTTCCACCGCCACGCGCCCCATCTGGCGGGCGCGGTCGAGGATGTCGGATTGGCGCGGGGTCATGATCATGTGACCGCCTATAGCGAAAAAAACCGAACATGAAAATTGACAAAACGAACATGAGGTGAGAGGCAGAGGGCGTTTTTCAGACCCCGCGAGGGGAAGGAGTCGCCATGGGCGCGCGCTACGACCTTTTCGTGATCGGCGGCGGCATCAACGGCTGCGGCATCGCCCGCGACGCGGCGGGGCGGGGCCTGTCGGTCTGTCTGGCCGAGATGGGCGATCTGGCCGGCGCGACCTCCTCGGCCTCGACCAAGCTGTTCCACGGCGGGCTGCGCTATCTCGAGTTCTTCGAGTTCAACCTGGTCCGCCACGCGCTCGAGGAACGCGAGACGCTTCTGCGCGCGATGCCGCATATCAGCTGGCCCATGCGCTTCGTCCTGCCGCTGTCGCGCGACATGCGCTTCGACAGCACCACGCCGACCTCGCGTCTTCTGACGACATTCATGCCGTGGATGAAGGGGCGCAGGCCCGACTGGCTGATCCGGCTGGGCCTGTTCCTCTATGACAACCTCGGCGGGCGGAAGATCCTGCCGGGCACCAAGGCGCAGGACCTGCGCGGCACGCCCGAGGGCGCGGCGCTTCAGGATCGCTTCACCAAGGCCTACGAGTATTCCGACTGCTGGGTCGAGGATGCCCGCCTTGTCGTGCTGAACGCCCGCGACGCCGAGGAGCGCGGCGCGCGTATCCTGACGCGGACAAGGGTCGTCGCCGCCGAGCGCGCGGGCGATCACTGGCGCATCACGCTGGACCGCGACGGCGCGGAGGAAGTGGTCGAGGCCCGCGCGCTGGTCAACGCGGGCGGGCCTTGGGTGGCCGATATCGTGCAGGGCGTCATCCGGCAGAACAGCCGCGAGAACGTGCGCCTCGTGCGCGGCTCGCATATCGTCGTTCCGCGCGTGGCCGAGCATGACAAGTGCTACTTCTTTCAGGGCTCGGACGGGCGCATCATCTTCGCCATCCCCTACGAGACCGATTTCACGCTGATCGGCACCACCGACGCCGAGCATCACGGCGACCCGCGGGACGCGACCTGCACCGACGCGGAACGCGACTACCTGCTGGCCTTCGCCAACCAGTATTTCCGCAATGCCCTGAGCGCCGAGGACGTGGTCTGGACCTATTCCGGCGTGCGCCCGCTCTACGATGACGGGGCCAAGTCGGCGACGGCGGCGACGCGGGATTACGTGTTGTCTGTCGATGACACCGGCCCGGTGCTGCTCAACGTCTTCGGCGGCAAGATCACCACCTATCGCAAGCTGGCAGAGGATGCGTGGAACAAGCTTTCCCCCGCCTTCCCCGGCACCCGCGGGCATTGGACCGCGGGCGTGCCCCTGCCCGGCGGGGATTTCCCGGTGGAGGGCGTGCAGGCGCTGATCGACGGGCTGCGCGCCGCCTATCCCTTCCTGTCCGAGCGTTGGGCCAAGCGGCTTGTCCGCGCCTACGGGACCGAGGCGGCGTTGATCCTGGACGGGGCGACAACCCCCGAGGATCTCGGCCGCGACTTCGGCGCGACCCTGACCGAGGGCGAACTGCGCTGGCTGATGACGCGCGAATACGCCCGCCGGGCCGAGGATGTCGTCTGGCGCCGCTCCAAGCTGGGCCTGCGCCTGACGCCTGAGCAGATCGAGGGGATCGACGCCTTCATGAAGGCCGAGGCCCCGGCGCTGGCGGCCCAATGACTTCGCCGAGTGACTTGGCCCAATGACTTGCAGGTGCTGCGGCTTGGGATAGGCTGACCGGCAAACGAAAAAGAGGGGAGGGGCCGATGACTCATGTTCTGGCCATCGATCAGGGCACCACGTCGACACGCGCGATCCTGTTCGGCGCGGACCTGTCGCCGGGGGCAAGCGCGCAACAGGAATTCACCCAGCATTACCCGGCGTCGGGCTGGGTCGAGCATGACGCGGGCGAGATCTGGGACAGCGTCCTCGCCACCTGCCGCGCCGCGATGGACAAGGGCGGTGTGACCGCCGCCGATATCGCCGCCATCGGCATCACCAACCAGCGCGAGACCGTGGTGGTCTGGGACAAGGCGACCGGCACGCCCGTGCATAACGCCATCGTCTGGCAGGACCGCCGCACCGCCGCCCATTGCGCCGCGCTGAAGGCCGAGGGGCACGAGGCGATGGTGCAGGAGAAGACAGGCCTTCTGCTCGACCCGTATTTCTCGGGCTCCAAGCTCGCGTGGTTGCTCGACAACGTGGACGGCTTGCGCGCGCGGGCCGAGGCGGGCGAGGTCGCCTTCGGCACCGTTGACAGCTGGCTGATCTGGAACATGACCGGCGGCGCGGCCCATGTCACCGACGCGACCAACGCCGCGCGCACGCTGCTCTACAACATCCGCGAGGGGCGCTGGGATGCCGAGATCTGCGATCTTCTGCGCATCCCGATGGGCATGCTGCCCGAGGTCAGGGATTGCGCCGCCGAGTTCGGCACGACCGATCCGGCGCTTTTCGGCGGGGCGATCCCCATTCTGGGCGTCGCGGGCGACCAGCAGGCGGCGACGCTGGGGCAGGCCTGTTTCGCGCCGGGGATGCTGAAATCGACCTACGGCACCGGGTGCTTCGCGCTTCTGAACACGGGCGATACGTTGGTCCGCTCGCAGAACCGGATGCTCGGCACCATCGCCTACCAGTTCGACGGCAAGCCCACCTATGCGCTGGAGGGGTCCATCTTCATCGCGGGCGCCGTGGTGCAATGGCTGCGCGACGGGCTGAAGATCATCGAGGACGCCGCCGAAAGCGGCCCGCTGGCCGAGGCCGCGGACCCCGCGCAGCAGCTTTACCTCGTGCCGGCCTTCACTGGGCTTGGCGCGCCCTACTGGGACCCGGACTGCCGCGGGGCGATCCATGGCCTCGTGCGCAACTCCGGCCCCGCCGAGTTCGCGCGCGCGGCGCTGGAAAGCGTCGGCTACCAGACGCGCGACCTGGTCGAGGCGATGACCGCCGACTGGCAGGGCGCGGGTGGCGGCAACGTCAGGGTGGACGGCGGGATGAGCGCGTCGGACTGGACGATGCAGTTCCTCGCCGACATCCTCGGCGCGCCGGTGGACCGGCCCGAGGTGCTGGAGACGACGGCGCTGGGGGCGGCCTGGGTCGCGGGGATGCGTGCGGGCGTCTATCCCGATGCCGAGGGCTTTGCCCGCACATGGGCGCTGGACCGGACCTTCGAGCCGCGGATGGACGAGGCCGCGCGCGCGGCGCGCTACGCGGGCTGGAAGGATGCGGTCGCGCGCACCCTGAGCCGGTCATGAGCGCCGCCAGCCTGCGCGTGGCGCTGGCGCAAATGTGCTCGGGCGACACGCATAAGGCCAATATTTCAAGCGTTTCTGCGCTTGCGCGGCAGGCCGCCGATGAGGGGGCGGAGCTTTTGGCGCTGCCGGAGGTGGCGGGGTTGATGAACCGTGATCCGGAGACCTCGCGGCAGCAGGTCGTCGGGGCGGACACCGATCCGTTCATCGCCGCTTGCCGCGACCTCGCGGCGAAGCATGGGCTTTGGCTGCACACCGGCTCAACCCCGGTTCTGGGGCCGGACGGGCGGTTCCTGAACCATTCCACGCTGATCGACGCCGCGGGCGGGATCGTGGCGGAGTATGACAAGATCCACCTCTTCGACGTGGCGCTCGAGGGGCAGGCGCCCATCGGCGAGTCCAAGCGCTTCGCCCCCGGCGACCGCGCCGTGCTGGCGCGGACGCCCTGGGGGCTGTTCGGCCTGTCGATCTGCTATGACCTTAGATTTCCTTACCTTTATCGCGCCTATGCGCAGGCGGGGGCGGTGCTGATGTTCATCCCCTCGGCCTTTACCGTGCCCACGGGCCGCGCGCATTGGGAGGTGCTTCTGCGTGCCCGCGCGATCGAGACGGGGGCCTTCGTGATGGCCGCCGCGCAGGCGGGTCAACATGCCGACGGGCGGGTGACCTACGGGCATGGGCTGGCCGTCGGGCCATGGGGCGAGGTGCTGGCCGACATGGGCGAGGACGCGCCGTCGCTGCGGGTACTCGACCTCGACCTGTCCGCCGTGGAGCGCGCCCGCGCGCAGGTTCCGGCGTGGAACGTCACCCGCGCGCCGAGAGTCGAGGTCTTGCCGCCGCCGCCCGGCTGAGTGGCCCGAACTGGCCCCGCGCGGGGCGTGCACATCCCGTGCACACTCCGTACACACCCCGTGCATACGCCGTGCCGATGCGCCGTCATTGCCAAGCCGCGGCCCGCGGTCCTATCGTCGGGGCCGGTAACGGTGCGACAACGGGCGGGCAGATCCCTGGCGGCCTTGGACGAGGAGAGCTTTGCAGACCGGGTGCGCGCGCTGGCCGCGCAGCTCGAGGGCATGGGCGACGCGCCGGGCTGGATCACCCCGCTGCGCGTCGGTCTGGCCGGCGCGCTGGCCGAGCAATCCGCGCCGGATGACCTGGCCCACGCGGTCACGCTTCTTGCCCGCGTGCTCGACACCGACCCGACCCATGAGCGGGCCCGGAACGGGCTGGTGGAGGCGCTGCACCGGCTTGGCCGGACCGCCGAGGCGGTCGAGGCCGGGCGCGAGGGGCTGCGCCATCTGCCCGGCAACCTGCGCCTGCTGGCCCGGACCGCGCAGGCCTTGCGCGACCACGAGGGGCCGGGCGTTGC
>NZ_JASJOE010000032.1 GCF_030163755.1 Roseicyclus amphidinii
CGGCCCGACGGGCCGCCGGGCCAAGCCGCGCTGCGCAGCTTCGTGGCCGCGCTCGCGCTGCGCGATGCGCTGATCGCCGCGGGCGTGCCCGAGGGGGCGCTGGCGCTGAAATGGCCCAATGACGTGCTTCTGAGCGGCGGAAAGCTTGCGGGCATCCTGCTGGAAAGCGCAGGCAGCGGCGGGCGGATCGACAGCCTGATCATCGGGATCGGCGTGAACCTCGCCGCCGCGCCCACGCCCGAGCAACTGGAGCCGGGCGCGGTGCCCCCCGTCAGCCTGAAGGCCGAGACGGGCATCGACGTGACGCCCGAGGATTTCCTCGACCTGCTCGCAGCCGCGTATGACGCGCGCGAGCGACAGTTCACAACCTGGGGCTTTGCGCCCATCCGCACCGCCTGGCTTGCCCATGCGGCAAGGCTGGGCGAGACGATCACCGCCCGCACCGCGCGGGACGAGACCGTGGGGCGCTTCACCGACGTGGACAGCGACGGCCATCTCGTGCTGGAAACGGCCAAGGGCCCCCGGCGCATCGCGGCGGCCGACATCTTCTTCTGAAGGGGGGAGGGGCCATGCTTCTCTGCATAGATTGCGGCAACACCAACACCGTTTTCAGCGTCTGGGACGGCGCGCGTTTTCTTTGCACGCTGCGCACCGCGACCGATCACCAGCGGACCGCCGACCAGTATTACGTCTGGTTCTCGACGCTGATGGCGCATCACAAGCTGCCGGTCGAGATCACCGAGTGCATCCTGTCCTCGACCGTGCCGCGGGTGGTCTTCAACCTGCGGGTTCTCTGTGACCGCTATTTCGACTGCCGCCCCCTTGTCGTGGGCAAGCCCGAGTGCCTTTTGCCCCATTCGCCGCGCGTGGACGCGGGCACGCAGGTCGGCCCCGACCGGCTGGTGAACACCGCGGGGGCCTATGACCGGCACGGCGGCGACCTGATCGTGGTGGATTTCGGCACCGCCACGACCTTTGACGTCGTGGCCCATGACGGGGCCTATGTGGGCGGCGTGATCGCGCCGGGCGTGAACCTCAGCCTCGAGGCGCTGCACCATGCCGCCGCGGCGTTGCCGCACGTTGACGTGACCAAACCGCAAAGGGTGATCGGCACGAATACGGTTGCATGCATGCAGTCGGGTGTGTTCTGGGGCTACGTGGGCCTTGTGCGCGGCGTCTGCGACCGCATCCGCGCAGAGCATGAGCGCCCCATGCGCATCATCGGGACCGGCGGGCTTGCCTCGTTGTTCTCGCAGGGCGATGTTCTATTTGACCGTATCGAAGACGATCTGACCATGCATGGCCTGACGGTCATCCACCATTACAACAAGGACCAAGGCGCCATATGACCGACCGGAACCGGCTGATCTACCTCCCCCTCGGAGGCGCGGGGGAGATCGGGATGAATTGCTATGTCTACGGCTACGGCCCCGCGGGCAAGGAGCGGCTGATCGTCGTGGACCTGGGCGTCGCCTTCCCCGACATGGACGGCCAGCCGGGCGTCGACGTGATCCTGCCCGATATCGCCTGGCTGCACGAGCGGCGCGACCGGATCGACGGCATCTTCATCACCCACGCGCACGAGGATCACGTGGGCGCTGTCGGGCACCTCTGGGGCCAGCTGCGCGCGCCGGTCCACTGCCGCCGCTTCACCGCCATCCACGCCATGCGCAAGCTGGAAGAAGCGGGCCACAGCACCGAGCAGGTGCGCGTGGCCCCCGTCTGGCCCGAGGCGGTCAAGGCGGGCCCCTTCACGGTGCAATTCGCCCCCGTCAGCCACTCGATCCCCGAGGCGTCCGCGCTGGTGATCGACACGCCCGAGGGGCGGGTGGTGCATTCGGGCGATTTCAAGATCGACCGCGGCCCGGTGGTGGGCGAGCCCTTCGACCCCGAGTTGTGGCAGCAGATCGGCGCGGATGGCGTGCTGGCCTACATCTGCGACTCGACCAATGTCTTCAACCGTCACGCGGGCCGCTCGGAAAGCCAGCTGCCCGAGCCCATCGGCGAGCTGATCGCGGGGGCGAAGGGGATGGTCGTGGCGACGACCTTTGCCAGCAACATCGCGCGTCTCAAGACGCTGGCCGATGCCGCCGTCGCCAATGGCCGCTCCGTCTGCCTGATGGGGCGGGCGATGAAGCGCATGGTATCGGCCGGCGAGGAGGCGGGTGTTCTGGTGGGCTTCCCGCGCACGCTCTCGCCGGAAGAGGCGCTGGACGTCCCGCGCGAGAACCTGATGCTGATCGTCACCGGATCGCAGGGCGAACGCCGCGCGGCCTCGGCCTCGCTGGCGCGGGGCACCTATCTCGGCCATGAGCTCAAGGAGGGGGACATGTTCCTGTTCTCCTCCAAGACCATTCCCGGCAACGAGGTGGGCGTCGCCCGCATCAAGAACGCGCTGGCCGAAAAGGGCGTCGACGTGATCGACGACAGCCACGGGTTCTACCATGTCTCGGGCCATGCCAACCGCCCCGATCTCGAGGCGATGCACGACATCCTGCGCCCGCGGATCCTGATCCCCAACCACGGCGAATACCGCCACCTGCGCGAACATGCGCAGCTTGGTCTCGCCAAGGGGATGACCGGAATCGTGGCGGCCAATGGCTCGCTCGTCGAGCTGTCGGGCAACGCGCCGCGGATCGTGGAGTATATCGACGTGTCGAAGACCTATCTCGACGGCACGGCCTTTGTCGGTGCGCTCGACGGGGTGATCCGCGAGCGGATGAAGCTGGCATTGAACGGGCTGGTCGCGGTCGCGCTGATCGTCGACGAGGATGACCTGCTGCTCGAGGACAGCTGGGTGCAGCTGCGCGGCCTGCCCGAGACGGCGGGCAATGGCGCGGACCTTGCCGAGATGATCGAGGATGCTCTGGCCGAGGCGATGCCGCGCTTCGACGCCAAGACGGTGATGGACGATGACCGGCTGGAAGAGGCCGTGCGCCGCATCACGCGCAACCTGTGCCTGACCGAGATCGGCAAGAAGCCCGAGGTGGCGGTGCTGATCTCGCGGCTGATGGCCGCCTGACGCAAAACGGCCCGCGCCTGGGGCGCGGGCCGTTTCTTTTCCTGTTCCGGTCAGTCTGTCAGGCGTCGGTGTCGGTGGCTTCCGGTGCGGCGCTGTCCTCGACTGCGGGCTGCGCCTCGGGCGCGGGGTCCTGCACGGCCTCCGCCTCCACCTTCTTGCGGCGGCGGGTGCGCTTTGGCTTGGGCGCCTCGGCCTTGGCCTGCGCCTCGACCGCCTCGACCGCCTCGACCGCCGCGGCGGGGGCGTCCTGATCGGCGGTGTCCGCCGCGGCGCTCGGGGCGTCCTGCGCGTCGGGTGTGGGCTGGGCGGCCGGACGGCCGCGGCGTTCATCGAAACTCAGCGCGATGAAATCGGGCAGGTGGTCGCCCATACCGACCACGCGGCCCCGGTCACCCCGGTCGCCGCGATCCCTGTCGCGCCCGCCACGCTCGCGCACGGGACGACCCCGGCCGCTGCGCTCGCGCGGGGGCTCGTCGGGGACCGTATCGACCGGCGCCTCCTGCGCCTTGGCGGGGCTGTCGGCCGCGCTGCTCTCGGCATCCCGATCACGCCCGCCGCGGCGACGGGTGCCGCGTGAGCGGCTGCGAGAGCCGCCGCGGTCCTCGGTCTTGTCCTCGGCCCCGGCATCGCCGCGGTCCTGCGATCCGCCGCCGGCGGGTGTCCAGGGCAGTTCGGCCCGCGGGATCGTCGTTTCGATCAGGCTTTCGATGGCACCGAGATACTTGTCGTCGCTGGGCACGGCGATGGAGATCGCCACGCCCGAGCGGCCCGCGCGCCCCGTGCGGCCGATGCGGTGGACGTAATCCTCGGCATGGCTGGGCACGTCGTAGTTGAACACGTGGCTGACGCTGGGAATGTCGAGCCCGCGCGCGGCCACGTCCGAGGCTACGAGAAAGCGGATCGAGCCGTCGCGGAACCCGTCGAGCGTGCGCGTGCGGTGCGACTGGTCAAGGTCGCCGTGGATCGGCTCGGCATTCAGCCCATGCGCTTTCAGCGACTTGGCGACGATATCCACGTCCACCTTGCGGTTGCAGAAGATGATCGCGTTGGTGCAGCCCTCGCCCTCGGCCTCGATGGCCGAGCGCAGCATCTGGCGCTTGTCCTTGGCGCTGGTGTCGCGGCGCGTCGGCTTGAACTGCAACAGGCGCTGTTCGATCGTCTCGGAGGCGCTGGCCTGGCGGGCGACCTCGATCCGGGCCGGGTTCGACAGGAAGGTGTTGGTGATCCGCTCGATCTCGGGTGCCATGGTGGCCGAGTAGAACATCGTCTGCCGGGTGAAGGGCACAAGGCCGAAGATCCGCTCGATATCGGGGATGAAGCCCATGTCGAGCATCCGGTCGGCCTCATCGACGACCATCACCTTGACGTCGGTGAGGATCAGCTTGCCGCGCTCGAAATGGTCGAGCAGCCGGCCGGGCGTGGCGATCAGCACGTCGACGCCCTTGTCGATCAGGGCGTCCTGCTCCTTGAAGCTGACGCCGCCGATCAGAAGCGCCTTCGTCAGCTTCACGTATTTCGCGTAGGTGTCGAAATTCTCGGCCACCTGCGCGGCCAGCTCGCGCGTGGGGCAAAGCACAAGGCTCCGCGGCATCCGCGCGCGGGCGCGGCCGCGGGCCAGCGCCGTGATCATCGGCAGCGTGAAGCTTGCCGTCTTGCCGGTGCCGGTCTGGGCGATGCCCAGGACGTCGCGCCCTTCGAGCGCGTGGGGAATGGCGCCGGCCTGGATCGGGGTGGGGGTTTCGTAACCGGCTTCGGTTACGGCCTTGAGAACCTTGGGATTAAGGTTGAGGTCGGAAAAGCTCGTCATATGCGTCCAATCTGGCCGGGACACTCCCGGCGGTGAGATCTGGAGCGCATGGCCGTCGCGCTCCGCGGGTCGTCGGCATCGCGCGGACCGCGATGTTGGCGCGGACATATGCGAAAAGGCGGGCCACGTCAAACGAGGGTGGATTCGGCGCGTGGCTCACATGGCCGCGGCCGCCCGGAAGAGGGCGGCAGGCACCGCGATGTCGATGGCGCCCGAGGGGCCGACAAGGCGCGCGGACAACCCGCGCTCGGCGGCCTGGGCGAAGAGCGCCTGCGACAGGAAGATCATGCCCACCGGCGCGTCGCGGCAATGGCCGTGCGTGCAGCCAAGGCCACGGGTGCGGGCGTAGGGCAGTTCGATGCCGTCGCTCCACGCTTCGCTGAACCACAGGCGATGGACGCCATCGCGGCGCTGCCCGATGACGAGGGCGCGCACCGTCTCGGCCCGCCGGGTGACGAGGATGACATGCCCCACGAGCACGTGATGGGGATGGTCCGAGATGCGCATCTGCGCGCTGTAGCTGCCCGACATGCCCGTGTGGGCGTTCGACAGCATCCCGCCCCCCTGCGCCAGCGCCTGCATGGCGGTCAGCCACAGGAACAGGGTGAAGACGAAGCAAAGCGTGTGCCAACGGATCAGCATGGGCGCAACTTGCCCCATGCCGGGTTAAGGCCGGGTTAATGCGGAGCGTTCAGCGCGCTGGCGTGCAGGGCGGGCCGGTAGCCCGCGCGCAGCACGGCCACGGTCGGGGCCGGGGTCAGCACGCTCACGCGTGCGGCGGGCCGCGGCACGGGCGGGCCGTAGCCCGCGGGGGACACCGGGCAGAACCCGTCTGCGGTGGCGAGATGCGCCTGCCCGTCCAGCAGCGCGACAGCGCCCGCCGGCAGGTCGCGGGCCGGGGCCTCGTGCCGGACCTGCCGCCTTTGCCGCGTCACCCGCGCGGCATGCAACGCGCGGTCCATCGCCCGATGCCCCGCCGCCCCATGCACCGCGGCCCAGGCCGCTTTCCACGTCGCATAGGCCGCCGGGCGGCAATAGGCGCAGGGCCGGTGACCCGCGGCCAGCGCCACCGCCTCGTCAAGGAAGAAGAGCGGCGTCCAGCCGCGCGCCGGTTGGGGCCCGTGGTAGCGCCCGCGCGGGTGGGTCAGGACGCAGATGATCCAGTGCGGATGCGTCCAGCGCCGTGGCCCGAGCCGCCCCTCCGTGTCGAACTGCAGTATCCCGCGGTTCCCGGTGAACAGGCCGCGGGCGGGGTCGGCGATGATCTCGCCGGTGGGAAGGACGCGGTTCTGCAGGGGCATGGGGCACGGCCCCTTTCAGTCGGTGGTCCAGACCGCCATGGCGATGCCGCCCGGCGCGAGGAACTCGAACCGGCGTCCGCCGGGAAAGGCGAAGATTGCTTGCGTGATCTCGGCACCCGCGGCGGTCACCTGCGCCAGCGCGGCCTCCAGATCCTCGGCGCGCAGCACGATCAGGGGCGCGCGCGGCTCACCACGCTCCAGCCCGCCTCCGGTGCCCGCGCGCTGGATGTCACGGTAATCGGGGCCATAGTCCACGAACTCCCAGCCGAAGGCGGCTGCGAAGAAGCCTTGCGTCGCCTCGAGCTCGGGCGATGTGAACTCGACATAGTCGATGGGCAGGGGGATGGGCGACGTGGAGGACATGGGGGCACCTTGCGTGTTCACTATCCGTTCACGCTGCCCGCAGCGCGCGCGCCTGTCAACGCCCTCCAGCCAGCGCCCGCCTCAGACCATCAGCTCCTTCGTTGCCGACAGCGTCACGTCCGGGTAATCTCGCGCCACGCGGTCGATGTCCCATTGCAGGCGCGTGAGGTAGACCGGGTCACCGTCATTGTCGGTCGCCATGTGCTGCTTGTTGGCGGCGCCGAATTTCTCGACTGCCTCTTTTGCGCCATGCACCCAGCGGGCCGAGGTGAATTGCGACCCCTCGAAGCGGACGGGCAGGCCGTATTCCAGCTCGATCCGGCTGGCCAGCACCTCGAATTGCAGCGCGCCCACGACGCCCACGATGAAGCCCGAGCCGAAGCTGGGCTTGAAGACCTTGGCCGCGCCTTCCTCGGCGAATTGCATCAGGGCCTTTTCCATGTGCTTGGCCTTCATCGGGTCGCCCGCGCGGCAGCTTTGCAGCAGCTCCGGCGCGAAGGAGGGGATGCCGGTGAAGCGCAGCGCCTCGCCCTCGGTCAGGGCGTCGCCGATGCGCAATTGCCCGTGGTTTGGAATGCCGATGATGTCGCCGGCCCAGGCCTCCTCGGCCAGTTCGCGGTCCGAGGCGAGGAACATCACCGGGTTGGAGATCGCCATGGGCTTTTTCGAGCGCACATGGGTCAGCTTCATCCCCCGTTCGAAATGCCCCGAGACCAGCCGCACGAAGGCCACCCGGTCGCGGTGCTTGGGGTCCATGTTGGCCTGCACCTTGAAGACGAAGCCCGCGACCTTGGTCTCTTCGGGGGCGACCTGCCGGGGTTCGGCGGGCTGCACCTGCGGCTCGGGGCCGTATTCGGCGATGCCGTCCATCAGCTCCTTCACCCCGAAGGAATTGATCGCCGAGCCGAACCAGATCGGCGTCAGCGAGCCCTCGAGGAAGGCCGCGTGGTCGAAGGGCGGCAAAAGCTCGCGCGCCATCTCGATGTCTTCGCGCAGCTTCTCGAGCAGGGCGGCGGGGACGTGCTGGGCGAGCTTGGGGTCGTCGAGCCCCGCGATCTTGATCGATTCCGCCACCTTGTTGCGGTCGGCGCGGTCCATCAGCTCCAGCCGGTCGTGGATCAGGTCGTAGCAGCCGAGGAATTCGCGCCCCACGCCGATCGGCCAGGAGGCGGGCGTCACGTCGATGGCGAGGTTTTCCTGGATCTCGTCGATGATCTCGAAGGTATCGCGGCTTTCGCGGTCCATCTTGTTGCAGAAGGTCAGGATCGGCAGGTCGCGCAAGCGGCAGACCTCGAACAGTTTCTGCGTCTGGCTTTCCACGCCCTTGGCCCCGTCGATCACCATGATCGCGGCATCCACGGCGGTGAGCGTGCGATAGGTGTCTTCCGAGAAATCGCTGTGGCCGGGCGTGTCGACGAGGTTGAAGCGGTAGCTGCGGCTCGCGCCCGCGTAGTCGAAGCTCATCGCCGAGGCCGAGACCGAGATGCCGCGGTCCTTCTCCATCTGCATGAAGTCCGACCGGGTGCGCCGCGCCTCGCCCTTGGCGCGGACCTGTCCGGCCATCTGGATCGCGCCGCCGTAGAGCAGGAATTTCTCGGTGAGCGTCGTCTTGCCCGCATCGGGGTGCGAGATGATCGCAAAGGTCCGGCGCCGCGCGATCTCGGGCGGCAGGGCGGGGCGGTTGGTGGGGGCGATGTCCAGCATGGGCGCGATATAGGCGAGGCGACAGGCCGGGGCAATCACTCGCGGCGGGGTCAGTCCGTCTCGCGGCTGGCGCGCCGTGCCCGGGTCAGCCGAGCAGCGGCATCGCCCAGCGGCGACAGGTCGGTCTCGTCCACCTCGACCTTGTGGGCGGCGAAGGGATCCTCGGTTTCGGGTGCAAGTGTCAGCTCCGCCGGCAGGCGCGCGCGCAGATCGGCGGTGACCAGCAGGCTTTCCACCGCGATCCCCTCGGCGAAGATGATCTCGTTGCCGTCGAAGACCAGCTGGTAGCTGTCGATATGCCCGCCTTCCTCGCGCGTGACGGTGGTGCCGTTGACCAGCAGCTCGGCCTTGACCAGCACCTCGGAGCGGCCGGTGCCGATCTCGTCGCGGCGCTGCCAGATGAACAGGCGGTGGTGCGGCGACAGGCGCAGGTCTCGGGCGGCGTTGAGCGTGCCCTCGGCGATGCGGATCGGGGCACCCACGCCCACGGCGCGGCGGGTCTGGTGGCCGATCCAGCGGATCGGTCGGGGCCCGTGGTCGCGGGTCAGGAGCATGTCGCCGACCTGCAGTTCCTCGACCGGGCGCTGTGCGCCGCTGGCGAGCGTCAGATGCGTTCCCGCATAGAAGCTGACCGAGGCGATGTCGGCGAAGCGGTCCGGGGCCGTCGCCCGCGACGAGCCGATCAGCTCGTATTCCGTGCCGGGTTTCAGTGGCGACAGCGGCAGAAGGTGCAAAAGCGTGCCGTCCGCCGCGCTGTCATGGCGCAGCACCAGCACCTCGACCATCTCGCCGGCCTCGCCCATCAGGCTGTGGCAATCGGCGATGGTCAGTGCTTCGCCCGGCACGCCCACGTCCGAGCCGCGGGCCACGACCTGCCCGCCCGAGGGGCCCTCGCAGATCGTCAGGCGGCGTGGCTTGGCGTCCCGCGCGAGGCGGTAGACATCGCCGGGAATGGCGGCCACGCCGAGCCCCAGCGCGTCGCCCTCGTTGGCACCGCTGAGCGCCTGCACGGCGCGGGCGGGAAAGGTCTTGAACCGGAAGAGCGGGGCGAAATCGGACATGGAATACAAAACGGCACGAGGATGCACCTCGTTAGGGCGCAGGGGCGCAACGGTCAAGGCTGGCGGCACGCGCCCGGCGTTGCTAGGGAAGACGCCGATCATCGAGAGAGGGAGACAGGGACATGGAGCTGGGAATTTCGGGCAAGCGCGCGCTGGTCTGCGCATCCTCCAAGGGGCTCGGCCGCGGCTGCGCCGAGGCGCTGGCCGAGGCCGGTGTGGACCTCGTGCTGAACGCGCGCGGGGCCGAGGCGCTCGAGGCGACCGCCGAGGCGATCCGCGCCCGCCACGGCGTCGCCGTGACCACGGTCGCCGCCGACATCACCGACGAGGCGGGCCGCGCGCGCGTGCTCGAGGTCGCGGGCGACCTCGACATTCTCGTGACCAATGCCGGTGGCCCGCCGCCGGGCCTGTGGTCGGACTGGGGCCGCGAGGATTTCATCAAGGCGCTGGACGCCAACATGCTGACGCCCATCGCGCTCATGACGGCGATCCTGCCCGGCATGATCGACCGCGGCTGGGGCCGGGTGGTGAACATCACCTCGCAATCGGTCAAGGCGCCGATCCCGCAGCTGGGCCTGTCGAACGCGGCGCGCACCGGGTTGACCGGCTATGTCGCGGGCACCGCGCGGCAGGTGGCGGGCAAGGGCGTGACCATCAACAACCTGCTGCCCGGCTCGCATGACACCGACCGCGCCGTCGCGCTGGAACGGGGCGTAGCCAAGGCGCAGGATGTCTCGATGGAAGAGGCGCGCAAGATCCGCTGCAGCTCCATCCCCTCGGGCCGCTACGGCACGATCGAGGAGTTCGGCGCGACCTGCGCCTTCCTCTGCTCGCAGCATGCGGGCTTCATCGTGGGGCAGAACATCCTGCTCGATGGCGGCCAGACCAACGCCACGATCTGACCGGCGCGCGGGCCAGACCCTTGCAAGGGCGTGGGCAGATCCTTGCAAGGATCTTGCGCGCCTGTTACCTGCCATTCCGATTGAATTGATCGGGTATCCCTGTCCCATGGCCGACGCCCCCCGCCTCGAGCTCGAGCATGTCACCTGCCGTTTCGACGGACGCGAGGTCGTGTCCGACGTCGGCTTTGCCGTGCGCGCGGGCGAGGTGCTGTGCCTGCTGGGTCCGTCGGGCTGCGGCAAGTCCACCACGCTGCGCGTGATCGCGGGCATCGAGCGGCAGACCGCGGGGGCCGTGCGGGCCGATGGCACGACCCTGTCGGATGCGGCCACGCATCTGCCGCCCGAGGCGCGCGGCGTCGGGCTGATCTTCCAGGATTTCGCCCTGTTTCCGCATCTGACGGTCGGGCAGAACGTCGCATTCGGCCTGAAAGGCCCGAAACCCGAGGTCAGGGCGCGGGTGGAGGAACTGCTCGCCCGCGTCGATCTGGCGGGCTACGCCGATGCCACGCCGCACATGCTGTCGGGCGGCGAGCAGCAGCGCGTCGCACTCGCCCGCGCGCTGGCGCCCCGGCCGCGGATCATGCTGATGGACGAGCCCTTTTCCGGGCTCGACAACCGCCTGCGCGACGGTATCCGCGACGAGACCCTGCAGGTCCTGAAGGAGGAGGGCACCGCCGTCGTTCTCGTGACCCACGAGCCGGAAGAGGCGATGCGCATGGCCGACCAGATCGCGCTGATGCGTGACGGCCGGATCGTGCAGAAGGGCGCGCCCTACAACATCTACAACGCCCCAGCCGACAAGGCCGCGGCCGCGTTCTTCAGCGATATCAACGTCATCCCCGGCCGCGTTCAGGGCGCGCTCTGCGACACCGCCTTCGGCCAGTTCCTCGCCCCCGGCCATGCCGACGGCACCGAGGTGGAGATCGTCTTTCGCCCGCAGCATGTGAAGATCGACTTCGACCGCGGCGGGCGCGGCCCGAACCCCACCCCGCAGGACGGCACGCCCGCCCGCGGCGTGGTGGAGCGCGCGCGCTTCATGGGCCATGAAAGCCTGGTGGAGTTCCGCATGGATTTCGACGGCGGCATCCTCAAGGCCACGGTCCCCGCCGTCTTCCTGCCCAAGCCGGGCACGCCGCTGTGGCTGACGGTGCGGCGCGACCGCTGTTTCGTCTTCGCCACGAAGCGGTAGGCGCGCGGTTGCCTGCATGCGTTTTGGGGCTTTGATATCCGGCCCGGAGCGCATACCTATGGTGCCCGGAGACTGTAATGCGAGCCGCTTGGCGGACCCATCGGGCTGTGCGGCGCAAGGGAGACTGACATGCTCAACAATATCGGACCGGCAGGCTTGATCCTGATCGCCGTTGTGGTCCTCGTCCTGTTCGGCCGCGGCAAGATCGCGGGCATGATGGGCGAGGTCGGCAAGGGCATCACCGCCTTCAAGCGTGGCGTCAAGGATTCGACCGAAGAGATCGAGAACGCGTCGAAAACGGCCGATGACGACGGCACTTCGGCCCGCGACGTGACGCCCCGCAGCGGCGAACGCGACAACGCCTGATCGCGGGTTCCGCCTGTCCCGCGTGCAACCGGGGGGCGGTCCGCCTGAACCGCAAGGACGGTCATGCCTGATATCGGCTGGATGGAGCTTCTCGTGATCGGCGTCGTGGCGCTGATCGTGGTGGGGCCGAAGGATCTTCCGGTGATGTTCCGGAAGCTCGGCCAGTTCACGGGCCGGATCCGGGCCATGGCGCGGGATTTCCAGCGCGCCATGGATGATGCCGCCGACGAGGCGGGCGTGAGCGAGATCAACCGCGACCTGCGCAAGGCCACGGATTTCGCCCGAAACCCCCGCAAGGCCGGCATGAGCGCGCTGAAGGAAAGCCTCGGCGACGACCTTGATCTGGGTCTTGACCCCGAGACCTACCCCGAAGGCTCGGAAACGCGCCGCATCGCCGAGGAAAAGGCCGCCAGGGCGCGCAAGCTGCGCGATGACATCGACGCTCGCCGCAAGGCGCGGGAAGAGCAGGGCGCGACCAGCGAGGACAGCGCCGCCGCGGCCGCGGCTGCCGCCCAGGCCCCGCTCGAAGCGCCCGAGCCCGAGGTCACGCAGGACATCGAGCCCGAGCTTGCCCCCGCCCGCACCGGAACCCCCCAGACATGAGCGCAAACGACCCCATCGAGGACAGCTCGGCCCCGCTGGTCGAGCATCTGGCCGAGCTGCGCACGCGGCTGATCCGCGCCGTGCTGGCCTTCGTCGTGGGCATGGTGGCCATGTTCACCGTGGCCGAGCCGATCCTCGAGTTCATCTCGCAGCCGCTGGCCGAGGTGCTGCGCGCCCGTGGCGAGGATGCGCGGCTGATCTTCACCGCGCCGCAGGAAAAGTTCTTTGTCCTCGTCCGCATCTCGATCATCATGGGGTTCGCCGTCAGCTTCCCGGTGATCGCGCACCAGCTGTGGCGCTTCGTGGCGCCCGGCCTCTACAAGTCCGAGAAGGGCGCGATCCTGCCCTTCCTCGTCGCCTCGCCGGTGCTGTTCGCCATCGGTGCCGCCTTTGCCCATTATGTCGTCACGCCGCTTGCGATGAATTTCTTCATCGGCTTCTCGGATGCGATCCCGGCGCTGGCCAACCTCATCGCGGGCGACGGCACCTTCGAGAACCCGGCCGCGGCCGAGGACGGCATCCAGACCGTGTTCCTCGGGTCTGTCCGCGAAAGCCTCGACCTTGCGCTCAAGTTCATCTTCGCCTTCGGCCTCTGCTTCCAGTTGCCGGTTCTGCTGACGCTGCTGGGCAAGGCCGGTCTGGTCAGCGCCGAGGGGCTGGGCAACGTGCGCAAATGGGCGGTCGTGGGTATCCTGACGCTGGCCGCGCTGGTGACCCCGCCCGACGTGATCACGCAGGTGATCCTGTTCACGGTGGTCTACGGGCTTTACGAGATCTCGATCCAGCTCGTGCGCCTCGTGGAGCGTCAGCGCATCAAGCGCATGCGGGCCGAGGGGATCCTGGACGAAGATGAAGAGCTCTGACACCGATGGACGACGCCGTGCTGACCCGCATCGCCGAGGCGCTCGAGCGCCTGCGCCCACCGCCTGCCGCCGCCCCCGACTGGCACGGGGCAGGGGCCTTTGTCTGGCACGCCGACCCCGACCGGCTGGAGCCCGTGGCGCAGGTGAACCGCGTCGATCTGGAGCTGTTGCAGGGCATCGACCGCTCGCGCGACACGCTGATCGCCAACACCGCGCAATTCGCGCGCGGCCTGCCCGCGAACAACGCGCTTTTGTGGGGCGCGCGGGGGATGGGCAAATCTTCGCTGGTCAAGGCGGTGCATGCCGCCTGCGCGGCGGCTGCGCCCGATCTCAAGCTGGTCGAGGTCCAGCGCGAGGATCTGCCCTCCATCGGGCGGCTTCTGACCCTGTTGCGCGCGGCCCCGGTGCGGGTGATCCTGTTCTGTGACGACCTGTCGTTTTCCCATGACGACCAGCATTACAAGTCGCTCAAGGCCGTGCTCGACGGCGGGGTCGAGGGGCGGCCGGAGAACGTGATCTTCTACGCCACCTCGAACCGCCGCCACCTGATGCCGCGCGACATGATCGAGAACGAACGCTCCAGCGCGATCAACCCCTCCGAGGCGGTCGAGGAAAAGGTCTCGCTCTCCGACCGGTTCGGTCTCTGGCTGGGCTTCCACCCCTGTTCGCAGGACGACTACCTGTCGATGATCCGGGGCTATTGCGCGGCTTACGAGGTGACGGTCGAGGACAGCCGCCTTGTGGCCGAGGCGATCGAGTGGCAGGCGACGCGCGGGTCGCGCTCGGGCCGGGTGGCGTGGCAGTTCTTCTGCGATCTCGCGGGCCGCGAGGGCGTCGCGCTCTGACCGCTCAGCCGGCGCGCGTGGCGCGGATGCGGTCCTCGGCGGCTTGCATGACCCTCAGCGCGCGGCGGTCCATCATCCTGCGCCAGACCGGCGGAGCGGTCGCCAGCATCGCCATGATCGGCAGCGCGTAGGGCAGCGTGGGCCCATCGGCGTGCGGGTCGAGCCGGTCATAGGGCCGGTCGGGGTGCATGTGATGCTCGGAATGGGCGGGGGCGTTCATCATCAGGTATGAGGTGAAGCCGCGCGGGGCGTTCCAGCTGTGATGCGGGCGCACGGGCTCAACCCGGCCATTGGGCAGGGTCAGCCGCCGCAGCCCGTAATGCTGGATGTAATCCGACAACAGGATCTGCGCGCCGGTCAGCGCCCCCAGCACGATCAGCCCCACGACGCCGACCGGTCCGGCCAGCACGGCCGCCGCGGCAAGGGTCAGCACCGCGCCGCCGACCCAGAGGGCGTAAGGCGTCCGCCAGCCCTGCGCCGGAAGGCCGCGGCGCGCGCGCCGCTCGATCTCGCAGGCGAGCCCGGCCCGGAACGACCCTTGCCAGGCGCGCGGCAGGTAGGTCCAGAAGCCCTCACCGGGCAGGGGGGTGTTGGGATCGTCGGCGGTGCCGACATGGCGGTGATGCACCAGCCTGTGCGCCGAGACATGATGCCCGAAACCGACCGAGGCATAGACCGCCGCGCCGAGCGCACGCAGAAGCGGCGCGCTGCGGTGGATCAGCTCATGCGCGTTGGGGTGGCTGACCTGCCCGAAAAAGCTGGCCGTGGCGATCAGCAGCGCGATCTTTCCGCCCGGCGACAGGGCCGGGTGCGACAGGCCGATGAGCACCAGCGGCAGGAGCGCGAGATGGGTCAACCCCAGCGCAAGCGAGAGACCGTCGGACCAAGGCGCATGGTCGTGGTCCTGCGCGCGCGGCGGCGCCAGCAGCCGGTCCATCGCGGCCGCGACGAGCGTCAGCCAGACCAGCGCCAGCACCGCCCCCATGTCCCAGCCCATCGCGCCGAGCGCGATCAGCAGGGCCGGTGTCAGCGCGGCAAGCGCGTAGCGGGCAATGACGGGCATGCGGCGGGCCCCGAACCGTTGACGATACTCTTCACCAGCCAAGATGGCATGAAATACGGGTGAATCCATGGCCTTCCTTTCATCCGTCCGGCGTATTAGGTGGAAAAGGTCAAGAATTGGTGAAAGGCCGCGCGCCCATGTCCTTCTTCAAGAAGCTCAAGGACCGGATGCTCCGATCCTCGTCGAAGATCGACGAGGGGCTCGACGCGATCATCGAGGAGGGCGCGGTCGAGGAGCCACCGAAGGAGCCCGAGCAGCGGGACACGGCCAAGGCTGTCCCTGCGCCACAAAGCCGGCCCGAGCCCGAGCCTGAACCGGCCCCTGCGCGGCAGGTGGAGGCAGACCCGGACCCCGCCCCCGTGCCCCCCGCCGAGCTCGAGCCGATCCGGGTCGAGGAGCTGGCCCCGACGCCCGCCGACACCCCGGCCGCCACGGCCCGGCCCGGCCTGTTGGGCCGGCTCATGGGCCGCAGCGCCGAGCCGCGCCGCGCGCTTGACGACGCGATGCTGGAACAGCTCGAAGAGCTGCTGATCTCGGCCGACATGGGCGTGGACACCGCCCTGCGCGTGACCGCCAACATGGCCGAGGGGCGGTATGGCCGCCTGATGTCGGCCAGTGATATCAAGGGCTTGCTGGCGACCGAGATCGCCCGCGTGATGGAGCCTGTCGCCCGCCCGATGCCGCTTTACCCCAAGACCCCGCAGGTGGTGCTGGTGGTGGGTGTGAACGGGTCCGGCAAGACCACGACCATCGGCAAGCTCGCCAGCCAGTTCAAGGCGGCGGGCAAATCCGTGGTGATCGCCGCAGGCGACACGTTCCGCGCCGCGGCGGTCGAACAGCTGCAGGTCTGGGGCGAGCGCGCGGGCGTGCCGGTGCTGACCGCGCCCGAAGGGTCGGACCCCGCTGCGCTGGCCTATGACGCGATGACACGGGCCGAGGCCGAAGGTGCCGACCTGCTGATGATCGACACGGCGGGCCGGTTGCAGAACCGCGCCGACCTGATGGAGGAGCTGGCCAAGATCGTCCGCGTGATCCGCAAGAAGGACCCCGACGCGCCGCACAACACGCTTCTGGTGCTCGATGCGACCACCGGGCAGAACGCCGTGAGCCAGGTGAAGACCTTTCAAGCCATGGCCGATGTCTCGGGCCTTGTGATGACCAAGCTGGACGGCACCGCCAAGGGCGGCGTCCTCGTGGCGCTGGCGGACCAGTTCGGCCTGCCGATCCACGCGATAGGGGTGGGGGAGCAGATTGACGATTTGCAACCTTTCGACCCGCAGGATTTCGCCAACGCTCTGGTTGGGGTTGAAGAT
Source organism: Roseicyclus amphidinii (assembly GCF_030163755.1). GTDB lineage: Bacteria > Pseudomonadota > Alphaproteobacteria > Rhodobacterales > Rhodobacteraceae > Roseicyclus > Roseicyclus amphidinii. Next base: position 16,403 of record NZ_JASJOE010000032.1, read on the forward strand.
TTCCCGCAATGATCCACACCCCCTGTGAGTGGATCGGAGCGCGCCCCCGCGGCGTGCTTCCCCCAGCCCGGACCCTCTGTGCATGAGCGCCTGGATCACCTCCGTCGAAGGGACCGAGGCCGCGGCCTCCGTCGCCATGGCGCTGGCCCTGCTTGCCGCGCTTCTGCACGCCGTCTTCGGGGCGCTGCAAAAGGGGCGGCATGACCCGCTTCTCGCGCGCGGCGTGATCGACGCCTCCTACGGGCTGATGGCCGCGCCCATTGCCTTTTTCGTCGTGCCCTGGCCCGAGCCGCACATGTGGCCGATCTTCGCCGGGGCCTTCGTCATCCATGCGCTCTACAAATGGGCGACGCTCGCCAGCTACCGCCGCGGGGCCTACACGGTGGTCTACCCGGTGATGCGCGGCACCGGCCCGCTGTTTGCGATCATCGGGGCCTGGCTGATCTTCGGCGAGACCTTCAACCCGGTGCAATGGCTGGGCGTCGCGGTCCTGCTTGCGGGGCTCTACGGGTTGGCCGCCTACAACATGATCCACGTCACCGTCGCCCGCGACACGCTGGTGCCCGCGCTGGGCTTCGCGGTGCTGACCGGGCTCTTCGTCGCGCTCTACACCACCTATGACGCCTATGGCATCCGCGCGACCGCGGACCCGTTCACCTTTCTCGCGTGGTTCTTCTTCATCGACGGTCTGCTCTTTCCGATCCTCGCCGCGCGCTTCTACGCGCGCCTGCCGGAAAAACCGCCGCTCGGCCCGCTGGCGTTGCGCGGCATCTTCGGCGGGCTTGTCGCCTTCGCCTCCTTCGGCTCGATCATGCTGGCCACGCGCCTCGGCCAGGTGGGCGAGGCGGCGGTGCTGCGCGAAACCTCGACCGTCTTCGCGGCGCTGATCGGCTGGCTGTTCCTGGGCGAACGGGTCGGGCCGCGCCGCCTTGCGCTGATGGGGTTGATCGCGGCGGGGGCGGTGATAGTTGAGGCGGGTGGCTGAGAGGAGCGCCGATGCGACAGGAACAGACCGTCAATCCCTGGCTCAGGCAGGCGCTGGAACTGGGCCCGCCGATCCTGTTCTTCCTCGCCTACATGCGCTTCCAGGACGCAAGCTGGACCATCGGCGGGCGCGACTACGACGGGTTCATCCTGGTGACGGCGGGCTTCGTGCCGCTGCTGCTGGCCTCGATGGCAATCCTTTGGAAGCTGACGGGCCGGATCAGCCGCTTGCAGGTCTTCACCGCAGTCATGGTCGTCGTCTTCGGCGGGCTGACCGTCTGGCTCAACGACGAGCGCTTCTTCAAGATGAAGACCACGCTGGTCTACGGCTTTTTCGCCGTGACCCTGGGCATCGGTCTGATGCGCGGGCAGGGCTGGCTCAAGGTGCTGATGGGAGAGATGTTGCCGATGTCGGATCGCGGCTGGCTGATCCTGTCGCGCCGGATCGCTGCGGCCTTCGCGCTGATGGCCGTGGCGAACGAGGCCGTCTGGCGCACGCAATCCACCGAATTCTGGGTGACCTTCGAAACCTTCGCGCTGCCCGCCTTCCTCTTCGCAGCCTTCATGTCGCAGGCAAAGCTGATCGAGCGCGAAAGCCTCAGCGACGGGTCGGACGACGAGGACCGGCCGGGTTAGGCTTTTTCCGAAGCGGTCGCTTTGGCTTGGCCTTCGCCTCGGCATGGCCCGCGACGGCCTCCTCCAGCCCCAGCTGGTCGCGCAGCACGCGGGGCTTCACCTCCTCCACCTCGCCGGGTTTCAGCTCACCCAGCCGGAACGGCCCGTAGGAGACGCGGATCAGCCGGTTCACGTCGAGCCCCACTTCGGCCATCGCGCGCCGGATCTCGCGGTTCTTGCCCTCCCGCAGGCCCACGGTCAGCCAGGCATTCGCGCCTTGCTGCCGGTCGAGCCGGACCTCCATGCCCTGGAAGCGCTCGCCCTCGATCACGAGACCGCGGCGCAACGGCTCGAGGTCTTCGTCCCTGGGTGTGCCCTTCACCCGGACGCGGTATTTCCGCAGCCAGCCGGTTGCGGGCAGTTCCAGCTTGCGCTTGACGCCCCCGTCATTGGTCAGCAGCAGCAGCCCCTCGGAATTCATGTCAAGCCGGCCCACGCTCATCACCCGCGGCATCCCCTCGGGCAGCTTGTCGAACACCGTCTCGCGGCCCTTCTCGTCGCTGGCCGTGGTCACGAGGCCGGTGGGCTTGTGGTAGAGCCAGAGCCGCGGGCGCCCGGCCTCGGGGATCGGCTGGCCGTCGAGGGTGATCCGGTCGGCCTCGGTCACGTTCAGCGCGGGGCTGTCGATGGTCTTGCCGTTCACGGCGACGCGGCCCGCCTCGATCATGCGCTCCGCCTCGCGGCGGGAGGCGACCCCGGCGCGGCTGAGGCGCTTGGCTATGCGTTCTGCGTCCGACATGAGAACCGCCATAGCGGTTTGACAGGGCGAGCGAAAGGCAGGATCAGGGGCGGATGATCGGGTTCACATCCTTCATGGAAGCCGCGCTGGAGGAGGCGCGGGCGGCCGCGCAGGCGGGCGAGGTGCCCGTGGGCGCCGTGGTGGTGAAGGATGGGACGATCGTGGCGCGTGCGCGCAACCGCATGCGCGAGCTGACGGACCCGACGGCCCATGCCGAGATGCTGGCGATCCGCGCGGCCTGCGCGGCACTCGGGTCCGGGCGGCTGACGGGCTGCGACCTCTGGGTGACGTTGGAGCCTTGCCCGGCCTGCGCGGGGGCGATTGCCGCGGCCCGGCTCTCGCGGCTCTATTACGGGGCGTCCGACCCGAAATCGGGCGGTGTGGTGCAGGGGCCGCGGGTCTTCGACCACCCGCAGGCGCATTGGTCCCCCGAGGTCTATGGCGGGATCGCCGAGACCGAATGCGCGGATCTGCTCAAGGCGTTCTTCGCCGCGCGGCGCTGAGGGGGGCCTTGCGGCGTGGCTCGGCCTCCGGCCTGCGCCACGACCGCGGTGGCACCGCTGACGCGGTGCGGTGGCGCCCGGTTCGGCTGGTGTCGCGCGGGGCGGATGCGTTGCTCCCGAAGTGTGGGGGCTCTGCCCCCATCGCCTGTGGCGACTCTCCCAGGATATTTGCGAAACGGAGAAACAGGCCAGGTTGCGCGCTCGCCCCCGGTTGTCGCGGCACCGATGCCCTGCTTCTCCGTTTCACAAATATCCCCACTCATCGCTTGACAGGCAGACTTGCCGTGGAAGGGGGAGGCTCCGGACACCGACACCGACACCGACAGCCGCGCATCCGTCCGTGGTGAAGCAGGCCCCGTGCCACCCGCACCCAGCGCGCGGAGGAGCGGCCCCGACGGGGCCTGACGACGCGCGCCGCCGGGTCGGAGCCGGAGGCTTCGAACCTCCCGCTGCGTCATGGCCCCCCGTCCGGGGCCCGGTGATGCCTGTTGATCTGCGCGGAGGGCCTGTAAGCCGGATTCTGTCCAAGGGGTCGCCCCCTCTGGATGGCCATTCCTCTGGGCGCGGGGTTGCCCCCGAACCTCAAGCTGCCAACCCGGATGCCTGGGGCGAAGCCCACCCCGGGGTTTCCCCCGCGGCATCCCTATTCGGCATTGCTCCCGGTGGGGCTTGCCGTGCCGCTCCGGTTGCCCGTCGCGCGGTGGGCTCTTACCCCACCGTTTCACCCTTGCACCCCGCGGACGGGGTGCGGTTTCATTTCTGTGGCGCTCTCCGTCGGATCGCTCCGCCCGGGCGTTACCCGGCACCGTGGCTTCATTGGAGTCCGGACTTTCCTCGAACGGTTGCCCGCCCGCGGCCATCCGGCCCTCCGCGCCCCTGTCAGCTACGCGGCCCGCGCCGCGGGTTCAAGCCCCGTATCGCGCGGCCATCTCGGCCATGAGCGCGCAGTCGCGCCCGTCCAGCGGGCCGGTCGCTCCGGCCCGGAACCGCAGCCGCATCGCCTGCAGCAGGAGCGGGGCTTCGACATCGGGAAAGCCGTAGGCCAGCGCATCGCGGCGGAAGCGTGCCGCATCCAGCGGCAGGGACCCCTTGTCCTGCGGCATCACGGCCAGCCCCCGCCGCGCCAGCCTGCTCCAGTCGAAGCGGGCACCGGGGTCGATCTTGCGGCCCGGTGCCATGCAGGAATGGCCGATCACCCCCTCCGGCGGGATGGACCAGCGCGCCATGACCCCAGGCAGAAGCGCCTCGAGCGCGTCCATCAGCGGTGCCGCGAAGGGCGAGCCGCCGTCATTGTCCAGTTCGATCCCGATCGAGCGCGAATTCACGTCATCCAGCCCGCGCCAGGATCCGGCCCCGGCATGCCAGGCGCGCATCGCCTCGTCGACGAGGGGGATCACGCCGCCATCGCGGCGAATGAGGTAGTGGGCCGACACCTCGCGCTCAGGCGCGCAGAGCACCCGCAGCGCGGCGTCGCAATCGGCCATGGCCGTGTAGTGCAGAACGACAAGCCCGGGCACAAGCCCACCGCGCCGCGGCCCGAAATTGGGCGAGCGGCTCATGCCGCTGCGCGCTGTGGCCGCCCGGCGGCGTCGCTGTCCGACCGCCGGCGTCGTGTCACCACCATTTTCCGGGCTTCGCCACGAAACCGGCGGCGCGTTCCAGGGCATGCCCGATGTTCAGCAGATCGCCTTCTTCCCAGGGCCGGCCGATCAGCTGCAGGCCCAGCGGCAGGCCCTGCGCGTCGAGGCCTGCCGGAACGGCAAGGCCCGGCAGCCCGGCGAGGTTCACCGTCACCGTGAAGACGTCGTTGAGATACATCTGCACCGGGTCGTCGAATTCCTTGCCCAGTTCGAAGGCCGCGGACGGGGTGGCAGGCGTCAGGATCGCGTCGACGCCTGCGGCGAAGACCTCTTCGAAGTCGCGCTTGATCAGGGTGCGGACCTTGCGGGCGCGGTTGTAATAGGCGTCGTAATAGCCCGCCGACAGCACGTAGGTGCCCACCATCACGCGACGGCGCACCTCGGCCCCGAAGCCCTCGGCGCGGGTCTTTTCGTACATCTCGGTGATGCCGTCGCCCTGCGCCAGCTTGGCGCGGTAGCCGTAGCGCACCCCGTCGTAGCGGGCGAGGTTCGACGACGCCTCGGCCGGGGCGATCACGTAATAGGTCGGCAGCGCGTATTTGGTGTGCGGCAGCGAGATGTCGCGGATCTCGGCCCCCGCATCGGCCAGCATCTCGCGGCCACGGGTCCAGAGCGCCTCGATCTCGGCGGGCATGCCCTCCATGCGGTATTCGCGCGGGATGCCGATGACGCGGCCGCGGATGTCGCCGGTCAGCATCGCCTCGAAATCCGGGACGGGCAGGTCGGCGCTGGTCGAATCCTTCGGGTCATGGCCCATCATCGCGGCGCCCATGATCGCGGCGTCGCGCACCGTCTTGGTCATCGGGCCAGCCTGATCGAGCGAGGAGGCGAAGGCGACGATGCCCCAGCGCGAGGCACGGCCGTAGGTGGGCTTGAGCCCCACCGTGCCGGTGAAGGCGGCGGGCTGGCGGATCGAGCCGCCGGTGTCGGTGCCGGTCGCGGCCAGGCAGAGATCGGCGGCCACGGCGGCGGCCGAGCCGCCCGAGGAGCCGCCCGGCGTCAGCGCCGCGTTCGAGCCCTCGGCGCGCCAGGGGTTCACGGCATTGCCGTAGACGCTGGTTTCATTGGACGAGCCCATGGCGAATTCGTCCATGTTCAGCTTGCCCAGCATCACCGCGCCCGCGTCACGCAGCTGGCCCGAGACGGTGGATTCGTATTCCGGGCGGAACCCCTCGAGGATCTTCGAGGCGGCCTGCGACGGCACGCCCTCGGTGCAGAACAGATCCTTGATGCCCACCGGGATGCCGCACATCCCCGGCGCATCGCCCGCCTTGATCCGCGCATCCGCAGCGCGCGCGCGCTCCAGCGCGATCTCGGGCGTCTTGTGGACGAAGGCGCCAAGCGGATCGGCCCCGTCGATGGCCGAAAGGCAGGCCTCGGTCAGCTCCACGCTGGTCACGTCGCCCCGGCGCAGCGCGTCGCGGGCCTCGGCGATGGTCAGTTTCGTCAGCTCGGACATGGTCACTCCACCACCTTGGGAACGGCGAAAAAGCCCTCGCGCGCGTCGGGCGCATTGGACAGGACCTGCGCCTGCCGGTCGCCGTCGGTCACGACGTCGTCGCGGCGCTTCAGGCGCATCGGTTCGACGCTGACCATCGGCTCCACGTCATCCACGTCCAGTTCCTGAAGCTGCTCGATGAAGCCGAGGATCGCGTTGAATTCCGCGGCCAGCGCGGGCAGCTCCGCGTCTTCCACGCGGATGCGGGCGAGCTTGGCCACCTTGGCGGCGGTTGCACTGTCGATGGACATGGATCGGGGCCTCCTCGTCGGGGTCTGCCGCGGTTTAGCCGCGTGCAGCAGCGCCCGCAAGGCGCAGGCGCGGGATTCGCGCGGCCCCCTTTCGCCGAACGGCGCGCCGGGTCTATCGTGAGGGTCGGGACGACGTGCAACAAGGGAGCGAGCGATGAACTACACATGGTTGGGCCACGCCGGCCTGCGGCTCGAGATCGGCGGTCAGGTGCTTCTGATCGACCCGTGGGAGAGCGGGAACCCGATGTTTCCCGCCGACCGCCGCGACGCGGTCCTGGCCGGGGTGACGGCGATCTTCGTCACCCATGGCCATTTCGACCACGTCAACGGCGTGCCGGCGCTGGCCCGCGAGCTGGGGGTGCCGGTCTACGGCATGGTCGAGCTGATGAGCTGGTGGTCCGGGACCGAGGAGGGGATCGAGACCAACGGCTTCAACAAGGGAGGCACCGTGCGGCTGGGCGAGGTGGCGGTCACCATGGTTCACGCGGTGCATTCCTCGTCGGTGGGCCGCGAGGGCGCGCCGGTCTACATGGGCGAACCCGCGGGCTACATCATCGAGGGCGAGGGCCGCGCCGTCTATGTCTCGGGCGACACCGACGTGATGGCCGACATGGGGGTCTGGGCCGATATCCACGCGCCCGACGTGGGGATCCTCTGCGCGGGGGGGCATTACACGATGGACATGACGCGGGCGGCCTATGCGGCCTCGAAGCTGTTCCGCTTCAAGACCGTGATCCCCTATCATTACCGGACCTTCCCGCTGCTCGCGCAATCGGCGGATGCGATGAAGGCGGCCCTGCCGGGGGTGAGGGTGCTCGCCCCCGAACCGGGCGAGACCGTCGCGCTGTGAGCGACCCAGCCTCTTGCAAGAGGCTGTGCAGGCCCTTGCAAGGGCCTGCCGGGCAAGATCCTTGCAAGGATCTTGCCCGCGCTCGTGTCACAGGATGCGCTCCATCTCGACCGCGGGGAAGGTGATGCCGGGGCGCAGCGCGACCAGGATCTCGCCGCGGGCGCGGAAGCCCATGGCGCTGTAGAAGGGCACGGCCGTGCGCGTGGCCTGCGCGATCATCCGCTCCACGCCCGAGGCCAGCGCATCGGCCAGCGCGCGGGTGACGATCGCCTGCGCCAGCCCCTTGCGCGTGTGATCGGGGTGGGTCGCCATCGCCCGCACATGGCCGATCTCGGCCCGTCCGACCCCACCCTGGGGCGGCGAGCGGCTCCAGCCGCCCACGGCCAGCGCGCGGCCTTCGTCATCCTCGGTCACGTAGTAGCTGCCCGAGCGCAGCAGCACCGGGTTCGCCCGGCTGATCAGCGGCAGCGCGGTCACCAGCACCGAGGGCGCGTAGTCGCGCTTGAGCAGCGTGCGGTAGCTTGCGGCGATCAACGCATCGACGGCCGCGAGGTCAGCGGCGGTGGTGGGTCTGAGGGTCAGCTCTTCGGCCATCTTCCCGGCCTTTCCTGCGAGACGAAAAACAAAAGGGCCGCGTCGGTCTCCCGGCGCGGCCCTCAGGTCGGATATGAAAGGCGGATTACTTGATCTTGCCTTCCTTGTATTCGACGTGCTTGCGCGCCACCGGATCGTACTTTCGTACGGTCATCTTCTCGGTCATGGTGCGGGCGTTCTTCTTGGTCACGTAGAAGTGGCCCGTCCCGGCGGACGAGTTGAGGCGGATCTTGATGGTCGTCGGCTTCGCCATGGTCGGGCTCCTGCGGAATATCGGGGCGGCGCGGCGCGCGCGCTGCACGTATCTCTTGAGACGTCGCCTTTTACTTGGGCGTGGCCCCGAGTCAACACCTCAAATCCCGGTTGTGGCCCAGGAAACGACAAGACCTGCCAGCGCCATGATCGGCAATGCCTTGAGCAGGTCCAGCTTCAGGCCCGCCAGCAGCCCCGCCGCCAGCGCCGTCAGCCCGAGGGCGGGGGCGTCGAGGCTGGACCAGACCGGCAGCAGCAGCCCAAGCGGGCCGGCGGTCACCGTCTCGAGCTCGGCAAAGAGCACATGGGCGGCGAACCAGACCGACAGGTTCAGGATCACGCCGACGACGGCGGCGGTGATGGCCTGCAGCGCGCCGGTCAGGCGCGGGCGGCTGGCGATCCAGTCGACGTAGGGCGCGCCCGCGAAGATCCACAGGAAGCAGGGCGCGAAGGTGACCCAGAGCGTGACAAGGGCTGCGGCAAGGCCCAACGGCCAGCCGCCCGCCTGTGCGCCCGCGAGGAAGCCCACGAACTCGGTCACCAGGATCAGCGGGCCGGGCGTGGTTTCCGCCAGCCCCAGCGCATCCATCATCTGCGCGGTGGTCAGCCAGCCGAAACCGGCGACCACCTCCTGCACCATGTAGGCCAGCACGGCATAGGCCCCGCCGAAGGTGACGACGGCGAGCTTGGCGAAGAACAGGCCGATCTCGGCCAGCAGCCCGCCGGGCGCGACGGCCCATAGCATCGCCAGCGGCAGCAGCCAGATCGCCGACCAGAGCGCGACCGTCCGCGCCGTGCCGCGGGCCGAGACGGGCGGCGGGGCGGCCTCGGGCGGGGCGTTCGCCATGAAGGCCGCCCCGATCAGCCCCGCGCCCAGCACGATCAGGGGGAAGGGCACCTGCAACGCGTAGAGCCCGAGAAAGGCCACTGCGGCCAGCGCGTAGGCCAGGGCCCCGGTCAGCGCCTTTTTCGAGACCTTCACCAGCGCCTGCACGACGATCACGATCACCGCGGCCTTGATGCCGAGAAACAGCGCCTGCACCAGCGGCACGCCGCCATGGGCCGCGTAGACCGAGGCCAGCGCAAGAATGACGAAGGCTCCGGGGATGACGAAGAGCAGCCCCGCGATCAGCCCGGCCCGCACGCCGCCGATGCGCCAGCCCGCATAGGTGGCCAGCTGCATCGCCTCGGGGCCGGGCAGGAGCATGCAGAAGCTGAGCGCATTGAGGAACTGCCGCTCGGTCAGCCAGGGGCGGTCCTCGACCAGCTCCTTGTGCATCAGCGCGATCTGGGCGGCAGGGCCGCCGAAGCTCAGAAGTCCGATCCGCCCGAACACGCGCAGCAGGTCGCCCGGTGACGGGCAGGGGGAAGGGGGCGGTGACATCGGCATCCTCGGTGCGCTGGCGAACACCTAGGCGGCCTCCATGTCAGGGCAATGACAGGGCGCGTGAAGGGACATGAAGACGGCCGCATCCGGGGCTGGGCTGCGGCCGTCGCTCGGCCTTGCACCGTGTCATCGCAGCCGTTCGGATGGGGCAGGGCACTCCTGCCGACCCCCGGACCGGCTCAGATCCGGATGATGGTCTCGGCGTCCCCGGCCTGCCCACCCAGGCGTGGATCCGCCACCGGCTGCGACAGCGTGCCGACATGTTCCATCCAGAACGCCGCGTAGCGCAGGAAGGTTTCGAGCGCCGAGGTCACACCGGCCGCGTCATGGCCGGTCAGGTCGAGAGACTTCACGTAGACGACTTCGCCGGTCATGCGGTTGATCGACAGGGCACCGCCTCCGGACTCGTCGGCATTGTAGTTGACCTCGAGCATCCGCGTCGGGTCGGCGCGCAGCTCCGTGGCGTCGCCGAGAACGGCGTGCATCCGCAGCACGCTGCCGTCGGGATCGCCCGACAGGTAGATCTCCTGCCGGTCGTCGATCATCAGGTTGCAGGTGTTTTCGGCGTCAAACGCCAGCGCAGGCAGGCCCATCGCGGTCCCGAGTGTCTTGATGGCTTCGGCGGTTTTCATGTCGGGTTTCTCCTGTTGCGGCGTCTGTCTCGCCGGTTCGTCCAGTGTTCTGTCGGGGTCCCCGGCCGCTTTCCGGGGGGAAGCCGGCCACGGTGTCGGTTCCGGACGTGAAGGGCCCGGCCGGACCGGTCTGCAGGCCGTGGAGGGCGCTGGGGGTCCGCACGGTCCCGCATCACACCGACGGCCAGCCCGTCCAACGCCGCGTGCCCGGGGGCGGCATCGCCGCCTTGCGTCACGGCCTTTCGGTTCGTCGGCGTCGGCCTTGGCATGCCTGTGGCTCCGGCGTGTCCTGTCTCGCGCCAGCGGCCCGGCCCTGCGGGTCTCGCCCGGTCGTGGCGTCTCGTAGGGACCACGGCCAAGCGGCCTACCCGTCCACCGTGTTTTCGAGCATGCTCGACAGGGCGGCATCGAACGCGGCGACCTTGTCGGCGAATTGCCCGCGAAGGTCATCGTTTTCCGCGCGGACCCTGTCACTCGCGCCCCCCAGGTCCGAGGCGATCAGCACATCGACGCGATTTGCGAGGGCTTGGTCATAGACGTTCTTCAGGGCCTCCCCCGTGCCGCCCGGCGCGCCGAACTGCCTCAGGTGGGTCAGGGCATTGCCGGCCTTGTCGTCGGGCAAGCTCCGAATGGCGTCCATGGTCTTTTCGGCGGCAATCCGTGCGACGTCCTCGGGGGCGGCATGCTTCGCAACCACCGTGGTCATCTTGAAGAATTTCTTGGCCGAGGCCTGGTCGTTCGCCAAGGCATCCGCAAAGCCACCGGCCGCCTTCGCCATCTTCTTTTCGGCGGCGCGCTCTTTCTCGGCGGCCCGGCTTTCCTTGAACTCGGCCTTCAGCTTCGAGAAGATATCGCCGATCCCCTTGAAGAACGACTTGATCGCCGAACCCAAGGAGGTTTCCCGGGGCTCCACGCGGGTGTTGGTGATTTGCTCGACGGTGTGGTCGCCGAGCGCACCACCGGCCCGAACTGCGTCCATCCCCTGCAGGTGGCTGACCCCACCTCCGATACCGCTCACACTCATCGGCCTGTCCTCTCAAGCTGTTGCACATCCGTTGATGTCCATTCTGGCCGATCGTGCAGCCAAGGCTTGTGTCGGAAAGCACAGGACGCCGGCAGCGGCGTCGGAAAAGGAAAGGGCCGGGGAATGCCCCCGGCCCTTCGCGTCACGCGCGTGCAGCGGATGTTATTCCTGCTGGCCCATGAACATCAGCAGGAACTGGAACATGTTCAGGAACGAGATGTAGAGGCTGAGCGAGCCGTCGATGGCGGCCTTGTCCAGCCATTCCTGGTCGCCATGCGCGGCATGGGCCACGTAGGTCGACTTGATCTCCTGCGTGTAGAAGGCGGTGAGGCCTGCGAAGATCAGGATGCCGATGGCCGAGATGGCGAACATCATCGCGGGCGACTGCAGGAAGATGTTGATGATCATCGCCACGACAAGGCCGATCACCCCCATGATGAGGAAGGTGCCCATGCCCGACAGGTCCTTCTTCGTGGTGTAGCCCCAGAGGCTGAGGGCCGCGAAGGCGATGGCGGTCACGAGGAAGGTCTGCACGATCGAGTAGGAGGTGAAGACGAGGAAGATCGAGCTCATCGACACGCCCATGACGGCGGCGAAGGCGAAGAAGCCCAGCGAGACCGCGGCGGCCGAGCCACGGCGCATCAGTGCGCCCCAGCCGAACAGGATGAAGGCGAGCGGGGCGAACATCACCACCCAGCGCAGCGGCGTGGTGTAGAGCAGCTCGCCCAGGCCGGTCAGATACTGCCCTTCGCGCAGCGCGACGGTGGCGCCGGTCGGGTCCGCCGTGACGGCGAGGTTGGCGATGGCCCATGCCGCGGCTGCCGTGATCAGCATGCCGCCCGACATGGTCCCGTAGACCTTGTTCATGTGGGCCTTGAGGCCCTGATCGATCTCGGCGGCGCGGGCACCCGAGATGCCGGCCCGGATCGTCTGGTAGTCAGCCATGTATCCCTCCTGAGAATAGCTTTGGGTCGGGCCGCCGCGCAGTGCGCGCGCGACCCATCCTTGGAGTGGAATATTGGCAACTGCGCCCTGTTTTTCAAGCAAGTCGCGCCACGATGCGGGATCGTGGCGCGATAGTTTTTTCCAATCGAACGGATCGGGCGGCGCTGGCCGCGCCTTTCAGCGCAGGCCCTGGAGGTGCAGGTCCCAGCCGGGCAGCACAGCGGCACGCGGTGCGCCGGGGGCGGCAAGCCCGGCATCGCGCCGCTGCCGCGCGTCGAGGCGGCGCAGCTGGCGCTCGGTCCGCAGCGCGGCCAGCCGCGCAAGGAACCGGGAGAAAAGGGCGGGCATGACGGCGCGATCCATGGCGACCGCCCCATGCGACGCCATGAGATTGGCCATCGGGGTCTTCCTTTCGTGTTGCGTGATTCAAAATCCGGGGGAGATTTCGAGACTTGATATATCGACGGGCTTGTGCATTTTGAAAACGAATATTTTTGAGCTTTCAGATCACAAGGTGTGATGTGCCGCGCAATCTCGACCTGACCGCCCTGCGCGCCTTCGTCGCCGTCGCCGACGCGGGTGGCGTGACCAAGGCCTCTGGCTATCTCAACCTGACGCAATCAGCCGTCTCGATGCAGCTCAAGCGGCTGGAGGAGATGCTGGGCGTGGGCCTCTTCGACCGCTCGACGCGGCGGCTGATCCTGACCGGCGCGGGCGAGCAGATGCTGGGCTACGCCCGCCGGATGCTGGAACTCAACGACGAGGTGCTGACGCGGCTCACCGCCTCGGATTACGAGGGCGAGCTGACGCTGGGTGTCCCGCATGACATCGTCTACCCGGCAATCCCGCAGGTGCTGCACCGGCTGGCGGTGGATTTCCCGCGCGTGAAGGTGCAGCTGATGTCCTCCTACACCGAACGGCTCAAGCGCATGTTCGCCCGCGGCGAGCTGGACGCGATCCTGACGACCGAGGCCGATTGCGACGCGCGCGGCGAGACGCTGATCACCCGGCCGCTGGTCTGGGTCGGCGCCGAAGGCGGGCAGATGTGGAAGCAGCGCCCGCTGCGGCTGGCCTTCGAGCATGCCTGCATCTTCCGCAACTCGGTGCAGGCGGCGCTCGACCGGGCGGGCATTCCCTGGGAAATGGCGGTCGAGTCCGACTCGATCCGCACCGTCGAGGCCTCGGTCAGCGCCGACCTTGCGGTGCATGCCTGTATCGAGGGAACCGAACCCCCCTACGTGGAATGCGTGAGCCATGGCGGCGCGCTGCCCGCGCTGCCGGAGATCCGCATCAACCTCTATCGCTCCGAGCTGAACCAGGGCGCGCCGCTCGATGCGTTGGTCGAGCTGACGCGCGCGGGGTTCCGCAGCCTCTGAGCGGGCCTGTCAGATCGTGACCACGACCTTCCCGGTGCTGGCCCGGCTGCGCAGCAGCTCAAGCGCGCTCTCCGCGTCGCCCAACGGGAAGGTCGCGCTGACATGGGGCGCGATGCGGCCCGCCTTGAACAGCGCCACCAGCTCGGACAGGCTGCCGGTCAGCGTATCGGGCGCAAAGGCCAGGTAGCCGCCCCAATAGACCCCCATCACCGTGATGTTCTTCACCAGCAGGATGTTCGCCGGCACCTGTGGCACCGCGCCGCTGGCAAAGCCGATGCTCAGGATGCGCCCCTCGGTCCGGGTCGCGCGCAGCGCCGCGTCGAACGCCGCGCCGCCCACCGCGTCAAAGACCACGTCCGCCCCGCCCAGCGCCTTGACCTCGGCCCGGATGTCGGCGCTGTCGCTGTCGATCAGGTGGCGCGCGCCGGCCCTGGCGGCCACGGCCAGCTTCTCCGGGCCTCTCGCCACGGCGATCACCTCGGCGCCCGCCAGCGCACCCAGTTCCACCGCGGTCAGCCCGACGCCCCCCGCAGCCCCCAGCACCAGCAGCCGCTCGCCCGCCTTGAGCTTCGCGCGGTGGTGCAACGCAAGATGCGAGGTGCCATAGGCCACGAGAAACGCCGCGGCCTGCGTGAAGGACATGGCATCCGGGATCGGCACGGCGCGGGCGGCGGGAAACACGCCCCACTCGGCCAGCCCGCCATGGCCCGCGAAGACCGCGACACGCGCCCCGACCGCGGGGGCGGTCACACCCTCGCCCAGGGCCTCGACCGTGCCCGACACTTCCATCCCCAGCGTGAAAGGCGCAGGCGGCGTGTCCTGGTAGGTGCCCCGCACCATGAGGAGATCGGCGAAATTCAGGCCGCAGGCGGCGATCCGCACGAGGATCTCGCCCGGACCGGGCTCGGGCCGGGGCAGATCCGTCAGCTGTGGCGGCTGGCCGCTCTCGGTCACCTGGAATGCGCGCATGGCCAGTGCTCCTGCCTTGGGGTCGCTTGCGGAGGCCAGCCTAGCGGGCGCATCGCGGCTTCGCCAGAGCGGCTGGCGCAAGGCTTGCTGGACACGCAAAGGGCGAGTAGACTGCCCGTTATGCGTGCGAAGCCGGGTTGCCCGATGGGTCAACATGCCCTTCATGCGAGAATGCGGCCTTTCCAAGTCGCCAAAGGATTGATCCGGCCCATCGCCGCGCTACCTCTGGCCTGTCGCGGGGTTCCGCGAGGCCTTGCGGTCCATTGTTTCGGGGATGGGCGCGGGGGTTGGTTTGGCAAGAACAGGAGGGGGTCGTGAAGCACCCTGTAGACGTCCATGTCGGAAAGCGAGTCCGGCATCGCCGCTGGATGGTCGGGATGACACAGCAGCAGCTGGCCGAGAAGGTCGGCATCAAGTTTCAGCAGATCCAGAAATACGAGACGGGGATGAACCGGATCAGCGCCTCGCGGCTCTGGGACATCTCCGAGGCGCTGTCGGTGCCGGTCGCCTATTTCTTCGAAGGCATGGACGGGGCCGAAGCCGCGCAGGCGGCCGATGCGGGCCAGTCGGCGCTGCCCGGAGACATCCTCGCCGACAAGGAGGCGTTGGAGCTTGTCCGCTCCTACTACGCCATCCCCGAGACCCAGCGCAGGCGCCTGTTCGAACTGGCCCGCGTTCTGTCGGACGCTGCCGCCTGACGGCAGCCCCGGCTTGACCCCGGACAGGGGATCGTGTCCCTTCCGCCCTGCGTCCAGACCCGCAGTTGCCGGAAGCCCAAGATGACCGATCCCCTGCCCGGAGCGTCCCTCTCCGAGACGACCGACCTGATCGCCACGGCCCATGCCATGGCCGATGCCGCGCGCGCGGCGATCCTGCCGCATTTCCGCAACGCTGGGCTTGCCACCGACGACAAGGGCGTCGGCCGCTTCGATCCGGTGACCGAGGCCGACCGCGCCGCCGAGGCGGCGATGCGCGCCGTTCTGGCCGAGCGCCGCCCGCATGACGCCATCCTCGGCGAGGAAGAGGCCGCCACCCCCGGCATCACCGGCCTGACCTGGGTCATCGACCCGATCGACGGCACCCGCGGCTTCATCTCGGGCACGCCCACATGGGGCGTTCTGATCGCGCTGTCGGACGCGGACGGCCCGAGTTACGGCATCATCGACCAGCCCTATATCGGTGAGCGCTTCGAGGGCGGCTTCGGCCGCGCCCGCGTCACCGGCCCGCAGGGCGAGGCGCCGCTTGCGACCCGCGGCACCGCCGATCTGGCGCAGGCGACGCTTTTCACCACCTTCCCCGAGGTCGGCACCCCGCCCGAGCGCGCGGGGTTCGAGGCGGTGCGCGACCGCGTGAAGCTGACGCGCTACGGGATGGATTGCTACGCCTACGCCCTGCTTGCCGCGGGGCAGGTGGACCTCGTGATCGAGGCGGGCCTTGCCGCTTATGACATTTCCGCCCCAATCGCGGTGATCGAGGCCGCGGGCGGCGTCGTCACCGATTGGAAGGGCCGCCCGGTGCACGAGGGCGGCCGCGCGCTGGCCGCGGCGAACCCGGCGCTGCATGCCGCGGCGCTGGCCCTGCTCAAGGACGTGCCCGATGCCTGAGACGCTGCTCAGGAACGCCTCTGTCGTCGTCACGATGGATGACGCGGGGACCGAGCTGGCCGAAGCCGACATCCTGATCCGCGACGGCGTCATCGCCGCGGTGGGCCACGGGCTGCGGACGGCGGGCGAGGTGCATGACATGGCCGGTTGCGTCGTGACGCCCGGCCTCGTGAACACCCATCACCACCTCTACCAGTCGCTCACCCGCGCGGTCCCCGGCGCGCAGAACGCGGCGCTCTTCGGCTGGCTGCAGACGCTCTACCCGATCTGGGCGCGCTTCACGCCCGAGCACATGCGCGTCTCGGCCATGACGGGGTTGGCCGAGCTGGCGCTCTCGGGCTGCACGATGTCGTCCGATCACCTCTATCTCTACCCCAACGGCTCGCGGCTCGACGACACGATCGAGGCGGCTGCGGCGATCGGCCTGCGCCTCCACGCCACGCGCGGGGCCATGTCGATCGGCGAAAGCGACGGCGGCCTGCCGCCCGACAGTCTGGTCGAGGACGAGGCCGCGATCCTGACCGATTGCCTGCGCGTGATCGACGCCTTCCACGACCCCGCGCCGGGGGCGATGATCCGCGTGGGCGTGGCGCCCTGTTCGCCCTTCTCGGTCAGCCGCGAGTTGATGCGCGACGCCGCCGTGCTGGCGCGCGACAAGGGGGTGATGCTGCACACCCACCTGGCCGAGAATGACGAGGATATCGCTTATTCGCTCGAGAAATTCGGCTGCCGCCCCGGTCAATACGCCGAGGAGCTGGGCTGGACCGGGCCGGATGTGTGGCACGCCCATTGCGTCAAGCTGGACGGGGCCGAGATCGACCTGTTCGCGCGCACACGCACGGGGGTCGCCCATTGCCCCTGTTCCAACTGTCGGCTTGCCTCGGGCATCGCGCCGGTGCGCGCCATGCGCGACGCGGGCGTGCCCGTGGGCCTCGGCGTCGACGGATCGGCGTCGAACGACGCGGGCAACCTCGTGGCCGAGGCGCGGATGGCGATGCTCTTGCAGCGCGTCGCCTCGGGGCCGGGGGCCATGTCCCCGCGCGAGGCGCTGCGCATCGCCACCCGCGGCGGGGCCGAGGTGTTGGGCCGCGGGGCCGAGATCGGGCAGTTGGCGCCGGGCTACCGCGCCGACATCGCGGTCTGGGATGTGAGCGGGGTGGAGGCCGCGGGCAACTGGGACCCCGCGGCGCTGCTGCTGGCCGGGCCGACCCATGTGCGCGACCTTTTCGTCGAGGGGCGGCGCGTGGTGGCCGAGGGGAAGCTTGCCACCGTCGATCTACCCGCGATCCTCCGCGATCAGCGGCGTCTTGCCGAGGGTTTGGCGCGCGGAGAGTGATGGAAAGCCGACCCTCGGCGCGGTCCATGTCCCGTATCGACGCCCCGAGATTGCACTATTCCATCCTGTCCCCGGATTTATCCACAGCCACACGGTCGCGCTGCGCGCGCGGGGCATCCCGCCTCTTGTGCGACTCTGACCGCGGGCGCATCCTTGGTCAAAACAACACCAACCCGAGGCAGATACCATGATCCGACGCAGTCTCATCCTGTGCCTTGTGGCGGGGCTGGCCGCCTGTGCGCCCGGCCCCGGAACCGAGCGGTTGTCGGCGGGCGCGACCGTCGACATCGCGTCGGCTGGCACGCAGCTCTCCACCCGTCGCGCGATGCGCGGCATCCTGCGCCCCCTGATCCACTCGCCCGCCCTTCAGGCGGCGGCGCAGGCGCAGGCCGACGACCTCGCCACCGCGGAACGGCTGGGTCATATCGGTGCGGATGGCTCGACCCTGTCGGACCGGTTGCAGCGTGCGGGCTTCGAGGCCTGTGCCGCCGCCGAGAATTTCGCGCAGGGCACCCCCGATATCCGAAGCACCGTCGCCGCCTGGATGGACAGCCCGGACCACCGCGCCAACATCCTCGATCCCGCCGTCACCCAGTTCGGCTTTGCCGGAACCGGGCGGACATGGGTTCTGGTGCTGGCCCGCCCCTGCTGAGCGGAAACGAAAAACGGCCCCGGAACCTCCCCCGGGGCCGTCCATCCCTTGCCTCGGCAGGGGATCAGTTCTTCGACTTGTCGACCATCTTGCCGGCCGAGATCCAGGGCATCATGCCGCGCAGCGTCTCGCCGACCTGCTCGATCTGGTGCGCGTCGTTGATCCGGCGCGTGCCCTTGAAGAAGGGCTGGCCGACCTGGTTCTCCTGCATGAAGTCACGCACGAACTTGCCGGTCTGGATGTCGGTCAGGATCGCCTTCATCCGCGCCTTGGTCTCGTCATAGGGCAGGACGCGCGGGCCCGAGACATACTCGCCATACTCGGCGGTGTTCGAGATCGAGTAGTTCATGTTGGCGATGCCGCCTTCGTAGATCAGGTCCACGATCAGCTTCACCTCGTGCAGGCACTCGAAATAGGCCATCTCGGGGGCGTAGCCCGCCTCGACCAGCGTCTCGAAGCCCATGCGGATCAGCTCGACCAGGCCACCGCAGAGAACCGCCTGCTCGCCGAAGAGGTCGGTCTCGCACTCTTCCTTGAAGTTGGTCTCGATGATGCCCGAACGCCCGCCGCCGATGGCCGAGCAATAGGACAGGCCGATCTCCAGCGCCTTGCCCGACGCGTCGTTGTGGACCGCGACAAGGCAGGGCACGCCGCCGCCCTTGGTGTATTCGCCGCGCACCGTGTGGCCGGGGCCCTTGGGGGCCATCATGATGACGTCCACGCCCGGCTTCGGCTCGATAAGGCCGAAATGCACGTTCAGGCCGTGGGCAAAGGCGATCGCCGCGCCCTCGCGCAGGTTGTCATGGACGTATTTCTTGTAGGTCTCGGCCTGCAGCTCGTCGGGCATGGTGAACATGATGAGGTCGCACCAGGCCGCCGCTTCGGCGATGCCCATGACCTGCAGCCCTTCGCCCTGTGCCTTGGCGGCGCTGGCCGAGCCTTCGCGGAGCGCGACGACGACGTTCTTCGCGCCCGAGTCGCGCAGGTTCAGCGCATGGGCATGTCCCTGGGAGCCGTAGCCCAGGATGGCGACCTTCATGTCCTTGATCAGGTTCACATCGCAATCGCGGTCGTAATAAACGCGCATGTCTCTCTCCTCGTCTGGTATGGCTGTCTCTGGCGCGCAATCTGCCGTCATCTTGGGCGGTGTGATGTATCGGAATTGGCAAATATCGCGCCGTATGTTAGAAAGTCATTCGTCAATTTCATCTTTACAAAAATACGCATGCTCGACGACAGTGACAGGCGCCTGCTTCGCCACCTTCAGGCCGACCCGGCCCAACCCGTGACCCAGCTGGCCGAGGCCGCGGGCCTGCCGCTGGCCACCTGCTACAAGCGGCTGGAGCGGTTGCAGGCCCACGGCGTGCTGAAGGGCCAGCGCGCGACGATCCACTGGCCCGCGCTGGGCTATGCCGTCGAGGTGAGCCTGCGCATCACGCTCGACAAGACCGACCCGCGCGCCTTCGACACCTTCCTCGCCGCCGCGCGCGAGGTGCCGGAAGTCGTGGAGATCCAGACCTTCCTCGGCCGCGTCGATGTGCGCCTCGCCGTCATCGCCCGGA
Source organism: Roseicyclus amphidinii (assembly GCF_030163755.1). Classification (GTDB taxonomy): domain Bacteria; phylum Pseudomonadota; class Alphaproteobacteria; order Rhodobacterales; family Rhodobacteraceae; genus Roseicyclus; species Roseicyclus amphidinii. The sequence continues at coordinate 35,876 of NZ_JASJOE010000032.1, forward strand.
CCATGCCGCATTACCAGGAGATCTACCGCGACCGCATCCTGACCCTGCCGCATATCGCCGATATCGAGGCGCTGATGCAGGTCGCCACGATCAAGAACCAGCAGACCTTGCCGCTGTGATCGACCTCGACGCCACCGACCGCGCCATCCTGCGCGCCCTGCAGGCCGATGCCACGCTCAAGGCCTCGACGCTGGGCCGCCGCCTCGGCCTGTCGCAGCCTGCGACATGGCGGCGGATGAAGCGGCTGGCCGAGGCCGGCGTGATCGGCGCGCGGCGGCTCGATCTCGACCTCGAGAAGCTGGGCTTCGGGGTCACGGTGTTCCTGGGCGTGAAGCTGGGGCTGAAGGGCCGCGTCAGCCTCGAGGATTTCGAGCGCGCGGTCTCGGCCATTCCCGAGGTGCAGACGGTCGAGCATGTGCTGGGCCTGTATGATTACCGCCTGCGCGTGGTCGCCCGCGACCTGCCCGATTTCGAGCGCGTGCTGCGCCGCCGGATCATGACCCTTCCGGGCGTCGGCAACGTCGAGGCGAACGTGCTTTTGTCCGAGGAACGCCGCCCCGGCCCGCTGGGCTGACGCGGATCGGAAACGCCCGCGCCGATCCGCGCCGCGCTGGCTGCCGCCCACCCGGCCCCGCGACGAAACACGGGCTAGGCGGCCCGTGCGCATCCCGCTACCCCAAGGGTCAAGGAACAGGAGGATGCGCCGATGACCGCCTTGCTCGATACCGTCGATCCCGACGGGCTGCTGGAATATTCCGTGGTCTTCACCGACCGCTCGCTCAACCACATGTCGGGGGCCTTCGGGCAGGTGATGCGCGACATCTCCGGCATGTTGAAAGAGGTCTACGGCGCCGCCCATGTCGCGCTCGTGCCGGGCGGCGGCACCTTCGGGATGGAGGCCGTCGCCCGCCAGTTCGCGGGCGGGCAGGATGTGCTGGTGGTGCGCAACGGCTGGTTCTCGTTCCGCTGGTCGCAGATCCTGGATGCGGGCGGTTTCGCGGGCGAGGTCACGGTGATGAAGGCCCGGCCCACCGGCAACAGCGCGCAATCCCCCTATGCGCCGGCGCCCATCGACGAGGTCACGGCCAAGATCCGGGAGACCCGCCCCGGCATCGTCTTCGCCCCCCATGTCGAGACATCGGCGGGCGTGATCCTGCCCGACGCCTATATCACGGCTCTGGCCGAGGCCGCGCATGAGGTCGGCGCCCTGATGGTGCTCGACTGCATCGCCTCGGGCTGTGCCTGGGTCGACATGGCCGAGACCGGGGTCGACGTGCTGATCTCCGCCCCGCAAAAGGGCTGGTCGGCGCAGCCCTGCGCGGGGCTCGTGATGATGTCCGACCGCGCCAAGGCGCGGCTCGACGAGACGCAATCGACCAGCTTCGCGGGCGATCTGAAGGCCTGGGCCAACATCATGGCGACCTACGAGGCGGGCGGGCACGCCTATCACGCCACCATGCCCACCGACGCGCTGCGCGTCTTCCGCGACACGATGCTGGAAACCCGCGACTACGGGTTCGACAGGCTGAAGGCGGCGCAATGGGCGCTGGGCGACGGGGTGCGCGCGATGCTGGCGGCGAAGGGCGTGAAATCCGTCGCGGCCGAAGGCTATGGCGCGCCCGGCGTGGTGGTCTGCTATACCGACGATCCGGCGATCAAGTCCGGCGCGGCCTTCATGGCGCACGGGATGCAGGTCGCGGCCGGCGTGCCGCTGCGCGTGGACGAGCCCGAGGATTTCATGACCTTCCGGATCGGCCTCTTCGGTCTCGACAAGCTCTATGACGTGCCCGCGGCGCTGGCGCGTTTGCAGGCGGTGGTCGACCGCGTCTTTCCCTGAGCTTGAACCCGGGCCTCAGCCCGTGGCCCCCAGCCCCGCGCGCATCATCACGCGGCGCACGGGGGCCACGGAATAGATCGCGTTCAGCGCCCGCAGCCGCAGGTCACGCAACCCCTGCGCCTCGGCCATCGAGGCGCGGTTGAGCGCATCCACCCCCGTCACCCGCGCCAGCACCTCGGCATGCCGCGCGCGGTGATACTCTCGCAGCATCGCCCGCGTGCCCGGATCGTCGCGGTGCGCCTCGGCCAGGTCCACGAGCACGCGCATGTCGGCGAGGCTCATGTTCAGCCCCTGCGCCCCGATCGGCGGGACCACATGGGCGGCCTCGGCCACCAAAGCCGTGCGCTCGCCCTCCATCCGGTCGGCGATCTGGGCGATGATCGGCCAGACCGTGCGGCGGCTGGCGAGTTTGAGCGGCCCGAAAAGATGCGCGGAGCGCTCCGTCATCTCGGCCTCGAACTCGGGTTCTGGCAGGGCGGCAAGTCGCTTCACCTCCGGCCCGCGCTCCATCCAGACGATAGCCGAGGACGGCCGCCCCTCGTGATCGGGCAGCGGCACCAGCGTGAAGGGCCCGCCCGAGCGGTGGATCTCGGTCGAGACATTCTCGTGCGGGATCGGATGGGTGACGGCAAAGGCCAGCGCCTTCTGCCCGTAGCGCATGCTGCGCAGGCCGATGCCGAGCGCCTCGCGCACGGGGCTGGCGCGCCCGTCAGCGGCGATGACCAATTTCGCGGCGATGCGCGCGCCGTCGGTCAAGGTCACCCGCGCCTCGGCCTCGCGCGTCAGCACCTGAGCGGTGCCGGTGCCGGGGCAGAAATCGACGTTCGGCAGGGTGGCCAGGTGCCCCACCATCTCGCGCCGCAAAAGCCAGTTGGGCAGGTTCCAGCCGAAGGGCAGCTCGGAGATGTCGGCGGCGTTGAAGTCATGCGCGACGCGCGCCTCTGCCCGCTCGCCGCCCGCATCCACGATGCGCATGACCTGCAGCGGCATCGCGTGCGGCGCAAGCCGGTCCCACAGGCCCGCGCGGTCGAGGAAATCGCGCGAGGGCTGCAGGAAGGCGGTGGTCCGCAGGTCGGCCCCCTCGGTCGCGGCCTCGGTGATCGGGGGCGCGGGGTCCGCGCAGATGACGGAAAAGCCCGCGGCCCCGAAGGCCGCCGCGGCGGTCAGGCCGGCGACGCCGCCGCCCGAGATGAAGATGTCGGTCTGTTCCAATGCGCTCATGCGCCGAAGCTAGGCCGCGCCGCCCATGGCGGCGACGCGACAGGCTGTCTCAAGCGCGGGCAGGTTTTTCGTACGAAAAACCTGTGGTGCGAAAATTCGTACGAATTTTCGGGTTCTTCACACCAGCCGCGCGAGAAACGCGCCGAGGTCGGCGGTGTGATGCTCGATGAACTCCGCGGTCTCCGCCTCGGGCGCCACATGCACCGTGCGCATCCCCAGCGCATGCGGCACGCGCAGGTTGCGGGGATCATCCTCGAACATCGCGGCGCGGTCTGGGGCGAGCCCGTCGAGCGCGAAGACCGTCTCGAAGGCGTCGCGCTCGGGCTTGGGGATCAGCCGCGCATGTTCCACCCCGTAGACTGCATCGAACAGCCCGTCGAGCCCGCGATGGTCGATGACCCGGCGCGCGTAGGGCTCGGTTCCGTTGGTGTAGACGATCTTGCGGCCGGGCAGGGCGGCGATGGCCGCGGCCAGCCCCGCATCGGGGACCAGCACGGTGAAGTCGATCTCGTGGACCTCTTCGAGATAGGCGCCCGGATCGACGCCGTGATGCCGCATCAGCCCCGCCAGCGTCGTGCCATGGTCGCGCCAGTAGCGGTGGCGCAGGGCATCCGCCTCGGGCTGATCGACGCCGAGCGCGCGCATGACCCAATCGGTCATCCGCACGTTGATCTGGTCGAAGAGCGCCATCTCGGGCGGGTAGAGCGTGTTGTCGAGGTCGAAGACCCAGGTCTCGACATGGGAAAATCTGTCGCGCGGCATGGGGCAGGGGTAGGCCCTCGGCGCGGGCGGCGCAAGTCTGGACAGGCCCGCCGCCGCCGCCTAGCGTGGCGCGACGACATTCAAGGACCAAGCCCGCCCATGGCCACCAAGACCCCGCCCGATCCGCACAAGGATGCCTATGCCCTGATCCTCGATGCGATCGACCAGGGGACCTATCGGCCCGGCGACCGGCTGGTCGAGTCGGAACTGGCCGAGCGCTTCGGGGTCAGCCGCACGCCGATCCGCGAGGCGTTGCAGCGGCTCGAGACGCAAAGCCTGCTGACGCGCGACGGGCGCTCGCTGATCGTGGCCTCGCTCGACCATGCGCAGATGGCCGAGCTTTACGCCGTCAGGCAGGAGCTGGAGGGGCTGGCCGCCAAGCTGGCCGCCCAGCACGCAGCGGCCGAAGAGGTGCAGGTGCTGCGCGAGATGGTGCAGGCCGATCACGCGCTTCTGGACGACCCGCAGGCGCTGGCGCGCGCGAACCGCCGCTTCCATCACCAGATCCATCTGGCCAGCCACAACCGGTTCCTCGTGCAGCAGCTCGACCTCGTCTATCGCTCCATGGCGCTTATGGCGCGCACCTCGCTTGCCGCGCAGGGCCGGGGCGAGAAGGCGCTGGCCGAACATGCCGAGATCGTCGAGGCCATCGCCGCCCGCGATGGCGACCGCGCCGCCAAGGCGCTGAGGGATCACCTGTCCATCGCTTTCGTCGTCCGCCTCAAGGAAGAGGCCCAGGCCCCTCGCTGAGCGGGCGGCGCGGCGATGCCGCCGAAGGCGCCATGCTCGGTCTTGGCCCACCAGAAGGGGCGCAGCAGCATCTCGGCAAAGGCGCGCCACGCCGAGAGCGTGGCCAGCAGGAAATACAGCTCGGACAGCAGGATGAACGGCCGTAGCCCGCGCAGGTGCTGCGCCCGCGTGGCCCGGAACGCGATCGCCACCGACAGGCAGAGGCTTGCGACGAAGCCGGTCGCAAGGATGCCGTAGCCCATCGGCCCCACGGTGGCATCGAGCGGATGGGCGAGGCCGAAGGGCTTGACCATCAGCGACCACAGCAGTGGTGCCACGAGAAACCCGGCCACGGCGAAGAGGATCTGGACCTGCATCGCCACGAAGCGCACCGGCCCGAGATCGCGCCACAGCGCCCGCGGCGCGCGCATGGCGACGGCCCATGTCAGAAGATACCCCTTTTGCCAGCGAGCGCGTTGCCGGATCCAGGGCAGGACGGCGGCATTCGCCTCTTCGAAGGTGGTGGTATCGAGAAGCTCGGTCCGGTAGCCGTGACGCGCCAGCCGCAGGCCCAGTTCCGCATCCTCGGTCACGTTGTGCGCGTCCCAGCCGCCCACACGCTCCAGCGCCTCGCGGCGCAGGAACAGCGTGGTGCCCCCCAGCGGCACGAACAGGCCCAGCCGTTCGACGCCGGGCAGCAGCACCCGGAACCAGACCGCGTATTCGATGGCGAAGAGCCGAGACAAGAGGTTGTGGCGCGCGTTGTAATAGTCGAGCCGCCCCTGCAGGCAGGCCGTCTCGGGGCCGCGGGCGGCGAAGCGCGCCGCGACGCGGGCAAGCTGGTCGGGGTCGGGTCGATCCTCGGCGTCGTAGATGCCGATGATCTCGCCTTTCGCAAAGCCAAGCGCGAAGTTCAGCGCGCGCGGCTTGGTCCGGGGCTGGCCCGGCGGCACCGTGATCACCCGCGTCCAGGGAGGGAGGGGCGTGTCGGCCAGAACGGCGCGCGTGAGCCGGTCTTCCTCCTCGACCACCAGCAGGACATCGAGGCGCTCGCGCGGATAGTCCAGCCGCCCGAGGCGGCGTAGCAGGGTCGTGGCGATGTCGGGTTCGCGGTAGAGCGGCACGAGGATCGAGATCACCGGCAGCGCGGCCCCCCCCGGCGCATCGCGGGGGGGCTCAGTGCCCTGCGCGGCGCGATCCGCCCGCAGCGTCGCGGCAAAGGCAAGCGCCTTGAGCGCCGTGTTGCCCGCGAAGATCAGGAGGGCCAGCCCGAAGAGCAGCGCCGTCACCGCCGCGGGCCAGGCCAGCGCCGCAAGCCCCGTCGCGGCCAGCACCGCAAGCAGGGCCGGGGCCGCGGTCTCGGGCCGCCAGCCGCGGCAACTGACACCCTGGGGGGCCTGCCCCTCGGCGAGGCGCGCCATGCGCTCGCCGTAAAGCGCGATCTGCGCGTCGGTGACGGCGGCGCGCGGTGCGATGGTCAGGGCGGCGCGGTGATCGGGGGGCAGGTCCAGCGCCGCGAGGATCGCGTCGGCGCGGTCCGGGCGAGGCGTTGCCACGATGACGATCCGCCCGGCGCGGCCGACCGGCACCGCATCGAGACGCAGCGCATCCTCGGCCGACAGGCAGGGCGCGAGCCGCGGGTCGAGCGGCTGGCGCGACAGGTCGGCGATTCCGATCCCATGCACCTCGGCCTGCGCCGAGAGCAGCTCGGCCTCGGTCACGGCGCCACGGGCGAGCAGGATATCCCCCAATGGCCGGTCGAGGCCGTGCCGGGCGGCG
>NZ_JASJOE010000033.1 GCF_030163755.1 Roseicyclus amphidinii
AGGCCGCCGCCGAGAAGCCCCGCAAGGCCTCCGCCGGCGCCGCCCGCGCCATCGGCCTCCATCGCGGCCGCAAGGATCTGGTCCGCGACCGGCTGCGCAACGAAGATGCCGCCGTCCGGCCCGACCGAAAAGCTGCCCTGCGCAAGGCGCAGCGTCTCGCCGTTGTCCAGCGTGATCACGAGATCGCCGCCCTCGGTGATCGCGCTGCCGGACACCCCCTCGACGACCGCAAGATCGACCAGGCCTTCGTCCTGCGCCTCGGCCATGCCCGCCAGCGGAAGCACGAGGGCGAGGCCGCCCAGACCGGCGGCGGCGCGGCGCAGGTTGCGTTTCGCCCAGCCGCGCAGGAAGCGCGCGCGCAGGGCCGCATCGCGGGGCAGGTAGACGCGCCGGTCGGCGTGATCGGCGCAGCGCGCCGCATCGGCAGCCAGGAACACCCCGCTCAGAACCGAGCCGCGATCGAGTGTCGGGCGAAGGCCCAAGGCCTCGGCGGACAGGGGTTTCGTGGCAGTGCGGTTGTCGAGCATGGCGATTGTTCCCGTTCGGTTGCGACTGTCCGGCCGGGCCCCCGCATCGTCGCGGCATGCATGGGACCACAGGGCCGGCGCTTGCCCCCTGAACGGTCTGGCCCCGCCCAGGGTTCGCCTCCGTGATAGCCAGTGCCCGGACGAGTGCCGCCCCCCGAAAGGGGGGTCACATGGCAGTTTTTCGATTGAAACGGCCAATTTGCCGGTGATCCGCGGTGCCTTCCGCGTGTAGCCTTGGCCGTGAGGTCGCGTGGCGCCCCGATTGCCACGTCCCTCGGGGCGGCGACATGACGGATCGCCGGTCCGACCCTAGCGCGACACCGCAACCGCCGTGTCGCACGTCAGCAAGAAGGCCGTCCGATGGGAAAGCGCGAGAACCGGAACGGCAGCACCGAGCTTGCCAAGATCATCTACAGGGCGATCCCGGACTGGCGTCGGGACACGCAGGACGTGTCGCGCCAAAGCTTCCAGGTCGAACGCTTCTTCCTCCAGACCTTCGGGCAATGCCAGTTTCCGCTTGCGCTGTATGACGCGCAGGGGGGCCTCCTGTTCTCGGGATCGAGCGGCGGCGATTTCCCGAAACGCCTGTCGCCGCAGGAGAACGCCCCGACAGGTTGCGGGTTCACCATGGCCGGGGGCTGCCTGTATTTCACGCTGCAGACCGCCCGGCGCTGGCCGCATGCCCCGAGGGACATTGCCTTCGTGGCCGTCAGGATCGCATCCGACGGGTTTCCGATGTCCGGCGTCATACCCGCCGCGGGGGCGCTGACCGACAGCGAACTCGAATTGCTGTGTCACCTGATTGCCGGCAGTGATCTCAAGACCGCCGCGGAACAGACCGGCGCGAGCTACGACACCAAGCGCAAGCAGGTGCAGAAGATCCTGCAGAAGCTGGGCCACAGGTCGCAAGGCGACATGCTGCGCCTGTTGTCCGTCAGCCTGACCGCGCGCCTTGTCGAAGAGCTGGTCGCGCATCTTCCGGCGGATGCGGAAACCGCGCTTGCGCAAGGCCACTACGGACCGTCACTGGTCGTGACGCGCGTGAATTCGGGATCGGGCCTCGAGGTGCCGGTCTGGGATATCGGGCCGCGCGACGGCGCGCCCATCGTGTATTTCCACAGCATGCTCGCGCCGGTCATCTTCCATGACCAGCTGCCCGAGGCCCTGCACGCACATGACCTCAGGTTCCTGATGGTGCCCCGTCATTTCATGGACATCAACGAAGTCTCGAATTCGCGGGCACGCCAGAAGCACATCATCGACGCGGTCGCCTCTGCCCTGTCCTATCTCACGTCGCGGCCGTTCATCTGCATCGGCGACAGCGCGGGTTGCTCATGGGCGGTGCAGTTCGCGTGCAATCATCCCGACATGGTGTCCGAGCTGCACCTCGTGGCGACGCCGCAGTCGAGTGTCGGCGTTCAGCCTCCCACGCTGTTCACCGACGTCTCGTCGAGGATCAAGGCCAGCGAGCGCGTCGTCTACAGCCTGACGCGGATCTACAACCTGATCTCCAGAAGCCCCGTGTTTTCGCGGCGCGCCCTGGGCTACATGTATCGCGGGAGCCCCTCGGACCTTGCCACGCTGGACGAGGCCTTTTCGCAGTATCGTCTGTCCGAATGGCTGACCCTGATCGCAAGCGGCGCGCGCCATTCGTCGATCGACGAGGTCGTAAGCCTGCAGGGCGACTGGGTCAGGGGCCTGTTCGACACGCCGGCCCCGGTGACCTTCTGGCATGGCACCCAGGATCCGATTTGCCCGGTCGAGGACGTCAGGGCGCTGGCGCGTCGCCTGCCGGGTGCCCGCATGAGGGTCATCGACAGCGCGGGCCATTTTCTCAGCTCGCAGCAGATCGACGCCTTGCTCTTCGCCCTGTCCGCGGCGCGTTCGAACCGCACGGGGTAGCCCGGCCTAAACCGGCCTCAGGGGGGGCACACAGAAGCGGGCCGCCGGTTCCGGCATGTCGTCCTAGTCGTTGTAGCTTACAAAGGTCACGGTCGCGCCGATGGCGTTGCCGCGCGTGTGGACATCGTCGACCCGCAGCGCGGCGATGCGCCCTTCGTTGGTGCGGGCGCAGAAATGGTCGCCGGGCCGCACCTGGCGCAGCAGGATGCCGTCGGTCCGGTACACGGCCTGCGCGCACTCCCGGTATCCGAGCTGCCGCGCTTGCGGGGCCGAGATCCGGGCATCCGCGAAGGGTGCCAGAGCAAGGTCGCGCTCGGTCGAGCCCGCGATCCAGATATCGTTGTTCCACGGCGACCCGTTTGTGCCGTCCAGGTCGACCTGATCGCCGGGGCCGAGGGCCGCCCGCCCGGTGTGGTGGTTCGAGATCTGCCCCTGTCCCGATCCGCCCTGCCCCGCCGGGTCGCAGGCAAAACCGGTCCGGTCCTGCACGGCACAGTGCAAGCCCGCCTCGGCAGGGCGTTGCACCACGACGCCACCGTCATAGATGCAGCGCAGAACCTGCGTGGCTCCGCCGCCGCTGACGACTTCCGTCCGCTCGATGCGCTGCTGGGTGTTGATGGCCTGCCAGCCGGTCTGGCGCGTGACGACGGAAATCTGGGCATCCGCCGGGCATTGGACATAGGTCGTGTCGGCGCGCGCGGTCTGCGGCATGACCGTGACGCCCAGGGCAAGCAGCAGTGCCGCGGCAAGATTTCCGACCTTCGACATGGTGCCACCCCCGATACGCAATCCGGGATTGCGCCCGAAATATTCATCCGACACGTCTGTGCCCGCCTCGCCTGCGAGCATCCTCCAGCTCCTCGACCCGTTCAAAATATCTTTCGCCCCGCAGGGTGCCCTTTCGAGCCCCACCCGCGCGTACCGGGCGACGCCGGGCTGAACGCCCTCCCCGAGGCGATCACCGCGGCCTTCCCCGAGACCACGGTCCGGGCCTTTATCGTTCACCCGATCCGGTCTGTGATCGGTCGGCAGACACTCGGTGTCGGCCGTCGATGCGGCTCAGATCACGAGAGCCCCCAGATACACACCGAACGCGACAAGGAACGCCGCGCCCGACGCCCGGCCGAAGCCGCGCCGCCATGATCGTCGTGGCCAATTCCGGCAGCGAGGTGCCGATCGCCACCAGCGTCAGGCCTATCACCGCCTCCGTCAGGCCGAAAGCCCGCACCACCGAGATGGAGCCGTCGATCAGCAGCTCTGCCCCGATCGGCAACCCGATGACGCCGAGGATCGTGAAGCCCGCGATCTTCCAGCCCGGCATGTCCGGGTCCGCCTCCTCGGGCAGATCTCCGGCCCCGCCGTTCCGGTGAACGCGAGGCCGATGAAAAGCAGCGTGACGACCAGCATGGTGACGTAGCTGCGCCGGCTCTCGCCGCCCTCGGACAGGGTGAAGGCCAGCGCCGGAAGCCCGAGGATCAGGACCACGTTGGCGATGTTCGATCCCACGACAATTCCCATGGCCAGGTCGGGGAAACCGCCGATGACCGCCTTGATCGCCACCAGAAGCTCGGGCGCCGAGGTGCCGAAGGCGACCACCGTCAGGCTGACGATCAGCGCCGGACTGCGCAGCCGCAGGCCCAGGTTCATGGCCCCTTGAACCGGCAGGTCACCGGCGAGGAACAGGATCAGGATACCAAGACCCTCAGATGCAAAATCCATGATCCTGAGTGGCTTGCGGGCTCCAATTGATGTATCGGATCAGCGTCGAGCGGTCAGTCGGACCACGCCAGCCACGCAGCCCGGCGACGGGCCTGCACCTCGGGGTCCGGGTCGAGTCCGGCGACCAGAAGGCGCCGTGTGCAGGGCTCGCGCGGGGCCTCGAAGATGCGCCGGACCGGCCCCTGTTCGACGATCCCGCCCGCCTGCATGACCAGCACCCGGTCCGCGACATCGCGCACCAGCGCCAGCGCGCGGGCGATGGCGATCCGCTGCCTCTGCCCGCCGGAAAACTGGTGCGGATAGTGCGCGGCGTGTTCGGGATCGAGCCCCACCTGCCCCAGAAGCTCGGCCACCCGCGCGGGCCACTGCGCCTGCGGCACGATGCCGGGATGGATCACCCAGGCCTCGGAAATGATCTGCTACACCGACATGCGCGGGTTGAGCGATTGCGTCGGGTCCTGGAACACCATCTGCATCTGACGGCGCAATCCGGCCATTTGCCGGGGCGTGCGGGTCAGAAGGTCCTCGCCCTTCCAGAGCACGGTGCCGCGCGTCGCGTCCTCGAGGCGCAGGATCAGCTTGGCGACGGTGGATTTGCCCGATCCGCTTTCGCCCACGACGGCGAGCGTTTCGCCGGCGTGAAGATCGAAATCCACACCCTTGAGCGCATCGAAACCGCCGCAGGATTTCGCAAGGTCACGGCAGCTCAGGATCGGCTCGGGCCCCTCGGCCACGACGCGCAGATCATGCGTGATCGGCACAAGCCCCATGCCGGTTTCCGCCTGCACGTCCTGCAACAGGCTCAGAACCTCGGCCTGCACCGTCACGTCCAGCGCGGTGGTCGGCTCGTCGGCGATCAGAAGATCGGGCTTCAACCCGAGCGCCATGGCGATCATCAGGCGCTGGCGCTGACCGCCGGAAAACTGGTGCGGATACTTGCGCAGCGCCCCGCCCGGATCGGGAATGCCGACCCGCTCGACCAGCGCACGGGCGCGGCTCCGGGCCTCGGCCTGCGGGCGACCGTGGGCCGTCAGGGTCTCGGCGATCTGCCGCCCGACCGTGTGGACGGGGTTCAGATGGCTCAGCGGGTCCCGGAAGATCATGGCGATCCGCTTGCCGTTCGGACGCCTGCGCTGCTCCTCGGTCCATGTCAGAAGGTCTTCGCCCTCGAACAGGACCCGGCCCGAGGCGATCTCGCCCGGCGGGCAATCGATCAGGTTCATGATCACCGAGGAGGACACCGACTTGCCCGACCCGGACTCGCCCAGGATCGCAAGGGTTTCGCCCCGGTCCACGTGCCACGACACGTCCTCCACGGCGCGCACGACACCCTGTGCCGTGTGAAACCGCACCGAAAGGTTCTGCACGTCCAACAGATGCTCAGCCACGGCGGTTCGCTTTCGGTTCAAGCCGCCAGTTCTGCGTCGGATCGAGCGCGATGCGCATCCACGACGACAACAGGTTGAGCGACATGGTGGTGAGAATGATCGCCAACCCCGGCCAGAAGGCGAGCCACCACGCGGTTGTCAGGTAATCGCGCCCCTGGCTGACCATCAGGCCCCATGTGATTTCCGGCGGCTGGATGCCGATACCCAGAAAGGACAGCGCGCTTTCGGCGAGCATCACAAAGGCGAAATCGAGGGTGGCAATGGTGATGAGCGTGGGCAGGATGACGGGCAGGATATGGCGGAACACGATCCGCCCCGACGACGCGCCCATGCCCTTGGCGGCCTGCACGAACATCCGCTCGCGCACCTCGAGCACCTCGGCGCGGGTGATGCGCAGGTAGACGGGGATGCGGGTGATGGCGCGCACGATGATCAGGTTCGCCACCGACGGCTCCGGGATGTAGAGCACGATCACCGCCAGCAGAAGCGACGGGAACGACATGATGACATCGGCCAGCCGGAGCAGGATTTCAGACGCGATCCGCCCGCCGTAGCCCCGCGACCAGGCCGAACAGCGTGCCGATGATCAGCGATCCGGCCACCGCCCCCGCCGCCACCATCAGGGTGTTCTGCGCCGCCACCACGATCCGCGCCAGAAGCGGCCGACCAAGCGCATCGCCGCCAAGGATCACCGGGAAATCCCGTTGCAGGATCGCGTCGATCATCAGCTTGCCGACACCGGGAAAGCCGAAGATCGTCTCGACCACCACCGCGCCGTTCAGCAGGGCCGCGGCCTGATTGTCGATCACCGTGATCACCGGCAGCATCGCGTTGCGGAGCGTGTGGACGAAGATGATCGCGCGGTTCTTCACGCCCTTGACGCGGGCGGTTTTCACGTAGGCCGAGCCGAGCGCGGTGATCATCGCGCCGCGCACGACCTGCAGGATCAGGCCGAAGGGGCGGATGAAGGGGACGGCGACCGGCAGGACCAAGTGCCACACCGTGCCCGTGCCGGAGATGAGCCGCCAGCCAAGGCCGAGGGCGAAGACGACGATGGCCACGATCGCCACCCAGAAATCGGGGGCCGAGGCGCCGATCAGGCTGAACAGAGAGGCGATGCGGTCAAAGATGCCGCCGACATGGAAGGCCGCCAGCGCGCCCAGCGTGACCGCGGCGACGCTGACCAGCGTCATGGTGATCAGCGCCAGTTGGAGCGTCCGGACAAAGGCCTCCAGCACCACGTCGAGGGCGGGCCGCGCGCGGCACAGGCTGTCGCCGAAATCACCACGGACGAGGTCGGCCATGTAGGAGCCGAACTGCACCAGAAGCGGGTCGTTCGGCCCGTGAAGCTCGCGGAAATTCTCGCGCATGTCCTCGGAGGCGTCGACCGGCAGGAACAGGGCCGCCGGATCGCCCGTGAGGCGCGACAGGAAGAAGACGAGGATCACGAGACCCAGAAGCGAGATCAGGCTCGTCAAGGCGCGCTGTCCGATCCGACGTGTCGTTGTGCCCCCTCGAAAAAATCGGCGGCGCGGGGGCAGGCCCGCACCGCCGTCGGCTCCGGACGGCTCAGTCGAGCCCGATGTCAGCCGACTGCAGCGACGAGTTGGTTGCAATGGTCGGCGTGTAGTCGATGCTTTCCGCGACGCGGGCGAAGCCCACCATGTGGAAGAGCAGGACATCCGAGACGATCTCGTCGTGCAGCAGCGCGAAGAGCTCGGACCACAGCGCCGCGCGCGCATCGCCGGTGGCCGCCGTCGCCTGCTCGATCCACCGGACTGCCGCCGGGAACGTTCGTCCGCGCGGCCCCGTTCGTGCGTGACGATGGCGCATGGGTGCTGCCGCTCTTCCTGTGCAACCCGCGCGACGGCTTGCGCTGGACCGGGGTCCATGACACGGCGGCGGTCGCGGTCAGCGAGGACGGCGGCCAGACATGGACCACGCGCGACGTGCCGCAATCGGTCGGATCGGTCCACATGACGCCGATCGACCCGGGCAACGGCCGGATGGCGGCCTTCTGTCGCCGCCGGCAGGCCGATTTCGTGCATCGCAGCGAAAGCCACGACGGCGGGCGGACATGGTCGGCCCCTGTCCCGACGGATGTGCCGAACAACAACAGCTCCATCGCGGCCGCCCGCCTTGCGGACGGAACGGTCGCGCTGGTCTGCAATCCGGTCTCGGCGGCGGACTCTAGCTCGCGCCGGGCCTCGCTCTATGGCGAGCTGGACGGCGAGGATGCCCGCCCCGAAGCGCCGATGGCTGCGCCCCGATCTGGGGCGTCGAGCGCGCGCCGCTGTCGCTGTGGCTGTCGCGGGACGGCGGCAAGACCTTCCCCGAGCGGCATGTCATCGAGACCAGCGCGGGCACCTGCCTGTCGAACGACTCGCTCGACGGGCGCAACAAGGAGCTGTCCTATCCGGCGCTCCTGCCCCGGCCCGATGGCGGGCTCGACATCGCCTACACATTCCATCGCCGCGCGATCAAACATGTCCGACTGAGCGCCGGCGCCTTTGCCGAGCTGCGCCGGATCAGCACCACCGAAGGAACGGACGCATGACAGGCCTGGACAATCCGATCACGCTTCATCAGCCGCGGCGCGTCGAAATCGGGCGCGGCACGGCGGCGCGCGTCGGCACCTGGGCCGAGGGCGCGCGGCGCGTCCTCGTGGTGGCGAGCGGCCCGACCGCGCACTATGTCGACCGCCTCGGGCTGACGGGCGATGCGCAGGTGATCGACGATGTCCCGCCCGAGCCGGACCTTCCCGCCTTCGAAAAGGCCGTGGCGACGGCGCGCGAGGTGCGGCCCGACCTGGTGGTGGGCCTTGGCGGCGGGTCGGTGATGAATGTGGCCAAGCTGATCGCGGCCTTGTGGGACGCGGATGCGACGCTCAAGAACCTCGCCGGGCCGAACAGGGTCGCCGGGCGGCGCACCCGCCTTGCGCAGGTCGCCACGACCGCCGGCACCGGCTCCGAGGCGGGCATCCGCGCGCTGGTGACGGACCCCGACACCCACGCCAAGATCGCCGTGGAAAGCCCATTCCTCTTGGCGGACCTGGCGGTTCTGGACCCCGAGCTGACCTTTTCCCTGCCGCCCGCGGTCACGGCGGCGACGGGTGTCGATGCCATGGCGCATTGTGTCGAGGCCTTCACCAAAATCCGCGCCAATGACCTGATCGACGGATATGCCCGGTCGGGCATCGGCCTTGTCGGTCGCTACCTTGTCCGCGCGGTCGAGACTGGCGCCGACGCCGAGGCGCGGGCGGGCATGATGCTGGCCTCCTATTACGGGGGGCTGTGCCTCGGTCCGGTCAACACGGCTGCGGGTCACGCGCTGGCCTACCCGCTGGACACACACCTGTCGTTGCCGCACGGGCTGGCGAACGCGATCATCTTTCCACATGTGCTGGCCTTCAACGAACCGGCGCGCCCCGAGAAGACGGCCGAGGTCGCGCGGGCGCTCGGCCTGCCCGTCACCGGGACGAACCCGCTGTTCGATGCGGCCTACCGGTTCTGCAAGGAGCTTGGGCTGGACATGCAGCTGTCGCATCACGGCGCGACGGAGGCGCAGCTGGGAACCTGGGCCGCCGAGGCCCATGGCATTCGCCGCCTGATGGACAACACCCCCCGCGACATGAGCGTCGACGAGGTCGAACGGATCTACCGGGCGGCACTCTGAAAGCGCCTCGACCCCGGTTGGCGGAGCGACGTTTGCGTGATAGCGAATTGACAAGTTGCAGATTTGTGAATGCCGCTCCGGCACACGGCCATGCCAGATATCGTCCTGATCGCCGATGACCTGACCGGCGCGCTCGACAGCGCCGTCGCGTTCCGCCTGCGCGGGGCCAGCGCGGTCGTCGCCTGCGCGCCGGAGGCAGCCCAACGGGCATGGCAAAGCGGCGCGGAGGTGGTTGCCGTCTCCACCAACACCCGCGAGCGCAGCGCCGCCGAGGCCGACGCCTGTCTGCGTGGCCTCCTCGGCAGGCTTGCGGGGTTCAGGGGCCTCTTGATCAAGAAGATCGACAGCCGCCTGAAGGGCAACATCGCGGCCGAACTCGCGCCCCTGGCCGGGCTGCGCGGAGGGATGTTCGTATGTCCTGCCATCCCGCGCCTCGGGCGCAGGGTGAACCGCGGCGCAGTGACTGGCGTCGGGCTGGAGACCCCCATCGAGATCGCGCCAAGGCTGGGTGCCCTGACCGATGCCGCGCAGATCCCCGACATCACGACCGACGCCGAGCTGGACGCCTGTCTTGCCGCCTGCGACGCCGACACGCTTTTCGTCGGCGCGGCGGGCCTTGCCGAGGCGCTGGCGCGGCGGATCTACCGGCGTGCCGTGCAGCCGCCGAGCCGGATCGGCGCACCCTGCCTCGTCGCCATCGGCTCGCGCGACCCCGCAACGGAACGGCAGATCGCCGATCTGCAAGACATGCCGCTGCTGGCAGCGCCGAACGGGGACGTGCCTGGCGGCCTGATCTGCGCGGGGACGATCCTGCGCATGACGCCGGGCCCGACGGCCTGTCCCGACGCGGACGCGGCCGAGCACTTCGCCCGCGGCGTGGCCCGCGCCGTGGCCGAGGCGCGCCCGGCGAGCCTTCTGGCCTGCGGCGGGGAAACGGCCCGCGCGATCCTGGGGCATTTAGGCGTGGATCTGCTGCAACTGGAGGGCGAATGCGCGCCGGGTGTGCCCACCGCGCGCGCGCTGGACAGGGCCGGGGATCTGCAGATCGTCACGAAATCGGGCGGGTTCGGCGAGGCGGACTTGCTGTCGCGCATCTTGCCGCCCAAACTGCGGGCCGTATCAAGGGGGGCCGCGTCGCCGTGACCGAACAGAAGACCAGGAAGCGCGGAAATCTGGCCGATCGCGTCTACCACACCTTGTTGAGCCGGATCTCCCACTGAGACTACCAGACCAGCCAACGCCTTCCGCCCGAGGGCAAGCTGGCCGAGGAATTCGGCGTATCGCGCCCCGTGCTGCGCACCGCCATGGAAAAGCTGCGCGACGAGGGCCTGCTGTATTCGCGCCAGGGGGCCGGGCATTACGTCATGGCGCCGCCTGCCTCGCCGGTCGGGTTTTCCCGCGTCGAAAGCATCGCCGACGTGCAGAGGTGTTACGAATATCGCCTGACGATCGAGGCGCGCGCCGCCGCGCTTGCCGCCGAACGGCACAATCCCGCGGCCCTCCAGCGGATCGAGGAGTCGCTGGAGCTGCTGCGCGCGGCAACGGGCTCCCATCAGCACCGGGAGGATGCGAATTTCTCGTTCCACCTCGGGATCGCGGCCGCATCGAACAACGATTATTTCGAGGCCTCGTCGCGCGCGCTGCGCGAGCACATCCATGTCGGCATGAAGATGCATGGTCAGGCGCTGATGAGCACGGGAACCCGCGAACTGACCGTGGTGTTCGAAGAGCATACCAACATCTTCCAGGCCATCCGCAACCGCGACAGCGCGCTGGCGCACGATCTGATGTTCGGCCATCTCGCACACTCGCAAGCGCGGCTCTTCGGAGGCGGAGGGCTGGACCTTCGGATGAAGTGACCGCTCAGCGCGGGTTCGTTGCCAGCCGCCGGCCATAGGCCAGCGCCGACAGCATGTTCACATGGTTCGCGCGCCCCGTCCCCGCGATGTCGAAGGCGGTGCCGTGATCCACGGAACAGCGGTCGATGGGCAGGCCGAGCGAGACGTTCACCGCCGTGTCGAAAGCGATCAGCTTGATCGGGATATGCCCCTGGTCGTGATATTGGGCGATCACCAGGTCGAAACCGCCGGTATGGGCCCGATAGTAGACCGTATCGGCCGAGATCGGGCCGGTGACGTCGATGCCTTCGGCCCGCGCCGCATCGACGGCGGGACGAACCTGGGCATCGTCCTCGGTGCCGAACAGTCCGTTCTCACCGCAATGGGGATTGATGCCCGCGACGGCGATACGCGGGTGTTCGACACCAAGGCGGCGAAAATGGGCGTGGCCCTTGCGGATCGTCTCGAGCACACGCTCGGGCGTGGCGCGGCCGATGGCGTCCTTGAGCGAGACATGGGTGGAGACATGCAGGACGTTGAGGGTTGGCGAGGCGAGCAGCATCCACGATGACCTCGAGCCGGTCAGGTGGGCGAGCATCCCGGTATGGCCGTCGTAATGGTGCCCGGCGCTATTGAGCGCCTCCTTGTTGATCGGGGCAGTGACGATGCACGCGGCCTCCCCCGCCGCGATCAGGGCGACGGCGCGTTCGATATAGCGAAACGACGCCTCGCCACAGGCATCCGACAACACGCCGAACCGACCGGGAAGGTCGGCGACCGGGACGTGGTGAACCGCCAGCGCACCCGGCGCGGGCGCATCCACATCCGCCTCGACCAGGTCGAGCGCGACACCGCACACCGAAACCGCGCGGCGCAACGTGTCCATGTCGCCGACAACCGCATGGCGCGCACGATCGGCAAAAGGCACCTCTGCCAGCGCCTTGACCGTCACCTCCGCCCCGACACCCGAGGGGTCGCCCATCGTGACCAGAATTCGATCTTTCATCGCACCCTCTTCGCGTTCCTGCTGCGCCGCTCAGCCCAACAGGCCATATGAGCGCAAGATGGTGGCCAGTCGCGCGTCCTGACCCGGATCGGGCAGAAGAGCCGGTTGCCGGGACGCACCGACGGACGGATCCATGAGATACAGCGCGCGCTTGACCAGGGCAGGCGGATAGCCGAGCGCATAAAGTTCCTTGCGGAACCGGCCGTAGATGTCCTGCGCCGCGGCAGCGCCCGCTTCGTCACCGGCGTTGAAACAGGCAAGAATGCGGGCCAGCACGTCCGGCATGACATTGCCGAGCCCCGAAATGCAGCCCGCCGCCCCGTGTTGCAGGGACCAGTGAACAAGGTGATCGGGGCCGGAATACACCTCGAACGCCGCCGCGTCGCAGCCCACCTCGAGATAGGCGGCAAGCCTGCGTGCCGTCGCGGGTTCGATATGGTTCCGGGTGCGCGCGGGGATGTCATGGAGATAGATCGGCGTCGCCCCCGCATCGGCGACCGACGTGAAGTGCCGCTCCAGCCCGTCCTGCGTGACCTCGATGAAGAAGGGCGTGATGACCGCGATGCCGTCCACCCCGATCCGGTCGAATTCGCGCACCAGCAGAACCGTTTCGTAGGTCGCCGGCATTCCCGCATTGACGATGTCCCTCGCACGGCCCGCGACCTCTTCCACCACCTCGGCACAGAGCCGGACCTTCTCGTCAAGGGTCAAGGCGGAGAAATCGCCGTCGTGCCCGCGCACATGATGTTGTTTCCGGCGGCGACCTGCCGACGGACCTGCGCGCGGGCGGCGGCGTAGTTGATCGTTTCATCATCATTGAAACATGTGACCAAGGCGACGAATGCGGAGCGCGTCATGGTGTTCGGACCTCGTTCGGGAGGAAGGCCAGCCTCAAGCGGCTGATGCCGTGGTGACGGTCCCACCCCGAATTTTCACTAAATTTTGTCATCTTGTCATTCTTGATCGGATCGCCAGACCAAGACCACGACAAGAGCCAGTATTTTCGCATTTTTTACCACCGCTCGACAGGTGTGGGCACAGCAGATGCCCAAGGATTTCAGCCGACACAAAACCAAATTTGCAATGGTCAGCCGCCCGTAGACCGGGTGCAAACCTGCGCGCGGAACAGGGCCGTACGACCGCGATCGGCGACACCGGCCCAAGGGGGCGTGTCGACCCCGCTCGGGGGATGACCCCGGCAAGGCGACGTGCGTACCCCGACCGCTCTCTGCGCCCCGTAGGCTGCAAGACGGGATCACCGTGCCGGGATATCGTGCAAGCCCCCTTCGGCGGCGGGGTCCGGTCCAGAGCGGCTCTTCCGACGCGAAATCCACTTGTGCCGGGGCGGCCCGACGCGCGCCCGACGCCATGAACCACCCGCTCAGGCAGGGGACGCCGCCCCGATACAGGAGACGCCAAAGGCATTGACAATGGTGTTCTCAGACAACTGTTATTCGATAACACGGCGGCGATATGGGCTTTCGCCGTGGCGTCATTGCCTGACCCGGCCGAGGGGCGGCACAGGTCGGTCATCGGCTCACGGGGCAGCGCCTCGACACGCCGGAGCACGCCCCACCCGACAGCGCATGACGGCGCGGAAAGAGAGCAAGATGACCCGATACCGACCCCACGAGATGCACGGCCTCCGGGCGACGCCACGCGCCGAAGGCACCCCCACCCTCTCAGGGTTCAAGACCCTCGTGGTCGCCGCGCTGGCCAGCCTTGCAGCCACGGGGTCGGTCTCCGCGCTGTCATGCATGCGTCCCACGGTCGAGAACGCCTATCAGCTGGCCGCCGAACGCGAGGAAGGGTTCGTCTTCGCCTACGGCACCCTGACGCGCAGCGGCCCCGACATCCCCGACCCCGCCGGGCCCGCGGAGGAAGGCGGCCGCACCGCCTACAGCTTTCCGGCCCGCTTCGACGGTCACCTTGCGACCCGCCGCGGTTTCACCGCACCGGCCGAGGTCGAGGTCACCGTGGAGGTGCAGTGCCTCTCCGTCTGGTGCGGCGCCGAGGTGCTCGACGATCCCGCGCTCTATGCCCTGCGCGTGGACGACGACCGCTATGCGCTGGAAGCGACCGTCTGCAACGACTTCGCCATCCGCATGCCCGACGCGGCGACCCTCGCGGCGCTGACGGACCTGCTGAACTGACACGAGGGACGAAACGGCGGACAAAACGGACATCGCGCCCGCCACCGGCACGCAGGTCTGCAGCGTCCCTGCCCGGCCACATTCAACCACCCACCGCACAAGCCACACGAAAAAACCAGAAGGGACAGGAAACCGATGTTCAAGCTTGCCACCACAGCCATTCTCGCCACGGCGATCGGACTTGCCCCGGTGACACGGGCCGAAGCCAACTCCCACAGCAACGAGGCGCTCGGTCTCCTCGTGGCCGGCGGCCTGCTGGCGCTCGCCCTGGCGGATGCAGCGCAGAGGGCCGACGCGGGCCAGGGCGCGCCCGATGCCGAGCCAAGCCAGACCCAGGTGGTGATCGGCATCCAGACCGCACTCAACTATTTCGACTTCTCGGCCGGTCCGGTCGACGGCATCCCCGGCCGCGCCACCCGCGCCGCGATCCAGCGCTACCAGGGCGCGATGGGCTACCCGGTCGGCACCGGCAGCTTGCGCCAGCACGAGTTCGAGTTCCTGATGGAAGCCTACAACTGGGCGATGACCGGAGGCGCGGCGCAGACGGGCCTCAGCGGCGCGGCGCTGCTGATCGCCTACCGCGAGGGAGGGCTTTCGGGCGAGCCGCTGCCGCCCGTGGTGATCCCGCCGGTCGCAGACCTGCCCGTCGCCGAGTCCTTCACCGGCAGCTGGCAGACCGATCGCGGCCCCCTCAACCTCGTGCAATACATCGTCGGCAACCAGCGCTACGTGGTCGGCGATTTCGCCGGTCAGGGCGTGATCGCGGGCCGTGTCGTTGGCAATTGCGCCAGCGGGATCTTCACCGATGACGTGGCCAATCGCTACGGGGCCTTCCGCTTCCGCTTCGACGGCAACGAGCTGGACGGGGAATGGCGCTGGCCGGACAGCCTTGCCACCAACAGCTGGGACGGCAGCTATGGCGGGGACCAGATCACCTCGATGCGGAACTTCAGCGACGCCGGAAGCTTCCCGATCACGACGGGGCGCGGCGTGAACCCGCAGTCGGGTCTCTGGACGATCAACAACATGGCCTATGGCCAGATGCACGGCATGGTGGCCAGCAACATCTGGGTCGGCGATCTCAACCCCGGCGGCACGATGGTCGCGCTGTCCAATGACGGCATCACCTACCACGGCGTCATGATCGACGAAGGACGACCCAGCGATGTCTCCTTCACCTTGCAGGGCGGACGCAACGGCCGCGGGGCCGTTGGCACCTACGCATTGCCCAACGGACGCGTGCTCGGGTTCGACATGACGCAGGTGCGGGACCGCGACATTCACGACGGCGGGCCGCGGCTTGGCAGCGAGCTGCTGCCCTGCCCCTGAGCACGGTGCGACCGATGCCGTCCTGCAGGCCGCCCGGACCGGGCGGCCTGATCTCCGTGGACGGCTCCAGCCGCTTGCGGCGCAACCGCGTCCGTGGCCGCCAGACATGATGGGGATCATCGGATCGGCGCTCGTCGGCCCACGGGGCGAGGCCGCGTTCCTCGTGATCGCGCGGCGGCCCGACGCCACGCCCCGCACGCGCCTGCATTAAGACCTGCGACACGGGCAGCGCAGCGTCCCGCCATGGCATCGAGCACCAACCGGGGCCAAGGTCTATGCGGCGGGTTTCGGGTTCATCCCCTCGTAGGTGATCAGGTCGGCCAGCTCCGGCGAGGTGAGGCTCAGCGACATCGGGCAGGAGATACCCGGCAGCACTTCCACGTCGTAAAGCTCGCCCACAGGGCCGTCGATGCGGAACCAGTCGACGCAGCTGCCGGTCTTCAGGTCGATGACCTGCACCCCGCACCAGGGCTCGCTGTCGGCCTTCTTCAGCCGGGCGTCCAGCTCCAGCCCCTCGAACCGCTGGTAGCGTGGCTTGGACAGGCCGACGAAGGCGAAGCCGCGGTGGAAGGACAGGCCGCGCAGGAAGCCGGGGCAGAAGGCCCGTGGCTCGAAGCGGCCCTTGCCTTTGTCCAATCCAGCAACGACACCCAGCTCGCCCGTGCCGGAGTTCAGCACCCACAACTCGCCGTTGTGCAGCCGCGGCGAGTGCGGCATCGACAGCCCCTCGCAGGCGATCTCGTTGCGGCGGATGTCGATGACAACACCACCGTCCGCGCGCCGGTCGCGCCAGCCGTCGATCGTGTCCGAGCGGCTGACGGCGGTGGCATAGGCGGGCGTGTCGCCATCCATCGCCAGCCCGTTGAGGTGGCAGCGATCCTCGTTGACCAGCGCGCTGATGAAGGGCGGTCGCCAGACCGGCCTGAAACTGTGGCGGGCATCGGTGTTGGCGATGCAGTTGAACCGGGTGTTGACGAAGACCGGCTCACCATCCGTGTCGAGGCCGATGTCATGGGCGTCCAGCGCCCCGGTGAAATGCGTGCGGCGCGGGACGAAACAGGCGTCGAACATGCCGTTCACCCGCTCATGCGGGGCAAGCACGTTCTCGAAGCGGATCACGTGGAAGCCGCCGGTCATGGTCAATTGGCCGTTGCGGTTGAAGCTCAGGCCCATGGGCTTGGGCTGCGCCGACTGGTGCAGATGCGCGCCGCCGCCCGGCTTGACGCCCAGCATGTAGAGCAGGCCCGACTGGTAGGAGGAGAAGGCGACAGAGAACGCGCCCTTGGCCATGCGCGGCACCAGCCCCGGCGACATGCTGTAGGAGACCGCGGCCTGACCGGTGTCGGGCTGCCCGATGCCAGTCTGCGCGCCGGCCTTGCTCGACTGGGCCCCATGCGCGTCGGCTTTGCCCTTGGCGGCCTCGGCGGCTGTCTTCTTTTCGGTCATCGGTTGTCTTCCTGAGCGTCATGCTGAACGGGCAACGTGTCGGGGTCCTCGCGCCGCGTGAGACGCCGGGTGTCGGGAAAGGCCGAACCCTCGTGCCCCAAGGTGCGCAAGGCGACGAAGATCGCCGCCTTGCATGGGTTGGGTCTGATGCCACTGGCGTGGGATTACCATTGCACCCGCCAACCCAGCGATGCCGACATCGCGTGCCCCTCGACATCGGCAAAGGCGCTTCGATAGGCGATCTCGCCGAACAGGTTGCTCGCGCCATCGGGCGACATGGAGAAGCCGCCCCCCAGCTCGGCCCAGTTGCCGCGCCCGCCCTGCGACAGGTCGGTGCCGCCAACCGTCACCGTCTGGTCCCCCGAGAGGTCCGCCAGCAGGTTGCCGAAGCCATAGAGCTTGCCCGTGTTGCCCTCGCCGGAGAGGACCACGTCCCGCTCCAGGGCAAGGCCGAGCCGCGCGGTCAGGGTCTCGCGGTCGGCGATGGTCACGCTGTTGCCGACGGCATCGGTAAAGCTGCCGCCCTGCAACTGGCTCCAGGACAGTTGCATCTGCGGCACCAGCGCGGTGGCGTCGTCGAGCGCGAAGCGCCGGCCGATCTCGGCGCTGGCCGAGGTGACCACCTCTTCGTGGCGGTCGAGCAGCATGCCGGCGGTTTGCGAGCTGGCGTCAATGTCGATCCAGTCGCGGGCGGCATTGAGATCGACGTAAAAGCCGCCATGCCCGAACCAGGTCAGCGAAAGGCCGATGCCATGGCCATCCATGTCGACGCGCCCGGTCCCGTTGGCGTTCTCGATATCGGCTGTCCGGGAGTTGAGCTCGAAGCTGAGGCCCCCGATCAGGTCGCCACCGGCCGTGTCGCCAAGGGCTGCCGCGATGCCGAACTGGACACCGAGGCTGGACGCCTCCCAGGACGTGCCGCCGCTCGAGGTGGTCGGCGTGACATCGGCCCGGCCGCCCCAGGTGCGCAGCCAGGGACCGACGGCCCGGCGGGCGGCGCTGTCGACCGTGTCGGCACTGCCCCGCGAACTGGCGGTGACCGCGCGGCTGGTGATCCGGCTGCCAAGCCGCTGGCTCAGGCCCTCGGCCCGCGCGAAATGCCCCAGGATGATCCCCGGCATCGCCTCGAAGACCGCGCCGGAGGCGCTGACGCCCGTATTGCAGAGATACCAGCTGCTGTCGGCCTGATCGGTGCAGTCCCCCAGCGACAGGTCATAGGCCAGCGCGCCGAGCTCCACCGGCGCGGCGAGGGTGAAGGCGCCTGCATCCGACGCGCCGCCGACGCGCACCACCTCGATCCCCGTCACCGTGCTGCCGCCACCGCCGCCGACCGGGGTGAAGGACAGCGCCGTCGGTGCCGCGTCGAGGATCACGTCGCCGCTGATGTCGAGCAGGTCCGTGGCCGAGCCGTCGCCGCCCAGCACCACGTCCATCTCCACCGTGCCGCCGTTGGCCACGAAATCGCCCGAGCCGCTGCCAGTGGTTGCGATACGGAACACGTCGCCCGCAGCGCCATCCGCCAGCCGGATCGTGCCGCCGGTGCCGTTGCGGAAGGTGTCGAGGTTGTCGATCACGCTGGTCTCGCCCGCCTCCGCATCCTGTGCCGCGAGGATCAGGCCCGTATTCTCCACGAGGCTGTCACCCGTCGCGTTGAAGTCGCTGGTCGTGCCCGCAAGGGACCAGGTGCCGGTGTTCCGCAGCACGTTGGAGTTGCTGAGGTCCACGGCACCCGTGATCATCCCGGCGTTGGTGACGTCGACGGCCCCGTTCGACGCAAGGGCCTGGATGGCGAAGTCGGTGTCATCGGTGCCCGAGGTCTGCACATGGCCGTCCGCGGCGATGACAATGGTGATGTCGTCCTCTCCGGCGATGGTCGCTTCGATCGCGTCGCCGGAGGCGCTGCCGAGGTCTCCGTTCACGGTGATCTCGAGCGCGCCCTCGCCGGAATGATCGACCTGAACACCGTCCGCGTCCGCGTCCAGATCGTTGACGGCGATCGTGATGTCACCGTTTCCTTCGTGGTCGATATCGATGCCGATGTTGCCGTCAGCGGTGATGGTTCCGCTCACGTCGATGTCGATGTCACCCTCGCCGTCATGGTCGAGTTTGATCCCGTCGGAGTCCGCAACGAGATCGCCCGAGACCGTGATGTCGATGCGTCCGTCGCCTTCGTGATCGATGTGGATCGCATCGCTTCCCGCGGTGACGGTCCCGGTGACGACAAGCACCATGTCGCCCTGCGCCGGCCCGTCCCCGGTATCTCGATCCGCGTCGATCCCGTCGCCGTCCGCATCGATGTCGCCGTTGACGGTGATCGAGAACAGGCCGGTGCCATCATGGTCGGCGTTGATCCCCTCGTCATAGGCGGTGATGTCGCCGTTCACGACGATGACATGGTCGCCGGTGCCCGATTGCTCGGTGTCGATGCCGTCGTCACCCGCCGTTGCGTCGATGGCCCCGTGGCTGATCACGGTCAGATCACCGTCGCCGTCATGCCGGGCCCAGATGCCGTTCGTTCCGTTCCCGAAATTGCCACCTTGCGTGATCAATGTGCCGTAGGTCGTGACCGAGAGGTTGCCGGTTTCATGATGCTCGGCCTGGATGGCTGCGCCGTCCTGGCCCGTCACGGTGCCAGTGGTCGTGATGACCAGGTCGCCGTCGCCGTCGTGGCGGGCATTGATCCCGTCGTAGGCACCGGTGGCCGTGTTGGCCGTGATGGTGATGTCGCCATTTCCCCGATGCAGTGCCCTGACCCCTGCCCCAGCTTGGCCGGTGAACGTTGTGCCAGTGATGCTCAGGTTGCCCGAGGTTGGAGAACCGCTGTAGGAATGACGGGCGAAAACCCCATCTGACCCGCCGGTAAAGGTCTCGCCCGTGACCGTAAGATCGCCGCGATTGATGTAGTAGGCCGAGAGACCGTGGTCATAACCGCTTGATTGACCTCCACCCGTCACATCGCCGACATTAATCGTGAAGTCGCCGTAGCCGCTGACATAGATACCCGACCCGTTTTGGCCGGTGACATCACCTGTCGCAGTGATCGAAATCGCCTGGCTCTCTGCCGGCGCAATCGCGGTGTTCGCAAATATGCCGTAATTGCCGCCCTGCACCGTGTGGACGGAAATATTCATCTCCGCGCCTTGCGGAGCGCTGCTGTCGAGAAAGGCGTTCACGCCATCCTCGTCGCTGGAAACGATATTTCCCGTGCTGGTTATGTTGAGGGTGCCGCTGACGCCCGTCAACGTTGCATCGATCCCCTCATCGACCGATGTGACATTGCCGACCGTGATCGAGAGCGTGTTTCCGGTTGCGGTCATGTTGTTGGAATCTGCCTTGATCCCGAAGCCATCGGTTGCGACGACATCACCGCTCAGGGTGATTTCCAGATCACCGTTTCCGAAGTTTCTGGTTCTCACACCATATTCGGAAGTTATGGACCCGGCGGAGATCGAAAGATCACTCGCGTTCGACGTCCCGTTTGTGGCCTGCGTTCCAAGATCGGCATCGATCCCGAGGAAACCACCATTGATGGCACTTGTTGTCGTGATTTCAAGGCTGCCGAATTCGATATCTGCCTTGATCCCGTCATTGAGCGAACTTGCTATCATGCCGCCACTGTAATCACGGAAGGTGGTTACGTCGGTCGACTGCGGCGTATGCCCCGGAGCGGTCGTGATCTCGATGGCATCGCCCGAAGTGACATTCACCGAGAAACCGGATTGAGTTTCGAATGTGCCCGGCCCGTGCAATTCGACGGTTGCGGAATTGGACGTCGACAAAGAACCCTGGCTGACCGTCTGCGCGTAGGCTCTTTGCACGTAGCCAAGCCCTCCGATCAGGGCCAAGGACGTGCTGAGCATCAGGGGCACTCGGGAAGGCTGCCTGCGGGCGTTGCCGTGTGTTCCGGTCGCAGCGACCACCGGGACACCTGCTTCCATACGCGTTTTCCTGAGTGTCATCGATCTTCCATCCCTTCGGTGCGCAGCGCATGCGTCAGTCAACATTGCCCCGTGACTGCACGTCCGGGGCGCCTCGTCGCGAGACGTAGCAACACCGGCAAGTCCCTGCGCAACTGCCATGGGGCGCTGTTCGCGCAGACAGTACCGACCGGCCGCGGTGGTGTTCATTCTTGTGAACATGGGGCGGAGAAAGAAGGGGGCCGCGCGGATCAGGACGGGCCTGCAGGCCCGTAAATCCACCGGTTCAGCCGCTTCAATGGGCCTTGAGCCAATCTTCGAAGGCCTTACCGGAGTCGCAGAATTGCATGAACTTTTCCTTGGCGCTCGAAATCAGCGCACCATCGGTAATCAGAAGCAATGACCCGAAATAATCCGATATTGCGATATCCTTGCTCAGGATGAGAATGGGGTCAATCTTGCTGTGCAGCCTGTCGCACAGGCGCAAGGTGATATCTTCTTCGTGATCGGCTTCGAACTTCCGGATGGCTTGAACCGCGTCAATGGAAGACTGGCGGCTCAACCCGTCGTAGATGCCCTTTCGGTCGACAAGATGCTCAAGGATCGACTCGTCCAGAACCAGAACCCCGGACAGCTTCGCATCACGCAGATGCGCAAGCCCTGCCACGTATTGCGTCACGCTGTCCACGGGAACGCCCATCTCGAGCGCCAGGATCTCCGGCGACTTGAGGAATTCGGGAATCGTCCTGGGATGATAGAAAATTCCCGATCTCAAACTGTATTTCGTGATCAGGTCCACCGTCTGCTGCAGGCTGACCAGGCCATGAGGAAAGAAGACGCGCCGAGATTGATGGAAGTCGGCATCCATGGAAAGCAGGTGGTCCGGCAGCAGCTCGGAGACGTTGATCGACAGGGCGCGGGCAATGTTGATCAATGACGGCACGCTCGGCAGGCGCATGTTTTCGAGGTTCAGAAGCTCCGAAATGGTGGATCTCGGGTTGCCGGTCGCAGATGCGAGTTCAGACGCCGTCATGCCAAGGTCGCCCATCCTCTGTTCCACGCGAAAACAGAAGGCTGCCTTGATGACCTGAAGCTCCTTGGTCTTTTCGGGCCTCGTTACGCTCATGTCTCGCCGGAAACCTTCAGGATGCAGGGCCGGAGCGGGACTGTCGCACTGCCACCCGCGGGCGGACCCGCGACCACGTTGCGCGACACCCCGGCCGAGGTGTGTTTGCCACGAGGCAGGGACTCATCAGACCACTCTCGCCCGCAGGTAAACTGAATTCGGGGTTAATGATTGGCCCACGTTATCACTCCGGCGTTCCCAGTCCGCACGCAAGTGCTTTCCGCGGCGACTGTCTTCAGCGCGCAGTTGCCCGGATGGCAGTCAGGCCTGTCGAAAGAGTGGATGGTCCCCGTCAGCTCGGCCAGCGACGCTCCGCAATCGCGGGCAGGTCCGCACCGTCCTGGCGGCACCACGGGTGCCATTGAAACCGCGCTGATTGACGCTGTCATCCGGGGAAGGGTCGGAAACCTCGCTCCGCCGCCACGATTTCCGCGCCATGCTGCGCGGGCTCGGCCCGCTCGGGCAAACCGGCCAGCCCGGACCACGGCCTTGCGGCCGCCTCGAACCCGAAGGGAGTGTCCATCGCATGAAGCGCCAAGGTCTCGACGCGACGGACATCCGCATCCTGAGCGCCGTGCAGCAGCACGGACAGCTGAGCAAGACACGGCTGGCCGAACTGGTGAACCTGTCGCCGACCCCGTGCTGGGCGCGGCTTGTCCGGCTCAAGGGCGCGGGCTTCATCCGCGGCTATCACGCCGAACTGGCCCTCGAGCGCATCATCGATTTCACGCAGGTCGTCGTCACGATCTCGCTGAACCGGCACCGCAAGGCGGATTTCGACCGGTTCGAAGCCTATGTTCGGGCCCTCGACGAGGTGATCGACTGCATCGCCACCGGCGGCGGCATGGATTACGTGATGAAGGTCGCCACGCCCGATCTCGCCAGCTTCCAGACCCTCATGGACGGGATGCTGTCGGCCGATCTCGCCATCGACCGCTACATGACCTACATCGCCACCCGCCAGATCAAGACGAACCGCCCCAACCTCGCCAAGCTGATCGCGCGAAGCGCGCGGTGAGTGGTGCGGTGAGAGGTCAAGTCCGAACTGTCCAAAACGGGCTCGAAAATCGGTCCGAACGGTCTTTGATTTGCTGAATTCCGAACCGCACCGTGGCGCCCTTTCGCTCTAGATCCTCGATGATCTTGATCACGTCATGGCCGACAGGGCCGATCGTTGGGAGGACGACAGATGACACAGGCAGACGATTTCGGCTTCGGCACCCAGATCCGCAAATCCCCCTATTTCGACGCGACCGTGCGCTGGGGTGCCAAGGGATTTTCGGTCTACAATCATATGTATATCCCGCGTGACTTCGGCGACCCGGAACAGAACTTCTGGACCCTCGTCAACGAGGCGATCCTGTGCGACGTCGCCGTCGAGCGGCAGGTCGAGATCACCGGCCCCGATGCCGCCCGCTTCGTGCAGATGCTGACCCCGCGCGACCTGTCGACCATGGCGGTCGGGCAGTGCAAATACATCCTGATCACCAACGCCGACGGCGGCATCCTCAACGATCCGATCCTGCTGCGCCTCGCGGAAAACCATTTCTGGATCTCGCTCGCCGACAGCGACATCCTGCTCTGGGCGCAGGGCGTGGCCGTGCATTCCGGCCTCGACGTGCAGATCTGCGAGCCCGATGTCTCGCCGCTGCAGCTTCAGGGTCCGAAATCGGGCCTCGTGATGCAGGAGCTCTTCGGCGAGAGCATCATGGACCTCAAGTATTACTGGCTGCGCGAGGTGGAACTGGACGGCATCCCGCTCATCGTGTCGCGCACCGGCTGGTCGAGCGAACTGGGCTACGAGCTGTATCTGCGCGACGGCACGATGGGCGATGCGCTGTGGGAACGGATCATGGCGGCGGGCATGCAGTTCGGGCTGAAGCCCGGCCATACCTCGTCGATCCGCCGGATCGAGGGCGGGATGCTGTCCTACCACGCCGATGCCGATATTCACACCAACCCCTATGAACTTGGCCTCGACCGCCTCGTGAACCTCGACATGGAGGCCGATTTCATCGGCAAGGCTGCGCTGCGCCGCATCCACGCCGAAGGCCCGGCGCGCAAGAAGGTGGGCCTCGTGCTCGACTGCAACCCGCTGCAGGGGCCGAACACGACCTTCTGGCCGATCACCAAGGGCGGCGAGACCATCGGCAAGGTGACTTCGGCGGTCTATTCCCCGCGCCTCGAGCAGAACATCGCCCTGGCCATGGTCACGGCGGCGGATGCCCTGATCGGCACCGAGGTCGAGGTGGTCACCAGGTCGGGGGCCGTGTCCGCGCGGATCGTCGAGCGCCCCTTCTACGACCCCAAGAAGAAGATCGCCGCCGCCTGAACGCGCGCAACCAAGGGCCAACGCCATGTCACATCTCTCGATCGAGCTGCACTGGCAGCGTGCCGAAACAACCCTGGAGCCGGGACGGTTCTCGAACGAACATGTCGTGTCGTTCAACGGCACCCACGAGATCCCGGTCGACGCCGCCCCCGATTGGGGCGGCGATCCTGCCAACACCAACCCCGAGCAGGCGCTCGCCTCGGCGCTGTCGAGCTGTCACATGATGACCTTCCTTGCGCTCTGCGCCAAGGCGGGCTGGCCGGTCGCAAGCTACCACGACCATGCCGAGGCGCATCTGGGCAAGACCGCGACGGGGCAGATGGCCGTCACCCGGATCGACCTGAACCCCGTGGTCCGCTTCGACACCGGGTTTTCCGTCGAGGACGCCAAGCTGGCCGAGATGCAGCACCGCGCGCATCGCTACTGCTTCATCGCAAATTCGCTGGCCGACAGCGTCGAGATCAACATTTTCTGAAAGACCCGCCCATGACCCCGGACGACATTCTTCTCAAGGACCTGAGCGACACCGGCATCCTGCGCCTGACGCTCAACGACGTGGCGCGGCGCAACGCGCTGTCCGAGGCGATGCTCGAAGCCCTCGGCGCGGCCTTTGCCGCGGCCGGACAGGATCCGGCCGTGCGCGTGGTGGTGCTTGCGGCGCATGGGCCCGCCTTCTGCGCGGGTCATGACCTCAAGGAGATGACCGCCGGGCGCGCCGCCGAGGACGGCGGCAGGGCCTATTTCACCAGGGTCATGGCGATGTGCTCGGGCGTCATGCAGGGCATCGTGACCTGCCCGAAACCCGTCATCGCCGAGGTGACGGGCGTCGCCACCGCCGCGGGTTGTCAGCTGGTGGCCAGCTGCGACCTTGCCCTCGCGGCCGAAAGCGCGCGGTTCAGCACGCCGGGCGTGCATATCGGGCTGTTCTGCTCGACCCCGATGGTCGCGCTGTCGCGCAATGTCTCGAACAAGCACGCGATGGAGATGCTCTTGACCGGCGACATGACCTCCGCCGCGCGCGCCGCCGAGATCGGCCTCGTCAACCGTGCGGTCCCCGATGACGACCTGCAGGCCGCCGTTCGGGAGATGGCGCTGAAAATCGCCTCGAAATCGAGCATGACGCTCGCCACCGGCAAGCGCGCCTTCTACGCCCAGCGCGAGATGCCGCTGGCCGAGGCCTATGATCATGCCTCCGCGGTGATGGTCGAGAACATGCTGGCGCTGGATGCGCGCGAAGGGATCGGGGCCTTCATCGAGAAACGCGCGCCGCTGTGGCAGGACGCCTGACGCCGCCCTGCCCTCGATCAAGGTCGCGGGCGGCTTTCCCGTCGCAACCGGGTCCGTTACGGTCGATGCACGCCCGCCAACGCCCGCCACCACAGGAGCCGCCCCTTGCCCGACCATGACGCCCCGCATCTCGATGCCGACCGCGCGCTTCGCTTTCATGACGGGTTCGCCCCCTACCGCAAGACACCGCTTCGGCGCGGTGCGATCGGGGACCGTGCCCTTTTGTGCAAGGACGAGACCGGCCGCATGGGCCTGGGTGCATTCAAGGCCATCGGCGGCACCTACGCGGTGGCCGTGCTTCTGGCGCGTGCGCTGGGGCTGGAGACGACCGAGGCCGACGCGCTGCGCGCCGCCCTCGCCGCGCATCACGGGCCGGTGCCGGTCTTTGTCTGTGCCAGCGCGGGCAATCACGGCATGGCGGTGGCCTTCGGCGCGCAGCACTTCGGCGCGCGCTGCCGCATCCACCTGTCCGACACGGTGCCGCAGGCCTTCGTCGGGCGGCTCGAGGCGCTGGGGGCCGAGGTGGTCCGCTCCGGCGCGACCTACGAAGAGAGCATCGCCGCCGCCATCGCGGACGCCGAGGCGACCGGCGCGATCCATCTCGCCGATGGGTCATGGCCCGGCTATACCGAGCCGCCGCGTCTGGTGATGGAGGGCTATACCGTCATGGCCGAGGAGATGCGCACCGATCTGGCCGCCGCGGGCGACTGGCCCAGCCATGTCTACCTGCAGGCCGGCGTGGGCGGCATGGCCGCCGCGGTCGCCGCCATGATCCGCCGCAACTGGGCGGTCCAACCCGAGATCGTGGTGGTCGAGCCCGAGGCCGCGCCCTGCCTGCGCGACAGCGCGCGGGCGGGCGAGATGGTGACGGTCGACGGGCCGGTCTCGACCATGGGGCGGCTTGACTGCAAGGCGCCCTCGATGTTGGCCTTCGACATACTGCGCCACGCCGCCGACCGCTACGTGACCGTCACCGATGCCGAGGCCGGAGAGGCCGCCCGGATCGCCGGGGCGATGGGGCTGGGCGCGACCACGCCCTCGGGCGCGGCGGGGCTTGCGGCGCTGCTGGCCGACGACGCCACCCTTGCAAAGCCGCCCGCGACGCCGCTGGTGATCCTCTCCGAAGGGGCGGAAGCCGCATGAGCGCCCCCGGCGCGCCCCTGTTCCCGGCCGAGGAATTCGCGGCGCGCTGCGAACGGGCGCAGGCGATGATGGCGGCCGAGGGGCTGTCCGCGCTCCTGCTGACGCGCGAGCCCGAGGTGCGGTATTACTCGGGCTTCCTGACCCGCTTCTGGGAAAGCCCGACGCGGCCATGGTTCCTGATCCTGCCCGCCACCGGCGCGCCGGTCGCGGTGATCCCGGCCATCGGCGCGCCGCTGATGGGGCGGACCTGGGTCACGGATATCCGCAGCTGGGATGCGCCGGATTACACCGACGACGGCATCGGCCTTCTGGCCGCGACCCTGCGCGAGTTGACCCCGCCGGGCGGCCGCATCGGCGTGGCCCGTCACCTCGAAAGCCACCTGCGCATGCCATTGGAGGGGCTGGCGCGCCTGACCGAAGCCCTCGGGGACCGGCGGATCACGGGTGACGCATCGATCACGGCCACGCTGCGACAGGTCAAATCCCCGCGCGAGATCGCCCGGATCGAGGCCATCACCGACATCGCCGGGCGCGCCTTCGACCGGGTCCCCGAGATCGCGGCCGAGGGCGTGCCCCTTTCGACCGTGTTCCGCCGGTTCCAGGCCCTCTGCCTCGAGGAGGGCGCGGATTGGGTGCCCTATCTCGCCGGGGCGGCGGGGCCGGGCGGCTATGACGACGTGATCTCGCCCGCCACCGATGCGCCGCTGGCGCGGGGCGATGTGCTGATGCTGGACACCGGCGCGGTGCGCGACGGGTATTTCTGCGACTTCGACCGCAACCTCTCGGTCGGGCCGCCCTCGCCCGCGGTCGCAGCCGCCCATGCGCGGCTGATCGAGGCCGTCGCCGCAGGGCTTGAGGCCGCGCGCCCCGGCGCGCGGTTTTGCGACATTCATGCCGCGATGGAGGCCGTTGTGCGGCTCGGGCCGGGGTCGGGGCGGCTTGGGCACGGTCTGGGAATGGAGCTGACCGAGGGGCCGTCGATCATCCCCGCCGACCGCACGGTGCTGGTGCCGGGGATGGTCCTGACGCTCGAGCCCTCCGTGAGGGTCGAGGGCGGGCGGCTGATGGTCCACGAAGAGGACATCGTGATCGAGCCGGGCGGCGCACGGTTCCTCACGCGCCCGGCGGGGCCGGAGTTGCAGGTGATCTGATGGAGCTCGACCACGTGTCCGACCCCGTCCGCCCGCCGCAGATCGGCGTCATCGTCCTGCAGGCCGACGAAACCCTCGAGCCCGATTTCCGCCGCCTTTTGCCCGCGCCCGTCGAGGTGCTGGCCACCCGCGTCCCCTCGGGCCAGCACGTCCTGCCCGAGACGCTGGCCGCGATGGAGGGGACGCTGTCCGAGGCCGCCGGACGGCTGCCCGAGGGGGCGCGCTTTGCCGCGGTGGGCTACGGCTGCACCTCGGCCACGGCCCAGATCGGGGCCGATCAGGTCCACGCGCGCATCCGCGCCGGGCTGAACGCGCCCGACCTGCCGGTCAGCGACCCGGTGACCGCCTGCCTTGCGGCGGCGCGTGCGCTGGGCATCTCGCGCATCGGGCTGGTCAGCCCCTATGTCGCCAGCGTCTCGGACCGGCTCAGGGCGGTCTTCGCCGCCGGTGGCCTCGACGTCGCGGGTTTCGGCAGCTTCAACGTCTCGGAAGAGGCGCGCGTCGTCCGCATCTCCGGCCCCTCGATCCGCGAAGCGGGCACACGGATCGGCGCGGCGCAGGACTGCGAGGCGGTCTTCCTGTCCTGCACCAACCTGCGCACCCTCGACGAGATCGAGCCCATCGAGGCCGCCATCGGCAAGCCGGTGCTGGCCAGCAACCAGGTGCTGGCATGGCACCTTGCGATGCTGGGCGGGGTCGCGGGGCAGGCCCGCATCCCCGGCGCGCTTGGCGCGGTCAGCCGACCACGTTGAACTCGGGGCCGTAGGGATAGCCGGTGATGTTCTCCGCGCCGTCCTCGGTGATGATCAGGATGTCATGCTCGCGGTAGCCACCGGCGCCGGGCTGCCCCTCGGGGATGGTCAGCATCGGCTCCATCGAGATGACCATGCCGGGCTGCAGCACCGTGTCGATATCCTCGCGCAGCTCCAGCCCCGCCTCGCGCCCGTAGTAATGCGACAGCACGCCGAAGGAATGGCCGTAGCCGAAGGTGCGGTATTGCAGCAGGTCGCGCTCGGCGAGGAAGGCGTTGATCGCCTGCGTCACGCCCGAGCAGCTGGCACCGGGCTTCAGCAGGCTCATCCCGTAGTCATGGGTGGCGACATTGGCCTCCCAGATCGCCAGGCTCGCGGCATCGACCTCGGCCGCGAACAGCGTGCGTTCGAGCGCGGTGTAATAGCCCGAGATCATCGGGAATGTGTTGAGGCTCAGGATATCGCCGCGTTCCAGCCGCCGGGCAGTGACCGGGTTATGCGCGCCGTCGGTGTTGATGCCCGACTGGAACCAGACCCAGGTATCCCGATACTCCGCCTCGGGGAAGCGGCGCGCGATCTCCAGCTCCATCGCGTCGCGCCCGGCCATGGCCACGTCGATCTCGCGCGCGCCCAGCGCGATGGCCTCGCGGATGGCATGGCCGCCGATATCGGCGGTCTCGGCCCCGGCGCGGATCAGCGCGATCTCGGCGGGTGATTTGTGCATCCGGCGCAGCATGGTGGCCGGTGCGATGTCGCGCGTCTCGGCAGGCGCGAGGAAGGCCTCGAGCCGCGCCTTCTGCGCCAGCGTCAGGTGGTCGGCCTCGACCCCGATCACCGCGCCTGTGCCAGTGACCGCGCGCACCGCGCGCCAGTAGTTGTCGCGCTGCCAGTCGGTGTAGGTGATCGCGTCGCCATGCGCCCGCCGCCACGGCTGGGCCGCGTCGATGCCCGCCGAGATGACGACGCTCTCGGTCGCCGTCACCACCAGCGCATAGGGCCGCCCGAAGGCGCAGTAAAGGAACCCTGAGTGATAGGCGATGTTGTGCATCGAGGTCAGCACGGCCGCGCCGATGCCCTCGACCTCCATGTCCTGACGCAGGCGCGCGAGGCGGGCCTCGTATTCCTCGGGCGCGAAGGGAAGGGTCTTTTCACCCTGGTGGAAGCGATAGAATTCGGGACGGTCCATGTGACCTCCTCCTTGCATGGATCCGCGCCGGGCGCGGCCTTGGCTCCGGGGCCGGCGCATCGGCGGGGATCACGGTTCCCGGCGTTCAGGAGGGGGGCAGGCATGCGCCCGCGGGCGCACGTGTCGGCGACGCCATCGCCGGCCCTGCGACCCGCAGAGAAGCAAACCTCGGCCCGGAAATCAAGCGGTGCGGCGGGTCACGCGGGCCGGTCGCTCAACACCTGCGCGCAAAGGCGGTCACCGCGTCGAACAAGGCCCCTGCCCGCGCCTCGGCATTGAGGAAATGGGTCCCGCCGTTGATCTCGACATAGTCCCGGTCGGTCATCGTGAGCCGGTCGAACAGGGCGAGCGCATCGCTCCGGGTCGAGGTCGGGTCCTGCGCGCCCCGGATCAGCAGCGTGGGACAGTCCAGCTCGGACGGGTCGTAGATCGGCCGCCCGTTGAAACACTCCCACAACTCCTGAAAGGTGCCGTTCGGCACCCGGAAACAGGGCTGCGGCCCCTCGGTCGCGCTGCCGTCATCCGCGACCGAGGCCGCGACCAGCGCCTCCATCACGGCGTCGTCGCGCCAGCCCTGCGCCCCCGCGGGAAGCTGCCCGTCCCAGCGCAGCCGCGTGTCCGACAGATCGACACGCCGAAAGGCGTCCAGCGGGCGCAGGCGGGTGCGGTCGGCGGGGTCGGCCAGCATGTCGATCCACCCGGCATTCGCCTCGGCGAAGATCGGCGCGTAGAGGCACAGCCCCTTCACCCGGTCACGGCCGGGGCCCAGCGCGTAGCGCGCCGTCGTCAGCGTGCCCCAGGACCAGCCCGCCAGCACGAGCTGCGCGGTGCCGTGGCGGGCGGTGATCCACCGGACCGCGTCGTCGATGTCGACCATCGCCTCGGGCCCGGTGGCGTAGGGCCGCGCCTCGGGGAAGCGCGCGGGCTGCGACAGCCCGTAGCCGCGAATGTCGAGCGCATAGGCGCTGAACCCCGCATCCGCCATCACCTGCAACCAGTTCAGCCGCGCATCGGGCAGGTCGAAGATCCGCCCCGAAAAGGTCGCGCCATGCACGAACAGGATGGGCGGCCCCTCGCCGCGCTGGCGCAGGGTCAGGGTCAACCCCGGCTCGGTCGAGGACGAGATAGGGTGGTGTCGGCTGCGGTCGAAGGCGCGCCAGCCGTCCATGCTCAGGCGACCTTGAGGAGGATCTTGCCGATATTGGCCCCGCTTTCCATGCGGGCATGGGCCTTGGCCGCCTCCTCCAGCGCGAAGGTGCTGTCATGCACCGGCCCGATCGCGCCGCTTTCGAGATGCGGCCAGACATGCGCTTCGAGCGCGGCTGCGATCTCGGCCTTCGCCTCGAGCGACTGCGGCCGCAAGGTCGAGCCGGTGAAGGTCAGGCGACGGGTCATGACCTGCATCAGGTCGATATCGACCCGCGAGCCCTGCAGATAGGCGATCTGCACCAGCCGCCCGTCATTGGCGAGCGCCGCGAGGTTGCGGGCGATGTAGTCGCCCCCCACCATGTCGAGCACGAGGTTCGCGCCGCCCTCGGCCTTCACGATCTCGACGTAATCCTGCGTCCGGTAGTTGATGGCGATCTCCGCGCCCAGCCGGGTGCAGACCTCGCATTTCTCGGGCGTGCCGGCGGTGGCGAAGACCCGCGCGCCGGACAGCGCCGCAAGCTGGATCGCCGTTGTCCCGATCCCCGACGAGCCGCCATGAACGAGGAAGGTTTCGCCCTCCTTGAGCCCGCCGCGCATGAAGACATTGGTCCAGACGGTAAAGTAGTTCTCGCACAGCCCCGCGGCCTCGGCCAGCGACATGCCCTTGGGCACCGGCAGGGCCTGGCGCTCGTCGGTGACAGCATATTCGGCATAGCCGCCGCCGGGCAACAGCGCGGTGACGGCGTCGCCTTCCTTCCAGCGGGTGACGTTCGGCCCCACCGCGGCGACATGGCCGGCCGCCTCGAGCCCCGGCAGGGGCGAGGCATCGGGGGGCGGCGCGTAATTGCCTGCCCGCTGCAGCGCGTCGGGGCGGTTCACGCCCGCATGGTCGATGCGGATCAGGATCTGCCCGTCGCCCGGCCGCGGCACCGGCGCGGTGGCGGGGGTCAACACCTCGGGCCCGCCGTATCTGCTGATCTCGACGACGGTCATGGCGTTGGGCAGGGTCATTGCGGCCTCTCGGGGATGATGTGTGGTGTCGGATGAGGGGGGCGCGCAGGCCGCGCCCCCCCTTGTCGGGTGCTGCGACCGGCTCAGATGCGCCCGGTCATGGTCAGGAACTCGCGCAGCATCTCGCCGAGGCGGCCGGAGTATTCCGGGTCCTGCGCCGAGAACTCGTCGACGACCTCCAGCGACGCGGTGCGGAAGGCGGCGATGGTCTCGTCATCCATCCGGGTCAGCGTGCCGTTGAAATCGTTCACGAATTCCTGCTTGTAGAGGTAGTCACGATACAGGAAATGCGCCGCCGCCTCGGCCGAGGTCGCGCGGGTCACCTCGTTCACCACCGCCTGCAGCTCGGTCCCGATCGAGTTCCACGCCTCGAGGCCGACCATCACCTCGCCGTTCAGGTGACCGACCAGGTCGGGCTCGATGATATGCGAACAGACCTCCTGGAAGTTCATGCCCCAGGCGGTTGCCGTGGCGCCCCAATGCGCACCGTCCACGACGCCCGTCTGCAGCGCCTGGTACAGCTCGCCACCGGGGATCGAGACGGGGGCCGCCCCGACCTTCTCGAGCACGAGGCCCGCCGCCCCGGTCGAGCGCACCGGCCAGCCCGAGAAGTCATCCACCGTCACCAGCGGACGGTTCGCCCAGAGGGTCAGGCCCGAGTAGGACACCGGCCCGACCTGGTGGACGCCCTGCGCGGCATAGGCTTCGCGGATCACGTCGATGGCGCCCATCTCGAAGTAAAAGATGTCCATCTCCTCGTGGCCCTGCCAGGTGCCGATATGGCCGTTCAGGTGGCCGGCCGAGGGGATGCGCCCGATCCAGTAGGCGGGGTAGATGAAGGCGCTTTCCAGCAGGCCGCGGCGCACCGCGTTCAGCACCTCGCCGGTGGGGACGATGGCGCCGGGGGCGTAGGGCTCGATGGTCAGTTCGCCGCCGGTGGCCTCGGTGATGCGGTTGCAATACCGCACGAAGACCTCGTCGTAATACCAGTTGCCCGTGGGCCAGTGGGTCTGCATCCGCCAGGTCGTCGTGCCCTGCGCGATCGCGGCGGGTGCCGCAAGGGTCATGCCGGCGGCGGTCCCGGCGGAGGCGGCCAGGAAACCGCGGCGCGAGACGCTCTTGGTCGTGTCAGTCATGGTCTTTCCTTCTCCCTTGGTGGTTCGTCTTCCTCGGGCCTCAGCGGCCCTCGGGAAGGTCGGTGAAGCTGGTCAGCAGCTCCGGAAACAGGAAGATCGCCACGCCTGTCGCCAGCATCAGGAACAGGAACGGGGTGATCGCGCGATAGATCTCGGAAATCGGCGTCTGGGGGCTCAACGTCTTGAGATAAAAGAGGTTGTAGCCAAAGGGCGGCGAGATGTAGCCGATGCAGAGGTTCAGTTGGAACAGGATGCAGAACCAGATCGGATCATAGCCCAGCTGCGTGACGATCGGGAAGAAGATCGGCAGCACCAGCAGGATGATCCCCACCGGGTCGAGGAACATGCCCAGCACCAGCGTGATCAGCTGCATCAGCACGATCATCATCCACGGTTCGATCTCGAGCCCCAGCAGGTAGCCCTGCATGAAGCGCGTGCCGCCACCGCCGCCATAGACCGCGACAAAGGCCGAGGCCCCGAAGACGATCCAGATCACCATCCCGGTCAGGCTCGCGCTCTCGAAACTGACGGTCTTGATGTAGGACCAGTTCAACTCGCCCCGGATCGCCACCGACAGGATCACCGCGGCCGCGCCCACCGCGGCGGCCTCGGTCGGGGTGGCGATGCCCGCGAAGATCGAGACCAGCACCGACAGGATCACCAGGAGCGGCAGGATGACCGAGCGCAGCGACCGGATGCGCTCGCCCAGCGGGGCCAGCGCGTCCGCGCCGGGGGCCAGATGCGGGTTGAGGCGGCTCTTGATGCCCACGTAGAGCATGAACATGGCCAGCATCAAAAGGCCCGCGACCAGTCCTCCGAGGAACAGTCGGCCGACCGACTGGCCGGTTTCCAACCCGATGAGGATCAGCGTGATCGACGGCGGAATGAGGATGCCCAGCGTCCCCGATGCCCCGATCGTGCCCAGCATGAACCGCTTGTCATAGCCGCGCTTTTCCATCGCGGGCATGCCCACCAGCCCGGTGGTGACGGTCGAGGCGGCGCAGCTTCCGGTCATCGCCGACAAGGTCGCCGCGAAGCCCGACGTGCCGATCAGCAGTCCGCCCGGCGTGCGGCCGGACCACAGGTAGAACGCCTGGTAGAGGTCATCGGCGATGCGCGAGCGCGCCAGCGCCACCCCGATGAAGACGAAGAGCGGGATCGCCGACAACAGGATCGACCACATCGAGCCGAACATCGTCGACACGATGGTGAACATCCCGTTCATGCCGAACACCAGCAGGCCGAAGACCACCGCCGTCCCACCCAGCGCAAAGGTCAGCGACACGCCGAACAGGATCGCCACAAGCAGCATGCTGAACATGCCGATCGTCAGGATTTCGGGGCTCATTTCGCGGCACTCCGGCTGTAGTCCTTGCGGCCGACATCGGCCGACGGGGTGATGATCAGGATGATGGAGCGGATCGCCTCGACGATGCCCTGCAGCGTGATGCTGGCCACGCCCACGAACATCGCCAGCTTGACCGGCCACATCGGATGGCGCAGCGCGCTGTCGTCGACCTCGTTGAAGCGCCAGCTGTCCTCGAAGAACCAGAAGGCCTCGTAGGTCAGCACCGCCCCCCAGAGCACCAGGAAACTGAAATTCACAAGGTCCAGAAAGGCCTTCCACCGGTCCGACCCGACGTTCAGCAGCAGGTCGACCCGGACGTGATCCTTGCGCAGCAGGGTGTAGGCCCCGACCAGCACGAAATACCCGCCGAAGATGCGCTGAGTGTAGCCATGCGCCCAAAGCGTCGGCTGCTCGAAGACGTAGCGGGCCACGACCTCGAAACAGAGCACGACGATCCCGGCCCAAAGAAGGAAGCTGACCAGCTTCCCGATGCCCTCATTCAGGCTGTCGACGATACTCAGTAGCTTCATGGGCCCGTCCTTGATGCGAATGCGTCCTGTTCGATGAGATCGACCGCGCGCCGGGCGAACCGCTCGGCCAAGGGCCCGAGGGTCGCGGCCTCCTGCGACGCGGCCGAGCCGCTGCGCGCCCGGTCGGCGATGCCGACGAAGATCACGGAGAAGCGGAAGAGCGCGAAGGCGAGGTGGAACAGCCCAAGCGGCGCGGTCGGCCGGGCGTGGGCGTAATATTCGGCCAGGAACCTGTCGGGCTCCGGTATGCCCGCGTCCCGCCAATCGGTCCCGACCAGCCCGCCGTATTCGTCGGGCGCGCTGTGCCAGGGCAACATGCAGAACCCGAGATCGGCCAGCGGGTGACCGAGCGTCGACAGCTCCCAGTCCAGCACGCCGATGATGCGCGGCTCGGTGGGGTGGAACATCATGTTCCCGATGCGGAAATCGCCATGGGCGATCGAGATGGCCCCGTCATCCTCGGGCATGTTCTCGGGCAGCCACGCCACCAGCCGGTCCAGCGCCTCGATGCGCGGCCCGGTCGAGCCTTCGTATTGCCGGGTCCAGCGGGCGATCTGGCGGGCGAAGTAATTGCCGGGGCGGCCGTAATCGGCCAGCCCGATCTCGTCGGGACGCAGGGCGTGCAGCCGCGCCAGCACCCGCGCAAGGTCGAGATACATCTCGTGCCGCGCGTCGGGCGCGACACCGGGCAGGCCGGCATCGGCAAAGACCCGCCCCTCCAGCCGCCGCATGATGTAGAACGGCGTGCCGAGGATCGCGTCATCCTCTTCGAGGAACAGCGCCTCGGGCACCGGAACCTCGGTCCCCTGCAGCGCGCGCAGCACGCGGAACTCCCGTTCGACGGCA
The DNA here is from genome assembly GCF_030163755.1 of Roseicyclus amphidinii. Classification (GTDB taxonomy): domain Bacteria; phylum Pseudomonadota; class Alphaproteobacteria; order Rhodobacterales; family Rhodobacteraceae; genus Roseicyclus; species Roseicyclus amphidinii. Next base: position 35,898 of record NZ_JASJOE010000033.1, read on the forward strand.
TGGGCCCCCGGCAGGATCGGGCCGTCCGGCTTCTTGCGCAGCACGAGGCGGTCCGCGCCGCGGTCCACGAACCATGTCGGGTTCGACTGCCCGCCGCCGATCCGGCGGAGCGTCAGCGCCCCCTCGCCCGGCAGATGCGCCGCCAGCCACCCGGCCAGCGCGGCGGTATCCAGACCGGCATCCTGGCCGCCGTGGTCCCGCCCTTCCCCTGCCCCGCTCATGCCGCGCTCTCGCGGCTGGCCATCTCGCGCGCCGTCTCGCGCAGGAGGAACTTCTGGATCTTGCCCGTCGCGGTCTTCGGCAGGTCGCAGAAGACGAAGCGCCGCGGGCGCTTGAAGCCGCCCAGCCGGGCGCGGCAGAATGCGTCGAGCGCCTCGGCGGTCAGCTCGCTGCCGCGGCGCAGCTCGACGAAGGCCCAGGGCGTTTCGCCCCATTTCGGATGCGGCGCGGCGACCACCGCCCCCAGCACGACATCGGGATGGGCATGCAGCACCTTTTCCACCTCGAGGCTCGAGACATTCTCGCCGCCGGTGATGATGACATCCTTGGCGCGGTCGCGGATCTCGATCTGACCGTCGGGATGCATCACGGCGAGGTCGCCGGAATGGAACACCCCGCCGCGGAACGCCTCTTCGGTGGCCTCGGGATTGCGCAGGTAGCCCGCCATCAGCGTGTTGCCCGACAGCACGATCTCGCCCAGCGTCTCGCCATCGGCGGGCACGTCCGCGCCGGTCTCGTCCACCACGCGGGCGCGCCCCGCGGTGGCGTGCCGCCGCCCCTGCCGCGCCATCAGCGCCGCGCGGGTGCCGATCTCGGCCGCGGGGTCGCCGGGATCGTTGATCGTGGCCGGGCCGAAGCTTTCGGTCAGCCCGTAGAGATGCAGCAGGTCGAACCCGAGCGCCGAAAGCTTCTCGAGCAGGGCCGGTGTGGGCGCGGCCCCGCCGGTGGCCACGCGCACCCGGACCGGCGGCGGCTCGGTCGCGTGTTCCAGCAGCATGTAGAGCACCACCGGCGCGCAGCTCATGTGGGTGACGGCATGGGCTTCGATCTGCTCGAGGATCAGCTGGGGATCGACACGGTCGAGGCAGACATGCAGCCCCCCCGCGGCGGTCACCGCCCAGCCGTGGCACCAGCCGTTGCAGTGAAACAGCGGCAGCGTCCACAGGTAGCGCGCGCCCTCGGTCAGCCCGAGCGACAGCACGTTGCCCATCGCGTTCAGGTAGGCCCCGCGGTGATGGTAGACGACCCCCTTGGGGCGGCCCGTCGTCCCGGACGTGTAGTTGAGGCTGATCGGCTGCGTCTCGTCCGATACGCAGGCCATCAGGTCCAGCGGCTCCACCGCGCCGGAGAAGAAATCGAGGCCGTCGCCCGCCCCCGGCGCGCTGCACAGCAGCTCGACCGGGATGGACAGCCCCGCCAGATCGGGAACGAACGCCGGGTCGCACAGCAGGGCGCGGCTTCCGGCATGCTCGAGGATATAGGCGATCTCCTCGGTCGACAGCCGGGTGTTGATCGTGTTCAGCACCGCGCCAAGGGCGGGCACCGCGAAATGGGCGGCGATCATCTCGGGGCGGTTGGGCAGGATGACCGACACCACGTCACCCGGCCCGATCCCGCCGCGGCGCAGATGCGCGGCCATGCGCGCCACCAATGCCCCGAACTCGGCATAGCTCCAGATCCGGTCCCGCCAGGCAACGGCGGGCCGCGCGCCGTGGACCTCGAGCGTCCGGTCGAGCAATTCGAGCGGCGACAGGGGCCGGAAATTCGCGGCGCGCGGGGCAAGATGCGGGTCGGTGAACACGGGTCTCAAGGCTCCTTGGTGGGCGGGCGGCGGCAGCGGGGGCGATGCGATGGGCTCAGGCGTCGGCGACGTCCCAGTGCCAGAACCCGCGGCCTTGCTCGGCGAGGTGGCGGTTCAGCACCATCTGGTGAACCTCGTCCGCGCCATCGACCAGCCGCGCCTGCCGGGCGTAGCGGTAGATCCATTCCAGCACGGTATCCTTGGAATAGCCCCGCGCCCCGTTGATCTGGATGCCCACGTCCGCCGCCTTGTGCAGAAGGTTGGCGACATGGATCTTCGCCATCGACACTTCCTTGCGCGCGAAACTGCCCTGCTCGAGCGCCCATGCCGCCTTCATCACCAGCAGCCGCCCGATCTCGATGCCCATGGCAAGGTCGCCCAGCTTGATCTGGATGCTTTCACGGTCCGCCAGCCGGACGCCGAACCCCTCGCGCCGCTCGGCATAGTCGCGCGCGATCTCGGTGCAGCGTTTGGCCAGCCCGAGCCAGCGCATGCAATGGGTCAGCCGCGCAGGCCCGAGGCGCATCTGCGTCACCTTCAGGCCAAGCCCCTCGCCCATAAGCACGCGGTCCGCGGGCAGGACCATGCCGTCATAGATCAGCTCGCAATGCCCGCCATGCTCTTCGGGGCCCATGATGGGAATGCGGCGTTCGACGTGCCAGCCGGCATCCTTGCGGTCATGCAGGAAGGCCGTGAGCCCCCGCCGCGGATCGTCCGAGGTGCGGGCGACGAGAATGAAATGATCGGCCTCGTCGGCGCCGGTGATATACCATTTGCGCCCCGAGATGACATACCCGTCCGCGGTCTTCTCGGCGCGGGTCAGCATCATGCCGGGGTCCGATCCGCCGCCCGGATGCGGCTCGGTCATGGCAAAGGACGAGCGCACCGCGCCCGACACGATCGGATCGAGCCAGCGCGCCTTCTGGTCCGGCGTCGCGGCCTGTTCCAGCACCATCATGTTGCCGTCGTCGGGCGCGGCCGAGTTGAACACCACGGGGCCGAAGATCGAGCGGTTCATCTCTTCGTAGCAGACCGCCATGCCCATCCGCCCGAGGTCCTGCCCGCCGCTTTCGGCCTTGAGTTGCAGACACCACAGCCCCTCGGCCCTGGCCTTGGCGCGCAGTTCGGCAAGCGGCGCGTGCGCGATGTTGCCATGCGCGTCCCAGGCCGTCGGATCCGCCTCGGCGGGAAGGACATGATCTTCCACGAAGGCCGCGATGCGGGCGCGATAGTCTTCGATGCGGGGCGAGATTTTGAAATCCATGCTCGGATCCTTCAGATCGATGTCACGAGATGGCCGCCGTCGACCACCACGTCGGTTCCGGTCATGTGCCGGCCCAGGTCCGACACGAGAAGAAGAAGCGGCCCGTCTAGGTCCTCGGGCTGCCCGACGCGGCGCTGCGGAATGCGCTTGATCAGGGCCCGACCGGCGTCGGAGGCGAAGAACTCCCGGTTCAGGTCGGTCTCGACATAGCCCGGCGACAGGGCGTTCACCCGGATGCCGTGCCGCGCCCATTCCAGCGCCTGCGCGCGGGTCATCTGCAACAGCCCCGCCTTGGAGGCGGCATAGGCGCTTACATGCCCCGCCACGCGATACGCCAGGATCGAGGCGACATTGACGATGACCCCGCCACGCCCCTCGGCGATCATCGCAGCGGCCGCCGCCCGCGCGACATGGAACGGCCCCTTGAGGTTGGTGTCGATGACACGGTCGAGCGTTTCGGCGTCGTGATCCAGCGCCGAGACAGAGGCAGCCACGCCCGCATTGTTGATCACGATGTCGAAGGCCCCCTGCCCGAGCGCCGCGGCGACGGCCTCCGCATCGGCCACGTCAAGCGACAGCGGTCGCGCCGTGCCGCCCGCGGTGACGATCTCGCGGCACAGCGCCTCGGTCCGGTCGGCGCGACGGGCGGCGGCGGTCACCGCGACCCCTTGCCCCGCAAGGACGCGGGCGAAATGCGCTCCCAATCCCGACGACGCCCCCGTCACGAGGGCAGACTTGCCCGCAAGCCCGGGCCAGCACAGGGCTTGATCCGTTCCCATGATCGCAGCCTCCCCTCCGCAAATCTATCGAACGCTCGTTCGAAAAGTTATAAGCGACTTGCCACTTTGTCGCAAGCCTTCCGTGCGCCGACGCGTTAAGATCGGGTCCGTGACCATGCATGATGCTGATATCGCCAAACTTTACGGAAGCGCCGAGCGCATCGACAACGCCAGCATGTGCCGGGCGATCTTCCTGCGCCACAAGGACACGATCTCGGTGCAGAAGCCCGACATCGCCTTGCCGCGGCTGCAGGCGATCCTCGAGGCGGCGCTGAACCTGTCGAACCGCCGCGGCTTCGACGCGATGTCGCTGCGCGATCTCTGCGAGGCCTCGGGCATGTCGATCGGCGGGCTTTACGCCTATGTCGACGGCAAGACGATGCTGCTCAAGATGATCCTGACCGAGGTCACCTGTGTCGTCGATGCCGTATTGTCCAACCCGCCCGAGGGCGTGACCCACGATCCCGAGGCCTATCTGCGCTGGCTGATCGACGCCCACCTGCGGCTGACCGAGGATCTGCTGCCCTGGTTCACCTTTGCCTTCATGGAGGCCAAGACCTTTCCCAGGGCCGAGCGGCAGATGGCCATCGACAGCGAGGCCCTGACCGAACAACATTTCGCCGATGTGATCCGCGACGGCATCGCACGCGGCCGGTTCCGCGCCGACACCTCAGACCTGCTGCCGGCGCTGATCAAGCCCTTGCTGCAGGACTGGTATGTCAAACGATCCAAGTATCGGCGTCGGGGCGTCACGCTCGAGAGCTACAGCGCCACCGTGCAGGACATTGTGCTGACCGCCTGCCTGCCCCTGCCCTGCCACGGCCACGACCCGGCCGCCTGACGCTGCAGCGCGGGGCCCGCGCCGAAGGGCTCAGAACATCGCCTGCATCCAGTCGGGCAACCGCAGCCGCGTCGGCGCATACCCGTCAGTCCGGTAAAGGAATTGCCCGTCGTTCTCGTAGCGCAGCCCCGCCAGCTGCGCGACACAGGCCGCGTGCCCTTCGGCAAAGGCCATTTCCGTCGCCGTGTCGAACTCGCGGAACACCTTGCCATGACGCCGACCGGCACGTTTCCAGCTGACCAGCCGCCCACTGGCGATCATGTCGGCGACATTGACATTCGCGGCGTCATACGCGGCCGTGGCGATGGCCTTCCGCGCGCTGCGACGCCGCTCCAGCTCGACCGTGCTGACGAAACGCAAGTGGAACAGGGCAACCGTCTCGGCAAGCGGCGCGGGCGCAGTGAATGTTCCATGCGCCCCGGGGGTGAAGGCGACCGGCCCCTTGGCGATACAGGATTTCGAATAGAACGGCGAAAACAGGCCCTTGCGGCACTGCGCGGCGATCCCCTGCCCCGCGTCGTAGCGCTCTGCGCCGGGTTGATCGGGAAACAGCTCGTAACCGGCGACCGAGCGCGCGCTTGTCCCGTCGAGGGCAAGCAGGCACTCGGCAAGGCTTTGCTCCTCCTGGACCGGCACGATCAGCTCGTCCACGTCCAGGCACAGGACCGTGTCGAAATACCCTGTCAGTGCATTGGTCAGATCGGTGAGGAACCGCCACCGGGTCCAATCGAAATCGAGATCGACAGTCTCACGCGGCAACAGGAGAATATTGCAGCCCTGTGCGATGCGACGGGCCTCGGCATCCTCGCCATGCAGGACGATGAACAGGTTCTGTCGGCCGATATGGCGCTCGAAATACCCGATCCAGCGGTCGAGGAACCAATTGTCGTCCCAAACCATGGTGATGGCTGCAATCGACATGTCACGCCCCGCTTACCGAACACGCGACAAGGGTCCGCGTTTCGAGGCGGGAATGCAAGCTGTCAGGCAGCCCAAAGAAAAGCGACATTAAGGCCAATCGGCCCGGCGCGCATGCTGGATTTGGGGAATGCATCGTCTGAGAGATACTTGGTGTTTCTTTCTAGGTTTGGCGGTGACCTACTCTCCCACGTCTTGAGACGCAGTACCATTGGCGCGGTCGCACTTAACGGCCGGGTTCGGAAAGGGACCGGGTGTTTT